>NZ_CP084090.1:0-671000 GCF_020217425.1 Halomicrobium urmianum
CCCTGAAGGCGTCCGCGGGCCAACGCGGTGACATGAGCGGTGGATCGACGGCGGGCGTCGAACTCGAGGTGGCGGGCGCGAACAAGCGCGACGCCGGGCGCGGCATCGCCCGCCTGCCCGAGCACGCGCGCAGCAGACTGGGGGTGCTCAGCGGTGACCCCGTCATCGTCGAGGGGGAACGGCGGACCGTCGTGAAGGTCTGGCCGGCCGACGAGGACGGCGGGTTCGTCCGCATCGACGCGGACACGCGGGCCAACGCGGGCGTCAACGTCGGCGACGGGGTCACCGTCCGCCCCGCCTCCGTCGACGCGGCGTCCAGCGTCACGGTCCAGCCCGCCAAGCCCCAGCCCGGCAGCGAGTCATACGAGCACACCGTCCGCGAGCGGCTGGTCGACCGGCTGGTTCAGGAGGACGAGCGCGTCCACGTCGAGGGACTGGGCACCTTCCTCGTGCGGACGACCACGCCCGGCGGCTCGGTCCGGGTGACCGAGGACACGCGGCTGACGGTGCTGCCCTACAGCGGGGACGAGGGGAACACCGCGACCGCCTCTGCCGGCGGGGGCGCGAGCGACGGCGAGGAAGCGACCGCGCCCGAGGAGTCGGAGCCGTCGGCCACCTACGAGGACATCGGCGGCCTGGACGAGGAGCTGGACCGCATCCGCGAGATGATCGAGTTGCCACTCGCGGAGCCAGAGCAGTTCCGCCGGCTGGGGATCGACCCGCCCTCCGGCGTCCTCCTGCACGGCCCGCCGGGAACGGGGAAGACGCTGATCGCCCGCGCGGTGGCCAACGAGGTCGACGCCTACTTCGACACCATCTCCGGGCCGGAGATCGTCTCCAAGTACAAGGGCGAGAGCGAGGAGCGCCTGCGCGAGGCGTTCGACCGCGCCGAGGAGAACGCGCCGTCGATCCTGTTCGTCGACGAGATCGACTCCATCGCGGGCTCCCGCGGCGACGAGGCCGACATGGAGAACCGCGTCGTCGCCCAGCTCCTGACGCTGATGGACGGGCTGGAGGACCGGGGCCGAGTCGTGGTGATCGGCGCGACCAACCGCGTCGACGCCATCGACGACGCGCTCCGGCGGGGCGGCCGCTTCGACCGCGAGATCGAGGTCGGCGTCCCCGACGAGACCGGCCGCCGGGAGATCCTGGAGGTCCACACCCGCGAGATGCCGCTGGCCGACGACGTGGACCTCGATCGGATCGCCAGCCAGACCCACGGGTTCGTCGGCGCCGACCTCGCCACGCTGACCACGGAGGCGGCGATGACCGCGCTCCGCCGGGAGGTCGAGGCCCCCGACGTGACCCGATCGGACTTCGACGCGGCGCTGGCGGCCGTCGAGCCATCGGCGATGCGCGAGCACGTCGCCGAGTCGCCGACGGTCACCTTCGACGACGTGGGCGGGCTGGCGGCGGCCAAGGAGACGCTGACCGAGGCCGTCGAGTGGCCGCTGGCCTACGGCCCGCTGTTCGACGCGGCCGACACCGACCCGCCCAGCGGCGTGCTGCTGTACGGCCCGCCCGGCACCGGGAAGACGCTGCTCGCCCGGGCCGTCGCGGGCGAGAGCGGGGTCAACTTCATCCACGTCAACGGCCCCGAACTGCTGGATCGGTACGTCGGCGAGTCCGAGAAGGCGGTCCGGGAGGTGTTCGAGCGGGCGCGCCAGACCGCGCCGACGATCATCTTCCTCGACGAGATCGACGCCATCGCCGGCGCCCGCGGCGGCAGCCACGAGGTCACCGAGCGGGTCGTCTCCCAGCTCCTGACCGAACTCGACGGCGTGACCGAGAACCCGAACCTGGTGGTGATCGCGGCGACCAACCGGCGGGACGCGCTGGACGACGCCCTGCTGCGGCCCGGTCGGCTGGAGAAGCACGTCGAGGTGCCCGACCCCGACGAGGCGGCCCGCCGCGAGATCCTCCGGGTCCACACCGACGGCAAGCCCGTCGGCGGCGACGTCGACCTGGACGAGCTGGCGGCCGTGACCGCCGGCTACAGCGGCGCCGACCTGGAGGCGCTCGTCCGCGAGGCGTCGATGCGGGCCATCCGCGAGGTGGCCGCCGACGCGACACCCGAGGAGGCCGACGAGCGGACCGACGAGGTCCTGATCGAGGACCGCCACTTCCGGGCGGCACTCGACGCGCTCCCGGACGGCGGCGACTGACACCGCCGGGCGGGCGACCTCTCCGCTCGCCCTCTCACCGCCTCGCCCCTTCGCCGCCCGCGGCCGTGGTGTTTCGTGACTCACATTTTTGTCGGTCCGGGGGGTACTCGGTGGCATGGCTCAGTCACCGAGCGACCCCGGCGGCCACTACGTCGACGGCGAGTGGATCGACGGGGTCGGCGACGAGACGTTCGAGAGCGAGGACCCGGCGACCAGAGAGTCGCTGGCGACGTTCCGGCGGGGGACCGAGGCCGACGTCGAGCGGGCGGTCGCGGCGGCTGAAGAGGCGGCCGACGAGTGGCGTGCCCTCTCCTATATCGACCGCGCGGAGTACCTCTGGGACGTCTACCACGAACTGCGCGACCGGACGGACGAGCTGGGCGAGGTCGTCACGAAGGAGTGCGGCAAGGAGATCAGCGAGGGGCGGGCCGACGTGGTCGAGGCCGCGCACATGGTCGAGTGGGCGGCGGGCAACGCCCGCCACGGCCACGGCGAGGTGATCCCCAGCGAGATTGCCAGCAAGGACTCTTACACCCGCCGGAAGCCCAAGGGCGTCGTCGGCTGCATCACGCCGTGGAACTTCCCGGTCGCCATCCCCTTCTGGCACATGGCGGTGTCGCTGGTCGAGGGCAACACGGTCGTCTGGAAGCCCGCCGAGCAGACGCCCTGGTGCGGCCAGATCGTTGCGGAGATGATGGTCGACGCGGGGATCCCCGACGGGGTGTTCAACATGGTGCAGGGGTTCGGCGACGCCGGCGCGGCCGTCGTCGACGACGAGCGGGTCGACACGGTCCTCTTTACCGGCTCAGCCGAGGTCGGCCACGCAATCGCCGACCAGATCGGCGGCCAGCCCGGCCGCAACGCCTGCTGCGAGATGGGCGGGAAGAACGCCATCGTGATCACCGAGAACGCGGACCTGGACCTGGCCGTCCACTCGGCGGTGATGTCCTCGTTCAAGACCACCGGCCAGCGCTGCGTCTCCTCGGAGCGCCTGATCGTCCACGAAGAGGTGTACGACACGTTCAAAGAGCGGTTCGTCGACCTCGCGGCGTCCGTCTCCGTGGGCGACCCCCTCTCCGAGGACGCCTTCATGGGGCCCGTCGTCAGCGAGGCCCAGGTCGAGAAGTTCGGGCAGTACAACGACCTCGCCCGGCAGGAGGGCGCGGAGGTGCTGGTCGACCGCGAGGAACTCGACGCCGAGGAGGTCCCCGAGGGCTTCGGGGACGGCTTCTGGGTCGGCCCGTTCGTCTACGAGATGGACTACGACCCCGACGTCCGGGTCCTGAAGGAGGAGGTGTTCTCGCCCCACGTCGCCCTGATCGAGTACGACGGTACGATCGAGGACGCCGTCGAGATACACAACGACGTGCCCTACGGGCTGGCCGGCGCGATCGTCTCGGAGGACTACCGGCAGATCAACTACTACCGCGACCACGCCGAGGTCGGGCTGGCGTACGCCAACCTGCCCTGCATCGGTGCCGAGGTCCAGCTGCCCTTCGGCGGCGTCAAGAAGTCCGGCATCGGCCCCGCTCACGCCGCCGGAGTCATCGACGCCGTCACCGAGCGGACGGCCTGGACGCTCAACAACGGCGAGGACATCGCACTGGCCCAGGGTCTGTCGGCGGACATCAAAACGGAGGACGACGAGTAACGAACGCCGTCCGTCGAAGGCGGTGGCGCAAGGCGAGTGGCGACCGATAGGCGGAGGACGCAAGGCGAGAGAGGCGCCGAGGATGGGCTGTCCGGACAGCCGTTGGCGCGCGTCGCCGTGGCCGAGCAGCGAGACGGGCGTTCGCCGACAGCGACGTGAAAAGCGCCGTGCCGGCAGACTTCTTTTGGGGGGTACTCGACCATAAAGGCACGGGTAGCGTCAGGCACGTGCAGCGTGGGCACGTACGACACGCCTGGAGCGGCTCCACCGGACTGGACGCGAACGGAAAGACGAACCCGGAAACGGGGTGGGGGGATGGCAGTTTCCGGGTCAATGGGGGGAAGGGGAGTCACCGGGGGATTCGATCTACCCGGCAGAACAACGTTATGTACCCGGTTGAAAATACATCGTGCCTAACTATGTAGGCAGCGCCTGGGTCAGGTCTGGAAGGAGGCAGTGCGCGTTGTGCCGTCCGTATCCAGGACGCCGGTTGCATCCCGCATCGTCTGACCACGGACCGGGCCACACGGGCGAAGCGAGCGCGAGCTCGAGAGATTCACCCCGTTCCGCTCCCGTTGATCAGTAGCGGCGGTCGTCGAGTGCGGGGAACTCCTCGCGGACCGCCGCGACCCGTTCTGGATCGGCCGCGGCGGTCACCAGCGCCGGCTCGTCGCCCCCCGCCGCGATCCGCGTCCCCCAGGGATCGTAGACGGCCGAGCGACCCAGCAACTCGGCGTTCTCGAAGGTACCGACGCCGTTGACCGCGGCGACGTACACGAGGTTCTCCACGGCCCGCGCCCGCGGGAACAGCTTCCAGTGCTCGATCCGCGGGTACGGCCAGGCGCTGGGCACCAGGACGAGCGTCACTCCGCGGTCGACGAGCCGGCGGTACAGCTCGGGGAACCGCAGGTCGTAGCAGGTCGTGACGGCGACGGTGAACCCGCCGACGTCGGCCGTCGTCAGGCGCTCGCCCGGCGTCAACCGGTCGGGGGCCTCGGACCCGTAGCCGAAGAGGTGGTGCTTGCGGTAGACCAGGCGGCGCTCGCCGTCGGCGTCGAACAGCACCGCGGTGTTGGCGTACCCCTCGTCTGCGGGCGTCTCGAACCCCGCCGCTGCGCTCCCCGCCAGGTCCTCCACGACGGTGCCCGCGAGCAGGGCGACGCCGCGCTCGGCGGCCACCTTTCGCAGGCGCGTCAGTCGCTCGCCGCCGAGCGGCTGGGCGGTCCGCACGTAGCTGTCGAACGCGAAGTAGCCGACGTCGAATAGTTCCGGGAGCACGACGAGGTCGGCGCCGCGGTCGGCGGCGCGCCCGATTGCGTCTTCCGCCCGCCCGACGTTGCCCGACAGGTCGGCCGGTTCGACCGCTATCTGCGCGAGCGCCAGGTCGAGCGGGCCGTCGGCAGCGTCGCCTTCGGTGCCGCCATCACCGGCGCTCTCGGCGGCCGCGTCGCCGGCTCCCTCGCGGCTCATGACTGGCTCTCGATGTCGGACCGGAGCGCGGCGTCAAGGGCGTCCAGTTCGCGGTCGAAGTTGCGCTTGAAGAACCGCTCGACGCCGGGCAGGCGCCCCTCCACGACGAACCGGTTCGTCAGCCGCGTCCCGCCCTCGCCGTCGGGCTCCAGTTCGTGCTCGCCCTGGACGTGCATCACGCGGGACGTGCCGGTGAAGCGGACGTACTCGGGGGCACGGCGCTCCTGGTCGCGCGTCTCGATGGCGATCCGGCTGTCGATCACCGGGATCGGAAGCGAGAGGTACCAGGTCGCCGATCCGTCGTCGTGGACCTCCCACTCGTCGATGACGCTGAGGGGCTCGGCCCGCCGGTCCGGGTCGGCGATGAACTCCCAGACGCGGTCGGGGGGTGCCGGTACCGTGATCTCCCGCTCGACCCGGACGGTCATGAGGGCTAGTCGCGGTCGGGAGACGAAAAAGGCGCCGAACTATCGCTGCGGTCCGTCGTCACTGCCAGCCCCGGTCGACGGTCGCAACGGGCGGTTGTTCGCTCCGTGTCGCTCCCTGCGGTCGCTCCCGCTCGCTGTTCCGAGGTTCCTCCCTGCGCTCGGAACCTCGCTACCCGCTGCTCGGTTCGACTCGCCACGTGGTCGAGCGCGACCGACCCCACTTCTCGATCTCGACCTCGTCGGCCTCCTCTGCGAGTCGTGGGAGCCTCGCGCCGACCTGCTTCGCGGAGAGCTCGAGCTGTTCCGCGATGTGCTTCGCCCTGAAGTAACTTTCGCCGCGGGCGACGCTGTCCCGGAGATAATCGAGGATGCGCCGATCCTCTTCGCTGAACTCACCCATGTGTCACTGTAGGTGATTGACGACCTTAACGGTTCCTTTCGACGCGTCAGCCCTCGTAGACGTGGATTGCGACGATGGCGAGGCCAGCAGCGAGTACGGCCGCGCCGAAGGCCAATCCGGCGTTGATCTGGACCGCGTGGGCCGCTTCCTCGGCGGCGTGCCTGATCGCGTACACGTAGCCGAAGTACGCCGTGGCCGCCGCAGCGGCCACGGATGCGATCGAGAACGCCAGCCCCAGCCCGATTCCCAGGTCCGAGGACGTTGCAGTTGCCATGGGAGAGGGTGTGGTGAGGGCACACTTAGTTCATGCGAAGGGGCGGCGAACACGTGACAGTCTAACTGAACAGTCGTCGACGGCCAAAGGGTACATACCGGCGCATTGCTATCCCCCGGATAGCATGGCCAGGATACTCTCGCTGCTAGCAGTGGCCGGCGTCGTGGTCGTCGGGACCGTCGGCGCCGGGTTCGCGGTCGGCGCGCTCGGCGCCCCGAGCGTGACCGGCATCCATAACCAGTTCGGCGACGTCAACGAGTCGACGACCGTGATCGAGTCGGAGCTGGGCATCCACAACCCCAACCCGATCGGCGTCTCCGTCGGCGACGTCGGCGTCGACTACACCGTCCGGATGAACGACGTTCCGATGGCCAACGGAACCAAGGAGGGCGTCTCGATCGGGACCGGCAACAGCAGCGTCTCGCTGACGACGCGGATGGCAAACGAGCGCATCCCGGCGTGGTGGTACGCGCACGTCCGCAACGGCGAGCGGACGGCGGTGTCGGTCGACGCGACCGTTTCCGCGCCGCTGGTGGGCGAACGCGACGTCTCACTCGACCAGGCCCGGGAGATCGAGACGGACCTCCTCTCCGGGTTCGACTCCGACGAGACGCGGCCGATCAACACGGACGGACCGATCCCCCGCGACCCGGCGCTGTACGTCAACAGCACGGACGGCGAGTGGGACCGCGAGAACCTCACCCGCGAGCGAACCCCCATGGACCTCCGGTTCGACGTCCACAACCCCAAGCCGTACCCCTACACCGTGAGCAAGATCGGCTACACGATCACGATGAACGACGTGACCGTCGGCGAGGGCGAGACCGACCGCGGACAGGTGATCGCGCCCGGCGAGACCACGACGATCCGGGCCGACACGGCCATCCAGAACGAGCGCCTCGACGAGTGGTGGGTGACCCACCTGGAGAACAATCAGGTGACCGAGATGCACGTCGACTTCTACCTGATCTTCGAGTTCCAGGGCGAGCAGTTCCGCGTCAACCCCGACGAACTGGGCTACACGACCACGATCGAGACGGACGTGTTCGGGACGAAAGAGAGCGATAGCGCCGACGCCGGAGCGAGGGGCGACGGTGCTGCGTCCGCGGAAGACGGCGACCAGACGGCCACCCCGTCGCCCGAAGCGGGCCAGACGGCCACCTCGACGCCGACGTCCAGCGGGGACGACGCGACGGCAACGCCGACTCCCACGCCGACTGGCGAGTCGACGCCCACGCCGACTGGCGGCGACGACGGCGGTATTCTGGGCTGACGACCGATCGCACTCGCGCCGGCCGTTTCACCCGCGAGACGGCCGCAAACCGGCTTGTCCACTGCCGGTCGACCTACTGATCGGATTACTACCAAAGTCTTTAGGCGCGCTCCTCAACCGTGTCCCATGTCTAGTGGAGAGTAATGCTGGACATCGTGAGTCTCCTCCAAACAAAGCTCGGTCGCCAGTCCGCGTCGGAACTCGAATCGGACGCCGCCGAGACGGAGCAGAGCTCCGACCTCTACGAGTGCTCGACGTGCGGGGAGGTCCTCATCGAACCGTCGTGTGAGACCTGTCCCAAGTGCGAGTCCGGCAGCCTCCAGAAGGTATAGCGGTCGGATCGGCGGCGCCGTCCGACCGAACGGGGGTCGTTCCGGGGAGTCACAGACGGGTCAGAGACGAGCCGACGGCCGTCGCTGGTCAGCGCCGAGGAGCGGCACAGCCGGTCTGCCCGTCACTTGATCGTCGTGTGCTCGGACTCCTCGTTGAGGGCGAGGTTGGTCGCGATCTCGGCGTTCCGGACGGCGTACTCGCCGGTGTGCTGGAGGCTGACGAGCACCTCGCGCACCTCGAGGAGGCTCTCGTTGGTCATCTCGTCGAGGTCGTGGAGGATGTCGTGCTCGCGGTCGCCGATCTCTTCGTACAGCTCCCGGACCTCGATCGCGGTGTCGTAGTCCCGATCGACGGCAGCGCCGACGGCCATCTCGGTGATCTCGTTGATCTGGTCGGTGAACTCCCGGATGCGCCGCATCGTGGACTCGTCGACGACCAGCGAGTGGTCGTCCGCTTCGAGGGCGATCTCCGCGATGTCCTCGGCGTTGTCCGCCGTCAGTTCGAGGTTCTTGGCGATCGATCGGTAGCCGATCAGCGGGAAGCCGTCCTCCAGGCCGACCGCGCGGGCGAGGTTCGGGTTCTGGAACGACGTGAAGATCAGCCGCAGCAGGAGGACGAAGATCTTGTTCGCCTGCCGCTCGCGGTTGAGCGCGCGCTGGGCCAGGTCGGGGTTGCCGTGCGCCAGCGCCTTGACCGCCTCGTTACGCATCGTGGAGCCGGTCGACTCCAGGCGCTCCAGGAGGTTGTCGAGCGTGAAGTCCTCCGGGTCGACGGAGCAGCGGATCGTGATCCGCTCGGGCGTCTCCTCGACGACGCCCAGCCCCATCAGCTGGGTCTCTGCGTTGTAGACGGCGTTGATGTGTGACGAGGTGAGCGACCCCTCCTCGCCGGCGTCGACGTGGATGATCCGTCGGCCGAGCACGTACTGCGCGACGATGGCGCGCTCGACGGACGACGCGTCGAGGTCGACGGCGTGGATGATCGCTTCCGATTCCTCGGACTGGACGGACTCGGGGAGGACGGTCAGGGTCCCCTTGCCACCCAGGCGTAGCGACACCTCGTCGCCCTTCTCGACGTCGTGTGCGGAGGCCCACTCCGCGGGCAGGGTCATCGCGAGAGTCGACGGCCCCAGTCGCTGGACTTTCCTCGTTTCCATATGTCCTTTGTTTGTCGCTCCAGACCTTAATCTTGTCTATACACACATTAATGACGAGAGCGATCTTAGAACCCGTCGGTAGCCGCCCCGCGGCGCTCACACGACTTCCATCAGCCGCCGCTCGAACGCGCCCACGCGGACGCGCAGCCACCCCCGCAGCCCCTCGTCGAGGGCCGGATCGCCGGTGTCGACCCGGAGCGCCCCGACGGTGTCGAGCTTTCGCCGGGAGGCCACCACCTCGACCTCGCACTGCCGGATCACGGCGGGCGAGAGCTGCTGGTTGCCGCGGCCGAACACGAACCCCTGCCCGCCGATGGGCGAGACGACGACGACGTTCTCGTCGCCCAGGGCGTCGAGAATCTCGGACTCGCTGGCGTCCGCGACGATCACCTCGCCGTCGCGCCAGACGTCCACGCCCAGCGTCGTCCCGTCGAAGCCCAGTTCCGCCTCGATCGCGCCGACGGTGCTGCCCGGCCCGAGGACGTACGTGACCCCCTCGCGGACGTCCTCGGCAACCGCCTCGGCCAGCGCCTCGACGGACCCGCCGCCGAGCTGCTTGGCCGACTGGCGCTGGTCGGCCGCCGGTACGGTGGCGACGCCCCGTAGCTCCGTCTCGACCTGGCCCGCCCGGAACTCGTCCTCGTCGACGTCGTTGACCTCGGCGCGCTCGACGTCCGCGAACGTCGCCGCCACCTGGCCGGCGGCCCGCGGCGAGACGCCGAACACCGACGAGTAGACCTTCACGCCCGCCGGGACGCCCAGCATCGGGACGTCGGCGTCGCCCAGCGCCTCGACCACGTCGACTGCAGTCCCGTCGCCCCCAACGAACAGGATCAGGTCGACGTCCCGCTCCAGAAAGGCACGGACCGCCGCTCGCGTGTCCTCGACGGTCGTGTCGCCGCCCGCGCCCGCGGCCGGTTCGCCCAGCACCTCGGGATCGAACCCGGCCTCGCGGGTTATCTCGGCGCCCATCGGGTCGCCCCAGGTCAGGAGTTTTACGTCGTCGCCGTAGTCGGCGAGCGCGTCCAGCGCCGCCCGCGCCCGGTCGGGGGCCCGCTGCTCGGCGCCCCGCTCGCGGGCCTCCTCGACCTTGCCGTCTGTACCCTTCAGCCCGACGCGACCGCCCATGCCGGCGACGGGGTTGACGACGAACCCGATGGTTCGCATAGCGGCGGATTGGACCGGCGGCGGCAAAAGCGGACCGGGAACGAATGCTTGAAGCCACAGGGCTCGAAACGCCCGCCCATGTTCGTCCTACTGCAGGAAGGGGTCAACGCGGGCGTGATCAGCGCAGCGGGCTGGATCGTCGGGCTCGGCGGCCTCCTGCTCACCGCCGTGTGGCTGCTGTACCTGTACCGCTGACGGGCAGTCGCTTCGAAAGTCCGGTCACTCGACTCGCTCGTCGAGCCACGCGGCCGCTTCCTCGACCGCCTCGGCGTCGGTCCCCTGAATCTTCACGCTGACCGAGTCGCCGGGGTAGCTCCCCACGGTCACGGGGAACCGCTCGCGCAGTTCGCGGAGCCGGTCGAGCAGCGCGCTCTCCGGCTCGTCGGCCTCGACGACGGCGACGTGACGGACCTCGCCGGCGAACTCCTCGTCCACGTCCTCGAACATCCGCTTCATCTCGTCTGGGACGCCCGGCAGGACGTAGCAGTCCTCGACGACGCAGCCCGGCGCGACCCCCTCTCGGTTCGGTAGGACGCGGGCCCCCTCGGGCACGTCGCCCGTGCCCTCGGTGAGGTCGTCCCGCGAGTAGCCGTCCTCCTCCAGCCAGCGCAGCGCCTCCTCGGACTCGACCACGTCGCGGTCGAACGCGGCCGCGACCCCCTCCATCGTGACGTCGTCGTGGGTCGGCCCGAGCCCGCCCGTGACGATCACCGCGTCGTAGCCGGTGTGGTAGTCCCGGACCACGCCGGCGATGTCCTCGACACGGTCGGGCACGACCGTCGTTCGCTCGACGTCGACGCCCCGCTCGGCGAGTTCCCGCCCCAGCCAGGCGGCGTTCGTGTTGACGGTGTCGCCGGCCAGAATCTCGTCTCCCACTGTTACCAGCGCGACCTGCATAGGCGGAGGTTAGCGCCCGGCGACAAAAAACTCCGCCGCCGACTGAAACAGCCTGTACCGTTCCCCGGTCAGCGCATCCCGGGCGGCGGTCCGCGGTCCCGGGGGTCGTCGTCGTCGCCGACGTCGATGCCGCTCTCCTCGCGGCGGCGCTTCAGCCGCTGGATCTGGCGGTAGTAGTACAGCGCGCCGCCGCTTCCGATGACGACGGCCGCGACGACCACGGCCCCGAAGATGAGCAGGTCGCGCTGGAGGTAGTAGCGCACCCGGAGCCGCTCGCCGGAGATCTCGTCCCAGCGGATCGTCATGCGCTCGCCGTCGACATCGGTCTCGTAGCCGCCGGGGTCGACCTGCGAGAGCAGCGGCACGCCCACGCGGGCGTTCGGCGGCAGCGTGACGGCGTGGGACCCGTCGACGAACACGGGCGTCACGAACTGCTTGCCGTGGCGGGGGGCGACGAAGGCGACCCGGCCGTCGCTGCCGTTGGGGACGTGGACGATGGTCCGCTGGCGCGTCTGCTCGGCCGACAGGCCGTCGTGTTCGGCCGGCGTCACGACGGTCCCGTTCGGGAAGCGGTACCGCAGCGACTCGATGGGGAGGTGACGGTCGCGTCCGAGGTCGTCGGTCCGGTAGGCCTCGAGGGTATCGTTGTCGGAGACGTCGTAGACGCCCTTGAACGACGACCGGTTGACGACGATGTACGTGTCGGCCTCGTCGCTCCAGTCGTAGGTGGCGTTCCTGTTGAGGTCCTCCGGGTCGGGGTCGCCCGGGCCGAGTATCGACCCGCAGCCCGCCAGCGCCGCGAGAACCGCCAGCAGCCCCAGGATCGCCAGCCGTCGCCTCATGGCACGACGCAGAGCAGCTCCGACGGGAGATATTGCCCGATGCTCGCGAGCAGTCCCGGCGGGTCCGTGTCCTCGCGGCAGACGATGGACTGCTCCAGCAGCCCCAGCCGCTCGACCGTGACGATGTCCTCGGCGTGGCCGGCGCGGTTGACCGTCGCCCGGACCTCCGAGCGGGTCGCGCTGTTGACATTCACGCGCCCGGTCCCCCGGGTCCACTCGTACAGTTCGTCCCGGGCGTCGTCGCTGAGGCGGGCCGGCTCGTCCCCGTCGCCCGCGACGAACTCCAGCGGGACGTGCTGGACGAGGCCGAAGCGCGTCCGGATCTGCTCGGGCGACCCCTGCCCGAGGCCGATCTCGTCGGTCGGCACCTGCACCTGATTCCCGAATCCGGCGTCGAGGACGAACCCGTCCTCGTCCCAGGCCTCGAGGGTACCCACGTAGGTCTCGCCGGCCTCGTGCTCGGGGACGACCTCGCCGAACTCCTCCCCGAGGAGGTTCCGGGCGGCCGTGGCGTCGTCGCCCTCGACGGTCACCGAGGGGAAGTCGTCCTCGCGCACCCCGACATCGACGTCGGCGTCGAGGTCCGCCAGCCGGTCGGCGACCAGCGACGTCAGCGAGTCCAGCGCCCGCTCGCGGGCGTCGCCTTCGACGTACAGCTTCGTCGCGAGTACGACCATCAGACCTCGGCTTCCTCGATGTCGACGTTCAGTTCGTCGCGCAGCTGCGCGATGCGGCCCTCCATCGCCTCGACGAGGCGCGTGTTCTCCATCGCCTCGACCTGGTTGCCGCACTCGGGGCACTCGAAGCCGAACTCCATGGCCTCGTCGAACTCGAAGCGGATGCCGCAGGTCTCACAGAGGTAGAACTCGTTCTCCTGCTCGTAGGCCTGGCGCGCCTCGAGCGCGTCGAGCAGGCGGTGCATCTCCTCCTCGAGCTTCTCCGGGATGTTCTCGTAGTGGAACGTCCAGAGGTAGGTGAGCCACCCGGAGTCCTCGTCGCGCAGGCGGCGGTAGGAGGCCAGGTCGTTCTCGTAGAGGATGAACAGCGCCCGGCGGACGTCGTTCAGCTCCAGTCCGAGCTCCTCGGCCAGTTCTTCGTCCGTCACTTCCCCGTCCGGCGGTGCCGCCGCCACGGGCATCCCCTTCGGGCCGACGAGTTCGTGGAGGTACTTCTGTATCACCGGGTCCTCCAGGAGATCCTCAAAAGCCATTGTGTGGGTTTCGGTCCGTCGCCCGGTTAAGTTTTAGCTTTCCCGCCGATGCTCGCGAGCGTCCTCGACGCGCTTGCCGCTCTCCTGCGGGACGACCACCTGGTCGGCGTCCGCCCACTCGCGGTCCAGTTCGCGGCCGTCGAAGAGCCGGTCGAGGAACACGGCCAGCGCGGCGATCTCGGAGTGGGGCTGGCTGGTCACGCCGACGTTCCAGTCGGCCCGCTCGTACACCTCGAAGGGCACCTTCTCGGCGCCGACGACGACCAGCAGCGGCTCGTCGTGGTGGGCCTCGCGAATCTCGCCCTCGACGTCCTGGACGGGCAGCCCGTACATGGTCAGGTGGACGACCCGACCGTCCCAGCCGCGGACCGTCCCCAGCGGCGAGTCGGTCACCTCGACGTCGAAGGGGCCGCCGAAGCGGTCGGTGATGTCGACGACTGTCTCCTCGCGGCCGGACGCGACGTCCTCGAGTACGACCCTGTCGGCGCCGAGCGCGCGGGCCGTCAGGCCGACGTGGGTCGTCGTGCGCTCGTCGCGGCCCGGCCGGTGACCCAGCCTGAGCACCGCGACCTCGGGTTCGTCCTGCATGGCCGGTGCGAGTGGGGCCAGCGGGGTACCCGTTTCGATCCGACCGGAGCCGGCGCGAGCGATTCGCCGGCGACTACCGCTCCTCGACGCGGACGGTCGCGCCGCCGTCCAGATCCTCCAGCGGCGAGACGTCCGCTACTTCCGCGACGACCGCCACGTCCTCTGCGGCCCGCGGTTCGTCGTCCACGCTGGCCGGCGTCGGCCCCCAGAACAGGCACAGGACGTCGCCCGCCGGCCAGTAGGCGACGGCGCCCTCGGGGACCTCGGTCCGGGTCGACGCGGGCGACGCGTCGAGCGACACCGAGAAGTACAGTTCGTCGCCCCAGCGCGTGGCGTTGCCGGCGGCGGGCAGGGCGTCGGCGAGGGCGTCGCTGACGGCGGGGTTCTCGTCGGTCCACTCCGCGGCGAGTTCGCGGCCGTCGACGGAGACGGTGAGGTCGGCCATACGCCGCGGTTCAGTTCCGTCTCACTCTGTCTTTGCGGTGTGGGCAGCGGCCGTATCGACGACCGGCCGCGCTACTCCGACGAACCCTCTCGACGCGCGGACTCGATGGCGGCACTGACCGTCTCGAAGTCGTTGCCCTCCGTGGCCTCGCCGTTCACCCAGACGGTCGGCGTCCCCTGGACGCCGTTGTCGATGCCGTGTTCGCGGTCGCGCTCGACGGTGGAATCGTACCGGCGCTCCTCGGCGGCCGAGCGCACCGTTTCGGCGTCGACGTCGAAGTCCTCGGCCAGCGAGGCGTAGGTGTCCGGCTCCAGCGAGCCCTGGTTCGCGAACAGGGCTTTGGCGTACTCGAAGAACGCCGCCTGGCCGACCTCGTCCTGGATCGCCCGGGCGGCGCTGGGCGCCTGCCAGGAGATCGTGTCGTCGACCGGGATGGGGAAGTCGCGGTGCTGGTAGGTGACGACACCCCCCGAGATGTACTCCTCCCGAATCTGCGGGAAGACGTCCTCGTTGAAGGTCCGACAGTGCGGGCAGGCGAAGTCCTCGAAGACGGTGACGGTCACCGACGCGCCCTCCTCGCTCAGCGCCGGGACGGGCAGCGTGGCCTGTCGGCCGCCGGCCCCGTCGCCGTCCGTGCCGTTCCCGCCGCCGGACTCATTCCCGTCCCCGCCGCCGTCCGGCTCGGCACCGCCGTCGCCACCCAGACAGCCGCTCCATCCCGCGAGAGCGCTCGTCCCCGCCGCTGCGAGCAGCGAGCGCCGTGACAGCCGTTCGTCCATGTCACGTGGTGGCCGCCGGAGGCCCATAACTGCGTTGAGTTGACGGCGAGCCGACACCGGAACGACCAACTGGGACCCCTGCGCACGACGCTCCATGGAACTGCGGAACAAGACGGTGGTGATCACGGGTGGCGCGGGGTTCGTCGGCTCTCACCTGGCCGACCGCCTCGTCGCCGACAACGAGGTGCGCGTCGCGGACGACTGCTCGAACGGCGACCCCGGCTGGGTCCCCGACGACGCCGAACTGCTGCGCGGCGACCTGACTGACCCCGACGTCGTCGGCGGTGCCATCACGTCCGACGTCGACGTCGTCTTCCACTTCGCCGCCGACAAGGACCCGGCGCGGGACGACGTCGAGCAGTACCGGTTCAACAACCGCCTCACCGAGAACGTCCTCGAACGGATGGACGAGGTCGGCGTCGAGAACGTCGCGTTCACGTCGTCCTCGACCGTGTACGGCGAGGCCCCGCGGCCCACGCCGGAGGACTACGCGCCCATGGAGCCGATCAGCATCTACGGCGCCAGCAAGCTCGGCGAGGAGTCGCTGCTGTCGGTGTACGCCAACACCCACGACTTCACGGCGTGGGTGTTCCGCTTCGCCAACATCGTCGGCCCGCGCCTCCAGAAGGGCGCCGTCATCCCGGACTTCATCCACAAGCTCCGCGCGGACCCCGAGACGCTGGAGATCCTCGGCGACGGCCGCCAGGAGAAGTCCTACATGCACATCTCCGAGTGCGTCGACGCGATGTGCCACGTCGTCGGACACGCCGACGCGCCGTTCAACGTCTACAACCTCGGGACGCGGACGACCACGTCGGTCAACGCCATCGCCGACATCGTGGCCGACGAGATGGGCGTCAACCCGGACTACGAGTACACCGGCGGCGACCGCGGCTGGACCGGCGACGTCCCGCGGATGCGCCTCTCCATCGAGAAGCTCTCGGCGCTGGGCTGGGAGCCCGAGCAGTCCAGCGACGACGCCGTCCGGCAGGCGACGCGGGAACTGCTCGAAGAGCACTGAAAGGGCACTCGGCGCCCGCTCAGGGCGCGTACGTGCCCTCGAGTTCCGCCTTCTCGACGAGGTGCCCCTCCGCGGCGTCGTAGAGGTCGTCCTTCTTCGCGCCGCGCTGGAGGTCCAGTTCGTCGTCCAGGGCGTAAACCAGGAACCGGTAGGCGTGTTCGCGGTCCGGCGGGTTCGGGCCGCCCCAGCCGACTTCCCCGAAGTCGTTCTGTCCCTCGACCGCGCCCTCGGCGTCCTGACGAGCCCGCGAGTCAGGGCTCGACGAGCCCCGCTCGTCGGCGTCCCAGCCTTCGGGGATCACCGTCCGGTCGGGGTCGACGTTCCAGACGACCCAGTGGTCCCACACCTTCCCCGCGGGATCGCGGGCGTCCGGGTCGTCGACGACGATGGCCAGCGTCTCCGCCTCGTCCGGCACGTCGGACACCTCCAGCGGCGGGTTCACGTCCTCCTCGGCGTATCCGTGGCGCTCGGGGATCGGCTCGCCGTCCTCGAACGCCGGGCTGGCGAGTTCCATGGCCGTTCGAAAGTGGTCGCGCCCGCGTCAAAAAATCGACCCCGGCGCGCGACCGCCGTCCAGACCGTCCCCGCCGGGAGGAGAACGACAGCGTATTTCCCCCCGGGTCGCTTACGCCGGGCCGTGCAGATAGTGGGCTATCGCTCCCGCGTCGAGGAGCCCGCGGCCCTCCTCGTCGCGGAGGACGGCAGCGTCCGTCGCGAGTCGCTGGCGCCCGGCGACGAACTCGCCTACACGCTGGAGCGACGCCACTGCGCGGGCGTCGTCAACGGCGACGACCACACGCCCTGCTCCAACGAGCGGGCGCCCTACTGCGACGTCCACACCGACCGGTGGCCCTGCGCCCGCTGTACCGGGAACTGCGACCTGCCGCTCGAGAGCTGTCGCGAGGAGCACGCCGTCTACCTGGCCGCGTTCGCACCCGACGAGTTCAAGGTCGGCGTGACCCGCTCGTGGCGACTGGAGACGCGCCTGCGCGAGCAGGGCGCCGACCGCGCCGCCCACCTCCGGACCGTGGCCGACGGGCGCGTCGCCCGGCAGATCGAGGCCGATATCGCGACCGAGATCGGCGACCGCGTGCGCGTCCCGACCAAGATAGCCGGCCTCGGAGCCGCCGTCGACGAGGACGCCTGGTCGGGCCTGCTGTCCGGGTTCGATCCGATCGAGACCTACGACTTCGACTACGGACTGGACCTAGCCGAGCGGCCCGTCAGCGAGACGCTCGCGACGGGCACCGTCGTCGGCGCGAAGGGCCGGATCCTCGTCCTGAAGAACGGGGGCAGCACGTACGCGGTGGACCTCCGGGACCTGGTGGGCCGGGAGGTCTCCGGCGGGGCGACCGACCGCGACCTCCAGTCGAGCCTCGGTGCCTTCGGGTGATTTCGACGACCACAGGCGGCATCAGCGGATATTTCGTCCGTTCTGTCGAGCACAAAATACTTGTAACACCGTGCGAGTCTCTCCGGCGTGCAGCGAGAGACAGCTTTCGCGGGTGGCGTGGTGGCGATCGTCGCCGTCATGTTGCTCAGCGCCGCCCTGGTCCCCGGCGTCGTCCCCGAGCAGGACGACGGGCCCGACGTCAGGGCGAGCCACCTCGACATCCGCGAGGACGACTCGACGATCCGTACCGCGGCGGTGCCCGGGGACACCGTCGTCTTCGGGCTAGACATCCGGCTGCGCCACCGCGGCGGGCCGGCGGAGAACGTCACGGTCGAGGGCCGGGCGTTCGACGAGGAGACGAACCTGCTGGCGACGAGCGAGCGCGTCGACGCCGGAACCATCAACGGCGACCGCGAGGTCTCTGTGCCCGTGAACCTGACCGTCGACCGCGAGGGCGGATACAGGTTCGAGACGATCGTCTACGAGAACGGGACTCGCGTGGCCCAGGCGTCGCAGTCCATCGGCGGCGTCGATGCGCTCACGCCCGACTACTCGCGCTCGCCGATCGGCTTCCAGCGGTTCGACGGCGGCGACGGAGCGCGGACCATCGCGCCGCGCGACCCGCGCGTCGAGGACGGCCGCGCCACGCTGAACGTGTCGACGTTCCTCACGAACTCCGGGTCGGCGTCGGCCGGCGACGTGACGCTGCTCGTGCAGGCCCGGCAGGCCGACTCCAACCTCATCGCCGACGAGATCCGTCGGTCGGTCGACTCGATCCGGCCGGGTCGCTCCGTCCAGACTAACGTCGAACTGACCGTCCCGGACGGCTACAACTACTGGCTCGACGCCATCCTGTTCAAGGACGGCGTCATCATCGACACGGCGCGCGGACCGGCGGCGCTCGACCCGCCGATGAACGAAAGCGAGGGCACCACCGACGGCGGCACCGAGTTCGAGGCGTCCGACTTCGAGGGCGACAGCGTCACGGACGAGCCCGAGCGGGACGCGGGCGCCGGTGACGGTGGCGAGCCCACGTACACCGAGGGACAGGGCCCCGGCTTCGGCCTCACCGCGGCGCTGGCCGGACTGCTCGCGACCGCACTCCTCATCGCACGCAATCATGACTGACACGGACGACACCACGGCGGTCGAATCGACGGTCGACGCCGACGACGGCGGCGTCGAGACGAACTACCCGGCCGGCGACCCGGGTATCGAAGCGGACGACGGAGACGACGACGCCGACCTCGTCGACTACGTCGAGTGGAGCCTGCTGGCCATCCTGCTGCTGGTGGCGCTGGTCGCGACCTTCCGGTTCTACTTCGCGATGTCCACAGCGATCGACAACTTCGTCACGCGGGAGTTCCGGCCGCTGTTCCAGGCCGCGTTCAACCTGGCCATCCTGCTGGCCTGCGGTGCCGGCCTCACGGCCCTGGTCCGCCGGATCAGGTAGACGACAATCCTTTTCCGGCGGCCATTCCAACCCCGAGCCATGGCAGACGACGACACTGACGAGACGGACGCACCCGAGGAAGCCACCGACGAGTCGGCCGAGAGCGGCGACGACGAGGAGAAGTCCTTCCGCGAGCGAGTCGAGGAGATTCGCCAGGAACGCGCCGAGGAGCGCGAGGAGGGCGAGGGCGGCATGAGCCGCGAGGAGCGCATGGAAGAGATGATGGGCGGCGAGGGCGGCCCCGGCGGCATGGGCGGCAACCCCTTCGCCCAGATGATGGGGGGCATGATGGGCGGCGGCCCCGGCGGCGGCATGGGCCCCGGCGGCGGTCCCGGCGGACCCGGCGGCCGCGGCCGCGAGGAGTCGGGCGGCGACAACGAGGAGCTCACCCGCGAGGTCCGCAAGCTCCGCGACGAGGTGCACGACGTCCGGCGGACGCTCGAACGCATCGCCGAGGCGCTCGAGGACTGAGATCCGGCGGCACAGCGACTATCTTCTCGCAGCGACGTAGCACGTCGCCTGCTCGTGTAGCTTCGGGTGTGGAACTGCAGGCGGCCGCGCCGCGCTCGCTATCGACAGCGCGTCGGCGAGCGACCGGTCCTCACTAACTGCGATGGCCGCTGCGGCCACGGCCGGGCTCCGGGAGATCCCGTGCGAGCAGTGGATCAGCAGCGAGCCCCCATCGCCAACGAGACGACAGGCCGCGTCGGCGGCCGCCTCGAAGTCCGCCCAGTCGTTCTCTGACCCGTCGACCAGCGGGCGGTGGTGGGTAGTCGCCGGCAGAGAACCGCACGTCAGCGACAGCACGGACTCGAACGAGCGGTCGCACCGCTCCGGATCGGCCGCGTGGACGTTCCCGACGAACAGGTCGCGGTCGCCGATCCGGCGGGTGATCGGTCCGTCGTGGCAGTGGCCGAACGGCCGGACGATAGCCGATCCGTGTCGACGCCAGTCGGGCCCAACCATGGCTGTGGGACCCGGAGAGAACGCGCGAAGCGAGAGAGCGGGCTACTCCTCGTAGGCGAGGTTCATGACCCACTGCGAGAAGGCGTCGCTGCGGGCGTCGATCTCCTCGTCGCCGATGAACGGGGAGAGCATGTCGCCGGCCATCAGCAGCGAGAAGTTCAGGTCGCGTGGCGCGGGGGTCAGGTAGTAGGTGTTGTGACCGTCGTAGACCGTCTCTTCGCGCTGGATCAGCCCCTGCTCGGCCAGCGAGTCGACGATGCGGCTGCCCTTCCGCGACGAGACGTCGAGCTCCTTCCAGAAGTCGCTCTGGTGGATGCCGCCCGTCTCGCGGATGAGTTCGAGCCCGGCGCGTTCGTCCTCCGAGAGGTTCTCCTCGGCGGCTGCCATGCTCATATACCCGTTAGTGGGACGGTCGGCGGTTTAAAGTTGGCCTTCGACCGGCCGGTAGGCCGTCTCGCACGGCGGCCCGTCGGCGAAGCGGTAGCGGCGCTCGTCGTCACCCAGGACGAAGAGCGAGGACGAACGAGTCCCGAAGCCGTCGCCGTGGACGCAGACGCCGTACTCGTGGTCGGCGACGACCGTCGCCGCGCGGTCGAGCCACTCGGCCGCCGACTCGCCGGGCTCCGGCTGGAGCGCCTCGTGGACCCGACCGGCGTTGTCGGCCTGCTCTTCCGCGGCCGCTTGCCGGAATCCGGGAATGCGGTAGTCGCCGTCGGCGCCGACGTTGACGACGACATGGACCCCGGGCTCCAGCGGCTTGAAAGACAGCTGGCCGTCCCACTCGAAGTACAGCGCGGCGTTCTCGTCGGCCACGACGAGGTTGAACCCCTGGTACTCGTCCTCTCGGACGGCCCGTTCGACTCGCCGGGCGGCGTCCTCGGCCGTCTCGGCGCCCAGCACGTCGCGGACCAGCAGGCCGCGCGAGCGGTCGCCGGCGAGGTCACTGTCCGTCCAGCGGTTCGTTATCGCGGCGAAGACGCCGTGCTCGTCGTACCCGACCCAGGTCCCGCCGGCCTCGCCGTCGACCGGGGCGACCGCGCGGGCGTCCCACTCGCGGACGGCGGGCGGTTCGGACGGCCGCTCGTCGCTCTCGTCGCGGTTGGCCGCCGCCACGAGGTACGGCTCGAAGACCTGCCAGGCGAACACCAGCGTACACACGTCACCTCGTACGCGCACCCGTGGATTAAAGGGCGCGCCTCGTCCCGGGATTACTTCGAGAGCTCCCGCGCGCGCTCGCGGTCGACGGTCCCAGAGGGCGTCCGGGGCAGCGTCTCGACCAGCCGAACCGTCTTCGGGACGGCGAAGGCGGGCAGTTCGTCGCGGGCGTGTGCACGGAGCGCGTCGACGGTCGGGTCGCCGTCGGGGACGACCAGCGCGGCGACGCGCTCGCCCCACTCCTCGTCCGGGACGCCGACGACGGCGGCGTCGTCGACGTCGGGATGCGCGCGCAGCGCTGCGGCCACGTTCGCCGGTCGGACGTTCTCCCCGCCGGTGACGATCACGTCGTCGGCCCGCCCCAGGACCCACAGCCGACCGCCCTCGTCGCGGTAGCCTCGATCGCCGGTGCGCAGGCCACGGTCGCCGAACGCCGCCGCGGTCGCCGCGTCGTCGAGGTAGCCCGGCGTCACCGTCGGCCCGTCGACGACGACCTCGCCGGTCTCGCCCGGCGGCTGGTCCACTCCGTCGGCGACGATGGAGACCGACGTGTCGCGGAGGGGTCGCCCGACGGTGCCCTCGTGGGCGAAGGCCTCCTCGGGCGTCGCGGTGGCGACCTGCGATGCCGTCTCCGTCAGCCCGTAAGTGGGGAAGACCGGCACGTCGCGGCGCTCGCAGCGCTCGATCAGACCCTCGGGCGCGGGACCGCCGCCTAGCAGGACGAAACGGAGAGCATCGGTCAGCGTCCACCCCGAATCGAGCAGGCGCGTCAGCGTCGTCGGGACGAGCGAGACGCCGGTGACGTCGTGTTCCCGGAGGACGCGGGCCGTCTCGTCGGCGTCGAACTCCCGCTGGAGGACGGCTCTCGTGCCGTACAGCGTCGACCGGACGAGCGGCGCCAGCCCGCCCATGTGGTACATCGGGAGGCAGATCAGCCATCGGTCGTCCGGGTCGACGCCCAGTCGCGCCGCGGACGCGCTGGCGCTGGCGACGAGGTTCGCCGTCGTCAGCCGCACCCCCTTCGGGCGGCCCGTCGTCCCCGAGGTGAACATGACGAGCCGCTCGGCGTCGGGGTCGCGCGGGTTGCTCGGCGCGCCGCTGTCGCCGGAGGAATCGTCGAGCGCGCCGACGTCGGTCACCGTCACGTCGTCGGACGCCACCGCGCGCGCCAGCTCCTCGGTGTCGTCGTCACAGAGCAGGGTATCGATCCCCGCTCGCTCGACCTGATCGGCCAGCGTCTCGCGGTCCAGCTGGACGTTCAGCGGGACGAGCGACCGTCCGAGTCGCGGGACGGCGAAGGCGACCTCGGCGAACGCGACGCCCGTGGGGAGCAGCGTCCCGACGCGGCCGTCGCCCGGGAGCGCGTCGATCCCGGCGGCCGCCCGCGCGACGCGCCGGTCGAACTCGGCCGCAGTCCACCGCTCGTCTTCGTCGGCGTCTATCAGGAGCGTGCGGTCCGGCGTGCGCTCGGCACGCGCCCGGAGGAGGTCGGTCACGGCGACCGAGCGGTCGGCGTCCACCGGCCACTCGTCGGGGCCGGGGAGCGTCACGGCGACACCTCCGCGGGATCGATCCCCAGTCCGGGGTCGTCGGGGACGCGAACGCGACCGTCCTCCACGGTCGCCGGATCCGGGCCCAGATCGTCCGCGAGCATGTCCGCCGTGGCCAGTCCGCAGGGCTCGATGCCGGGGACGGCGGCCGCGACGTGGACCGCCGCGGTCCGGGCGACGACGCCGTCGATGGTGGTCGATATCACGGGCTCGACTCCGGCCTCGCGGGCGCGTTCGGCGATGGCGTGCGCGTCGCCCGGCCCGCCCAGCGCCATGGGCTTGAGCACGAGGTACTCCGCGACGCCGGCGTCGAGGACGTCCGCCGCCGGGTGTTCGACCAGCGCCTCGTCAAGCGCGACGGCGGGCTCACCGGGCAGGTCGGCGTGGCCGTCGAGGTGGGCGGCGGCCAGCGGCTGCTCGACGTACTGGAGGTCGAACTCGGCCAGCGCGTCCATCGCGCGTTCGGCAGACTCGCGGTCCCAGGCGCCGTTGGCGTCCACCCGGATGGCCGCGTCGTCACCGACGGCCCGTCGGACCGCGGCGACCCGCTCGACGTCATCCTTGACGGGCCGGGCGCCGACCTTGAGCTTCAGGCAGTCGAAGCCGCGGTCGACGGCCGCCTGTGCGCGCTCCACCGTCGTCTCGCGGTCGGCGTCGCCGACGGTGGCGTTGACCGGGACCGACGACGCCGGGCGGTCCCCGCCGAGCCAGCGGGCGAGTGGGACGCCCTCGGCCCGCGCGTCGGCGTCGAGCAGCGCCGTGGAGAGCCCGTGGCGGGCGGCCGGAACGTCCTCGCCGGCGAGGTCGCGCAGCGCGGGGCGGTAGTCGCCCTCGTCGCGTCCCGTCTCCAGAGCGGAGTCGAGGGCCGTCCGGCACTCCTCGCCGGACTCCGTCCAGCCCGGCAGCGGCGTGGCTTCCCCGATTCCGGCGGTCCCGCGGTGGGACACCTGAATCAGGAACCCGTCGCGGCGCTCGATGGCGCCGTCGGCGGTCGACAGCGGTTCGGCCAGCGGGAGCGAGAACGCCTCGATCATAGCAGTGCGGGGACCGCCAGACCGGCGGCGAACAGAATCGAGTGGGCGAACAGCGTCTGGCCGACGCGCTCCAGCGCCGGGTTGAGCGCGTCGCCGTCGGTGCGCGTCAGGACCGTCCGGGAGACCGAGGCGGCCAGCGGCAGCGACGCCAGCGGCGCCAGCGCCCACGCGCCGTGGCCGGGGTCGAGGGCGAAGGCCACCGGGACGGCGTAGGCCAGCACGACCAGCGCGAGGAACTCGACGCGGCTCCAGCGGTAGCCCAACATCACGGCCAGGGTCCGCTTGCCGGTCGCGGCGTCGGTCTCCCGGTCGCGGACGTTGTTGACCACGAGGATGCACGTCGACAGGGCCGCCGGCGGGAGGCTCGCCAGGAGCGGTTCGACGACGGGGAGTCCCGACGGGAGCCCGAGCGGGAACGCACCGACGCCCGTCGCGGCCACCCACTGGACGTAGTAGGTGCCCGTCACGGCGACCAGGCCGAAGTAGACGAACACGAAGAGGTCGCCAAGGCCGCGGTAGCCGTAGGGGTACGGTCCGCCCGTGTAGAGGACGCCGGCGAGGATACTCGACAGGCCGACTGCGACGATCGGCACGCCGCCGACGGCCACGAGGTAGACCCCGACGGCCATCGCCAGCGCGTAGGTACCGATCATGGCGAGTTTGACCTGGCCGGGCGGGATCAGCCCGCCGGCAGTCACCCGCGTGAACCCCTCGCGGTCCTCGGTGTCGGCTCCGTTGACAAAGTCGTAGTAGTCGTTCGCGAAGTTCGTTCCCACCTGGATCAGCAGCGCGCCGACCAGCGCCGCCAGCCAGGGGAGCGGGGCGAAAACGGCGTCGTGGAGCGCCAGCCCCGCCCCGACGATCACCGGCGCGCTCCCGGCCGGTAGCGTCTGCGGACGCGCGGCCATCACCCAGGCGCGTCGCTTCGACACCTCGGCAGTGCTCATCGTCGAATAGTCGCGACCGGATCAGTGTCAAGGTTGGCATCCGTCGCCGCGGCGGCCCCGGCCGGGTCCGATCACAGGGGAAGCGACACGGAGAACCGCTCGTCGACCAGTTCGGCGAGGTGGGCGGCCTTCCGGTGGAGGATCGACTCGTGGTACGTGTCCCTGTCCATTCGGTCGAGGTGCCCCCGCATCCGGCGGCGTCCCTCCTCGTGGCGGATGTCCCGCTGGAGCGCGTGGGCGACCGGGTGCCGGAGCCAGTTGTACTCGTAGTGGGCGTACAGGTCGACCCGGTCCACGCTCTGGGCGAACAGCACGACGTGGAGCTGTCGGTCCGCCAGCGGCGACTCGCGGTACACCCAGCTCCCGTCCGTGCTCGTCCCCATGGGCGTGTAGTGATACAGGCTGAGCGGGTCCCAGTCGAACCCCGCCGCCGACAGCTCCGCCTCCAGGTCGTCGATCCGACAGCGGACCGTGCCCGCGTACTCCGACGCCCGGATGTGAGTGACCGGCTGTCCCACGGCGCGCGCCGCGCGGTCGATCCACGGGCCGACGGCGCTCCGGACTCGGTGTGTGATACGGCGCTGGACGTCGATCGGCATCCTGGTCGACCTAGGTTCTCGCGACGGGATAGCGTTTCGTCGCCGCGGGCCGACGGCTCGACGGTCCGGCTACGCCTCGAGCTCGAACCGGTAGCATTCCGGACCCTGGCCAACTGACGGCCGGATATCGCCGCCCAGACGAGCCGTTACGACAGCTCCCGCCGTAGCGGCCGGCAGATGGTCGAGACCTACCACCTCGCCTACGTCATCCTGGGGCTCGCGATCTTCGGCGCCGCCGTCCTCCCGCGGCTGCTGACCCACCGGCCGCTCTCGCTGCCGATCATCTACGTCGCAGGGGGATACGTGCTGTTCTCCCTCCCCCACGGCGTGGGCCCGCCGGACATGGTCGGCAACTCCGAAGTCGTGGAGATCCTGACCGAGCTCGTCGTCATCATCGCCCTGATGGGCGCGGGCCTGAAGATCGACCGTCCCTTCTCCTGGCGCGGCTGGAGCGTGACGTGGCGGCTCCTGGCGGTCGTGATGCCGCTGACCATCGCCGTCGTCGTCCTGCTCGGGTACTGGATCATCGGGCTCCAGATAGCGACGGCTGTCCTGCTGGGGGCCGTCGTCGCGCCCACCGACCCCGTTCTGGCTGCGGACATCGAATCAGGCCCGCCGCTGACGGAGCTCGAGGAAGACGAGGCGTCCGGCGAGGAGCCCGAGGACGTCCAAGAACACACCGTCAGGTTCGCACTCAGCTCCGAGGCCGGGCTCAACGACGGCCTGGCTTTCCCGTTCACGCATCTGGCCATCCTCCTGGCCGCGGCGTCGGCGCCGGCCAGTTTCGCCTGGCTGACCGAGTGGACGCTGTACTACGTCCTCTACAAGATCGTCGTCGGCGTCGTCGCCGGCATCGTCCTCGGCTACCTCGGCGGCGTCGTCATCTTCAGGCTGCCCGCCTCCTCGCGGGTCGCCCAGGCGATGGCCGGCGCGGAGGCGCTCTCGGGCACGCTGATCATCTACGGCCTCACGGAGGCAGTGGGTGGGTACGGGTTCATCGCCGTCTTCGTCGGCGCGCTCGTCGTCCGCCAGTTCGAGTGGGAGCACCACTACTATCGGACGCTCAACGACTTCGCCGTCATGGTCGAGCGCCTGCTGATGGCCGTCGTCCTCGTGCTGTTCGGCGGCGCCGTCGCCGGCGGCCTCCTGCGGCCGCTGACCCCGGCCGGGATCGGCATCGGCCTGGCGATCCTGCTGCTCGTGCGCCCGCTGGCCGGCGTCGTCGGCCTGTGGGGCACCGGCCTCGCGTGGCCCTCGCGACTCGTCATCGGCTCCTACGGGATCCGCGGGATCGGCTCGTTCTACTACCTCTCGTACGCCCTCAACGAGGCGACCTTCGAGGAGTTCGAACTGGTGATCGCCGCCGACCGGCTGTGGGCGCTGCTTGGGTTCGTCGTCCTCGCCTCGGTCGTTCTCCACGGGATCACCGCCAGCCCCGTGATGGACGCCTTCGATCGGTGGGAGGACCGACGGCAGGCGCGCACGACGGCCGACGCGGCGAGCGCCAACCCCACGCCCGAAGGACCAGAGGAAGGGGAGTGAGAGGGACGCCTGTCGAATCCCGGAGCGTGAGCAGAGGGGTGCCGGTGTCGGTAGAGGCGGGCCGGCATCCGCGCGAGCGAAGCGAGGCGCGGTTCACTCGCGAGGTCGTTTTTCGCCCACGTTTTTACGAGGAGCCTTCCAGCAGCGTCGTTCGAAAGACTTTCGTGATGACGAGAGAGCTTCGCTCTCTCGGACCAAGCCGAAGGCTCGCGAGGGAAGGCGACGAAGTAAAATGGTGGTAATGAATGGGAAACGGACACCGGGATTGCCCGGCGTTCGGGCGCGGGTAGTCCCGTTTGCCTCCTCCACCCCGCGGCCCGACGAGCGACGGGTGTCCGAGGGTCCGCTGCTCGCTTCCGCGCCTGACGGACTGCCCTCGATCAACCGCGTGAGAGCACCCCTGCAGGTGCGCTCACGCGGACCGCCGTCCCCGGCGGACGAGGCTTCGACGTTGGCTCACGGGGTCCGCGTCCGTCTGACCGGACGCCCCCGGGTTCGGTCCCCGCTGAAGGCCATACTGCGGGCGAGGGAGGGGGGCCTAACCCCCCGACCTAGTCCGTGTGAATCTGGGCGGGCACCCCTTAAGGACCTTACGGACCGGGCACCTCGATGCGGGACGGCGACACGGCGGTCAGAGCAGACGCTGGGCGCGCGCGTACCATCCAGCGGCGACGGGGATAACGATAGTCAGCGCCACGACGAGCCACCGGTGGCTGTTGAGCCAGGTGGCCGTCGTGAGCTGCGTCACCAGGCTCTGGGGGACAGTGAACGCCCACAGCAGTCCCATGACGGCGGCGAACAGGCCCAGCACGATGGTCACGCCGGCGATGGTGTCTGGCGCGGAACGGCCCTCGCGGCCGGCGGCGAAGGCCACGAGCGCAACGGCGGCGAACAGCCCCACGGAGAGGCCGTTGACGGCGCCGGCGCCGTAGTAGGTGCCGACGGCGCTGCCCTGTTCGACCGCGAGGAACGGGGCCAGGAGCGCGACGAGGACGGCCAGCGAGGCGACGATTCCGACGGTCGGGGCGAGCCGCAGGGCGTCCATGCGGCCGTCTGCGACCGGCCGCGCCTTAACGACGGCGTTCTCCTGAGCGTCAGCGAAGGAGAGCTCGTCGAGCTGTGCTCGACGGCGGTCCAGCAGGGCGGTAACTCACCAGCGAGCCGAAAAGTCCACGTGCACGTGTGCCGAACGCGATGACATGGGATTCGGCAGCACCGCGAAGAAGGTCCAGAAGCTGGCCGACGTGGCGGACAAAACCTACGACAAGATCAACGAACTGCGCGACCAGCTGACGGAGCTTCGGGGGACGGTCGAGGAGACCGGCGACAGGGTGGAACAGCTCGAGCGGGAACTGGAGGACCAGCGCGCGCTCCTGGAAGCCATCGCCGAGGAGCACGACGTCGACGTCGACGGGGCCGTCGCGGACGCCGTCATCGAGGACGCAGAAGGGGGGTCCATCGCCGGTGAGCGAAGCTCATCGAGCCCTCGTTCGGCGTCGCCTCACGAGGACGCCGCCGACGCCGAGGAGTCGGGCGGCGCGAGCAGCGCGGGCGACGCGCAGTCCGCCGGGGAGTAACGGGAGACGCGATGCTGCGGCCGATCGACGGGCCTCAGCTACCGCCGACGAGCCGCTGGTGTTCGACCTTCATGCACCTGTCCTGGACCACGTCGAGGCCGGCCTCCTCCGCGCGGCCGGCAGCGTCGTCGTGGCGGATACCCTGCTGAAGCCAGATGGCCGCCACGTCGTCACGTTCCAGCGTCTCGTCGACGATGTCGGGCACTTCCTCGCTCGGCCGGAACACGTCCACCACGTCCACCTCGTCTGGGACGTCCGTGATCGAGTCGTAGGACTGCTCGCCCAGCACCTCGTCGGCGAAGGGGTTGACGGGGATGACGCGGTATCCCTGCTGCTGGAGGTACTTCGGGATCTCGTGGGCGGCCTTCCCCTCCGTCGTCGAGCTCCCGACCACGGCGACGGTGTCGTAGTCGAGAATCTCGCGGAGTTCGTCGTCGGAGTCGACTGGCATACGTGAACGAACGCCCGGCGCGGAGAAAAGCGTGCTGCCGGCCGGTGGGGTGTTCAGGCCTCCGGTAGCGACGCCTCGACGCTGCCGTCGACGTCGGTCTCGATCACGCCGTCGAAGAGCCCGCGCAGCGTGGACAGCGTCTCCTCGTCGTGGGCCGTCGACTCGGCGACGTGGATCCCGACGCCGCCGATGCACTCCACGCGGGACGTGATCGACGACTCGATCTCGTAGGTCCGGCGCAGGTTCGAGTACAGCAACAGCGTCGTCACCGAGTCGACGACGATGCGCGTCCGGTCGATCCCGTGGTCGCGGTAGAAGTGATCCAGCAGCTCGGACAGCCCCTGTCGGATCCCCCGGACGTCGGTGGGCCCGGACGGATATTTGACGGTCTCCGTGTCGGTGGCCGAGCCGCCGATGTGGCTCGTGACGCAGTCGACGACGCCGAGCAGTCCGGGACCGTCCGCGTACGTCGCCCGAACCTGCTCGGCGCAGTCCCGCGTCGACAGGACGACGCCAGCCTCCCCGTCGGCGATCCCCCGGTCCACGATGGATCGCGCGATGCGTTGCTTGCCAGTCAGCGGCGGCCCCACCACGAGGACGTTCGTCCCCGGCGAAACCCTCCCGTCACCGAACTGCGCCCCAAGTTCGTACATCACTCAGTGTCCCCCGTCTCGGCCTGACCCCCGTCGGTACCTGCCGCCTTCGTCGGGTTCCTATTTCGCCTTTGGGGTCTCACGCCTGTCCGGAACCGGGGAGTTTAAACCCGAACGTCGAATTAGAAATGCCTGAGGGCGCTTAGCTCAGCCTGGACAGAGTGCGTGGCTTCGGACCACGTTGCCGGGGGTTCAAATCCCTCAGCGCTCGTTTCTGCGGGGTCCTCGCGAACGGAGTGACCGGCTCGAGGAAGGCCAGTACCGACCACGCCGCTCGGGTAACAGCGGACTAGTCCGCACCCCGAGTGCCGCGTTCGGCGCGGGCCTCGATCCCGCGCATCATCCCGCGTTCCATGACGAAGTGCGGGAGTTCGTAGGACAGGTATCGGACGGCGTATCCGAGGGTCGTTCGGGCCGCCGGTTTCCGCCCGCGGACGATAAAGCGGGTCGTCGCGTCGTCGATCCGGTCGAGGTGGAACGTCCACGTCCCGCCGTCGTGGCCCCGGAGGACCAGCGTGCGGTCGAGTTCGATCCGGGCGACGGTCATCGACGTGACCGGGCTCTGCGACCAGTAGTCCTCGCAGACCATCCGGATCGTGTCGCCCTCCGTCAGGTCCTGATACTCCGGGACGACGCGGTCGACGTTGTTGATGCCCGCGCCGGCGAGGTTCTCGAGCTAGGCGTAACTATAGAAACCGCCGCGTCCCTGGCCGAGCTGGACGAGCCACGGCCAGACCTGCTCGCGAGGGGCGTGGACCGGGATCGCCCGGGTGGTTTCGTCGACCGGGTCCGCGACGGGTTCGTCGCCGGGTAGCCGTCAGGCGACCTCCTCGCCCGTGGCTCCCCACGTCCGGTGCAACGGGCGGAGAACGAGGTGATACGTCGCGATGACGGCGACGACGAAGACGGCGAGCCAGCCCCGCGTACGCCGACGGACCGATGCGGGGTGCGATTCCGATTCGAGGCCGTTACGTTCCATGTCGAGTAGTACGCCGTCGGGGGCTATAGTAGAAATTGAACGCACTGACACACTCGAAGGGCACCCGTAATGCCCTTCGATGTGTAAATAGTTTCAATTTCTACTATAGCTGGGAGGGCCGCTGGACGGCCTCGACGAGCGAGAGGGCGGCCCCAGCGAGGAAGGCGAGTCCGAGGAGGACGAGTGCCAGGCGGACCACCGGGCAGAACACGCCGAACGCCGCGCCGACGGCGGCGAGCGCGACGAGACCGGCGACGGCCGCGACGGTCGCGCCCGCGAGTCGCTACATCGTACGGGATGCCTGCGGGGGCTGGCTTGTGGCTTCTGGCCGGGGGAACAGCGACCGGCACCTCCGGCGCGGACGTTACTCGCTAGCTTCCGACCTCAACGCCGAAGGTAAACGGACCCTATCCGGACGCCTTACTGTAAATCAGTTAACCTGTTTCCTCGCCCAACCCGTGACACGGCAAGACGGTCCCCGCGCCGGTCTCCCGGCGCGGACAACGCTTCCCAGATCTACCTATGGAGATAGACATCGCAATGCCGACAAAGGAGTCGGCCGACGTCATCGAGCAGACACTGGAACGAGCAGCGGCGGCGATCGACCGGTCGGCGGCGTCGGTGAACCAGTTGATCGTCGTCGACGACGAGAGCGTGGACGAGACTCGCGAGCTGGCCCGCGAGGCCGCCGAGACGCACGGCTGGGACGCGACCGTCGTCTCGGAGTCGATGCCGCTCCCCGCGGCGCGCAGGCGGGCGATCGACCTCGTCGAGACGGAGTGGTTCTGGTTCCTCGACGACGACGTGCGCGTCCGGGCGGACTACGTCGAGCGGTTGCTGGACGCGGTCGCGCCCGCGGTCGGCGCCGTCCAGGGGCGGAAGGCGTCCCGTTCCGAGCACCCCAGCGACTGGGTCCACAGCCGCTCCCGGCGCGGGGGGACCCACGCGACGCTGATTCGTCGCGAGGCCGTGGCCGACGTCCAGATCCCGTCGGACGTCGCCGTCCTCGAGGACGAGTACCTCCGGCGGTGGATCGAGTCCGGCGGGTACGCGTGGTTCTTCCACGCGCACGCCCGGTTCGTCCACGACTGCCAGGAGCGCCACCAGATCGGGTGGACCGAGGGGTACGTCGGCGGGAAGTACGGGCTCCAGTCGTTCCAGACAGTCGCGATGAACGTCCCGTACGCCGCCGCGACGGGCCGGGATCCGATGCCGCACCTGAAGCGCGCCGCCGGGTGGATAGCCGGATCGATCGTCGGGGACGGCGAGCGGCCGGAACCGTCCGGTGAGATCGTCGACGTGACCGAGCGGACCGCGGAGCAGTCGGACGAGACCGCCGAGCCGTCCGGGCGGACGGCGGAGGTGGCGGAATGACGACCGTCGTGCTGGGCTGGGACGGCCTCGACCACGAGGTCGCCACGTCGATGGGCCTCGCCGACCGGTTCGTCCCCCACCACCGCGAGATCGAGACGATCGACAACCCGGTGCTCGGCGTGCCCCACACCCAGGAGCTGTGGCCCTCGATCATCACGGGCGCCCACCCGTCAGAGACCGGGATTCGGTCGGCGACGGAGGAGGGCGGCGCCGACTGGGGCGACCCGCGAATCGACAGGCTGTCGTCCGCCGCGGCCGGCATCGTCCCCGAGGAGGTGCGGACGCGCATCGGCCGGTGGCTCCGGAACCGCGGGGCCGAACTGGACGCCTACGAGCCGGCCGACTACGAGGAGCGCGGGCTGTCGACCATCTTCGACGGCCGCTCGGCGCTCCCGATCGCCGTCCCGAACTACCGGACGGAGACCGACGCCGAACTGGACATCGTGTACGACCGCGGCGCCCAGCTCGCCGACTACCTGAACGTCGAGGAGGGCGAGGACGGCGAGTTGCACCACAATCCGTCGGTGCCGCTGCCGGTGCTCGAGCAGCGGATCGCGTCGGAGGCGGCGTCGAAGATCGGCGTGGTCGAGACGGCGCTGCACCGCGAGTACGACCTCGTGTTCGTCTGGCTCGGCTACCTCGACACGGTCGGTCACCTCGCGCCGACCGTCGGCGACGACGAGTGGCGGCGCCGCCACTACGAGCAGGCCGCCCGGTGGACGGAGGGCGTCCGGGACCAGCTCGGGCCCGACGACGCGCTCGTCGTCGCCGCGGACCACGGCCTCCAGGCGGGCGAACACAGCCACTCGACGTTCTACGGCGCGACCGAGCCCGAGGCGGTCGAGGGCGTCGAGTCGGTGCTCGACGTCGCAGCCGCCGTCGAAGCGCTCACCGAGCAGTCCTCGGGCGCCGACGTCGAGGAGCGACGGGCGGGCGAGGTCGAGTCGGTGCGGTCGAACCTCGAGGACCTCGGGTACATCTGATCGGCGGAGGGGTTCCGGCGCGGCGACCGTGCCGGACGACCGCTAGACTGCACCGAGCCGAACTGCCATAAAAAAGGTCGGTGAATATCTTCGCTTCGGTTCTCAGCGGACAGGAATCAACGGGTGCTTGAGGGTGGCAGGGGGTCGACTCGTCGGGTATGCATCGACAGCATACCGCGTTGTCAGGTCTCCGGAGGGGTGTACCGTGACGCTGACGCGGCGCGACTTCCTGACTGCGGCGGGGACTGGCGCCGTCGGGGCGATGGTCGGCGGTGCCTGGGGCGCCACGCAGGCGACGGAGCCGATCACGAGCGTCGAGAACCCGCTCCGGTCGTACCCCAACCGTGACTGGGAGGAGGTGTATCACGAGATATACGCGTACGACGAGGTGGACTGGACGGTCTGTCACCCGAACTGCACCCAGTCGTGCGCGCTGAACTTCTACATGAAAAACGGGGTACCGATCCGGGCCGAGCAGATCTACCACGAGGAGGAGGGGAGTCCCGGACCGGGGAGTCCGGGCGGCTACGAGCAGGCCGACGTCACCCAGCACTGGAACCCGCGCGGGTGCATGAAAGGGCTGTCGCTGCACCGCCGGACGTTCGAGCCCTCGCGGATCAAGTACCCGATGGTCCGCAAGGGCTGGGACCCCGAGGACCCGAACCAGGAGGGCCGCGGCGAGGACGAGTTCGAGCGCGTCTCCTGGGCGGAGGCGTTCGACCTGATCGCCGAGAAGATGGCGAACCTGGAGGACAACAAGCGGTTCCACATCTTCAACGCGATCAAGTCCGACGGGCTGATCACCCGCCACGGCGCGGGGCGTCGGCTGGCGTCCATCTTCGGCGGCTGCGAGTGGACGGAGTACGACTGGTACGCCGACCTGCCGCCGGGACACGTCATCACGACGGGCTACCAGACCAGCGACGCCGACGCGTCGGCCTGGCGACAGGCCGACTACACGATCATGCAGGGGAAGAACCTGATCCACAACAAGCTCGCGGACAACCACTTCCTGCAGGAGACCCGCGAGCGGGGCGGCAAGATGGTCGGCGTCTATCCCGACTACTCGCCGACGGTCCAGAAGTGCGACCGCTGGCTCCCCGTCCGCCCCGGCTCCGACCCGGCGTTCGCGCTGGGCGTGGCCCACGTGATCATCGACGAGGAGCTGTACGACGCCGACTTCATGCGGCAGTTCACGAGCCTGCCGCTGCTCGTGCGCGAGGACGACGGGAAATACCTCCGCGCACACGAAGTCTTCGAGGACTACGAGGCCCCGCCCGAGGACGTCGACCACCAGAACGAGGAGCGCGACTGGGGCGACTTCGTGGCGCTCGGCCGGGACGGCGACCTCGTGGCGGTCGACCGGGAGTCGGTCGGCTCGGAGACGCCCGACGAGCCCCGGCTGGACGTCGATCGCGAGGTCGAACTGGCCGACGGGTCGACGGTGGCCGTCCGGTCGGACTTCGCGCGCCAGCGCGACAACGTCGTGGAGAACTACGACCCGGAGACGGTCGAGGACATCACGACCATCCCGGCCAACAAGCTCCGCCAGACCGCCCGGGAGTTCGCCGACGCCGAGAAGGGCCAGTGGTTCACCGGCGAGGGGATCAACCACTGGTTCCACTCCAACGACTCGCTCCAGCGGACCATCTTCTTCGTCCAGTCGATGCTGGGCAACATCGGCGAACGGGGCGCGGGCTACTACAACTACTCCGGCCAGTACAAGATCGAGCTGCTGGACGGCTACCCGGAGTACGTCAACCCCGACGGCCACTCCGCCCACGGGATGTACCCCGGCTACGCCTTCGCCTTCTTCGGCGGCGAGTCGCTGGACCCCCACGAGCTCCGGGGCGACTTCGACGAGGAACTGGACCTCACTCCCCAGGAGGACGCCGAGGAGCCGGTCGTGCCGGAGGGCGCGGACACCTACACGATGTCCAAGCCCCGGATCCTCTGGACGATGAACTGCAACCTCCTGAACCAGACCAAACACCAGCAGCACGTCGTCGAGAACTTCGTCAAGCACCCCGAGACGGAAAACGAGCTGTTCGTCGTCTCGGACATGCACATGACCTACTCGGCGCGCCACGCCGACATCGTGCTGCCGGTCCCCTCCTGGCTGGAATGTGAGTACCCCGACATCACGGTCGGACCGGAGAACCCCTTCCTGCAGATGGACAGCGGGGTGATGGACCCCATCTACGACACCATGCAGGACGGGGAGGCCGTGGCCAGGGTCGCCGAGAAGCTCGACGAGAAGACCGACCCCGCGGAGCGCAACGTCGACTCCTACCGGGAGTACTTCGCGGAGTTCCTCGACGAGGACGGCGACCCGAAGGAGTACATCCAGCAGGCGCTCGACGCCGGCATGACGACCCGGGACATCGACGTCGAGGACCTGGAGGACGGCCCCGAGCGCCTCCAGCTCAAGACCTACCCGCGGGTCCCCTTCTGGGGGCAGATCCACGAGGATCGACCGTTCTACACCAAGACCGGCCGGATGGAGTTCCACAAGGAGGAGGACCGCTTCCTCGAACTGGGCCGCTCTGACCTGGATCACATCGAGAGCGTCGAGGGGACGCCCTACGGCCGGAACAAGACGTGGGACGAGGCCAAGGACGAGGAGAACCCGATCTACCACGACCAGGAGTACCAGTTCTACTACAACACGCCGCACCCGAAGTACCGGACCCACTCCTCGTGGGGGATGACCGACTGGAACCTCGTCTGGTCGGCCCGGGACTTCGGCAGCGTCAGCGCCGACCCCGAGGGGACCGACCGGCTGGTCGACGACTTCTCGTTCCCGACCGGCGACGGCGAGAGCGAGGACGCCGCGCCGCTGGGCGAGGCGTTCGTCGAGATCCACCCCGAGGACGCCGCGGACATGGACGTCGATAACGGCGACTACGTCCGGATCGGGAACGACCGCGGGAGCCTCGTCGTGCGCGCGATGATCAGCGAGCGCCAGCGCCCGCGCTCGGCCGGCGACATGGGCCAGCTGACCATCTGGCACGGCTGGTGGCCCCAGCACTTCCCGGAGGACGAGGAGGCCGACGAGGACGCCGAACGCGGCTACAACGTGACGACGAACCTGTGGCTGGACCCGCTGCAGGAGACCGACGACCTCGTCCACAAGGCCGTCTTCGGCGACCCCAACATCTCCGAGGCGGTCGAGGAGGAGATCGCCTGGCACGGGGCGGAACTCGAACACGGCTACGAGGAGACCGTCTGGGCCCCGACCGGGACGAACCGCGACGACCTCGTCGAGGTCGAGAAGTACGAGGAGGCGGACTGGTGGCCCGGCGACGCCCGCCGGGACGACCTGATCGAGGACTACATCGGCGGATCGCTGCAGCCCGGTTCCCCGACCGGAGGTGACGACTGATGAGCAACTGCGAGACCGGAGGAGGTGACGACTGATGGCAAATGTCTACAACCCGCAACTCGGCCGCGATCACAGCTACCCTTATGAGCACCGCGAGGAGGAGCGGGACTACCACTGGGGGATGGTCGTCAATATCAACCGCTGTATCAACTGCAACACCTGCTCGTTCGCCTGCAAGTCTACCTGGACCAGCGGCGAGGGCGAGGAGTACATGTGGTGGATGAACGTCGAGACCGAGCCCTACGGCGGCTACCCGCTGGGCTGGGACATGCGCCTGCTGGAGGACCTCGGCTCCGACGAGACCATCTTCGACGCCGCCGGGGACGGCGAGCAGGTCCGCGGTTACATCGCCGAGAAGGGCGCATGGGAGTACCCCGCGCTGGGCGACGATCAGGTCCACGGCGAGTACCCCGAGGGCGACGTCGTCGAGTCCGACGTCGAGGAAGGCGAGTACCACGACATGTGGCAGTTCTACCTGCCGCGCCTGTGCAACCACTGCAAGAACCCCGCCTGCCTCGCGGCCTGTCCGCGCCAGGCCATCTACAAGCGCGAGGAGGACGGCATCGTCCTGCTCGACCAGGAGCGCTGCCGCGGCTACCGCCGCTGCGTCAAGGGGTGTCCCTACCACAAGCCGATGTACAACCCGGAGACGGGCATCACCGAGAAGCCCGTCGGCTGTTACCCACGCATCGAGGAGGGTAACGTCCCCCGCTGCGTCTCCTCCTGCATCGGGAAGACACGCCTGCACGGCAACATCAACCGCGGGCCCGACGCGCCCTCGCCCGGCGGCGACGCTCCCGGCGGTCGCTCGCCGATCAACTACCTCGTCCACTCCGACGAGAAGGTGGCGCTGCCGCTGTACCCGCAGTTCGGCACGCGGCCGCAGGTGTTCTACATGCCGCCGTACCACGTGCCCCCGGAGTTCCTGACCCAGATGTTCACGCCCAACGAGGAGGAAAAGCGCAACGACTGGCCGGGCGACACCTACGAGGAGTCCGTCCGCATCGTCCAGAAGCGGGTCCGGAACCCCAGCCACGAGGTGCTGGGCATCCTCCAGCTGTTCGGCGCGACGACGCGGCTCATCGAGACCTACGAGGTCACCGAGGACCGCGCGAGGGGCTGGGACCGCACCGGCGAGAAAGTCGCGGACGTCCCCATCGAGGAGCCCATGGAGGTCCGCGAGGGCGAACAGTGGACCAACCAGCCCTGAGGTGATACCATGGAGGATCAACAGTTCCACGCGCGCCGCGCCGCACTGTACGGCTACGCCGCCGCGGCGCTCCAGTTCCCGGACGAGACGACCGTCGCCGACCTCACCGACGGCGAGGTGCAGTCGGCCGTCCGGGCGGCCGGCGACGCCGTCGGCCCCCGCGAGGAGGTCGACCGGCTCATCGAGGCCCTCGACGGCGTCGACAGAGACGGGCTCGAATCGGCGTACAACGACCTGTTCGGCGTCCCCGGCGCGGACGGCACCTACCCCGTCGTTCCCTACGAGGCCGAGCACACCGTCGAGGGCGACGTCGGCGAGAAGCAGCGCCGGATCGCCACCGTCGTCGGCCTGCTGGAGCAGTTCGGCCTCGAACCCGGCTCCGAGTTCGACGAGCGCCACGACCACGTCGCGGTCGAGCTCGAACTGCTGCAGGTGCTGGCCGCCCAGCGAGCCGCGGCGCTGGCCGACAGCGACGAGGAGGCGGCCGACCGGCTGGCGCGGGCCACCGCGACGGCCGTCGACGAGCACCTCGTCGCCTTCGTCCCCGACCTCGCCCACGCCGTGACGGCGGAGGTGGGCAACGGCCCGGATGATTCGGACGCCGCTGACGGCGCGCACGAGGTCTACGCACGCGCGGCCGAACTGGCCGCCGCGCTGGTCGAGCGCGACGCGGCGAGTCACCCCGACCCGGCGTCGACCCAGGGGGTGACGACCGATGCCTGAGTTCGACCGCGGGGCCGCCCGGCGAGCCACCGCGGCGGCCGCCGTCGTCGCCGCCCTGCTCGTCGTGGCCCAGGGAGCCGTGACGGCCGCTGTCACGGGCGGCCAGCAGCCGATAGTCGCGACCGATCAGGTGCCCCAGGCCGCGGCCAGCCAGCAGTGGAGCGACGCGCCCTCGCGGACCGTCTCGCTGTCGAAACAGCAGATGGCCCTGCCCTACGGCGGCGGGAGCGTCGACGAGATGGAGGTGCAGGCGATGACTAACGACTCCCACGTCGCCTTCCGGCTGACCTGGGACGACCCGACGAACGACACCAGCCTCGCCTCGCCCGAGAGTTACAGCGACGCCGCGGCGATCATGTTCCGCAGCGGCGAGCAGCCGCCGATCACGATGGGCGCGGCCGGCACCCCGGTCAACATCTGGTACTGGCGTGCCCAGTGGCAGTACGGCGCCGACGACCACGCGGAGTGGACCGGCGACATGTACGCGTACCCCAATCCCGACCGGGAGACGAAGCCCGGTCTGGCCGCCGGGAACCCCCTCTCGCAGGGCGAGTACGACGACTACGGGCAGAACTACTACGCAGCCGGCTTCGGCTCGCTGTCCCACGCGCCCGCCCAGAACGTCGACGCCACCGCGACGCGCGACGGCGACCAGTGGTCGGTCGCGTTCGTTCGCGAGCACGCCACGGACGGGACCCACGACGCCGTCTTCCGCGCCAACGAGTCGATGTACCTCGCCTTCGCCGCCTGGAACGGTAGCGCCGACGAGGTCAACGGGAAGAAGTCGATCACGCTGCAGTTCAGCACGCTCGACACCGAGACGGGCGAACTGTCGGCGGCGAACCCCGGTGGCAGCGACGGCGACGGCGGCGACGGCAGCGGCGAGGGAAGCGGCGGTGGCGGCGGCAGCGGCGGCCTCCCCCAGCCCTTCGGCTACCTCGGCGGCCTCGTCGCGGCCGTGATCGTCAGCTGGGCGGCCGTCTACTGGAGGGCCGTGGAATGAGCCACGAGAACTGGAGCGCGCTGGGTCGCGCCCCCGCGGAGACGGAGGACGGCCTCCGCGAGGTCCTGTCCGGCGACGCGGCCCGGACGCGCCGGGAGGCCGCGCTCGCGCTGGTCGACGGCGCCGAGGAGAGCCTCGACGACGCGACGGTCGCGGCGCTGACAGAGCGCGTCCGCGGTGACGACGACGCCGACGTCCGGCAGTTCGCCGTCGAGGCGCTGGGCGTCGCCGGCACGGGGAGGGAGGCCATCGAGACCGCGCTCGACGACCCCGAGCCGTGGGTGCGGGCCGAGGCCGTCGTCGCCCTCTCCAGGGCCGGCGGCGACGCCGACCGCCTCCGCGAGGCGCTGGGAGACGACAGCGGCTGGGTCCGTCGCAACGCCGTCATCGCGCTGGGCAAGCTCGACGCGGCCGATCAGGACCTGCTCGTCGAGCGCGTCAAGTCCGATCCCCATCCGGCCGTCCGCGAGTACGCCGCGCAGTTCCTCGGGCGCGACCCGACCGACCGCGAGGAGGCCGAGCGGATCCTCGCGGCGCTGCTGGCCCGCGAGGCCAACGCCTTCGCCCGGGCGAAGGCCGCCGAGGGGCTGGGCCGGATCGGCACCGACCGCGCCGAGGAGGCGCTGGAGACCCACGGCCTGACCGACCGCAGCGAGGACGTCGCGCGGACGGCCAGGCACGCGCTGGCCGACGCCCGCGGCGTCGAACCCGATCGGCTCGACGCCGACGTCGACCCGCCGACCGCGCCCGGGAGCGGTCCGGACACGCCCGGTGACCAGGCGGTCGAGGGCTTCCGGCCGGACCCGTCGGACCCCACCGGCTGGTCGGAGGAGTCGACCGCGCCGGGCGGGGCTCCCGGGTTCGACCCGCGGCGCGACCTCGACTCCGACATGACCGACCGATGACCTACGAACTCGACGCCACGGACGACCGCGAGGCACCGGACGCGAACGACAGCGGCGACGGCGACGACGGAGCGAGCGACCCGGGCGGCTCCGGCGGGACGCTCGACTCGTCGCTCGGCGTGACCGTCCCCGACGAACACGTCGGCGCGTTCGTCGCGCAGGCGCTGGAGGACCCCGAGCGCGCGACGACGTGGGACGACGTGGTCGACGCGATGGTCGCGCCGGCCGCCCGCGACGCGTGGGCGAACCTCTCCCGCGTCGAGCGGGCCGCCGAGATCCTCTCGAAGGCCGCCGACTACGACGAGCGCGCCATCGAGCGGTTCGAGGCCGTGCCACTGGACGCCGGCGAGGCCGACGTCCGGGACGGCGTCGACGAGGGGCTGCGCTGCCGGCGCAACGCCGACACGTTCCGCGACGGCGTCGCCGCGGCCTACGGCGACGGTCTACTGGACGACGAGGCGATCGTCGCCGCCCTGAAGCAGTCGGCGTTCGAGACGGACCTCGTCGGCCGCCGCGAGGACCTGCTGGAGCGGATCGACGAGGTGTACGACGTCGAGTACTGCCCCTACGGCGGGACGCTGATGGACGCCGAGGAGGGGCCGGAGCCGGAGACCGACCACGGGGAGACCTGGTGACAGCATGAGCGAGCACGAGAGCGGCGACGCGGAACCGACCCCCGACGACGTCCGGGCGGCGCTGCGCGAGGTGACGGACCCGGCGAGCGGGACGGACGTGGTCGACGCGGGCGCCGTCGGCGGAATCGACGTGACCGGCGGGGCCGTCGCCGTCGACGCCGCCCTCGACGGGCGCGACCCCGAGACGGCCGACCTGCTGGCCGACCGGATGCGCTCCGCCGCGCTGGAGCTACCCGGCGTCGAGGACGTCCGCGTCGACGCCGACGCGGCGGGGCCGGACCACGGGATCACGCTCGACGGCGTCGACCGAGTGGTCGCCGTCGCCAGCGCGAAGGGCGGCGTCGGCAAGACCACCGTCGCGACGCAACTGGCCCGCGGGCTGGCCGCCGAGGGCGAGTCCGTCGGACTGTTCGACGCCGACGTGTACGGCCCGAACGTCCCCGACCTCCTCGACCTGGAGGGGCCGCTGGAGACGACCGCCGACGGCGCCGCGAAGCCGGTCGAACGGGACGGGGTGCAGGCAGTCAGCGTCGGCCTGATCGCCAACGACGAGCCGCTGGCCTGGCGCGGCTCGATGGCCCACGAGGCCGTCGAGGAGCTGCTGACCGACGCGGCGTGGGACGTCGACACGCTCGTCGTCGACCTGCCGCCGGGGACGGGCGACGTCGTCCTCACGGCGCTGCAGTCGTTCCCGATCGACGGCGTCGTGCTGGTGTCGACGCCGTTCCCGACCGCGGCCGGGGACACCGGCCGGTCGGAGACGCTGTTCCGCGAGCAGGGCGTGCCCGTCCTCGGGGCCGTCTTCAACATGGCCGGCTACACCTGCCCCAGTTGCGGCGACGAGCACGCCCCCTTCGGCGAGCCGCCCGAGGTCCGGGCGGAGGTCCTGGCGGAGCTGCCCGTCGACGAGGACCTGCGGTCGACCGACGGCGACGTGCCCGACCCGTTCCGGTCGATCGCGGGCGCGGTCCGTGAGACGCTGGACGAGGCCGACCGCATCGCCGCCGGGCCCGACGCGCTGGACCTTCGCGGCGTCCCGGAACGGGCCCGCCGCGATCAGGTCCGGACCGAGTACGACGCACTCGACCCGGGCGAGTCGCTGGACGTGCTCGTCGATCAGCCCCCGGCGCCGCTGCGCTCGGCCGTGGCGGACGCCGTCGACGACGAACCCGAGACCGCGACGGCTCGACGCGATGGGAGCACGTGGGCGGTGCGGTTCTCGAAGCCCGCGCGCGGCCGGGCTGGCGAGGCAGCGGCAGAATAGAGGAGGGGCGGAGCCGCGACGGCTCAGACGAGTCGGAACGTCTCCAGGTTCTTCGGGTTGAACGTCCGCATGTTGAAGTTCTGGTAGAGCGCCGAGGAGAGCTGGTTGGTCGAGGACTCGTCGCCGTGGACGCAGAGGACCTTCTCGGGGCGGGGGTGCATGGTCTCGACGAACGTCTCCAGCCCCTGGCGGTCGGCGTGGCCGGAGAAGCCGTCGACCGTCTCGACGTTCAGCTTCAGGGAGACGCGCTCGGCGCGGGGGCCGGTGCGGTCCGAGAGAGTGATCTCGTCCTGGCCGCGCTGGATCTGCCGGCCGAGCGTCCCCTCGGCCTGGTAGCCGACGAATGCCATCGTGTTGTCCGGGTCGCTACCGAGCAGGCGGAGCCACGACATGACGGGCCCGCCGGTGACCATACCGGACGTGGTCAGGACGATGCAGGGCCCCTCGTCGGCGATGTCCTGGCGCATCTCGTCGCCGCCGTCGACCTGCTGGAACTGCTCGGCGAGGAAGGGGTTGTCGTCCTCGTAGAGGATGCGCTGGCGCAGCGACTCCCGGAGGTACTCGGGGTAGGCGGTGTGGATCGCCGTCGCCTCGCGGATCATCCCGTCGAGGTAGACGGGCATCTCCGGGATCTCGCCGGAGCTCATGGCCTCCTCGAGGACGAGCATCAGCTCCTGGGAGCGGCCGACCGCGAAGGCGGGGATGAGGACCTTGCCGTCGCGCTCGTGGGCCTCGTTGATGACGCGCTTGAGGACGCGCTCGGAGTCCTCCTGGTCGGTCTGGTAGTCGTTGCGACCGCCGTAGGTCGACTCCAGCACGAGCGTCTCGACGCGCGGGAAGTCGTTGACCGCGCCGTCCAGCAGCCGGGTGTCCTTGTAGTGGATGTCGCCGGAGAAGGCGACGTTGTACAGCCCCTCGCCGACGTGGAAGTGACACACCGCGGAGCCGAGGATGTGGCCGGCGTTGTGCATGGTGAGCTTCACGTCCGGCGCGATGTCGGTGACGTTGCCGAACTCGACGGGGATGGTGTGCTTCAGCGCGTCACGGACCTGCTGGCTCTCGTAGGGCGGGGTGCGGCCCTCCTTGGCGGCGACGTCGAGGTAGTCGAGCTGGAGCAGACCCATCAGGTCGCGGGTCGGCTCGGTGGTGTAGATGGGGCCGTCGTAGCCGTACTTGAACAGGATGGGGATCAGGGCGGAGTGGTCGAGGTGGGCGTGGGTCAGGACGACGGCGTCGATGGAGTTCGGACCCGCAGCGAGCGCCTCGGGCGCCTGGAGGTAGGGCACCTCGTCGGCGGCGCCGGGCTTGTCGCCGCAGTCGATGAGGATGCGCGACTCGGGCGTCTGGAGGAGGAACGAGGCGCGGCCGACCTCGCGACAGCAGCCCAGCGTCGTCAGGCGGACCCAGTCCTCGCCGTCGGAGACGGGGCGGTTGATCTGACGACCGACCCGTTCCAGGATGTCGCGGCGTTCGTCGCGCTCCTGCTTGAGGAAGTTCCGGACGTTCGAGACGGTCGAGGACTCCATCGGCGGCGTCCGGACGACCTCGGCGGTCCAGCCGACGGCGGCCGAGATCTCGTCCAGCGTCTCGCCGTGGCGGCCGATCACGAGGCCGGGCTTCTCGGCCTCGATGAACACCTCGCCGGTCTCGCTGTCGAAGTCGAGGTTCTGCACCCCGGCGTCCTCGGGGATCAGGCTGCGGATCGTGTCGCGGGCCTCGCGCTGCGGGACCAGCGCGTCCGGCGTCGGCCGGACGGTGATCCGCTTCTGGAGGCGCTGCGCCAGGTCGCGCACGATGCCGTTCCTGTCGGCGACTTTGCGCGCGTCGGGCGTGTAGACCACCAGTTCGGGCCCCTCGAAGGTGACCGACGCGATCTCGACGTCGTCTGGCGTCTCGTCCTCGACCTGTGTCCGTATCGTCTCTAGGGTCTCGTCTGCGGAACTCATGTATGGAAACGTCTGCACCTGTCAGCGCCGTCGCGAAAATCACGAGTGACGGCTGACTATGTCTGAAGCCAGACCGACGTCGCTTAAGAATCTTTGCTTCTGGTCGCCGGACAGTCACGTCCGTCCCGGGGCCGGCCCGGGTGCCGGACGCAAATGCTTTCCGTGAGCGCGTCACACACCCAGCCCCATGACGTCGGCACCCGAGACCGAGGAGTTGACGCCGCCGGATCGGACGCTGATGGGCCCTGGCCCCAGCGACGTACATCCGCGCGTGCTGCGAGCGATGAGCACGCCGCTGGTCGGCCACCTGGACCCCTCGTTCATCGAGATCATGGACGAGGTCCAGGAGCTGCTCCGGTACACGTTCCGGACCGACAACCAGTGGACGATTCCCGTCAGCGGGACCGGATCCGCGGCGATGGAGGCCGCCATCGGCAACCTCGTGGAACCGGGCGACACGATGCTGGTCCCGACGAACGGTTACTTCGGCGGCCGGATGGAGAGCATGGCCGAGCGCGCGGGCGGCGAGGTCGTCCACGTCGACGCGCCCTGGGGCGAGCCGCTGGACCCCGCCGCCGTCGAGGAGGCCTTCGCCACCCACCAGCCAGACGTGTTCGGCTTCGTCCACGCGGAGACGTCGACGGGGGTCCTCCAGCCCGACGTGCCCGAACTGACCTCGATCGCCCACGAGCACGACGCCTACGTGATCGCCGACACCGTGACCTCGCTGGGCGGCGTCGAGCTCCGGGTCGACGACTGGGGCGTCGACGTCGCCTACGCCGGGCCCCAGAAGTGCCTCTCCTGTCCGCCCGGCGCCAGCCCGCTGACGCTGAACGACCGCGCGATGGACAAGGTGCTCTCCCGCGACGAGCCGGCCCGGTCGTGGTACCTCGACCTCAGCCTGCTGGAGGGGTACTGGGGCGAGGACCGCTCGTACCACCACACCGCGCCGATCACGGCCGTCTACGGTCTCCGCGAGGCGCTCCGGCTGGTCGCGGAGGAGGGCATCGAGGAGCGCTGGGACCGCCACCGCCGCGTCGCCGGCGCGCTGAAGGCCGGCGTCGAGGCGATGGGGCTGGAGATGAACGCGCCGGACGAGTACTGGCTGCCCAGCCTCAACGCCGTCCGCGTGCCCGACAGCGTCGACGACGGGCAGGTCATGGAGTATCTGCTGGAGACGTACGACCTCGAGATCGCCAGCGGCCTCGGCGACCTCGAGGGCGACATCTTCCGCATCGGTTGCATGGGTCACTCCGCACGGGCGAAGAACGTGTCTTACCTCCTGTCCTCGCTGGGCGACGCGCTCGACCGCCAGGGAGCCGCCGTCGACCCCGACGCCGGCGTGGCGGCGATGCGTGACTCGCTCTAGGGGGCACGCGGTAGCTCCACTGTGAACACGGCACCCCGCGGGTCGTTGTCGGAGACGCTGATCGACCCGTCGAAGCGCTCGACCAGCGTCGCGGCGAGGTGGAGGCCGCCGCCGTGCGCCTCGTCGCCGCGGGGCTCGAACAGCGATGCCTTGCGCTCGTCCGGGACGCCGACGCCGTCGTCCGCGACGCGCAGCGTGACGACGTCGCCGTCGACCGCCACCGAGACGTCGACGGTGAGGTCTCCCACGCCGGCGCGTCGCGCTGCGACCCGACTCGCCCCCGTCTCGTGACTCGCAGAGCGCCCGTCCGGACTGCGGACCGAAGCGTCGACGGCGGCGGGTTCGCCGGGCCCGTCTTCGAGAGCCTGCGAGCCGGGGCTCGTGGAACCGTGCTCGACGGCGTCCTCGCGAGGCGAAGCCGAGCGAGGGCTCGTCGAGCCGTGCTCGACGGCGTTCTCGACGAGGTTGCTGACGACCGACTGGAGCGACTCGTTGCCACGGACCATCGCGGAGTCTGGTAGATCGCAGTCGACGGTCGCCCGGTAGCGCTCGTCGGCGCGCTCGCAGACGGCGGCCGCGACGGCGGCGAGGTCGACGGCGTCGCCCTCGGTGTCCCCGAGGAGCGTCTCGGCCATGGTGCCCGTCGAATCGATGAGGGTCTCGGACTGGTCGACGGTCTCGGACACGTCCGCGGCCCACTCGCGGATACGGGCCGGGTCAGTCGACCCGGCCGCGTCCTCGATGACGTCGGCTCGGCCCCTGACGACAGTCAACTGGTTGCCGAGGTCGTGGCGGAGCGCACGGTTGACGAATCCGAGTGCCTGCCGTGCCCGTCGGCTCTGCCGTGCGTCACGCCTGGCGCGAGCGTTGTAGAACCCGGCGACGAAGCCGGCCAGGGCACCCACCTCGACGGTGACCAGCGCGACGAAGACCGGTTCAGAGAGCTCCCGGTGCTCGATCAGCCGCACTGCGACGGTCGCGCTGTGGGCCAGTGAGAGCAGCGCGCCGCCCGCGACCGTCCACGCGACCACGCGCCACTCGTCCGCCGGTCGCAGGTCGGCGTCCGCCAGCACCGACCCCGCGAACGCGAGGATCAGCGCCAGCAGGCCGTCGACCGCCAGAGCGAGGAGGGGACCACCGCTCGCGTCGAGCGCACGGCGCTCTACCCGGAGGTGATAGAGGAGGGAGATCACGAGGAGCGCACTGCCGAGGGCGACGAGTACCGACGGCCCGGCGCTCCGGACCCGCTGGTGAGACATAGGTCGATTAGTCCCCTGTCTTATTTATCTTCCATACCAAATACATGTAGTCTGTCTGAAATCTGCGCCCGTTCCTCGCTGACGTGGCGCGAAAACCTCGAGTCGTTCCGCGATACCCGGCCCGTCCGCCGGCGATCGGTCACTCGGTCAGCGCATCGCGGATCCGCTCGATCGCTTCCTCGACGTCCGACCGCGAGACGTCCCTGTGGGTGCAAAAGCGGGTTCTGTGCTCGTCGAACGCTCCCGCGCGCACGCCGTCGTCCTCACACGCGGCCACGAATTCCTCCGCGGTGAGCCCCCGCTCCGACGTGTCGGCGACCACGACGTTCGTGTCCGGTTCGGGCGCTCTGACGCCCGCCAGTTCGTCCAGCGCGTCGGCCAGCAGGGCGGCGTTGTCGTGGTCCTCGGCGAGTCGGTCGACCGAGTCGAGGGCTTTGAGCCCGGGGGCCGCGATCAGCCCGGCCTGGCGCATCCCGCCGCCGAACAGCTTTCGGACGCGGCGGGCCTCCTCGACGAACGCCTCGGGCCCGGCGAGGACTGAGCCGACCGGCGCGCCCAGGCCCTTCGAGAGGCAGAACATCACGCTGTCGACGGGGGCAGTCAGTTCGCTCGCGGGGACGTCCAGCGCCACGGCGGCGTTGAACAGCCGCGCCCCGTCGAGGTGGACCGGTACGTCCAGGCCGTGGGCCGCCTCGGCCGCAGCGGCGATGCGCTCCGGCGGGACGGCGACGCCGCCCCGGTAGTTGTGCGTGTTCTCCAGCGCCAGCAGCCCGGTCCCGGGACGGTGGAGGCTCTCGGGGACGTGCGCCTCGCGGACCTGCTCGGGCGTGGGGACGCAGCGCTCCCCGGCGTCGATCGGTCGGGACTGGACGCCCGATAGCTGCGCCGGGCCGCCGAGTTCCCACCGGTAGACGTGGGACTCCCGGTCGAGGATCACCTCGTCACCGCGCTCGGTGTGAGTGCGGACGGCGATCTGGTTGCCCATCGTGCCGCTGGGAACGTACAGCGCGGCCTCCGTGCCGACGGCCTCGGCGGCGCGCCGCTCGAGCTCGTTCACGGTGGGGTCCTCGCCGTAGACGTCGTCGCCCACTTCGGCGTCGCGGGCGGCCTCACGCATCCGTTCAGTCGGGCGCGTCACCGTGTCCGATCGGAGGTCGATGGCGTCCATGGCCTCCGGAACGGGGTCGTAGCTGTTAGACTCTGGGGTCGCGGGCCGACTCCGGAGCGATCGGGGGTGTGTGGAGAGGTAACAAATAAATGGGGGCCACTCCACTACCCGTCTATGAACGACATCTTCGTCAGTCGCATCATGACGGCTGCCCCGGTAACCGTCTCGACGGACACGTTCGTCGAAGCGGCCGCGAACCGCATGCTGGACGGTGACATCGGCTCCCTGCTCGTCACCGACGAGGACGGCCTCGCGGGTATCCTCACCACGACGGACTTCGTCGCTATCGTCGCCGCGAGCAAGCCCAAGGCGGAGACCACCGTCAAGCGGTACATGTCCACGGACCTGGTGACCGCGACCGCCCAGACCACTGTCGCCGAGGCCGCGGAGACGATGGTGGAGGAGAACATCCACCACCTGCCGGTCGTCGACGACGACGGCAGCGTCATCGGCATCGTGACGACGACCGACCTCGCCGGCTACGTCTCGAGCCCGGAACTGCAGTCGACCGCGTAGCTACTCCTCGTCGCCGAGCCACTCCTCCGCCCAGTCCTCGATCTCGTCGAAGACGGGACACAGCGAGCGGCCCTTGTCGGTGAGAGCGTAGAAGGTAGCGACGGGGGCGTCCTCCTCGAGGCGGCGAGTGACGAAACCCGTCTCCCGAAGGTCGTCCAGCACCCGCGAGAGGGTGCGCGAACTGGCTCCCGTCGAGCGCTTGAGTTCGTTGAACCGCTTCTCGCCCTCCTGGAGGTCGTGGAGGACGACCAGCCGCCAGCGCGAGCCGATCTGTTCCAGCGAGTCGACGACGTAGCAGGTCTCCTCGCTGTGCTGGTCCGACGCCTGCTGCCGCTCTTCCACTGCCATACCCGTCCGTACTGCGCCGCCCCTGAAGTAGGTTCGTATTCGAACCGGGTATCGCGACGCAACCAGATGTATCCGCGACAGCCAGGTGGGCGGACGCCGCCGGAGTGCCAGCGGTCCCCCGGGAGCCCGCCTACCAGGCCGCTTCGAGCACCTCGCGGACCTCCGCGGGCGTGGGGTCGAGCCCCGCGGGAGCGTCGGCCGTCATCGCGTCGTCGACGACGGCGCGGGCCACGTCGTCGAGCTCGCCGGGTTCGGGACCGTCGACGTCCCGGAGCCGGTCGGGCAGGCCCAGCGCGTCGGCCACCTCGCGGACGGCGTCGACGACCGCCGCCGCGGGGTCGTCGGCGTCGCCGACGCCCAGGGCCTCCGCGAGCAGGGCCCGGCGGCCGTCGACCGCGTCGAAGACGTACTCGAGGACGTAGGGCGCGAGGACGCCGTGGGCGCGACCCTGCTGGACGGGATAGGGACGCGAGACGCCGTGGCCGAAGGCGTGGATCACCGAGAGCGTACCGGCGTCGGGGCGCGAGACGCCGTACTGGACGAGCGCCAGGCCCTCGACGGCCCGGTCGAGGTCCTCGGGTCCGGGGTCGCCGTCGGCGAACCCCAGCAGGCCCGCCCGGAACTGCCGGAGGCCGCGCCGGGCCGTCGCGTCCGTGATCGGCGTCGACGCCCGCGCGTACAGCGTCTCGATCCCCTTGTCGAAGCCGTTCATCGCCGACGCGGCGAGGACGCTCCGCGGGGTCGTCTCGATCAGTTCGGGGTCGTAGACGACCGCCGCCGGCATCAGAGCCGGATCGGAGACGCCGCCGTCGACCGGCCGGTCGACGAGCCCCCCGTCCGGCGTCGCGGTGATCCCCGCCGCATCGGTGTGGTCGGCGCCGGCCATCGTGGTGGGGACGGCCACCACGGGCGTCGGTCGAGCCGACCGTCCCGCCGGTCACCACGAGCGCCCGCTCGTGGCCCAGCGCGTCCAGTTCCGCGCCGAGGTCCGCGACGGCGCCGCGGCCGCACCGGAGCACCGCGGGGTCGTACTCGAATCGAAAGGCGGCCATGGACGACGTTGGATCGAGCATAGCATATATCTGGGGCGTGAGCGAACGAACAACATGGACGAACTACCGCCGTCGACGCGCGTCGGACGGGTCGCGCTCCGGGTCGGCGACGTCGAGGGAGCCGCGGACTTCTACGAGCGGGTCGTCGGGCTCCGCGTCCACGAGCGGACTACCGACCGGGTCGTTCTCGGTGCGGACGAGCCACTGCTGGTACTGGAATCCGCGCCGGACGTGCCCGAACGACGGGCCGACGAGGCCGGGCTCTACCACGTCGCGTTCAGGGTGCCGACGCGCGCTGCGCTCGGCGACGCCCTGCGCCGCGTCGAGGCCGAGTGGGAACTGACGGGCGCCTCCGATCACCTCGTGAGCGAGGCGCTGTATCTCACCGACCCGGCCGGCAACGGGGTCGAGATATACGTCGACAAGCCCCGCGAGGAGTGGCCGGTGACGGCCGACGGGCGCGTCCGGATGGAGACCCGCCCGCTGACGCTCGACGACCTCCGCGACGCGGCCGGCGACGGCGAGGCGATGCCCGACGGGACCGACGTCGGGCACGTCCACCTGGCGATCACGGACGTCGACCGGTCCCGCCGGTTCTACGTCGACGAGATCGGACTCCGCGTCCGGCAGGAGTTCGGTACCGCGGCGCTGTTCGTCGCCGCCGACGACTACCATCACCACGTCGGGCTGAACACGTGGGAGAACCGGTCGAGACCGGCGAGCGACCGCGGGCTCGCGTGGTTCGAGCTGGTGGTGCCCGACGCCGACGCGCTGGCGGGCGTTCGCGAGGTCGCGAGCGAGGGGCGGGACCTCGAAGACGCGAGCGGGAGCGAACGGGACGGCGGCCTCGAGGTGACGGATCCGGACGGTATCAAACTCCGCTTGCGCACCCCGGAATGACCGGACGCGGGCGTGGTGAAGCGAGCGACGCGACCGGTCCGGCGCCGTAGTCGACGCCTACCGACCCCCCGAGCGAGTTTTACTGGTCTATACTGATTACCGTCGTGCGGGAACGCCGTAGCATGACGCAGTCCAGGGGGGCCGACGAACGCGTGTTGATTCCGACGGGGCACGACGCTGCGAGCTACGTCTGCGTGCGGTCGCTGGCGGACCGGGGCGTCGGGGCCGTCGTGGCCTCGGACAAGGACGGCGTCCCGGCAGGTGCGTCCCGGTACTGCGCCGAGTCCGTCTCGCTCCCGCCCCCGCGGGACGATCTGATCGCCTACCGCGACGCGCTGCTGTCGCTCGCCGAGCGGCCGTCGATCCGGACCGTGATCCCGGTGCGGCCGGAGGACTGCTACGTGCTCTCCAGGTATCGCGACGAGTTCGAGGAGCACGTCTCGCTGCCCGTCCCCTCGCTGGACCAGCTCCGGGCCGTTCAGGACCGGCTTCAGCTGGCGGCGGTCGCGGAGTCCGCGGGCGTCCCCGTCCCCGAGACGCAGCGGCTCTCGGCGGTCGACGACTGGGAGGGGCAGCGGATCGTCAAGTCCAGGTACAACGTCCTCGCCGACGCCTTCGTGGAGGGGATGAGCCCCTCGGAGGTGGACGTGGTCAAGGACGTCCACCACGTCGAACCGGGCGACGTCCCCGACGCCGACGCGCTCCGCGAGGAGATGGACCACGACCCGATCGTTCAGGAGTTCGTTCCCTACGACGACGAGTACATGTTCGCCGGCATCTACGACCACGGCGAGCCGCTGGCGACCTTCCAGCACCGCCAGATCCGTGGCACCTCCTACACCGGCGGGGGCGGCGTGTATCGGCGGTCGGTGTACGTCCCCGAACTGGAACAGGTCGCCCGCGCGCTGCTGTCGGAACTGGACTGGCACGGCCTCGCCTGCATCGAGTACATGCACGACGCCGATACGGGCGAGTTCGTCCTCACGGAGATCAACCCCCGGATGTGGCAGTCGCTGCCGTCGACGGTCCGGGCCGGCGTCGACTTCCCCTATCACTACTGGCTGCTCGCGACCGGTCGGGCGGACGAGATCAATCCGGACTACGAGCTTGGCGTCGGGAGCCACTTCCTCCACGGCGAACTGGCGTATCTCACCAGCGTCCTGAACGAGGACTCCCCGCTGGTCGAGCGGCCGTCGGTCGCCGGGTCGCTGTGGGCCGTCGCGATCTCCATCCTGACCGAGCCGCACTTCGACTACTTCGCGATCGACGACCCCGGGCCGTTCCTCCGGGGCGTGCTGAACACCCTCCCCGTCGAGGTCTGAATCCGCCGGACACCGGTTGTTCCCGGTCGCTGTGGCCGTCTCGCTCGGCGCGTTCGACGGCATCGACGGCGTGAAGCGCACCGCGCCGAACGCCGACGTCGAGTCGGGCCGAGACGGACTGTCGTCGGTCGATACCGGGACGACTGCCCGACGGCGGGCGGTCCGACTGAGACGGGGCTACGACGGTCCGCGTGACGCGGTCGAGCGGATCGTGGCGCTTCTCAGGTCAGGTCGACGACCTCGTAGGCCACGTTCTGATTCCTGAGGCCGTCCGTGTGCGCGGCGAGCCGGTCGCCCACGGCCAGCAGGAGGACGTCCAGACCGCGCGTGGCGGCCTCCGTGACGGCCTCGTCGGTGGCGAAGCGGACGTCGGGATCGAGACCGGCCGCGTCCGCGAGCGCTACCGCCTCGTTGCCGGCGACGGCCACGAGGTCGTGGTCGGACGCTCGCTCCGCGACCGCGTCGGCGTCCACCTCCGCGCTGCCGCCGTCGCGGATGGGCGGGACCGTCACCACGGTCACCGCGCCGTAGTCGTAGTCGACGACGCCGTCGAAGTCGGTGATGCCGACGTCGCGGCCGGCCTCGGCGTCGGAGACGGCGACGGCCGTCGCGCCTCCGGTCTCGCCGGGCGTGGCGCGGAGCACGCCGTCCCGCATCGTCAGCGACACCGTGGCGCCCTCCGAGACGTCCGCGGTCGCGATGGCGGTGTCGACCTCGACCTGGCCGATCACCTCCTCGGAGACGTGGGAGACGAACTCGCGGAGGCCGTCCGTCTGTGAGATGAGCCAGTCGACGCCCTCCTTGGTCACCTCGTAGCGCCCGCGTCCGTGCTTGCGGACGTACTCCCGCTCGACGAGGTCCTGTAGGTAGTTAGAGACCGCTTGCGAGGTGATGCCGATCTCGTCGGCGATCTCCCGCTGGCTGACCGCCGGCTGGCGCTCCGCGATCTCCACCAGGATCTGGTACTGGGTCGCGTTGCGCTTGCTCCGGAGGACGCTCGCGTCGTCGGCGTCGTCGGCCATTGGCCGTGGCTCGGGAGTCCTCGTGCAAATATCTTTGCCTTACTGACGACGTAGTTGCCGAGTTACCGGCAATTCGGAGCATAACCATCAATCAGGATTTCCCTAATACAACCAAAATTGTTTTAGGGCTCACGAGAGTTGTCCTGGTCGATGAGCCGCGTTGCACTCCCCTACGACGCGAAGGCCGGTCCGACCAAGCCGGAGGTCCGGGCCGTCCTCCTGCAGAAACTGGGCCTCGGTCCCGACGACCACTTCGTCGAGGTCGGCTCCTGCACCGGCGCGGTCACCGTCGGGGCCGCTCGCCGGGCCGGCCGCGTGACGGCGCTGGAGCGCGACCCCGACCGCCTGGAGACGACCGAGCGGAACCTCTCCGCCAACGACGTCGACGCCGACGTCGACCTGCGCGCGGCGGAGGCGCCCGACGGCCTCCCCGACGACGCCGACGCCCTGTTCCTGGGCGGCAGCCGCAACTACGAGGCCGTCCTCGACCACGCCGTCGAGACCGGCGTCGACCGCGTGCTCATGAACGTCTCCCGGCTCGAGGTCGCCGGCGCCGCGACGGAGACGTTCCGAGAGCGCGACCTGCTGGACGAGGTCGTCCAGTTCCAGGTCAGCCGCGGCTACGAGCTGGCCGGTGCGACGAGCTTCGACTCGGACAACCCCGTCTACATGCTGGTTGGCGGCGTCAAAAGCGGCGAGGCGGTCGCCGCTGACGGCGGAACTCGGGGTGAGCCCCGATGACGCTCTACGGCGTCGGGCTCGGTCCGGGCGACGCGGACCTCGTGACCGTCCGCGGGAAGCGGGTTCTGGCGGAGGCCGACGTCGTCTTCTCGCCCGGTCGCCTGTCGCGCTCCGTCGCGACCGAGCACGTCCCGGAGGAGCGCATCGGCGACCTCGACTTCCCGATGACCCGCGACGAGGAGCGGCTCCGGGCCGCCTGGAAGGAGGCGGCCGCGGAGATCGCGCCACGCGCCCGCGGCGGCGACGCCGCCTTCGTGACGCTGGGCGACCCGAACGTCTACTCCACGTTCGGCCACCTCCGGCGGACGATGCGCGCGTTCCACCCCGACGTCGACCTCGAGATCGTCCCCGGCGTCAGCGCGGTGACGGCCTTCGCCACCGCGCTGGGCGTCGAGATCCCTGCCGGCGCCGGCATCGCGCTCCGGGAGGCCGACAAGGGGGCCTCGCCCACCGGTCCCGACCGGATGGTCCTGTTCAAGGTGACCGACGCGCCGGCGACCCACGGGGGCCTCGTGGAGGCCGGCTACGACGTGGTCTACGGCCGCCGGCTCTACATGGAGCAGGGCGAGACAGTGGTGACGGACGACCCGACCGACGTCGCCGAGCGAGACTACTACACGCTGGCCTACGCCGAACGCCCCGACGCCCGCGTCGAGAAGGCGACCGACGCGTTCCTCGAGGGCGCGGACGAGGCCGGCGTCGTGACGGACGGGGGTGAGCACTCCGAAGGAGTGCGATCCTCGTCAGACCGCAGATCTGACGGCGGGGACCACAGACCAGTCAGCGCCCGCGCCCGTCAGGAGCGCTCCGAGAGCGAACTCTGCGGCGACGAGGTGCGGCGATGAGCGACGCGCCCGACGACGCGGGAGCCGCCGAAGACCCGCAGGCCGCCATCGACGAGGCAGCGGGCGATCGAGACCGGCGCGTCGACGAACACAGCGCCGGCGACGAGCAGGAGGGGATTCCGTTCGTGGGTGCGGGTCCCGGCGATCCGCGCCTGCTGACCGTCGCCGGCCGCGAGCTGCTCGCCGACGCCGACCTCGTGGTCCACGCGGGCTCGCTGGTCAACAGCGAGCTCCTGGAGGAGTACTGCGCCGACGCGGAGACGGTCTCCTCCATCGGCAAGGACCTCGAGGAGCTGATCCCGCTGCTGCGTGACGCCTACGAGGGCGGCCGCGAGGTGGTGCGCCTCCACAGCGGCGACCCGGCCATCTACGGTGCGGCGCTGGAGCAGATGGACGCGCTGGAGCACGAGGGCGTCCCCACCTACGTCGTCCCCGGCGTCACGTCGGCGTTCGCCGCCAGCGCGACCCTGCACACGCAGTTGACGCTCAACGAGGTCGCCAACCACGTCGCCTTCACCCGACCGCAGGGCGAGACGCTGGACCCCGACGAGGACCACATCTCCGAGTTCGTCGAGATGGGCGACGTGACCACCTGCGTCTACCTCGGGACCCACGCCGTCGCGGACACGATGGACCGCCTGCTGGCGGACGGCCACGATCCAGAGACGCCTGTCGCCGTGGTCTATCACGCCTCCTGGCCCGACGAGGACGTCATCGAGGGGACCATCGGGACGATCTCCGAGAAGGTCGAGGAGGCCGGCTACCGTGCCTCCGCGCTCGTCCTGATCGGCGACGCCGTCGGCGGCGACGGCTACGAGCGGTCCTACCTCTACGGCGACTGGGCGAACCGGGGATCAGACGGGGACGACGCTGCCTCGCAGGAGGCCGACGACTAGGATGCGCGACTCACCGTACGGAGAACAGCCAGAAAGCCCCCGGATCGTCGACTCCCGCGGCTCGCTGTCGTTCGAGAGAGCGAAGCTCTCTCGTGATGTCGTCAGATTCCGACGGAATCTGACTGCAAGCGGCAAATCTCTGATTTCCCGCAATGACGAAAGCTTCGGCGTCTTTCGAACCACGACCTTCGGCCTTCGGCCTGCGGTGCTTACGTCGCCGGGGTTCGTCGACGATCCGGCCCCTTTCATTCCCGAAGGACGCCTCCGGCGTCCTTCGACCCTCGCGGAGGCTTCGCCTCCGCTCAGTCCCACCCTCGTGGCTGATAGGCCGGCAGTCACGGGCGGCTGCTTCACCGGCCGACACGCGATCATGAGCACGGACACAGACGACGCGGAGACTGACGCATCGACCGACGACAGCGGCGGGCACTGCTCGACGCCGGACAGCGACGGCGAGGTCGCCGAGGACGTCGCAGTCGTGGCGTTCGAGCGCAAGATGGACACCGCCGAGGAGATCGTCGACGACCTCGTCGACCGCTACGAGTCCGTCGAGATCCTGGAGTACCGCGGCGACGTGTTCGCCGAGCACTGGGGCGAGTACGACTGCTTCGTCGGTCTGATGGCCAGCGGCATCGCGATGCGCAAGACCGCGCCGCTGCTGGACGACAAGTGGGACGATCCCGCCATCGTCGTGGTCGACGAGGAACTGACGTGGGCCATCCCGATCACCGGCGGCCACCACGGCGCCAACCAGGTCGCCGACGACCTCGCGTCGATGGGCGCGGTGCCGGCGATGACCACCGCCAGCGAGGCGGCGGACGAGCAGGGCGTCGAGAAGCAGGCGAAAGCGCTGGACGCCCACGTCGTCAACGGCGACTCGACGGTGGCGACGAACCTGGCCGTGCTCGACGACGAACTCGGGCCGGTCGAGCGCCTCGACGGGCCGAGAGCAGTCGTGGTGGGCGACGACGTGACCGTGCTGAAGCGGAACGGGGATTCGGACGACGGCGGTGTCGTCCTCGGCACCGGCAGCGTCTCCGGCGCGAGGAGCGAGCAGTTCCTCGCAGCGTGGGAGGAAGCCCTCGACGAGGTCGGGAAGGACTGGGACGACGTGGAGTTCGTCGCCACGGGGACGCGCAAGGAGGACGAGGAGGGGCTGTTGGAAGCCGCCGCTGAGAAGGACCTCGGCGTCGTCGCGCTGGCGAAGGAGGACCTCGAGGAGTTCGAGGGGCCGACCCCCTCGCGCTCGAAGGAGCTGATCGGCTGGCCCGGCATCGCGGAGGCCGCGGCCATCGCCGCCGGGCGCGAGCACGACCTGCTGCTGGAGAAGCGCAGCCACGACGACGCCGTGACCGTGGCGATCGGGCGCTAGGGCGACGGCACGCCCGGGCCGGCAACCAGCGTTACGCTAATGCAAACAAAATTGTTTTACCTGAAAGCGACGTTGTAGACGATATGCGACGCACCGACTCGACGGCCGCGCCGGCGACGGAGGTGACGCGGTCGTGACGGACGACCTCGGAACGCTGTACGTGGTCGGTATCGGTCCGGGACTGCCCCACGCGATGACCCAGCGGGCGAAGGACGTGATCCGGACGGCCGACTGCGTCATCGCGTCGAACCTCTACCAGGAGTTCCTCCGGCACGACGGGACGCTCTCGCCGGAGACGGCGGCGGACGGGGGGACAGCGACTACGGCCCGGGGCCGCCCGGAGCAGGAGGTCGTCCGGTCGTCGATGGGCCGCCAGATCGAACTCGCCCGCGAGGCGTTCGAGCGCGTCCGCGACGGCGAGGACGTCGCCCACGTCTCCGGCGGCGACCCGAACGTCTACGGGAAGTCCGACCTCCTCTTCCTGATGGCACGGGAGGACGAGGCCACGGACGTCCCGATCGAGATCGTCCCCGGCGTCACGGCGGCGCTGGGCGGCGCGGCCGCCCTCGGCGCGCCGCTGTCGAACGACTTCTGCACGGTCTCGCTGTCCGACAAGTGGCGCGGCTGGGACGAGATCGAGGAGAAGCTCCGCGCTGCGGCCATCTCGGGGTTCGTGATCGTCCTGTACAACTGCTGGCGCAACTACGAGCGCGCCGTCGAGATCGTGCGCGAAGAGCGGGCCGACGACGTGCCCGTCGCCATCGTCAACGACGCCGGTCGCGGCGACGCCGGCCGCAACGGCGAGGGCCAGACGATCACGACGCTCGGCGAGGCCACCGAACACGACGACGAGGTCGCCGGCATGGGCACCTCGCTGATCGTCGGCAACCACGAGACCGAGACCTGGGACAACGACTACGAGCAGTTCCTCGTCACCCCGCGCGGCGGGCGTGACGTCGACGACTTCTGAACCATGAGCACCGACAGCGACACCACGGACGCGAGTACAGACACAGAGTCGAAGTGCGGAGCGAGCGAGGCGAGCGACTCGTCGAGTTCCTCCGCCTGCGGCGCGTCGTCGAGTGACGACGAGGAGGAGATCGGCGCCACGGTCGACGACTTCGACGCCGAACCCGGGCGGCTGGTCGCGGTGGGCCTCGGTCCGGGTCAGCCCGAGGGGATGACCCAGCGGGCGCACGCGGCGTTGCAGGAGGCCGAGCACGTCGTCGGCTACACCACCTACGTCGACCTCCTGCCCGACGAGATCACCGACGACGCGGAGGACGTCTACGACACGCCGATGTGCGGCGAGGTCTCCCGGACGGAGGAGGCCATCGACCGCGCGCTCGCGGGCAACCACGTCGCGATCATCGGCAGCGGCGATCCCAACGTGTACGCGCTGGCGGGGCTCGCCCTGGAGATCCTCGAATCGAAGGGCGCGACGGCGTCGACGGTCGACTTCGACGTCGTCCCGGGCGTCCCGGCCGCGCAGTCCTGCGCCGCCCGGGTCGGCGCGCCCCTCGTGAACGACACCGTCTCCATCTCGCTGTCGGACCACCTGACGGACATGCCGACCATCGAGTCGCGGCTCCACGCAGCGGCCAAGGAGGGGTTCACGATCGCCGTCTACAACCCCTGGAGCCGCAAGCGCCGGGACAACTACGAGAAGTGCTGCGAGATCCTGCTGGAGCACCGCGACCCCGAGACGCCCGTCGGCGTCGTCCACGCCGCCGGCCGCGAGGACGAACGGGTCGAGATCGTCGAACTGGGGGACCTGCCCGACCTGGGCGAGACCGACCTCGTGGACATGACCACGACGCTGCTGGTCGGCAACGAGGACACGTACGTCTGGGACGACCGGATGGTCACGCCGCGGGGCTACGAGACGAAATACGAGTACTGACAATGTATACAGTTTCCGTCGACCGCGAGGCCTGCGACGGCGTGTTCGCCTGCCTCGTCCGGGACGACCGCTTCGTCGAGGACGACGACGGCCTGGCGACGTTCGACGCGGAGGCAGCCGTGGAACTGGAACGAACAGAGGAGTCAGTCACCGCGACGTTCGACGATGACCGGCGAGACGACGCCGAGCAGGCCGCCGCGGCGTGTCCGCTGGACGCGATCAGCGTCGAGGAGGCGGCCGCCAGGGACGACGCCGAGACGGCGGAGGCGGAACCGTGAGCATCGAGACGGGCACGCCCGACGACATGCTGGCGTCCCATCCCGAGACGGCGTACTTCTGGGGTCGGGTCGCCGCCGACGGCGAGTGCGAGCGCGACTGCGTGACCGTCCGGACGAACGACGAGACGGCGGCCCGTCGGCTCGCGGCCGTCGCGGGCGCCGAGCAGGTCGACCAGCGCATCCGCGAGCGCGACTACGCCCACGACACCTCGATCACGCGCCGCGAGGAGGAGTTCACGGTGCAGGTGTTCGGGTCGCTGGCCGACCGCGCGAGCGCGGCCCTGGGTCTGCCGTACGACGGCGAGATCGGGGGCTACCGACTCGACGCCCTTCGCGACCACGAGCGGGAGCTCCTGCGCGGCCTGCTGGAGGGCTGCGGGACGGTCTGCTACAAGTCGGCAGAGGGAGACGGCGACGACGCCGTGGGAGTTTCCTTCGTCCACGAGGACGAACACCTGTTGCGGACCGTCCAGACCCTCCTCGACGACATGCCCGTCGACGCGCCTCACGGCGACCTCTCGGACGCCTCCTCGGGCTACTGGTTCGGGCTGGACGACGACGCCGCGCCCGACTTCGGCCGGTGGGTCTACGAGGGCAGCGACGATACGGGCCTGTTCGCGCCGAGTCGCCGGCGGAAGCTCCGGCAGTCGATCGAGCGCGTGGAGCCATGAGCCGGACCACGAGCGCGCCGGACAGCCTCGACGACGAGGCCGTGCTGCTCGTCGGCCACGGATCGCGCCGCGAGAAGTCCAACGAGCAGGTCAGGGAGCTGGCGGCGGACCTGGAGGCGCGGCTGGGCGTCCCCGTCGACGCCGCGTTCCTCGAGCTCGCGGAGCCGGCCATCGACAAGGCCATCGACGGGCTGGCACCCACCGTCTCGTCGATCGCCGTCGTCCACCTGTCACTGTTCGCCGCCAGCCACGTCAAGAATGACGTGCCGCTGGCCGTCGAGCAGGCCCGCGAGCGCCACCCGGAACTGACCATCGACAGCGGTGCGCACCTTGGCGTCCACCCCGCCATCCTCGACCTGCTGGACGACCGTGCGGCGGCAGTCGAGGCGGAACTCGGCGTCGACCGCGAGGACGGCGACGTAGCCGTGGTGCTGTGTGCGCGCGGCTCCAGCGACCCGGACGCCAACGCGGACGTCCACAAGCTGGCCCGCCTGCTGTACGAGGGTCGCGCCTTCGACCGCGTCGAGGCCTCGTTCGTCGGCGTCACGGAGCCGCGACTCGACGAGACGCTCCACGACCTCGCGAAGACCCGCCCGGACGCCGTGGTCGTCCTGCCGTACATGCTCGGCGACGGCGTCCTCACGGGCCGGATCAGGGACGACGCTCGCGTGTTCGACGAGGAGTACCCCTACGTCGACGCCGCGCCGGGCGAGCCGCTGGGGACGGACCCGCGCCTGCTGGACGTGCTCGGCGACCGCTGGCAGGAGGCCCGCACGGGCAGCGTCGACATGTCCTGCGACACCTGCAAGTACAAGGTCGAACTCGACGGCTACGAGGACGATCGGGGCGGCGCCCGCGCGATGCTGCGGGCGCTGACCCACCAGGCGGAGCACGCCGACCGCGAGGATGTCGGCGACGACCCGCACGGCCACGACGCGCCGGAGAAGCACGTCGCCGTCTGCACGAACCAGACCTGCGCCGCCGACGGGTCGCCCGCCGTCCTCGAACGGCTGCGTCAGGCCGCCCGCGACAGCGACGACTGCGACGCCCGCATCACGCGCTCGTCCTGTCTCGGCCGCTGCGGCGACGGTCCGATGGTCGCCGTCTACCCCGACGGCGTCTGGTACGGCGGCGTCGAGAGCGACAACGCCGATCGCATCGTCTCGTCCCACCTCGACCGGGACCGCATCGTATCGGATTTAGTCGATCAGACGCTCTGATAGAACATGAGCTGCTACGAGATCGAAGCGCTGCGACTCGGCCTGCTGAACGTCCTCGGCACCGACGACGACCACGCCCGCGAGCACGCGGTGCAGGAACTGGAGGGTCACCTCGACGGACCGATCGAGGGGCTGGCGAACGCGGACACCCTCACCGAGATCGAGCGCCACCTCGACGCGGCGCTGGTCGACCTCGAGGAGGAGATCGCACGGGCGGACGAGAGCGACCCGGAGTACGACTATCTCCGGGGCCGCCTCGTCGCCGTCCGCGACGCCGAGCGGGCGGTCGGGCGGCTGACGACCCAGGGCGAGGACGTCCTCGCGGGGCTGGGCGAGGCCCACGACGTCCTCCACGAGGCCTTCCCCGTCGACGAGTAGCCGGTACCCCTCGACCGTTTTCATCGGTAGCGCGAGAAGAGCAAGTGGCCCGGTCAGTCCGCTGTCGACGGGTAGCCGGCGTCGGCCGCTGTGAGCTCCGGTTCGCCGAGCCGGGCGTGGACGACAGCGATGGTCGCCCACAGCGTCGCCTGCCCGAAGACGACCGTCCAGCGGTAGGCCGCGGCCAGCGCGGCGGGCACGTGCCCGTGGGTCGGATTCGCCGGCGCGAGGACGACCGGGGCGGACAGTAGCGCGAGCGGGGCGAGCGCGGCGACCGCCCTGACGGCCCCGTGTCGCCCGGCGGATCGGCGATAGGTCAGCCCGGCCAGCACCGCGACCGCGGCGCCCGCGACCATCATCCCGCCGTACCAGAGCATCCTCGCCTCGGTGCCCAGTGCCTGTTCGACGCCCGGCGGCTGCGGCGGCAGGACGAGCCACGGCGCGCCGGAGACCGTCAGGAACCCGGCGGCAGCCAGCGCGATGCGGCGCGTCGCGCCGGTCCCCGGCAGCGCCGGTTCGAGGAAGTAGTACGCGACGCCGAAGACGGCCACCCCGAACAGCAGGCCCCAGAGGACGCCGCCGAAGACGCTGGCGGCGGCCGTGGTCAGCTCCGTGACGGCCGGGCCGCCGCCGTGGTCGTGCCCGTGCTCGAACGCCTCCAGCCCGGCCGTGAAGGCGTTGCCGACCGTCGCCACGAACAGGCCGTAGACGAGGCCACCGGCAACGCCCGCGAGCGCGCCGCGTTCGAGGTGGTCGGTCGCCATCAGTGGCAGGTGACGCCAGCCGAGTGTCGGAAGTTGTGCAGCGCGTCGTGCGCCAGCGGTTCCTGCAGGAAGAGCAGCGCGAAGCCGAGCGCGGCCACGAGGCCGACGGCCAGCGCCAGTTGCGTGCCCGAGAGCGTCTCCGCGGCGAGGTCGACCCGATCGCGGACGGTGTCGGTCTCTGTCTTCATTGTAATCTCGATTGCTGTTTAGACAAATGAATTTGTAAAACTGTCGCCTCACCGGTTCCCGTCTGCGCCCGTGACGGGGCTACTCCCGGGCGAGTTCGTCCACGCTCTCGGCCGACAGCGCGGACAGCGGAACGACCGACGCGCCGGTCTCCGTGGCGACCACGTCGATCAGACCTGCCCGGCCGTCGCCGGCGTCGACGACCAGCGTGGCGTCCGCCGTCTCGGCCAGGCCCCGGGCCGCGTCGCGCGTCGCCTCGACGGGGCTCCCGTCGGCGGCGTTCGCCCTGCCGTCGGTGACGAGCACGACGATCCCCGCGTCCGGCTCCGCGCGGTCGAGGACCTCGCTCGCGGTCGAGAGGCCCGCGGGCAGCGGCGTCCGGTCGCCGGTCGGCAGGTCCTTGAGGTGGCGGGCGGCCAGCGAGACGCTGTCGGTCGGCGGGAGCACCACATCGGCCCCCTCGCCGGCGAACGCCACGAACGCCACCTCGTCGCGCGCCTGGTAGGCGTCCTCCAGCAGTTCGAGGACCGTCCCCTTGGCGGCGCGCATCGCGGGCCGCATCGATGCGCTCGCGTCGACGGCGAAGGCGACGAGCGCGTCGGCGTCGCCCGCCCGGACGGACTTCCGGAGGTCGCGGGACTCGACGCCGTCGGCGCCCCTGCTCGCCGCGGCGCGGACGGACGCCGCGGCGTCGACGTCGTCGGTCGCGTCGGCTCGCTCCGTCCGGACTCGCGCTCCCCTGTCCGCAGTCGGGGCGTTCGCGCGCCCGCTCGCGACGCCGTCGGCGTCGACGGACGGCGCGCCCACGTCGGGAGCGCCGCTGTCACCGACGCCCGCTCGCGACTGGCCGGGCACCAGCGGCGTCGCCTCGTCGTCCGCGTCTCCGTCGGCGTCGCCGTCCGAGGGGTCGCTCCCAGCGTCCCCGCCCGACCCGTCGCTGTCGTGGTCCGCGCCGGCGGGCGCCGGCGAGTCGGTCGAACCGTCCTCGCTCTCACCGGGCTCGCCGTCTGTCCCCGGATCCGCGTCCACGCCGTCGGAGTCCGGGTCGTCGTCGCTCTGGTCGGACTCGCCCAGTTCGTTGCCCTCGGTCCCTCCTCGCGACTCGCCACCGCCCGAGCACTCGCCGTCTTCGGCCGCCGCTTCGGCCTCACTGCCCGCACCGTCGCCGTCGGGCTCGTCCCCTTCGGCGTCGTCCTCGAAGTGGTCGTCGAGCACGTCGTCGACGTCGGGCGCGTCCTCGAACGGCTTCGACTTCAGGCGGTGCGGCAGTGCGAACTCGGCGGCCCGTTCGACGTCCGACTCGATCACGGTCGTTCGGCCGTCGAGCGCGGCGAAGGTGCGCGCCGCCCGGGCGGTGGCGATGTCGCCGCGATGGCCGTCGAGACCGGCGTCGCGGCAGAGTTCGGCTATCTCCTCCCGGAACTCGGCGGGCAGTTCGGCGTCAGCCAGCCGGTCGCGGGCGTCGCGCAGGCGCTCGCCCGGATCTGCGTCGGGCTCGTCCCCTCCGGCGTCAGCTTCCCCATCGCCCAGCGCCTGGTCGATCACTGCGACCCGTTCCTCGATGTCCTCGCACGCGGTCACCTCCGTCTGGAGCGCGAAGCGGTCGCGCAACTGCGGGCGGAGGTCGCCCTCCTCGGGGTTCATCGTCCCGATCAGCGTGAACTCGGCGGGGTGGGTGACGGTGACGCCGTCGCGCTCGACGCGGTTGGCTCCGCTCGCGGCGGCGTCCAGCAGGACGTCCACGAGGTGGTCGTCCAGCAGGTTCACCTCGTCGACGTAGAGGACGCCGCGGTTGGCCCGCGCCAGCAGTCCGGGGTCGAACTCGTGGTCGCCGTCGAGCGCGTCGGCCACAGAGAGCGTTCCGACCACGCGGTCCCGCGTGGCGCCCAGCGGGAGCGTGACGAGGGGCACTGATCGCTCCTCGACGGGCGGATCGGTCCGCTCGCGGCACTCGTCGCACTGGCGGGCGGGGTCGTCGGGCGGACAGCCGTACGGACAGTCCGCGACGGCGCGCTGCGCTGGCAGCAGGTCCGCGAGCGCGCGGACCGCCGTCGACTTCGCCGTGCCCTTCTCCCCGCGGATCAGCAGGCCGTCCAGGTCGTCGTTCGCGGCGACGGCCAGCAGACCCTCCTTCAGGTCGCGCTGCCCGACCACGTCCGCGAACGACGGCCCCTGCGAAGCCTTTTTGCCGCCGCCGGGTACAAACATAGTTGTATTAGTGCAAACGGAGATGTAAAATCTTATGCCACAGATCGGACTCTACACAGCGACTGAGAACGAGCTCGGCGCCGTACAGCGCGCCGCCGGGGCGGTCGACGCCGACCTCGTCGTCCGCTCGGAGAGCGACTTGGACGACGAGCCGGCCGTCGAGGCGTTCGTCGAGGAACTGGAGGACGCGACGACGGCGGTCGTCCTCTGGCTCCACGGCGCGGAGGACAGCATGCCGGGGTACGAGCGCGCGATCGAGCGCCTGCGCGACGCCGGCGTCCCGCTCGTCGTCAGGGCCACCGGCGACGCCTTCGCCTACGAGGACACGTCGGTCCCCGACGAGCACCGCGAGACCGTCGACGACTACCTGGAGAAGGGCGGCGCGAGCAACGTCGCCAACTGCGTCCGCTACCTCGTGGCGCAGTACGGCGACGCGGACCCGGAGTACGACGACCCCGTGGCGCTGCCGACGGAAGGCGTCTACCACCCCGACTACCCGGGCGCGAGCTACGAGGAACTGCGCGCGACGTTCGCCCCCGACAAGCCCACCGTAGCCGTGTGGTTCTACGAGTCCCACTGGACCCACGAGAACACCCGCTACGTGGACGCGCAGGTCCGCGCGCTGGAGGCGCAGGGCGCGAACGCGCTCCCCGTCTTCTGCGAGCCCGCGACGGACGCCGAGGGCCAGTGGGACGCCGAGCGGGTGACCGAGGAGTGGCTGATAGAGGACGGCGAACCCGTCGTCGACGCCGTCTGCTCGTCGTTCATGTTCTCGCTCTCGATGGACGAGCGCGGCCGCTCGGCCAGCGACGAGGGCGACAGCGCCGAGGACGTGTTCCTCGACAGGCTGGGCGTGCCCGTGCTGCAGACGGTGACGACCATGCGCTCCCGCTCGCGCTACCAGTCCAGCGACACGGGCGTGATGGGCTTCGAGCTGGCCCTCTCCGTGGCGCTCCCCGAGTTCGACGGCAACGTGATCACCCACCCCGTCTCGGGCAAGGAGCGCACCGACGACGAGGCGGGCATCGGCAGCGCGCCGAAGCAGCACTTCCCCGTCGAGGACCGCGTCGACCACGCCGCGCGCCTGGCGGTCAACTGGGCGCGCCTGCGCCACCTCGACAACGACGAGAAGGACGTGGCCGTCGTCCTCCACAACTACCCGCCGAGCGACGACGGCATCGGGACCGCGTTCGGCCTCGACTCGCCCGAGAGCACGGTGAACCTGCTGGAGGAGCTGGACGCACGGGGGTACGACACCGGCGAGACGATGCCCGACAGCGGCCAGTCCCTCGTCGAGCGCCTGACCGCGCAACTGACGCTGGACGACCGCTGGGTCGCGCCGGAGGACGTCCGCGAGCTATCCGTGGACACCGTCTCCCCGGACCAGTACGGCGAGTGGTTCGAGGCGCTCGACGAGGAGTTCCAGGAGAACGTCGTCGAGGAGTGGGGCGATCCGCCGGAGCGGCCGTTCGCCATCCCCGGCGTCGAGTTCGGCAACGTCCTCGTGACGGTCCAGCCCCCGCGCGGGTTCGGCATGGATCCCTCGAAGGTGTACCACGACTCGGACCTCCAGCCGCCCCACGACTACGTCGCCTTCTATCGCTGGCTCCGGAACGCCTACGAGGCCGACGCCGTGGTCCACCTCGGAACCCACGGCAGCCTGGAGTGGCTGCCCGGCAAGACCGTCGGCCTCGACGGCGAGAGCGCGCCGGACCAGCTGATCGACGACGTCCCGAACGTCTACCCCTACATCGTCAACAACCCCGGCGAGGGCACGCAGGCCAAGCGCCGCTCCTACGCCGCCGTCGTCGACTACCTGACGCCGGTGATGGACAACGCGGGCACGTACGACGAGCTGTCGGAGCTCGAGGAGCTGGCCGACCGGTACCGCGAGGCCGGGATGGAGGACGCCCGCGCCGACGACGGCGAGCACCTCGAACAGCTGATCCGCGAGGCGGTGGACGAACTCGATCTGGCCATCGAACTCGGAATCGCCGGCGAGATCGACGAGAAGGCGGACGTCCGCGGACCCGACGAGGCAGGCAGCACGCTCGCAGAGGGCGAGGTCGCCGGCGACGACGTGGGCGTCGACGAGCTCGTCGAGCGCGTCCACGAGTACCTCACCGACGTCAAGACGACGCAGATCCGGAAGGGGCTGCACACGATGGGCGAACCGCCCGAAGAGGACCGCCTCGTGGAGTACCTCGTCGCGCTGACGCGCCTGGAGAACCCCGGCGCGCCCAGCCTCCGGGAGAGCGTCGCGGGCGTGCTCGGCGTCGACTACGACGCGATGCGGAACAGTCCGGGCGAGTACGACGAAGGCCTGGGGATGACCTACGCCGAGGCCGCCGACGAGGTGTACGAGACGAGCATCGACCTCGTCCGGACGCTCGCCGGGCACGGCTTCGACGTGCCCGAGAGCGAGCGCGACGCCGACGACGCCGAGGTCAACGTGAACCTCCTCGTCGTCGACATCGACCCGCTGGGCGACGCGCGCGCAGCCTCCGGCGCGCACGACGACCTGCGTGAGTCGCTGGCCTACATCTGTGAGGAGGCCGCCCCGCGCGTCCGCGGAGCCGAGGACGAGATTCCCCGAACCGCCGACGCGCTCTCCGGCGAGTACGTCCCGCCGGGCGGCAGCGGCGCGCCCACCCGCGGCGGCGTCGACCTGCTCCCGACGGCGCGGAACTTCTACACCCTCGACCCGCGGAAGGTCCCGGCCAAGTCGGCCTGGGAGGTCGGCAGCGAGGTCGCCCACGGCGTGGCCGAGCGGCATCGCGAAGAAGAGGGCGAGTATCCGGACGAGATCGGCGTCGTCGCGTGGGGCACCCCGACCGTCCGAACCCGCGGCGAGACCATCGCGCAGGTGCTCGCGCTGATGGGCGTCGAACCGGTCTGGACCGACGCCGGCCGGATCGACGACGTAGAGCCGGTCCCGCTGGACGAACTGGACCGCCCGCGCATCGACGTGACCACGCGCGTCTCGGGGCTGTTCCGGGACGCCTTCCCCGCCGCGGCGGGCGTCATTCACGATGCCGTGGACGCCGTGGTAAATCTGGACGAGCCCCACGACGTGAACTACGTGAAGAAACACGTCGAGGAAGAGGCCGAGGAGCTGGCGGCCGAGAACGAGGAGATGGACGAGGACGACGCCCGGAAAGCCGTCAGGCACCGCGTCTTCACCACGCGGCCCGGCGGGTACGGTGCCGGGACGAACAAGGCGGTCGACGAGGGCGAGTGGGACGACCGCTCCGACCTCGCCGACGTGTACGTCCAGTGGGGCGGCTACGCGATGGGATCGCGCGGCCGCGTCAGCGAGGCCCGCGACGCCTTCGAGCGCCGCCTCGGCAACGTCGACGCGACGGTCAAGATCGAGGACACCGCCGAACAGGACGAGTTCGACTCCTCCGACTGGTACGCCTTCCACGGCGGGTTCATATCTGCAGTCTCGGACCGCTCCGGCGAGGAGCCCGCCTCCTACGTCGGCGACTCCTCCGACCCCGACAACGTCGACGTCTACACCAACGAGGAGAAGGTCCGCAAGGCGATGCGTGCCCGCGTCCTCAACCCGGCGTGGCTCGACTCCATGGAGGAGCACGGCTACAAGGGCGCCGGCGACCTCTCGACGACAGTCGACGTCGTCCTCGGGTGGGACGCTACCACGGGCGTCGTCTCGGACCGCCTGTGGGAGGACGTCGCCGACCGCTACGCCTTCGACGAGGACCGCCGGGCGTGGCTCCGCGACGTCAACCCGTGGGCCCTGGACTCGATCACGGACACGCTGCTTGAGGCCATCGACCGCGGCCTGTGGGACGCCGACGACGAGACGCGGGATCGGCTGCGCGACCTCAACCTGGAGGTCGACGGCGACCTGGAGAGCCGAGCGACGCGAGGCTCTCCGAACGAGCGAGCGGGGAGCGCGGTCGGACACCGACCGCGGGAACGTCGAACGGGGAGCAACGACCCGCGAGAGCGAACCGACCCGCGAGCACGACGAGGAGGTGACGAGCAATGACGACTGATCCGGAACAGGAAGCCACGGACACCGACTTCGAGGAATATGCTGACCTCGGCGCGACCACGGAGAACGCCATGGAGATCGCCGAGACCTCCATGGACCGCGTACGGAAGCTCGTCCCCGACGAGACGCTGGCAGACCGGATCCGCCAGAAGTCCGTCCACGCCACGGGCGACCCCGAGTTCCAGCACCTGATGCGGTTCACCGGCGACGACGAGGACGAACCCGTCCGCGCCGGCGCTCGCGCAGTGCTGGACGAGCGCCCCGTCGTCACGGACATCACGATGGTGAAGGAGGGCATCACGGGCCGCGGCCACGACTGCCCGGTGCGGACGGCCATCGGCGATGGCGCGGAACTGGCCGCAGAGACGGGGATGACCCGGACGGCTGCGTCCGTCCTGGAACTCGACAGGGAGGGCGTCTACGACGGGGCAATCGCCGTCGTGGGCAACGCGCCGACCGCTGCACTCGCGCTGGCGGACTGCATCGAGGACGGAACGCGACCGGCCGTCGTCGTCGCGACGCCGGTCGGCTTCGTCAAGGCCGCCGAGAGCCGCGAGCGCCTGCGCGAGGTAGCTGCGGAACACGGCGTGCCGGTCATCACGAACGTCGGCCGTCGCGGCGGCAGCGGCCTCGCCGCGGGGCTGACGAACGAGCTGGTGCACGTGGCCGCCGACGCGAGGGATGGAGAACTGGAACTGTGAGCGACGACTACGATCTCGATTCCGGCCCGGACCCCGCGACGTTCGCCGCGGCGGCGGCGGAGAATCCGGAACCGGACGACCCCGTCCACGCCGTCGGGATCGGGCCGGGAAACCCCGACTACCTCACGCCGCGGGGAGACCGCGCGATCCGCGAGGCCGACGTCGTCGTCGGCTTCGAAACCGTCGTCGAGTTCGTCGCGGGCCGGACGGAGGCGGACCTGCTGACCTGCGGCTACCGCGAGGAGGGCGAGACCCTGGCGCGGTTCGCCGAGCGCGTGGCCGCTGGCGAGCGCGGGACGGCGGTCCTGATGGGCGACCCGAACCACTCGGGCTACCAGTTCGTCGGGAAGGTCCAGCGCGCGGTCGACCGGCCGGTACGGGTGATCCCCGGCATCTCCTCGCTGCAGATAGCGGCCAGTCGTGCGCGGACGCCGATGGAGGCGACGACGTTCGTGACGCTGCACAGGAGCGGCGACCTGAGCGACGACCTCGACCGGCTCCGGCGAGACGTCGGCGACCGTCACCTGCTCGTGCTACCGCGCCCGTTCGACCTGATGCCGGGCGACGTGGCCGCGGAGCTACTGGACGCCGACGCAGACCCTGAACTCGCGGCGCTCGTCTGCGAGCGGCTGACCCACGAGGACGAGACGATCACGCACACGACGCTGGATGACCTCTCGGAACACGCCGGCGGCGACGGGCCGGAGGACACGCCGTTCTCGGACCTGTCGGTGCTGGCGGTCCGTCGAGAATAGCTCGTTTCAGCGCACGCCCTCGCCGTCTGTCGCGACGGCGCGGGACTGACGGGTGAGGGCGGCCTCGAGGGTCCCCGGCGTTCCGTCGCCGGCGAGGACGCGCTGCTTCTCCACCTCGGCCTCGATGGCGTCGGTGACCAGTTCGTGGTCGGCCAGCGGATCCGCGCAGACGACGCCGCCGCGGTCGACCTCGAGCTCCGCCGGGATTCGCTCCTCGGTGGCCTCGCCGGGGGCCAGGAACAGCGGGACGGCGACGGTCTCGCTGGCGGAGACGTTGTACCGGGCGCACTCGACCGTCGGGTTCTGCAGCAGGAAGCAGGTCGTCACTTCGGCGTACCGGTCTGTCTCGCGCAGGCGGGCGGCGTGGTACTCGGCGGCCTGTCGCTGGTACGGCGTCCCGCTGGCGCCGAACCCGACGAGGACGAGGCCGGCCTCCGACGGGGCGTCGACGCGGTCGGCCGCCCGGTCGACGATGGCTCGCGTGACGGCGGGGCTCCGGCCGACGGGCTCGCAGTAGGTCACCGGCGTCGGAGCCCGGCCGAGCGCGGCGGGCAGGTCGTCGGTCGTCTCGCGGGTGTGGGCCACGCACAGCGGGACGGCGAACGCGCGGTCGGCCTCGATGGCCTGCAGTCCCTCGCGCAGTTCCCGGAGCGGTTCGCGCTCGTAGGTCAGCGTCCGCACCTCGCTCGCGACGCCGCGGCGACGGAGGCGGTCGGCGTGGACCTCGTACACTTGCCGCGCGCGTCCGGTGGACCGGCCGATCAGGAGGAGTGTGTCGCGTTGCATTCGTTGGGGAGTGGATCAAGTAGGTTTTCACTACACCAATATGGCTTGTCTACAGGGATGGCTGGGACTTTCAAATAAGTTGTGATCGGTCGATCAACAGCGGCGCAGAGCGCCCTGACAGCGGCGTTCGCGTCGGTTTTGGTCGGCGGGTGCGCGCACTCGTTCGACCGCTCCTCGAACGGCGAGCGCCGGTCGTGATCAGGCGTCCCGGCGGTCGAGTCGGGCCGTCGCGCCCCGGAGGGCGTCCCGGCCGCGCGCGGCGACCTCGCGCAGCGAGTACCGCGACCAGTAGAACTCCGCACCCGCCCAGATCAGGCCGGTCAGGAGGGCGAACGTGGCGAATGCGAGGTCCGTGAAGCGCACCCACGCCGGCGACGCGTACAGGAACCCGTTGACGATCAGGCTGGGTGCGATGCGCTTCACTTCCAGCCAGAACCGATCGACTGGCGTCAGGTCCCCGGCGACGCCCGAGTGGGCGGCGTCGGTGACCGTCTCGTTGGTCTCGTTCTCCCGCGCCGACCACCGCAGCGGCACCAGATCGGGGTCGTCCCTGAGGTGGGCCGCCATGCCGCCCTCGGACTCGTCGCCGGTGCCGATCCGCTCGACGTCGTAGGGCATCCCGACGCCGACCGCCCACTCGATCTCGTCGTCCGGACCGAGTTCGACCAGCCGGTTGCCGTGCGTGTCGACGATCAGCGTGTTGCCGTTCGGCAGCCGGTCCGCGTCCCGCGGCCACTGGAGGCGGACGTCCCGCCAGTACCAGGTGCGCGTCCACTCCCCGTCGACGCGGCGGTACTCGACGATCCGCGTGTTCTCCGAGTCCGCGACGATCACGCTCGGTCCGCCCATCTCGCGGGGAACGTAATCGGGGTTGTGCTGCTCGTAGAGGACGTCGTAGTCGTCGTCCTCGCCCAGCGTCCACTCGTCGTCCACGACGTACTCGCCGTCGGACGCGTTGAGGAAGACCACCGAGTCCATGTTCCGGGGACTCACCATCACGCGGCCGTCGTCGAGCAGTTCGACGTCGTTGAGGTGCGTCCAGTCGCCGTCCTGTCCGCCCTGCTCGCGGGTGTACTCCTCGCTGGCGTTCCATCGCCAGGCGACCGACCCGTCGCGGGTGTCGACCGCGCGGACGCTGTCCTGGTAGATGTCGGCGATCACGACGTGGGTCTCGTTGAGGCGGTCGACGTCGTGCCACCGCGAGGAGCCGATGCTGGGCGTCCGCTCGGCGTAGAGGATCTCGTGGTCGCCCGTCGTCAGATTGGTCCGGGCGACGACGTTGCGCGTGCACTCGTCCGTCTCGAAGTCCGCGCACTGCTCGCCCTCGAGGTTCTTCGCCGCGACGTACTCGACGGTGTATCGCTCGCCCTCGACCGGGTCCACGTCGAAGTAGACGCGGTAGGTCGCGTTGTGGTAGACCAGCGTCCCGTTGGGCGTGAACGCCGCCAGTTCGGCCCGCTGGTCTGAGACGTAGAAGCCCTGGGTGGCGACGACGGTCAGGCCGCGGTCGCCGCTGGCTCGCCGCACTCGCTGGGCGCTCCAGTTCTCCCCCCGAACCGTGCCGTTCATCGCCGCCTGGAAGCGCGCCTCCACGTCGACCCCCACTCCGTCAGACGGCTGCGCGGCGTCCTCCGAGCCGTTCGCCACCGCGTCGGAGACGTCCGGCGTCGGCGTTCCCGTCGGACCGTCCGTCCCGCCCGCCGCGACGAACGACTGGGCCACGGCCGCAGCAGAGAGCAGCAGCACCGACAGAAAGACCACTCGGCTAGCCGATCGTGTCCTGCTCGTCATCTATCAACGACGACGCAGGTCGCCGATTAAGTCTTTGTGTAAGAGACCGACAGGTTCCCATTACTCCCGGTCGAGGGACTGCCGGCAGGCGTCGTCGCAGAAGTGGACCGTCCGCACGCTGCCGTCCTCGACCCACGTGCTCACGCGGTGGTTCGGGTCGTTCGCTATCGCGTCCCCGCACGTCTCGCACGTCGGCGCGCCCTCCTCGTCGACGTCCGCTTGCAGGTCTGACGTAGGGTCGACCATTGGTGGGGCCGTCGCGACCCTGGTACTTAATGTCACAGATTCGGTCCGGAGGCAGTCCGAGCGCAGCGGTCCCCGCCGACGGGTCCGCGGCCCTCAGCGGTCCCGGGAGACCGTCTCGCCGGGCAGCGTCGTCGCGCCCGACGAGAGAGTCACGCCGGGGTTGAGCGAGGTGTTCACGCCCGTCTTCGCCCCGTCACCGGCCACGACGCCGAACTTCCGCCGGCCCGTCGAGACGCGCTCGCCCTTGACGGTGTGCTCGACGGGATCGTCGTCGTGGCGGAGGTTGGCCACCTGCGTCCCCGCGCCGAGGTTCACGCCCCGCCCGAGGACGCTGTCCCCGACGTAGCTCACGTGGGGCACCGCCGCCCCTTCGCGGACGACGCTGTTCTTCACCTCGACGCCGTGGCCGACGTGGACGTCCTCGCCCAGCATCGTCGCCCCGCGGACGTAGGCGTTCGGCCCGACCTCGGCGCCGGACCGGACCAGCACCGGCCCCTCGATGACGACGCCCGGTTCGATCGTCGCACCCGCCTCGACCACGACTGTCCCGTGGAGTTCGGCGTCGCCCTTCACGTCGCCGTCGATCCGACGCTCCAGCTCGCCGAGCTTCCACTCGTTGGCCGCCAGCAGCTCCCAGGGCCGGCCGCAGCCCAGCCAGCGGTCGACCTCGACGGTGCCGACCGACCGCTCTTCGATCGTGCGGGCGAGCACGTCCGTCAGCTCGTACTCGCCGCGCTCGCTCTGCTCGACGTCCAGCCAGTCCCGCGCCGCGGCCGGGAAGACGTACGCCCCGACGTTGATCCGGTCCGTCGGCGGATCGGACGGCTTCTCGACGATGCCACGTACTTCGCCGTCCTCGAGCTCGAAGACGCCGTAGCTCGTCGGGTCCTCGACGCGGTAGGAGCCCACGACTGGCCGGTCCCGCCCGACCGTGAACAGCTCCGACAGGCTCGCCTCGTCGTAGAGATCGTCCCCGTTCAGGACGGCGAAGGGTCCCTCCAGGTGCTCTCGCGCGCAGCGGACGGCGTGGGCGGTCCCCAGCTGCTCCTCCTGGACGGCGTACTCGACCGGGACGCCCCGGTACTCCGCGCCGAAGAAGTCCCGCACCTGGTCGGCCTCGTAGCCCACCACGAGCACCAGCTCGTCGACGCCCGCCTCGACCGCTGCGTCGGCGGTGTGGGCCACGAGCGGCCTGTCGGCGACGGGGAGCATCGGCTTCGGCGTCGCGACGGTCAGCGGACGCATCCGCGTGCCCTGTCCGGCGGCGAGGATGACGGCTTGCATGCCTCGGCCCACTCGCGGCGGCCGCTTAGAGGTATCGACGGAAGGCGGCGCCTACGTCCCGGTAGCCAGCGTCTCACGGCCGGCCGATCGAGGTCAGAGAGTCGCTAGCGGCGGCGGCGCAGTGCGTTCCGACCCCCATCAGTCAGTCGCAGAGCCGCGGCCACGTACTGTTCGAGACCTCACGCTGAACACGCCGCTCTCGTCCCAGACAAATGCCCGGCGGTCGGCCGCTTGTCGGCATCGGAACGACTCTTTACGGTGCTCGGGTGGCACGTTGACGTACCGCATGAGCTCCGAACAGATTACCCGGCGGACTCCCGGCGACGTCGAGGAGAACCCCGTTCGGCTCGACGTCGACAAGGCCGAGCAGATCGTCGACGCCCTGAACACCGACCTGGCCGACGCGTACGTCCTCTACCACCAGCTCCACAAGCACCACTGGAACGTCGAGGGCGCCGAGCACCTCGACGTCCACGTCTTCCTGCAGGAGGCCTACGAGGACGTCGAGGAGGCCGCCGACGAGGTCGCCGAGCGCATCCAGGCCCTGGGCGGCGTCCCGCACGCCAGCATGCCGGCGCTGTCAGACGCTGCGACCGTCGAGCCCGAGGACGAGGACGTCTACGACATCCGGACGTCCTTCGAGAACGACCTGGAAATCTACGGCGACGTCATCGAGAGCTACCGCGACCACATCGAGCTCACCGAGAACCTCGGCGACCACGCCACCGCCGAGATGCTCCGGGAGCAACTGGTCGACCTCGAGGAGCACGCCCACGTCATCGACCACTACCTCGAGGACGACACCCTCGTCCTCGAGTCGGCGCTGCGGTGATCTGATCGGCGTCGACCCCGCGCTGGCCCGCCTCGTCAGCCCGTCCGCGGGTCGACGACCGCGTACTCGGTCGCCATCTGCCCGAGCTTCCGGACGCGCGCTTCGAGGTCGGGGTCGACGAACGCCCCGGCGTCGTCGAACGCGCTCGACGCGCCGCGGATGCCGACCTCGTGGGGGAGCGTCCAGCCGTGGACCGTCCGGACGCCCGTGCGCAGGTGCTCCAGCGTCGGCGCGTACGAGCCCCCGCCGGCGGTCGCCAGCAGCCCCACCGTCGTGTCCTCGAACTCGTCCCTGCCGAGGTAGTCGAACGCGCTCTTCAGCGCCGACGACACCATCCCATGGTAGACGGGCGTGCCCAGCAGCACCGCGTCGGCGGCGCCCACCACCCGTCGCAGTTCGTCGGCCTCGCCGCGGTCCCTGTCGTCCGGGTCGAACAGCGGCAGGTCCCACTCGCGGAGGTCGATCAGTTCCGTCTCCGCGCCCGCGTCCTCGGCGGCGTCCAGCGCGTGATCGAGGGCAACCTGCGTCGTGCTCTCGTCGCGCAGGCTCCCGCTGATGGCGACGACCGTCGGAGCCGCTGTCATTGTGGTTCGTCCGAGGTGACGCGGCCGCTTAACGCTCCTGATACCTCGATTACACGAGTCGGTCCTGAGTCACCACGACGCCCTCCGGAGGCGGACCCCGACGAGAATCACTCCGAGTGCGGTGCCACGGCAGGGGCATCGCTTTCGCCGTCCGCGAACGCCAGCCGACTGAGCGCCTCGCCGAGCCCGGCCGACGGCTCGCTCCTGACGTGGACGGTGCGGCCGTCGGCGGTGTCGATGCTCAGCTCCGCCTCCCGCGCCCGATCGATCTCGACGCCGTCGGCGTCATCCCGGTGACGGAAGGCGTAGTCGACCAGCGCGAGGCCCCCGAGGAGCGCGAGCGTCGCGAGTCCGACGAGCGCGTCCGAAGCGACGACGACTGCGGCGAGGAGACTGAGAGCGGCGACGGACCCGCTGGTAATCAGCAGCACCGCGCGGACGTCCGCGTCGTCGATCTCGCGGTACTCGAAGCGCCGCAGGACGTCGTTCCCGTCGACGCCGACGGGCATCTCGTCCACGAGTCCGGCGATTGACTCCCTGTCGGCCGACGCCGGATTGCGCCGCAGGTACGTCACTCCGGCGAGCCCGGCCACGGTTCCCAGCACGAGGAAGTGAACGAGCGCGCTGGTCGCGAGCGCGACGACGCCGACCAGCCCGAGAACGGCGAGGAGGGCCCCGCCTCCCAGCAGCAGGCCGTAGTCGGTGCCGCGGTAGGATCGCCTCGTCTGGGACCGGCTGCGGATCGCACAGATCGAGTCGTACCCGAGCGTCACGAACCCGCCGTCGTCGGCGACGCAGAGTAGCCGCCGATCAGTGAGCCCGATCGACGCCGACTGCCAGCGGGAGTTCACGGAAACCCTCCCACGGTGTATCGTTACCAGTGGTTCCTCCGGACGAGAGAACTCCCTGAGCTGGTCAGGCGCTGGAGACATCACCGAACGAGTAGACCTACGTCCCACATTGTAACGACCGGCTTACTGATGGTCTCGGGGCGGTACGTCGACGGGCAGCGCCGCGGGCGGTCACGATGCCGATCCGTTCCCGGACAGTTTCGACTCCGTCATTCAGTCTCGAACTCGAAGACGCGCCGCAACTCGCGTTCGATCCGGTCGGCGAACTCCCGGAGGACGGCGTCGAACGTCTCGTCGTCGACGGGGACGTCGCCCGCGCGTTCACGCGGGTTCTCCGGGAGTTCGACCCGAAACTCGCCGTCGCCCTCGTAGAAGGGTTCGCTCTCGCTGAGCACCTTGCGGTCGATCGAGCGCAGCAGCGTCGAGTCGTACTGGCCGTGGAAGTGCTGGTACGCGTTCTGATACGCGGTCTGCAGTTCGTCCATGTAGTGGACGTACTTCTCCTCGAACTTCTCGGGGTCGAACTCGGTCATAGCACGCCTGTACGACCGCGCCACTGTAAACGACTGCGTCCGAGCGGTCGCAACCGCGCAGACTCTGTCGCCTACCGCCCGCCGTTCGAGACGGCCCTCAGGAGGCAAAGTAGGCCATCGCGACGAGCAGGACGACGAAGACCACGATCGGGAGGAGGATCCAGACGGCGTCCCACCGGCCCGACTGAGCCGAGTCGTCGTCTGCCGGCTGTAGAGAACCGGGAGGGGAATCCGCCACGGCGCTGTCGGGGTCTGTCACGTATCGAGATTCCGAGCGTTCGTATAAATGCTTTCCGCGGTCACCGTTCGGAACGATGCAGGCCGATCTACCGCCGTCTCTTCGAGAAGCACAGCAGTCGCTCACAAGTTTGCTCGCGAGTTCCCCGACGATTCGCGCGAGCGGGCGGGAGACGTTTCCGTCGCCGACGAGACATTCGACGCCGTCCTCCGGGAGTTCGCCGACCGGATCGAACGCGAGTTGCGGCGCGTCTGTGGGGTTCGAAGCTGCGTGACGGATCGAACGGAGAGAACGTACCCGTCACCGCCCGTTCGGAACGCGGAGGGCGTCACTCCGCCGCGTCTCGTGCGGGTTCGCGCTGCACCACGAGGACGGGACCGAGAAACCGGTCGGCGACCTGATCGGCCGGCATCCCGAACACGAACGTCGCCAGGGAGGGGTCGGTCTCGCCCATGACGACGGCGTCGAACGCGTCGGCCGCGTCGGCGATGGCATCGAGTGGGTCTCGGTCGCGCTCGACGCGCGTCTCGACGGTCGAGGCGTCCACACCCAGGTCCGCCAGTCGATCCGCCAGTCCGTCGAGGACCATACCGACGTCTTCGTCCGACTCGTCCGCTTCGGCGACGTGGTACAGCGTCACCGAAGCGCCCGTTCCCCCGAACACGCCGGCGACGACGCGGGCGAGGCGGTCGATCCCGACGGCGCCGCGAACGGCGACGAGCACGTCGTCGACCGGCCCGGTGGCGTTCGGGACGAGCACTGCCAGACAGTCGTGTTCGGTGATCGTCCGGTCGATCGTCTTCTGGCCGTCGTGGGTGAACACGAGTCGGTGCTCGACGGTCGCCCCCGCGTCCTCGAATATCGTCTCGTACTCGTCGAGCCGGTCCGTGGCCCGGTCCTCGAACTGCATCTGCGCCTGTCCCGTCGCGGTCTGGTCCGGGACGACGTGGTACCCGAGCAGTACGACGTGGGCGGTCGCGAGGAGTTCGGGAACGCCCTCGGGGATCGATTCGCCTTCGAGTACGCGAATCGGGACGAGTACCGATGGTCGGTCCGTCATGGTCAGACGTCCCCCATGAGCGTGACGTCCCCGGCGTAGTACCGATACCAGACGTATGACGCGATCATGACCACGACGCCGATCGCGATCGATCCGGGTTGCATGAAGGCGATCAGTCCGAAGCTAGCGAGCGCACCCACGGCCGGGACCACTGGATAGCCCGGGACGCGGTAACTCGGGGAGTACCACTCGGGATTCCGTCGTCGTAACACGATCAGGACGACGCACAGCAGCCCGTACATGACGAGGTGGAGAAAGGAGGCGACCTCCGCGAGCAGTTCGACCTGCCCGGTCGCGACGAGGACGAGGATCGGACCGCCGGCGGCGAGCAACGCGACGTGCGGCGTGCCGTACCGGAGGTTGATCTCGCTCGCTCTGCGAGGGAGCAAGGCGTCGCGGCTCAGCGCGTACACCGTCCGCGAGGCGCTGAGGATCGAGGCGTTCGCGCTCGAGAACGTCGCCAGCAGTCCGGCACCGAGGATCGCGACGGCGCCGGGTACCCCGAGGAAGTCGCGAGCGACTTCGACCATCGCCGTCTCCCCGAACTGTCCCAGTCGATCCGCGCCGAACGCGCTGGTCGCGACGAAAATCGTCACGACGTAGAACACCGTGACGACGAGGACAGATCCGACCATCGCCAGCGGGAGGTTCCGTCCCGGCCGTTTGATCTCGCCCGCGACGGTCGCGACCTGGGCGAATCCGAGGTACGAGGTGAACACGAGCGCGGCGGTCGTCAACACTGGAAAGTACCCCCTCGAGAAGAACTGCTCCGGGACGCTGCCGCGACCGAAGACGCCCACGGCGTCGAGGACGCCGTACGAGAGAAAGCCGGTGAGCACCAGCAGGAGGACCGCCACGACCGCGTTCTGGATCCTGGCCGTGTTCTCCGTGCCGGCGATGCTCAGCGCCGTCAGCGCCACCCCGAACAGCAGTCCGATGCCGACGACGGGGCTGAACGGCAGGCCGACGCCGAGTTCGGCGAACACGGCGCTCGCGTAGTGGCCCAGCCCGACCAGGTAGAACGCGGAGGCGAACATCAGGCCCAGCCACAGGCCCAGACCGACGATCGCACCGTAGGCCGTCCCCATCCCCCGCGATACGAAGTAGTACCCGCCGCCGCTTCGCGGCATCGCCGTGGCGAGTTCCGAGGCCGGCAGCGCCACGAGCAACGCGATCAGGCCGCCGATCGCGAACGAGAGCGTCGCGGCGAGGCCGGCGTTCGAGGCAGCCAACCCCGGGAAGACAAAGATTCCGGCGCCGATCATGGTCCCGATCCCGATCGCCAGGCCGCCGACCAGCCCGATCGTCCGCTCGAGTTCCACCTCGTCGTCGTGGACCGTCGCGTCCTCGGTGACGGACTCCGGTTCCGCTACGGGCACCTCGCCGGCCGCGTTCTGGCCCCTCGGCTCGACGTCGACGGGCTGTTCGGCCATACCACGAATATACAACCAGTTGACGCATAAACCCGCCGGCGGGCCGTCGAGCGAACCGAGACGGGTCCGGGAGCCCAGCGAGAGGCGCCTGGGCCACGAGAACGTTTATTCGGGAGACAGAACAATCGGCTGGCATGGACAGTACCCCCGTCGGAGGAGACAGCTGAGCGTGCCGGGGGTCGTCTTCTGGGCCCTCGTCACGCTGGCGACGCTCACCAGCCTCGCCACGGCGTGGACGCTCGGCGCCAACAGCAACTCGCCGCCCTTCGCCCCGGCGATCGGCGCCAACGCCATCTCGACGATGCGGGCGGCCTTCCTCATCGGCATCCTCGCCGCGCTCGGCGCGCTGACCCAGGGCGGCGCGATCTCCGAGACGGTCGGCGCCGGCCTCATCGACGGCGTCCAGATCACGTCGCTCGCGGCGACGGCCGGCCTGCTGACGGCCACTGGGTTCATGGCCTTCGGCATCTACTCCGGCTACCCCGTCCCCGCGGCGTTCGCGACGACCGGCGCGATGGTCGGCGTTGGCCTCTCGCTGGGCGGCGACCCCGCCGTCGACACCTACCGCCGGATCGCCGTCTTCTGGGCGCTCGTCCCGCCGGTCTCGGGCGGCCTCGCGTACGTCACCGCGACGATCCTCCGGCGCGACGACATCCCCGAGACCGTCGGCGTCCCGCTCCTGGCGGCCGTCGTCGGCGGGATCGTCGCCAACGTCCGGCTGGGAGTCATTCCGTCGCCGCCAGACGCCGCACAGAGCTCTATCGCGGGGTTCGTCGCACGGCGCGTCGGGACGCCGACCGTCGCCGGCGTCGACCCCGCGGCGGTCCTGGTGACGCTGGCCGCCGCCGCGGTGAGTTTCCAGTTCATTCGCCGCCGGACCCAGGAGTCCGTCGACAGGGGCGTCCGGACGTTCCTGGTGATTCTCGGAAGCGTCGTCGCCTTCTCCAGCGGCGGCAGTCAGGTCGGGCTGGCGACCGGCCCGCTCGAGAACCTCTACGGGACCGAACTCGGCCTGCCGGGACTCGTCCTGCTGGCGCTGGGCGCGACCGGCATCCTCGGCGGCGCGTGGATGGGCGCGCCCAGGCTCCTCCAGGCGACCTCCCGCGAGTACGCGCAGCTGGGTATCAGGCGCTCCATCGCCGCGCTCGTTCCCGGGTTCGTCATCGCCCAGGCGGCCATCGCGCTCGGCATTCCCATCTCGTTCAACAACATCATCATCTCCGGGGTCATCGGCGGTGGCCTCGCCGGCGGCTCGGCGGGCGTCTCCCGCCGCAAGATCGGCGTGACGCTCGCGTTCTGGATCGTCACGCTCGTCACCTCCATCGCGGTCGGCTTCGGGCTCTACCGGGTCTTCGAAGCGGTGCTCGGTTGACGAGGAAGTCGGATCAGCGGACGACGGTCACGGTCACGGGCGCCTCACCGACGACGCGCGTCGCCACGGTCCCGAGCAGTCGGCGGGCGACGTCACTCCGCTCGCCCCCGTGACCGCCCATCACGACGTGATCGACGTCGTGTGCGTCGACGTACGCGAGGATGACCGCCGCCGGGTCCCCGGTCTCGACCGCCGTCTCGACCGTCCGGTCGACCTCGACGGCCCGTTCCGTCGCCCGTTCGACGACGCGGTCGGCCCGGTCGCGGGCGCTCTCGCGGCGGTCCTCGCCCGGCTCGAGTATTCCCCCTTCGCTCATCGCCGCGTCGACCGGTGTCACCACGTTCAGGACAGTCACCCGGCAATCGAAGAGCTCGAGCGCCTGCTCGAACGCCTCGTCTGCCAGCGGCGACCCGTCGAGCGGGACGAGGACGTGCGATGGCGCCATGAGACACCTTGGACGGGACGCCACATATCGCCAGCGGTCGTTCGGTGCCGCGCGTCGACGGCCTTCAGACCCCCGAGAGGCACGGCAGTCGCTCGCGAGTCTGCTCGCGACAGAACGATGCTCGGTCGGGGATTTGAACCGACTGCGAGACGGTCCGGGGTGCTCGCTCCGGAAGAGCAAGCTCTGCCGTGCTCTCGTTCGCTTCGCTCACGAGAACGCCGCTGCGCTCCCGGGCCTGCGACTCGCGTGTTCAAATCCCGCTCCCTGCGCTCCCTTCTTCGTCACTTCGTTCCTCAGAAGAGTGCTCGGTCGGGGATTTGAACCCCGGTCATCGGCTCGAAAGGCCGAAATGATTGGCCGGACTACACCAACCGAGCGCCGCATTTTGGAGGACTGGCTCGTGGTATTTAAAATCGTCTTTCTACGCCGGGTCTGCTACGCCGTCACTCGAATTCGACGCCGTGCACCTCGACCCGGGCGCCGCCGTCCGATCCTTCGGTGAGGTCGACGGTCCAGCTGTGGGCTGTGGCGACCTCCTCGACGATGGCGAGGCCGAATCCGGTGGCGTCGGTGTCCGTCGTGTAGCCGTACTCGAAGACGTCCTCTCGGTCGTCCTCGGGGACGCCGGGGCCGTCGTCGGCGACGTAGAACCCGTCGTCCAGGCGGCCGACGCGGACGGCGACGTCGGGGCCGGCATGCACGATGGCGTTCTCGAAGAGGTACTCGAACAGGGTCGTCAGGCGCTCGGACTCGGCCCGGACGACCCCGAGGTCGTCGTCGGTCGTCAGGTCGGCTCCCTCGCCGACGACGTTGGTCCAGGCGGACTCGACGGCGACGGACAGGGCGAGCGACTCGGGGTCGGTCACGGCCTCGCCCTGACGGACGAGCGTCACGACGCCGTCGATGAGGGCCTCCATCTTGCGCAGCGAGCGGTCGACGGCGTCGAGGTGTTCGACGCCGTCCGACCGCGTGAGCTCGGTCCGGCCGACGGCCACGTTCAGGGGGTTGCGGAGGTCGTGGCTCACGACGGAGGTGAACGTCTCCATGCGCTCGTTCTGGCGCTCCAGGCGCTCCCGGCGCTCGACCCGCTCCGCGACGTCGACCACCGTGGTGACGGCGTACAGGTCGCCGCCGGTCTCGACGGCGCTCGTGACCGCCTCCACCGGGACCTCGCTGCCGTCGGCGCGGCGGTAGGTCGTCTCCCGCCGGCGTTCGTCCCCCGCTGCGATCGCCTCCCAGTGGTCGGCGAAGTCGTCCTCGACGTCGGGTTCGACCTCGGTCAGCGGCGCGCCGATGAGGTCGGCGGGGTCGTGCCCCAGGAGGGCCGCGTAGGCGTCGTTGACGTAGGCGAACCTGCCGTCCTCGTCGTAGGCCGCCACGCCGGCACCGGCGCCCGCCACCAGGTCCCGGACGAACGCCGGGTCCTGTCCCCCGTCCGGCCGAAGGGCGTCACCCACCGCGGTCGCAGTTCCGCCGCCGTTCCCCGCCGTCGACTCGTCGTTCCCACCGCGTTCGTTCGTGTCGTCTGTCATGTGCGTGCCCGCGCCGCCAGGCGCTCCCACTAGTGCAGGACAGCCAGTGGGAAAAAGGCATCCGCCGATCAGTCAGACCGCTGATCGCTCTGCCAGCGCGACGGCGGCAGCGAGGGCCGGTCTATTGCCCCTGGAACTCCGGTTCCTCGTCGTCCATGAAGGCGGTGACGCCCTCGGTGACGTCCCCGGTGCCGATGAGGTGGCCGAAGCTCTGGGCCTCGACCTCCAGTCCGGCCTCGGTGTCGTCGCGGCCGGCCAGCATCGCCTTCTTGGTCAGTTCCTGGGCCACGGGCGGGCCGCGGGCCAGGTCCGCCGCCAGGTCGAGGGCGCGCTCCTCGAGTTCGTCGCCGGGGACCACGTCGTTGACGAAGCCGTAGTCGGCCATCTCCGCGGCGTCGTAGCGCTCCGCGGTGAAGATGATCTCCTTGGCGCGGCCCTCGCCGACGATCTCCTTCAGGCGCTGGGTGCCGCCCCAGCCGGGCATCAGTCCGAGGTCGTGTTCGGGCTGACCGAACTCCGAGCCCTCGCTGGCGACCCGCAGGTCGGCGCAGGTGACCAGCTCCATCCCGCCGCCGAGCGCGAACCCGTCGACGGCGGCGACGACCGGCATCGGGCAGGACTCGAGCTTTCCGAAGGCCTCCTGGCCCTTCCGGGAGTGCTCGATGGCCTCCAGCGGCGTGGCGTCCAGCACCAGCGCCTGGACGTCCGCGCCGGCTGAGAACGCCCGGTCGCCAGCGCCCGTCACCACGAGCGCGCGCACGTCGTCGTCCTCGGAGAGGCGGTCGACGGCGTCGGCCAGTTCGTCCAGCATCCCCAGGGTGACCGTGTTCATCTGATGGGGACGGTCGAGCGTGACGCGGGCGACGCCGTCGCTCGGGCGGTCGACCTCGACGACGTCGTAGCTGGCTCCCCCGCCGTAGAAGCCGCCCGCTTCGGCGGCCTCACGGAGCCCGTCGCTGACCTCGTAGCGGGCCGCGCCGGTCTCCTCGCCGGCGGCTTCGAGGGTCTCGACCAGTTCGTCGAGCCCGGCGTCGTCGGCCAGCCTCGCCGGCCCCTCGGGGAACCCGCCGCCGAGCTTCACGGCCGTGTCGACGTCGCCGACCGGCGCGACGTCGTTGCCAACGAGCTTGCCGACCTCGTTGGCCATCAGAGCGAGCAAGCGCCGCTCGACGGCCTCGCGGCCGGCGTCGGCGGGAATCTCGGCACCGCCGTCCTCGTAGTCGTAGAAGCCCGCGCCGGTCTTCTTGCCGAGCCGCTCGTTCTCGACTTTCTCTTCGAGGAGCGGGCAGGGCTCGTAGGCGTCGCCCAGCGTCTCCGTCAGGTACTCGAGGACGTGGAGGCCGACGTCGTTGCCGATCTGATCGGAGAGCTCGAACGCGCCCATCGGGAGGCCGACGCCGTACTTCGCCGTCGAGTCGACCTCCTCGATCGTGGCCTCGTCGCCGTGGACCAGCCAGCAGGCCTCGTTGATCAGCGGCAGGAGGATCCGGTTGACGACGAACCCGGGCGAGTCCTTACGCACGCGAACGGGCGTCTTGCCGAAGTCCTCCGCGAGGTCCTCGATCACGTCGAGCGTCTCGTCGCTGGTGTGTGCGCCCGTAATGACCTCGACGAGGTCCATCCGCACGGGCGGGTTGAAGAAGTGCATCCCGCAGAACCGCTCGGGCCGGTCGGTGACCTCCGACAGCTCCGTGATCGAGAGGCTGGAGGTGTTCGTACAGAAGATCGCCTCGTCGGTTGCGTACTCCTCGACCTCGCCGTAGACGTCCCGCTTGATCTCCATCTTCTCGGGGACGGCCTCGATCACGACGTCGGCCTCGCCGACGGCCGCCTCGACGTCGACCAGCGCCTCGATCCGGTCGAGGGTCCCCTCGGCCGTCTCCTCGTCGATGATCTCCTTCTCGGCGAGCTTGTTCACCGACCACTCGATCTCCTCGTAGCCGTCCTGCACGAGCTCCTCGTCGATGTCGCGCATCCGGACCTCGTAGCCGGCCAGGGCGGCGACCTCCGCGATGCCGTGGCCCATCGTGCCGGCGCCCAGCACCGCGACGGTCTCGATGTCCTCGAGTTCCATGTCACGAGATTGGACTCCCGGACGACGTTTCAACGTTTCTCCCAGAGGCGTGTTCACGCCCCACGCTCCGGAGCGCAAGTCTCTCGGGCCTCCGGCACCTGCCTCGTGCCGTGACCGAGGCACACGACCGACTCCGCGAGGACGACCACCTCCGCCCGCTGGTCGAGGAGCACGGCGAACTGACTCTCGAACCCGCCGAGGACTTCTACCAGCGGTTCGTCACCTCCATCCTGCGCCAGCAGGTGTCGATGGCCTCGGCGGCGGCGACCAGGGAACGCCTGTTCGAGGCCGTCGAGGTGACGCCCGAGGGGATCCTCGAGGCGGACGTCGACGTCCTCCGGGACGCCGGCCTCTCGCAGGCGAAGGCCCGCTACGTCGAGAACGTCGCCGAGGCCTTCGTGGAGCGGGGCTACTCGTCGGAGTCCTTCGCGGACATGAGCGACGACGCGGTGATCGACGAACTGACGACCGTCACCGGCGTCGGCGAGTGGACGGCGCACATGCAACTGATGTTCTCGCTGGGCCGCGAGGACGTCTTCCCCGTCGGCGACCTGGGCATCCGGAAGGGGATTCGCAACGTCGTCGATCCGGACCTCACGCGCGCGGAGATGGTCGACTACAGCGAGCGCTGGTCGCCCTACCGGAGCTACGCCAGCCTCTACCTCTGGCGGGCGCAGGACGACGTGCCCGAGGACGTGCCGGGCGCCGAGCAGGCCTGATGACGCCAGTCGCGGCCGCGCTGTCCGCACCGGGCGGAAAACTGCTGGGGTTTAAGGCCGTCGGGGCGCGAGGTACGGGTATGTTCCGCGGGCACACCGACGCGAACATCGCCCCGCAGCCGACCGGCGCCGAGCCGGACCGCTGTTGTTGAGTGCCCGCTCTTCTCGACCGCACAGCGCGGCGACCGCTTCCCACCTGACTCCCCGATGCTCGACAGAATCACCGAGGACGTCCGTACCGCCATCGAGAACGATCCCGCGGCCGACAGCGCGCTGACCGTCGCGCTGACCTACCCTGGCCTCCACGCCGTCTGGGGCTACCGGATCGCCGCCCGGCTCTACGACGCCGGCCTCGCGCTGCCGGCTCACCTCGTCGCCTACGCCGTGCGCTCGATCACGGGCGTCGAGATCCACCCCGGCGCAGACGTGGGCGACCGCCTGTTCGTCGATCACGGCATGGGCACCGTCGTCGGCGAGACAGCGATCATCGGCGACGACGTCCAGCTGTTCCACGGCGTCACGCTGGGCGGGAAGACGTCGAAGCCGGTCAAGCGCCACCCGACGGTCGAGGACGACGTGACCATCGGGGCCAACGCAACGCTGCTCGGCGACATCACCATCGGCGAGGGCGCGACGGTCGGTGCCGGTGCGGTCGTCGTCGACGACGTCGCGCCCGGTACGACCGTGGCCGGCGTCCCCGCCGAGCCGCTCGACGAGGACGAGGCCGCCGCCGCGGACGGCGATCCCGAGGAGTTCCGGCGCGTGAGCTGCTGAGAAAATCGGTGTTCAGTATCGCGACCGATCGAGCGGGTCGCTACTCTTCCTCTTCCACGCCGTCGCCGCGGTCCGCGGCGCCGTCGGCCGACCGCGTCACGTCGACCTGGTAGTGTTCGAGGATGTCGCGGCCGAGCAGCAGGGGGTAGTCCATGTGGCTGCGGTCCTCGATGCTCGCCGAGACGGTGTGCTGGGTCCCGCCGATACCGATCACGAGGTCGACGACCGGCCGCGAGCGCCCGCGCGCGCTGGTGCCGGACTTGACGCGGACGATGTCCTTGATCGGGCCGGTGCCGATACGGGCGGCGATCTCCGAGTCGACGCTGGTCCGGTCGGCGCCCGTGTCCGACTTGGCCATGACCGTCTCGTGGCCCCGCGTCCCGGCGACGACGACCTCCTCGATGTAGCCGATGGTCACGTTCTCCGAGGCCTGTTCCGCGTGCCCCAGGGGGACGGCGGACGGCCTTGAGTCGTCCAGCCCCTGGGCGACCCGCTCGACGTCCTCGTCCGGGACGCTCCCGCCGACCTGCTCGACGGCCTCCCGGACGATGTGGGGTGCCGGGCTGACGCCCGTGGCGCGGAACAGCCCGCGGAACCCGGCCGTGGGGTTGACCTCCAGCACCGCGTAACCGTCGTCGCCCTGGATGATGTCCACGCCGGCGCAGTCCAGGCCGACGACGTCGGCCGCCCGGAGAGCCATGTCGGCCACCTCCGGCGGGAGGTCGTCGGTGGCGTCCGCGACGTCGCCGCCGAGCGCGACGTTGGTCCGCCACTCCCCCTCGGGGGCGTAGCGGTTCATCGCGGCGACGATCTGATCCCCGACGACGTAGATTCGCAGGTCGCGGTGGGTGTCGGGGTCCCGCTCGAGGAACTCCTGGAGGAAGGCCTGTCGGGTCCCGACCTGGGCGTTGACCGGTTCGTCGGCGTCGACGAGCCAGGTGCCGCCGCCGTGCGTGCCGATGGCGGTCTTGTAGACGGCGCGGTCGCCGAAGCGGTCGCGCTCGGCGTTCAGCCGGTCCCGGGACAGCGCCAGCAGGGCGTCGGGGACGGGGACGTCCTCGGCCGCCAGCGCCGTCGCCGTGGCGAACTTGTGCATCGCCGTCGCCGTCGCGTCCGGCCGGTTGAGCATCGGCCGGAGCCGGTCCAGCGTCGACGCCAGCCCGATGCCCTCCATCGGGTCCTCGTCGCTGGAGAGCAGCAGGCGGTTGACGATGACGTCGACCGCCGGCTCCATCGTGGCCGTCCCGTCGGAGACGTCGACGGCGGTGTTCTCCGCCCGGAGCCACTCCGTGCCGAAGCCCAGGTCCTCGGCCGCGTTGAGGATGGCCTTGGTTTCTTTACTGTTGTGAAGGCTCAGGACCCCGACCGTTATGTCGTCAGTCATAGTGGGCGTTCTCCCGTGAGCCGCAAAGTAGTGACGATCAGATGGATGCGATGATCGTCGGAACCTCGCCCGAGCCGCCGCAGCAGGTCAGGGGGGTTTTCCGTGCCCGCGTCATTTGACGGCCCATGGCAGAGGCGACCCCGTTCACGTACGACGGCGGACGGGTCGATCCCGGCGAGACGGCGAACGTGCGGTACACCGTCAGCGAGACGTATCTCGGGGATCCAGTTCGGATGCCCGTCACCATCGTGAACGGGGCCGAGCCGGGCCCGACGGCGTTTCTCTCGGCGGCGGCCCACGGCGACGAACTCAACGGCGTCGAGGTGGTCCGCGAGGTGGCCCACGAGTGGGACCACGCGGACCTGCACGGGACGCTGGTCTGTCTGCCGGTGCTGAACGTCCCCGGGTTCATGGCCCAGCAGCGGTACCTCCCCATCTACGACCGCGACCTCAACCGCTCGTTCCCGGGGAAGGCCGACTCGACCAGCGCCAAGCGCATGGCCGACGAGATCTTCCGGAACTTCGTCGAGCCCTGCGACCTGGGGCTGGACTTCCACACGTCCACGCGCGGGCGGACGAACATGCTCCACGTCCGCGGTGACATGGAGGACGCGGGCGCCGAGCGGGTCGGCAAGGCGTTCGCGACCAACCTGATCATCTCCTCGGAGGGGCCGTCGGGGTCGCTGCGGCGCGAGGCTACTGAGGCGGGCGTCCCGACCATCACCATCGAGATGGGCGAGGCCCACCGCTTCCAGCGGGAGTTCATCGACCGGGCGCTGGTCGGCACCCGATCGGTGCTGGCGGAGTTCGGACTGCTGCCGACCGAGACGGTGGCCTGGCCCGGCTGGCGAACCATCGTCTCCGACAGCGACGAGAAGACCTGGATCCGCGCCGACGTCGGCGGCCTCGTGGACATGCACCACGACCGGGGCTCGGTCGTCTACGAGGGTGAGCCCATCTGCACCATCGCCGACCCCTTCAAGACCGACGCGACGGTCGTCGAGGCTCCCTTCACCGGGCTGCTCGTCGGCGTCCTCGAGAACCCGCTCGTCTATCCCGGGAACCCGCTGTGTCACCTCGTCCACCTGGACGAGCGGACGCTGCGGGCCATCGAGCGGGACGGTGCGCCGGTCCACGACGAGGCGGCGAGCCCGACAACCGCGTGACTTGACCCCCACTGTTTTCTCGCTGGCTGTCCTGTGACTCGCCAATGGTTTCGAACCGGCCCTCCCCGGCGCTGGAGGCGGCCGACAGCGCCCCGACGGCCCTCTGCGTCCTCAGCGAGGGAATCATCTCCTACGCGAACCCGTCGACGGCCGCGCTGCTCGGACGGGACGCCGACGCGCTCGCCGGCGACCGCTTTCTCGACCACGTCGCGCCGGCCGACAGGGAGCGGGTCGACGACGCCCTCGAGGGACCGATCGAGGGCGAGCGAACGGTCCGGTTCGAGCTGGCCGACCCGGAGAACCGGCGGACGATCGTCGAGGGCGAGTGGACCGGTGACGACGAGGGCGACGTCGTCGGGACCCTCAGGGACGTCACGGGACGGATCGAACGCGAGCGCCGCCTCGAACGGGAGAGCGAGATGCTCGATTCCCTGCTGGAGCACATCCCGATGTCGGTGTACTTCAAGGACCGACAGAGCCGCCACGAGCGGGTCAGCCAGCACATGATCTGTCCGGACCTGGACAGCTGCATCGTCGGACCGGACGGCAAGCACCACCACCACCCCGAGGACATCCACGGCAAGACCGACTTCGACCTGTACGATCCGGCGTTCGCCGCGGAGGCGGTCGAGGACGATCGGCAGGTCGTCGAGGAGGAGGAGACGGTGTACGACAGGGTCGACGAGTCGACGACGCCGCTCGGGGAGACGTTCTTCTCGTCGACGACCAAGGTCCCCCGCTACGACGACGAGGGCGACGTCGTCGGGCTGGTCGGCGTGACGATGGACGTCACCGACCGGATGAGCTACGAGCGCGAGCTCGAACGGCAGAACGAGCGCCTGGAGGAGTTCACCGAGGTCCTCTCCCACGACCTCCGCAACCCCCTGACAGTCGCGCGGACGAGCCTCGGGGCGGTCGACGACGACGTCGATCACCCGCGGATCGAGCCGGCGACCGACGCGCTCGATCGCATCTCCGCGCTCATCGACGAGGTCCGCACGTTCGTCATCGAGGGCCGCACCGTCGAGGACCCCGACGTCGCTGACCTGGCGACCGCCGCCGAGGACGCCTGGCAGAGCGTCGACACGGGCGCGGCCGATCTGAAAGTCGAGGTGAGCCACCGAATCCGCGCCGACTACGACCGGCTCCAGCGCCTCCTGGAGAACGTCTTCCGCAACGCCGTGGAGCACGGCTCCACGAGCCCTGACTCGCAGCCTCGTCAGGACGCCGTCGAACACGGCTCGACAGGCTCTCGTTCGTCAGAGACTCACGAGAACGCCGTGGAGCACGCCGCCGGCCCCGACGGCGAGGTCACCGTGACGGTGGGCGACCTCGAGACGGGGTTCTACGTGGCCGACGACGGCCCCGGCGTCCCCGATGACTTGCGCGACGAAGTGTTCGAGCGCGGCGTCACGACCAGCGACGACGGCACCGGGTTCGGCCTGGCCATCGTCAGGAATATCGCCGAGGCTCACGACTGGACGGTGTCCGTCACGGACGCCGACGACGGGGGTGCCCGGTTCGAGATCGCCGACGTCGTCCGCGTCGAGGACGGCTCCACCGGTCACCGCTGACAGCCGCGTGACTCCAGCGGCGGGAAACCGGACGACTGTCGAACACTTTCGGGACGGCCCGGAGACGCTGTAGAAACTTCTATTTGTCCCCGCTCCAAGTGCCGGTTGTATGAGTCAGTCTTACAATCGCGGCACCGTCGAGGACTTCGGACGGTGGCGGGAGTTCGCGGCCGGGATGTGGGCCTGGATCTTCCACAAGTTCACCGGCTGGGTGCTCGTGGGCTATCTCTTCACCCACATCGCGGTGCTGAGCACCGCGACCCAGGGGGCCGACCTCTACACGAACACGCTTCAGGGCCTTGAGGCGCTCCTGATCGTACGCTTCATGGAGGTTGGCCTGCTGGCGGTCGCCGTGTTCCACATCCTCAACGGGATCCGCCTGCTGTTCGTCGACCTCGGCGTCGGCCTGGAGGCACAGGACAAAAGCTTCTACGCGTCGCTCGTGCTGACCGGTGCGATCACGGTCGCGAGCGTGCCGACCTTCCTCGGGGAGCCACTGATCTAACATGGCAGAGCACTACTCCTCCTTCGAGCGGGGCGGCCGGCGCTGGCTCCTCCAGCGGCTCACGGCGGTCTTCCTGATCGGCGTGCTGGCGTTCCACTTCTTCCTGCTGCACTTCGTGAACCACGCCGCCGAGATCACGTTCGCGGGCACGCAGGCCCGGATGCGGCAGGTGAGCTACTTCGCGACGATGTGGCTGTTCCTCGTGACCGCCACCTTCCACGGCGTCAACGGCGTGTACAACGCATTCATCAACCAGGGCCTCGAAGGGTCGCGCAAGCGCACGGTCAAGTGGGTTCTGGTCGTCGCGGGCGTGCTGCTGGTCGCGCAGGGAACCCGCGTCGCGCTCGCCATGAACGGCTTCCTCTAAATCATGAGTACGATAGAACAACAGGAATCGGACGAGACGGAGGCAGAGACGGAGACAGAGACGGCGGTCGAGTCGCCGGGCGACCGGCGCCGCCGCGAGAAGGCCGAGCGGGCCGTCGAGGACGAGGCCCGTCGGGAGGCCGAAGAGGCCGCCCACGAGTTCGACGAGGCGGTCGAGCTGAAGGTGTTCCGGTACGATCCGGAGGTCCAGGGCAAGGAAGAACCGCGGTTCGACGACTTCACCGTCCCCTTCCACAAGGGGATGACGGTGCTGGACGCGCTCATCTACTCGCGCGACCACTACGACTCGTCGCTGACCTTCCGCCACTCGTGCCGACAGGCCGTCTGCGGCTCCGACGCCCTGTTCATCAACGGCCGCCAGCGGCTGGCCTGCAAGACCCAGATCGCGGACCTCGACGGCGACACCATCCGCGTGGAGCCGCTCCCCCACCAGGAGGTCGTCAAGGACCTCGTCGTGGACATGGAGCACTTCTACGAGCAGATGCACGCCGTCGAGCCGTACTTCGACCCGGACGAGTTGCCCGACGACGAGATGGAGGAGCAGCGCCAGAGCCGGGAGAACCGCGAGAAGATCAAGATGTCGACGCGATGCATCTGGTGTGGCGCCTGCATGTCCTCCTGTAACATCGCCGCCGGGGACAACGAGTACCTCGGCCCGGCGGCCATCAACAAGGCCTACCGGTTCGCGATGGACGAGCGGGAGGGCGAGAACCGCAAGCAGGAGCGCCTGCGGATCGTCGAGCAGGAACACGGCGTCTGGCGCTGCCAGACCCAGTTCTCCTGCACCGAGGTGTGCCCGAAGGACATCCCGCTGACCGAGCACATCCAGGAACTGAAGCGGGAATCGGTCAAGAACAACCTCAAGTTCTGGTAACAATGTACGAACACGACGTAATCGTGGTCGGCGCGGGCGGCGCCGGCCTGCGAGCGGCCATCGCGGCTCACGAAGAGGGCGCCGACGTCGCGCTCGTGACCAAGCTCCACCCGGTCCGGAGCCACACGGGCGCGGCCGAGGGCGGGATCAACGCCGCGCTCCGAGAGGGCGACGACTGGGACCTGCACGCCTACGACACGATGAAGGGGTCGGACTACCTCGGGGACGCCCCCGCCATCGACGTCTTCGCGCAGGACGCCCCCGAAGAGGTCGTCCAGCTGGAGCACTGGGGCATGCCGTTCTCCCGCGAGGACGACGGCCGCGCCTCCCAGCGCCCCTTCGGCGGCATGTCGTTCCCGCGGACCACCTACGCCGGCGCCGAGACCGGTCACCACCTGCTGCACACGATGTACGAGCAGGTGGTCAAGCGGGGCATCGAGGTGTACGACGAGTGGTACGTCACCGACCTCGCGGTGACCGACCACGAGGACCCCGAGGACCGCGAGTGTCACGGCGTCATCGGTTACGAGATCGCGACGGGTAACGTCGAGGGCTTCCGCGCCAACGACGGCGTCATCCTCGCCACCGGCGGCCTCGGTCAGGCGTTCGACCACACGACCAACGCCGTGGCCAACACCGGCGACGGCTGCGCCATGGCCTACCGCGCCGGCGTCCCGCTGGAGGACATGGAGATGATCCAGTTTCACCCGACGACGCTCCCCTCCACGGGGGTGCTCATCTCCGAGGGCGTCCGCGGCGAGGGCGGCATCCTCTACAACGACGACGAGGAGCGGTTCATGTTCGAGTACGGCTACGCCAACAACGACGGCGAACTCGCCTCCCGCGACGTCGTCTCCCGCGCCGAGCTGACGGAGGTCAACAACGGGCGCGGCATCGAGGACGAGTACGTCCACCTCGACATGCGCCACCTGGGCGAGGAGCGCATCCTCGACCGCCTAGAGAACATCCTCCACCTCGCGGAGGACTTCGAGGGCGTCGACGGCCTCGACGAGCCGATGCCCGTCAAGCCCGGCCAGCACTACGCCATGGGCGGCATCGAGTGCGACGAGAACGGCGCCACCTGCGTCGACGGCCTCTACGCCGCCGGCGAGACGGCCTGCGTCTCCCTGCACGGCGCCAATCGCCTGGGCGGCAACGCGCTGCCCGAACTGCTCGTGTTCGGTGCCCGCGCCGGTCGCCACGCCGCCGGCGCCGACATGAAGGAGTCGGAGATCTCGACCGGCCCCTCCGCACAGAGCGAGCCGGGCGACGTCGAACCGCCCGTCGAGCCCGGTGCCGTCGACGCGGGCAGCGACGACGTCGCCGCCGATGGAGCGGCGGTCGAGCCGGACGAGGTGCTCGAACACGCCGTCCAGCGCGAGCGCGAACGCGTCGAGTCGTTCCTCGAGGAGGACGGCATCAACCACGCCGAGGTCCGCTCGGACGTCCAGGAGACGATGACCGAGAACGTCAACGTGTTCCGCGAGGAAGACAACCTGCGGCAGGCCCTGCGGGACATCCGTGCCGGCCGAGAGCGGTACCAGGACGTCGCCGTCGCTGACCCCTCGCGCACGTACAACACGGACCTGATCCACACCATGGAGACGCGGAACATCCTCGACGTCGCCGAGGCCATCACCCTCGGCGCGCTGGCCCGCGAGGAGTTCCGCGGCGCCCACTGGCGCGCCGAGTTCCAGGAGCGCCGCGACGAGGAGTGGATCAAGCACACCATGCTCGCCTGGAACGACGGGACGCCGGAGCTGTACTACAAGCCCGTCCTGCTGGAGAGCCAGTGGAACGAGTACGAGCCCAAAGAGCGCAGCTACTGACTGCGCCGTAGCTTTCCGGTCGTCACTTTCTGCCGCTGACGGTTCCGGCTCGCGGCCGCGGACAGGCGCCGCTCGACGCCCGTGTGTCACGCCCGCGCTCGCCGCGTCCGGCGCCGGGCGGCCCAACACATATCGGCGCTCCCCTCCACTCACAGGACGCATGATCGTCTCGGGCACCGTCGTGGCCGACGCGGAGACGACCGTCGAAGACGGAGCAGTCGTCACCGACGGCGCCGAGATCGTCTTCGTCGGGGAGCGCAGCGAGGCCGCCGACCGCTATCCGGACCACGAGCGTCGATCGTTCGACGTCGTCGCGCCGGGGCTGGTCGGGGCGCACGTCCACTCCATCCAGACGCTGGGGCGGGGCATCGCCGACGACGCGCCCCTGCTGGAGTGGCTGGAGGACCACGTCCTCCCGCTGGAGGCCGCGATGGGGCCGGAGGCGACCCGGACGGCGGCGACGCTGGGCTACCTGGAGTGTCTCGGGAGCGGCGTGACCACCGTCCTCGACCACCTCTCGGTCAACCACGCGGCGGCGGCCTTTGAGGCGGCCGTCGAGACGGGCATCCGCGGACGCCTCGGGAAGGTCCTCATGGACTACGACGCCCCGGACGGGCTTCAGGAGGACGCCGAGGAGGGACTGCGAGAGTCGGAGCAGTTGATCGAGGAGTACCACGGAGCCGCCGGCGGACGGATCCGCTACGCCGTGACCCCGCGCTTCGCCGTCTCCTGCACCGAGGCGTGCCTGCGGGGCACACGCGAACTGGCGGACTCGCACGACGGCGTCAGGGTCCACACGCACGCCAGCGAGAACCGCGACGAGGTGGCGACCGTCGAGGAGCGGACCGGGCGGCGCAACGTCGCGTGGCTGGACGAGGTCGGCCTGACCGGCCCGGACGTGACGCTCGCTCACTGCGTCTGGACGGACGAGCGCGAGCGGGAGATCATCGACGAGACCGACACGCGCGTCGTCCACTGCCCGTCCTCGAACATGAAACTCGCCAGCGGCGTCGCGCCCGTTCAGGACTACCTCGACCGCGGCGTCACCGTCGGGCTCGGCAACGACGGGCCGCCCTGCAACAACACGCTCGACCCCTTCACGGAGATGCGCCAGGCCAGCCTCCTGGCGAAGGTCGACGGCCTCGACGCGACGGCGCTGCCCGCGTCGACCGTCTTCGAGATGGCGACGGCGGGCGGCGCGACGGCCGCCGGTTTCGAGCGTGTCGGCGCCCTCCGCGAGGGCTACCGCGCCGACGTGATCGGACTGTCGACCGACGGACCGCGCGCGACGCCGGTCCACGATCCCGTCTCGCACCTGGTGTTCGCCGCCCATGGCGACGACGTGCGGTTCACCATGGTCGACGGCGACGTCGTGTACCACGACGGTGAGTTCGCCGCCGTCGACGCGGACGCGGTCACGTCGCGGGCTTCGGAGTTCGCAGCCGAGTTGACCGATGGTTGACGGGCCGCCGGCGAACGAGCGAACCGCTGGTCGATCCGGAGTCCGCGAAAGCAGGAAAGGTGGGGTGGGGTGGTGGGGGTGGAACCGGCACCGGAACGGTGCCGTATCTGCTCGTAGCTGTTTCTATCACTAAAACCTGGCTCTCTAATTATTAACGTTGAAAATCTGGGGTGGCAGTGGGGACGGCGCACCCGCTATCGAGTGTTGCTCCGGAAAGGAATTGTGCGTGGGTGCAGTCCCATCGAGGGAGCGCACCGTGCATCGGCGCGGCGGGGTCGCCGCGCAAGTGGCGGACGTCGTCCACCAGTGCGATGCGTGGGACCGGATTTGAACCGGCGGACCCCTACGGGACAGCGCCCTCAACGCTGCGCCGTTGGCCTGGCTTGGCTACCCACGCTCGCTGTCTCTTGCGTGCACTTCGTCGTATCCCGTGGCCGAATAAAAGGGCTTTCGTTTGCGCCCGCCCCGTCACAGTGTGGCACTGACGGCGAAGCGGACGTTTCAAATACGGGCAACACTGTATCGCGCGCATGGCCAAGTACTCGACCGGCAGTGGCGGCGGCGGGGCCGGCGAGAGCTGCGAGCTCTGCGGCGCCAGCGAGCGAGACCTGCGGGAGGCCACGGTGGCCGGCGCGACCCTGCAGGTCTGCCCGGACTGCGCCGAGCACGGCGAGGGGGAGACCCGCGGAGCGAGCGGCTCGCGCGACGACCAGAACCGCGACCGGGACCGACGCGCGGCGCAGAACGCCGCCAGGATCCACGACGCGGCCCAGGGCGACTCCACGCACTGGGAGGAGCACGGCACCGACTACGAGGGCGATCAGCTTCCGTACCTCGTGAGAGACTACGGGCGGCGCGTCGTCGAGGCGCGGCAGGAGGCCGGCCTCCAGACCGAGGAACTCGCCGAGGAGATCGACGAGGACGAGGCGGACGTCCTCGCCGTCGAGCAGGGCCGCGCGACGCAGGCGAACGTCGGTGGCTCCGTCGTCGGGAAGCTCGAGGAGTACCTGGACGTCGATCTCTCCGAAGAGAGCTGAGCCGTCGGTCACGGACGCCTGCTTTTCGCAGCGCCCCGCCCGTGCCCAGCCGCGCGCCGACCAGTCGTCACGCAATGACCGACGATTTGATACGGTGTCCGGCGCTACGAACGGGCGTGACCGACGACTACGACGCCGTCGTCTACGACCTCGACGGGACGCTCGTGCGGCTCGACGTCGACTGGGAGACCGTGCGTCGGGAGGCCGACGCCGCCCTCCGCGAGCGCGACGTGGACGCCGACGGGCGCGACCTGTGGGGGATGCTCGACCACGCCGAACGGCGAGGCCACCGTGACGTCGTCGAGTCGGTCATCGCCGACCACGAGGTCGAGGGGGCCGAGTCCTCCGAGCTGCTGACGCTGGTCGACGAGCTCCCGCTGTCCGTCCCCGCGGGTGTCGTCTCGCTCAACTGCGAAGCGGCCGTCCGCCGGGCGCTGGAACTGCACGGGGCCGACCAGCACGTCGACGCCGTCGTGGGCCGGGACTCGTTGGACGCCCGCAAGCCCGATCCGACGCCGCTTTTGTGGATCGCCGACGAACTCGGCGTCGACCCCGAGCAGTCGCTGTTCGTCGGTGACTCCCGGAGCGACGCCGAGGCCGCCGAGGCGGCCGGCTTCGACTTCGAGTGGGCGAGCGAGCGGGGCGAGTGAGCGCTACGCCTCCCGCCGGGCGTACAGGTACGCCGCGATCGAGGTGAGAAACCAGATCGGCGCACCGACGCGGACGGCGAACAGCGCTCGCTCGGTCCACGAGGCGAGTTCGGTCGTCGTCGAGAGGAGGGCGACGGTGGGCGCGCCGACGACGATGGTGGCGACGAAGGTGACCTGCATGACCCACCCGTAGTCGATCCCGTCCGGATTCGTCGTCTCGCGCGCTGGCACGGGCCCCGATTCTGCGCTGTCGCGGTAAACGGTTTCGATGATCGGCGCTCGCGAGCCGGTCGCGCGCCACGGGAATCAGTGACAGGTCTTAACCCGGACGCACGCCGAGACAAACGCATGCGCGCGAAGGACATCAGGGAGATGGCCGGCGAGGAGACGGTCACGATGCTGACGGCATACGACGCACCGACGGCCGAGCTCGCGGAGGCCGCCGGGGTGGACGTCCTGCTCGTGGGCGATTCGCTGGGGAACCTCAGGCTGGGCTACGACTCGACCATTCCGGTGACCGTCGACGAGGCAGCCAGCCACACGGCGGCCGTCGCCCGGACGACCGACGACGCGTTCGTCGTCGCGGACATGCCCTTCCTGTCATACGGCGCCGACGAGGGCGAGGCCGTCGAGAACTGCGGCCGGATGGTCAAGGAGGCCGGAGCCGACGCCGTCAAGCTCGAATCGGGCCCCCACACCGTCGAACTGACCCGGCGGCTCACCGACCTCGGGGTCCCCGTGCAGGCCCACCTTGGCCTGACGCCCCAGCGGGAGAACGAGACGGGCCTGTTCCGGCAGGGGACCGATCAGGACGCCGCCGAGGAGATCATCGACCTCGCCCGCGAGCACGAGGACGCGGGCGCGTTCTCGCTCGTGCTCGAACACGTCCCGTCGAACCTCGGCGCCGCGGTGACCGAGGCGCTGGACATCCCGACCGTCGGGATCGGCGCCGGGCCGGACTGCGACGGGCAGGTCCTGACCATCGACGAGGTGATCGGGCTCACGGAGGGGACGGCCCCGTTCGCCGAGCGGTTCGGCGACGTCCGCGGTGAGATGGAGCGGGCCCTCGAGTCCTACGTCGACGCCGTCGAGTCCGGCGAGTTCCCGCGCGAGGAGCACGGCCACGTCGAGGAGTCGCTGGAGTACTGACCGCCCGCAGGGGCCCCGAACCCTGAACCGCAAACAGACTATTCTCCGCTCTCTTTTTACCGTACGGCGTATTCTCAGACAAGGCTTATATATCTTGGACACTAACTTGGGGTTAGCATGACAAACCACCAGCAGCAGTTGGGCGACGCCCCGCTTCGGAAGCTCGAGTACGACGACGGGACGGTGGTGTTCGCGGCGGACGTGGGCGCCGGACCGGACGCGTCGGTCGACGTCGTCGGTCGGACGGTCATCGTGGTCGCCGACGGTGAGCAGTACGAGTTTGAGGTCCCTGCAGAGGACGCGGAAGTGCTTATCCGCAACGGAGTCCTCACTGTCGAAGTGAACGAGGAGGCCCACTAATGAAGCTCACTGTCAAACCCCTGAAGCAGAGCGAGGCGGGACGCGGACTGGCCGCCGTCGACCGCGCGGCAATGCAGGAGATGGACCTGGAGAACGGCGACTACGTCGTCATCCAGGGCCACGACAACGACCGCGGAGTCGCCCGCGTCTGGCCCGGCTACCCCGAGGACGAGGGCAAGGGCATCGTCCGGATCGACAGCCAGCTCCGCCAGGAGGCCAACGTCGGCATCGACGACCGCGTGGAGGTCGAGAAGGCCGACGTCAACCCCGCCAAGAGCCTGACGGTCGCCCTGCCCCAGAACCTCCGGGTCCGGGGTAACGTCGGCCCGATGATCCGCAACAACCTCAGCGGCCAGGCCGTCACGGAGGGCCAGACCGTCCCCGTGAGCTTCGGCCTCGGGCCGCTCTCGTCGATGTCCGGCCAGAAGATTCCGCTGCGGATCGCCGAGACCGATCCCTCCGGCACGGTCGTGATCACCGACCAGACCGAGATCGAGGTCTCCGAGAAGCCCGCCGAGCAGATCGCCGAGGGCGCCGCCAGCGCCGGCGGCGGCGAAGAGACCCCCGACGTGGCCTACGAGGACATCGGCGGCCTCGACGACGAGCTCGAGCAGGTCCGCGAGATGATCGAGCTGCCGATGCGCCACCCCGAGCTGTTCCAGCAGCTCGGCATCGAGCCGCCGAAGGGCGTCCTCCTGCACGGCCCGCCGGGCACGGGGAAGACCCTGATGGCCAAGGCCGTCGCCAACGAGATCGACGCCTACTTCACGACCATCTCGGGCCCCGAGATCATGTCGAAGTACTACGGGGAGTCCGAGGAGCAGCTCCGCGAGGTCTTCGAGGAGGCCGAGGAGAACGCCCCGGCCATCGTCTTCATCGACGAGATCGACTCTATCGCGCCCAAGCGCGGCGAGACGCAGGGCGACGTCGAGCGTCGGGTCGTCGCGCAGCTGCTCAGCCTCATGGACGGCCTCGACGAGCGCGGTGACGTCATCGTCATCGGCGCAACCAACCGCGTCGACGCCGTCGACCCCGCGCTCCGCCGCGGCGGCCGATTCGACCGCGAGATCGAGATCGGCGTCCCCGACAAGGAGGGCCGCAAGGAGGTCCTGCAGGTCCACACCCGCGGGATGCCCCTCTCCGAGGACATCGACCTCGAGGAGTACGCCGAGAACACGCACGGCTTCGTCGGCGCCGACCTCGAACAGCTGACCAAGGAGGGCGCGATGAACGCCCTCCGGCGCGTCCGCCCGGAGATCGACCTCGAGAGCGACGAGATCGACGCCGAGGTGCTGGAAGCGCTGGAAGTGACCGAGGAGGACTTCCGCGAGGCGATGAAGGGCATCGAGCCCTCCGCCCTGCGTGAGGTCTTCGTCGAGGTCCCCGACGTCACCTGGGACGACGTCGGCGGCCTCGAGGACACCAAGGAGCGCCTGCGCGAGACCATCCAGTGGCCGCTGGAGTACGGCGAGGTGTTCGAGGCCATGGACCTAGAGGCCGCCAAGGGCGTCCTCCTGTACGGCCCGCCGGGCACGGGGAAGACCCTGCTCGCCAAGGCCGTCGCCAACGAGGCCCAGTCGAACTTCATCTCCGTGAAGGGCCCCGAGCTGCTGAACAAGTACGTCGGCGAGTCCGAGAAGGGCGTCCGCGACGTCTTCCAGAAGGCCCGGGAGAACGCCCCAACGGTGGTGTTCTTCGACGAGATCGACTCCATCGCCGGCGAGCGGGGCGGCGGCACCACCGACTCCGGCGTCGGTGAACGCGTCGTCTCCCAACTGCTGACCGAACTCGACGGCATCGAGGACATGGAGGACGTCGTCGTCATCGCGACGACCAACCGCCCGGACCTCATCGACTCGGCGCTGATCCGCCCCGGCCGCCTGGACCGCCACGTCCACGTGCCGGTGCCCGACGAGGAGGCCCGCCGCGCGATCCTCGAGGTCCACACCCGCGACAAGCCGCTCGCCGACGGCGTCGACCTCGACTCGCTGGCCCGCCGCACGGACGGCTACGTCGGCGCAGACCTCGAGGCCCTCGCCCGCGAGGCCTCGATGGCCGCCACCCGCGAGTTCGTCAACAGCGTCGACCCCGAGGACATCGACGACTCCGTCGGGAACGTCCGCATCACGATGGACCACTTCGAGCACGCCCTCGACGAGGTCGGCGCCAGCGTCGACAGCGAGGTCCGCGAGCGCTACGAGGAGATCGAACAGCGGTTCGACCACACCGAGGCCGGCCTCGACGACGAGGCCACCGCGAGCCGCACGTTCCAGTAAGAAGGACCTTTTTACTTCCTCGGGTTTCCTCGCTCGCTTCGCTCGCTGCGGGAACCACTCGTCGTAAAAATCTACGCTAAAAACTCTCTTCTCGCGAGCGAAGCGAGCGAGAAGTGAACCGGCGCGCTTCGCGCGCCGGATGCTAGACCGTACCGCAACAACTTTTTCCGCGACAGCGCCGAAGAGCCCGGGCTACAGCCCGAGTTCCCCGACGATCTCCAGCACCTCGCCTTCGCCCTCGTGTGCGTCCGCATCGAAGGACTCGACGCGGAAGCGGACGCGCTTCCCGACGGCGGACTCGCCGTGGCTGTCCTCTGCGTAGAGGCGGCTGTCGCCGACGCGAGCGAACACCTGGCCCCGTCCCTCGTCGTAGTCGGTGAGCGTGACGATGACCTCCTCGCCCGGGTCGAAGGAAGGAGTGGCGGTCCGGAAGTGCCAGCCCTTGAAGTACTGCCGGAGGAAGCTGGACTCGCCGAAGTACCGCTCGCTGAAGCTCATACGCGGGACACCTCCTCAGTGCGGCGGTCGGTGGTGTACTCACGGCCGAAACCGGTCCAGGCGGAGGCGACGAACACGGCGAACAGGAGCCAGCCCTGGAAGACGAACGGAATGACGTCGACCGGGTTCACGACCATGGCCTGCGTGAACCACTCGAACTGCGTGACGACCTGGGTCTGCATCGCTGCGAAGCCGACGAGGACGCCGCCGGACCACGGGAAGATGTAGCCCATCGCCGCCGTGTTGGCGTCGAGGATGTTCGCGCGACGGTAGCCGTTGACGTTGAACCGGTCGCCGACGTTCTTGATGTAGGGGCCAATGGCGATCTCGGCCGCGGTATTGATCGTTATCATGGTGTTGATCAGGGCCGTCGAGCCGACCATGGTCAGTTCCGCGCTGCGGACCGAGCGGGCGAGGCTGTTCATCGACCAGTCGAGCAGCGCCTCGAAAGCGCCGCCCCGGATCATGATGTAGGCGGCGGCGACGATCAGCAGGACGAGGATGCTGAGCGGGAAGAAGCCGGCAGCGCCATCGTAGATGCTGCCGCCGACGGCGGCCTCGCCGGACTCGACCAGTTCGACGAACGGCAGGACGCTCGCGCCGGCCAGCGGCGCGTCCCCGGGGACCTGGAACACGAGCATCTCGCTGACCGCCGCCAGGCCGAGGGCCACGTTGAAGACGACGGCGGCGACGATTCCCCAGGAGATGGCCTCCACGATGTGCCGGCCCTTCACCGCAGTGGCGATGACGATTCCCATCGAGACGAGGTGGATCAGGCCCAGCGGATCGCTGTTCTCGACGAGGATCTCGCCCGCGTTACCGCCGATCTCGATGCCGGGCATCGCGCCGCCGGCGACGACGTAGCCCGCGAAGGCCAGGACCGCCGCGACGATCGCGTACTTGAATCGCGAGGAGACGACGCCGCCGATGTCGGCCTCCTGGGTCACCGCGGAGACGATGGTCGTGTCGCTGACCGGTGCCAGGTTGTCGCCGAACACCGCCCCGGAGAGGATGGCGCCGAACATCAGGACCGGGCTGGCGCCCAGCAGGACGCCGGCCGGGAAGAACAGCGTGGTGAACGCCACCGTGGTCCCGTAGCCGGTGCCGATCCCCGTCGCCAGGAGGCCGGCCAGGACGAACGTCGCCGCGGGGAACAGCGCCGCGCCGACGCCGGCAGCGTCAGCGGCCCACACCAGTCCCTCGACGAACCCGCCCGCCTGCATCGTCGCCGAGAACATCCCGGCCCACAGCCAGGCCACGATGGCCGTGGCCGCGACCCGCTGGGTCATCCCCTCGAAGATGGTGTTAGCGTAGCTTTTCCAGTCGCCCTTCACGAACAGCATGCCGACGATGAGGCTGAGCAGCATGCCCGCGACCAGTCCGCCGGCGTTGCCGATGCGGAACAGCGCGCTCTGGACCACCGCCCAGGCGATGAACAGCAGTATCGGCAGCGCGCTCATCCACTTCCCGCCGTAAAACTCGATCGCCGGACCCTCCTCGTCGTCCGACCCGTCGTCCAGTTCCGGGGTGTCGAACTCGTCCACCATATGTGGGACGAGTTGACATTCCTCACTGGTCCGCCATAAGTATTAGTAATCTAACCATACAGCGGGCGAAGGCGGAAGGGCTCGAGAACGGCGTCCCCGCTCGCCTGCGCGGGAGTCAGTCTCGCCCGGCCTTCCGGGCCGTTCACCGCTTCGCCAGCGCCGCCCGGTAGTAGTACGCGTCGCCCGGCCGGTAGACGTCGGTGACCGCCCAGCCCGTGCCGGCCGTCGCCTCGCGCAGTCGGTCCGGCGAGAACAGGCGAAAGAGTAGCGCCTCGTCGGCGTCGCCCTCGTACTCGAACCAGGTGACGCGGTAGGCGAGGCCGGGCGTCGGGTCGGCCCGGAACCCGAGCATCTCGTCGGCGTCCCCGTACTCGGGGTCGTACATGTCCACCACGGCTGTCGCGTCGGGCGTCGTGACGTGCGCGAGGTCGCCCAGGAACTCCCGGAGGCTCCGCATCGAGCCGGCGAGGCCGACCTGCGTACCAAGCGCCAGCGCGGACCGGAAGCGGTCGCGTTCGAACTGCGATCTGAGGTCGAACATGTCGCCCCGCCGCGCGTCCTCGACGCCGCGTTCCCGCAGCGTCTCGAGCAGGCGCTCGCTCACCTCCAGGGCGACCGTCTCGAACCGTTCCTGGAAGTACAGCGCGTCGCGTCCGGCGCCGGCACCCAGGTCCACGAGCGGCCCGTCCAGTCGCTCGACGAGCCACGCACCGGCTTCCGAGTCCGGATCGAACTCGCCGAAGTAGAAGTCCTCGATGGGATGGCGCAGTCGCTCCTCGCCATCGCACTGCCACAGCGGCGACTCGCGGCTCGCGTGTCGTTTGCTGCGCTCACTCCCGCTCGCTCGTTCCGAGGCCTCCCTGCAGTTGACCTCGCGCTCACCGCGATGGTGATCGAGAATCGCCCGGCCGAACGCGTCCGTCATCGCTCCGACCTTCTCCGGGCGGAGTGATGTGCGTTATTGTGACTCGGTACCGCTTGCTGCCATCTCCGTCCCGTCGGACCGCCCGCCGACGCGGCGTTTAAGGTCTGTAATGACGTCACGACTCCCGAAGGAGTAACAGTCGGACTAGGGAAACGACTATAAGGGCACTGTGCCGTGGTATCTATTACCATGGCAGAATGCGACGATTGCGGCGCGTCCGTACCGCGCGTCTGGCGACACCGGGAGTACAGCGAACCGATGACGCACCGCGAACTGGCCTGGCTCTGCGAGTCCTGTCACCCCGGAGTCCGGGAGCGGGCACGACCCGACACGGGTGACGACGGCACCGTGGCGATGACCGACGGCGGCCGCCGTTGATCGGTCGTCCCGGCGCGTCGACGTCGCGGTCGGTGAGCCCCGTCCGCAGCCCGCTCAGAGGTCTCCCAGAATCTCCTCGGCGTGGCCCTCCGGGTCCACGCCCTCGTAGACGGCCTCGACGGTCCCGTCGGGGCCGATCACGTACGTGTTCCGGAACACGCCGTCGAACGTGTTTCCGAACATGTTCTTCTCGCCGTAGGAGTCGTACTGACTGGCCACCTCGCCGTCCTCGTCCGACAGCAGTCGGAAGGGGAGGTCGTAGTCGTCCGCGAAGTCCGCGAGGTCGCCGACGGGGTCGTCGCTGACGCCCAGCACGGCGACGTCGCAGTCCTCGAACGCGTCCCACTCGTCGCGGAAGCCGCAGGCCTCGGTCGTACACCCGGGCGTGTCCGCCCGCGGGTAGAAGTACAGGACGACGCGCCGGCCCTCGTAGTCCGACAGGGCGACCGGCTCGCCGCTCTGGTCCGGCAACTCGAAGTCGGGCGCTGTCTCGCCGTCACTGAGCATGCGTGACAGCTGTGGGGCCGACGCCAAAGGCCCATCGCAACGTCCTTTGGAGTCCGGTCTAACCCTCGGGTATGCAACGACGCGTCCGCGAGCGAGTCCCGGAGCTGACGGCCCTCCTGACCGTCGTCTCGCTCGCGCTGGTCTTCGGCGCAGTGCTGGAGGTCGGTCCCGTCACAGCACTCCCGGCGGCGCCCGATCCCGTCCTCGGCGCCATCCCACACGTCAACGCCGCCGTCAGCGCGGCGGCCATCGCGACCATCGTCGGCGGCGTGCGCGCGATCAGGCGGGGCGACGTGGAGCGGCACCGCCGCCTGATGCTCGCGACCTTCGGCCTGTTCGTGGCCTTCCTCGGCCTCTACCTCTACCGCGTCTCGGTCGTCGGACCGACCGGGTTCGCCGGACCCGGGTGGGTGGAGACGTACGTCTACTACCCCGTGCTGGGGATCCACATGCTGCTCGCCGTCGTCTCCATCCCGCTGGTGTACTACGTCCTCCTGCTGGCCTACGGCCACCCGGTCGGGGAACTCGGGGCGACGAACCACCCGCGCGCCGGCCGCGTCGCCGCGGCGCTGTGGCTGGTCTCGTTCGCGCTGGGCATCGTCGTCTACGCGCTGCTGTACTGGGCGTACTGAAACGGAGCGGAAAGCGAGAAGCGCGGAACCGAATCGGCTAGTCGTCGGCCTCGACTGACGCGTCGCCGCCGATGACCGGCCGGCTGACGTCGCGGTCGGTCGCCTCGTCCTCGATATCGTAGGGGTACTCGCCCGTGACGCAGCCGAGGCAGAGGTCCTGCCGGTCGCTGTCGAGCGTCGCGGCGACGGCCTCGATCGAGAGGTACGACAGCGAGTCGGCGCCGATCTCGTCGCGGACGTCCTCGACGTCCTGGCCGGCCGCGATGAGCTCCTCGCGCGTGGCCATGTCGATGCCCATGTAACACGGCGAGACGATCGCCGGGGCACCGATGCGGACGTGGACTTCCTCCGCGCCGGCGTCCTTCAGGAGCTCGATCAGCTGCGACGAGGTGGTCCCGCGGACGATGGAGTCGTCGATGATGGTGACCGTCTTCCCCTCGATGGTGGACTTGATCGGGTTGAGCTTCAGGCGGACGGCCCGCTCGCGCTCGTCCTGCGTGGGCATGATGAACGTCCGGCCGACGTACCGGTTCTTCATCAGCCCCTCGGCGAACTCGATGTCGGCCCCGTCGTCCTGTGCGGCCTCGGCGTAGCCGGAGGCGAACGCGCGCCCGGAGTCGGGCACTGGGAGGACGACGTCGCTCTCGACGCCGGACTCCTCCCAGAGCGCCCGACCGAGCTGGCGGCGGGCGTCGTAGACCAGCTTCTCGTCGATGGTGGAGTCGGGCCGCGCGAAGTAGACGTGCTCGAAGAAGCAGTGTGCGGTGTGGTCCTGCTCGACGAGCTGATACGTGTCGAACCCGCTGCCGTCGTCGTGGAGGACGACGAGTTCGCCCGGCTTCACGTCCCGGACGAGTTCGCCGTCGAGGGTGTCGATGGCCGCCGACTCGCTGGCGAGGACGTAGCCGTCGTCCAGTTCGCCGATACACAGCGGCCGGTTGCCCTCGGGGTCGCGAACGCCGAGCACCGTGTCGTCGTGCATGATCGTCAGCGAGTACGACCCGTGGATGCGTGACATCGTCCGCTTGACGGCGCGGACGAGGTCGGCCTCCAGCAGGTTGCGCGCCAGGTCGTGAGCGATGACCTCCGTGTCGCCGTCGCTGGTGAAGGCGTGGCCGAGTTCGGCCAGCTCGTCCCGGATCGCCTCGGCGTTGACGAGGTTGCCGTTGTGGGCTAACGCCAGCGACCCGCTCTTGAAGGAAACGGAGAACGGCTGGGCACAACAGGCGTCGACGCTGCCCGATGTCGGATAGCGGACGTGACCGACGCCGTTCGATCCGTTCAGCGATTCGAGGTCGTCGGCCCCGAAGGCGTCGCCCACGAGGCCCATCTCGACGTGGCTGTGCTGCTGAAAGCCGTCGTGGGTGACGATGCCGGCCGACTCCTGGCCGCGGTGCTGGAGGGCGTAGAGAGAGTAATAAAGGGGGCGGGCGGCGTCACGGTCCTCGAGCGCGATGCCGACGACGCCGCACTTCTCGTGCATGGTCTGGAGTTATTCGCCGGCCTTGCTCTGCCACTCGTAGTCGCGGCGCTTGGCGGACTTGCCGAAGCCACACGCCGAACAGACCTTCTTTTTCGCGTGATACGACTTCTCGCCACACCGTCGGCACTTGACGTGCGTCGTGGTGTTCTTCTTACCCTGACTCGGGGTTCCAGCGCCAGTCATGGACGTATCGAGACGACGTTGTCGCCGCGTATAATCGTTGTGTCTTCGCCCTCGATGACGAGGTTCATGTGCTGATCGTAGCCGGAAAGCTCTCCTTCGTACGTCTGGCCGCCCTTGAGCTCTACCGTGACAGTCTCGCCGACGGACGCCTCCAGCACGTCCAGCGGTCGTCCACTCATACCCGAACGGCGACCCGTCTGCCGCTTAAACGTACCGCTTGCACGTCCAGTTCGAGGCTCGGAGCGACTGTCGGCCCCGTTTTACGGCCCCGCTACAAGTTTTCGCCCCGCAGTACGGGTAACGAGTGGCGACAGCCGCTGTCAGACGTCGACGGAGAAGGGAGTGTGTTCGCCGGCGCGGGCAGCGAACGCAGCCAGCAGGTCCGCCGCGGCGTCCAGGTCGTCGGGATCGATCACTTCGACCGGCGTGTGCATGTACCGGTTGGGGAGGCCGAGGTTCAGCGAGGGGATGCCGCCGCGCGACGTGTAGAAGGCGTCAGCGTCGGTGCCCGTCCGGCTGCCGGTCGCCTGCAGCTGGACGTCGATGCCGGCGTCGTCGGCCGCGCCGCGGACGGCGTCGACGACGACGGGGTGGTTCGCGCTGCCGCGGGAGACCACCGGCCCGCCGCCGAGTTCGACCCCGGTCGAGCGCTTGCCCGGCGACTCGGGCTGGTCGGTCGCGTTGGTGACGTCGGTCGCGACGACGGCGTCGGGTTCGAGGTCGAACCCGACCATCCGCGCGCCCTGCAGGCCGACCTCCTCCTGGACCGTCGAGACGGCGACCACGGTCGCGTCCGTCCCGCGCTCGGCGGCCCGCCGCAGCCCCTCGGCCGCGGCCCAGATCCCGACCCGGTTGTCCATCCCGCGGGCCGCGAGCCGGCCGTTCTCCAGCTCCGAGAGGGTCTGGTCGAAGGTGATCGGATCGCCCCGGTCGACGAGTTCCTCGGCCTCGTCGCTGTCCTCCGCGCCGACGTCGACGTACAGTTCGTTGACGTCTGCGACCTCGTCCTCCGCCGGATCCCGCAGGTGAATGGCCGTCTGGCCGACGACGCCGGGGACGGTCCCGTCCGTCGTGTGAATCCGGACGTGCTGGCCCCGCGAGACGGTCCGGTCGGACCCGCCGATGCGCTCCAGTCGGACGAAGCCGTCGTCGGTAATATCCCGGACGATGAACCCGATCTCGTCGCCGTGGCCGGCCAGGGCGACCGTCGGCTCGCCGCCCTCCAGAACCGCGACGGCGTTGCCGTAGTCGTCGGTCCGGACCTCGTCGGCGAACTCGCTCACGTAGTCGATCCAGCGGCGCTGCCCCTCCGCCTCGAACCCGGAGGGCGCCGCGGTCGTCAGTAGGTCCTCCAGAAACTCGCGTCGTCGCTCGTCCATGTCCGCCGGTTACGCGTGCGCCGCCATGAAGCCCGCGGGTCCGCGGTCGGCGACGAGTAGTTGCCGACCGCGAGGCGGTACGATCGACGTCGATCCGGCCGACGTTCGCCCGGGCAAACCCTGGTACAGTAGAAATTGAACGCACTGACACACTCGAGGGGTACCCGGGGTGCCCCTCGATGTGTGAATAGTTTCAATTTCTACTATAGGCATCTAACCCCGAACCAATGGGTCGTCGTATCGAGGTAATAGATACCAATGCACTCGATTTCGCCCGCGAGGTCCCCGCAACCGGAGATACCCCTTAGTATTCGGCGCTTACGCGAACCGCGACAGCCGTCGCGGCCACGGCGGCCCAGTCGGACGCTGTGGCTTTAAAAGGGGCGCGCCATCGCCGCGCAGACGCGAATAAAGGGCGGCGAGCGGACGTGACGTCACCGTCCCTAATCCCGGGTTTCTGCTCGCTAGCCGACGTATGACTTTCGCGGGAAAGCCCGAAGGCGAGAGCGCAATGTCGAACGACAACGAGCAGACCGACGACGGACGCTTCGCGGTCGATCGCCGCTCGATGCTCGCCCTGATGGGCGCCGGCGGCGCGTCGCTGGCGCTCACAGGGGGACTGGGGAGCGGCGCAGCACAGGTAGACGACGGCGGCGACGGAGGCGTCTCCGCCGACCGCTGCGAGGCCTGCATCGATCCCTACACGGGATATCTCGTACCCGGGAGCGCGGCCGCAGGGACCGACGCCGGCGGCGCTGTCGACGACGAAACGAACGAGACGGCGACCGACGAATCGGACGGGCTGGCCGCCAACGAGACCGAGGACAACGAATCGGCCGTCGGCATCACCGACAACGAGACGGCCGACAACGCGACCGACACCGGCCTCGGCAACGAGACGGCCGACAACGCGACTGCCGGCGGCGCCATCGGCAACGAGACGGCCGACAACGGAACGGGCGTCGGCCTCGGCGACGACGAGCCCGCAGACGTCGAGTCCGAGGACACGCCCGAGGGAGACGAGGACGGCGACGGCCTGGTCGAGCCCGGGTTCCTCGACAACGGTGACGACGCCGGCGACGGGAACCAGACCGGCGGCGGCGCGCAGGCGCCCGGCGCGTCCGACGACGACGAGTTCGACCCCGCGGTCACCATCACGATGAACGTCGGCGACGCCGACGTCGTCTTCCCCGACGAGGAGGGCGACGCGGCCGACAACGAGACCGACGCTGGCCTCGGCAACGAGACCGAGGACAACGCGACCGATACCGGACTCGACAACGAGTCGGACAACGAGACGGACGTCGGTCTCGGCAACGAGACGGCCGACAACGAGACCGACGGCGGCGCCATCGGCAACGAGACGTCCGACGACGAGTCGGACGGGCTACTGGGCAACGAGTCGGACAACGAGACCGACGGCGCGCTGAACGACACGACCGACGAGCAGGCCGCAGCGTTCACCCAGCAGGAGCAGGAGGGCTTCCCGGACTTCTACTTCGACCCGGTCGGCGTCCGCGTGTCGCCCGGCGACGTCGTCGCCTTCCAGCCCCAGGAGGAGGTCCACACCGTCACGGCCTACAACCCGCGGTACTACGACCTGCCCCAGCGGATCCCCGAGGGCGCGCCGGGCTTCTCGTCGCCGCCGATCACCGCCGGCGACACCTGGTACTACCAGTTCGACGAGACCGGCGTCTACGACCTGTTCTGCCTGCCCCACGAGCAGTTCGGCATGGTCGTCCGCGTCGTCGTGATGGAGGAGGACGGCGAGGTCCCCGAGGGCTACGACACCGCCAGCGCGACGGACGGTGAGACCGACGACGGCCTCGGCAACGAGACCGAGGCCGGACTCGGCAACGAGACCGAGGACAACGAGACCGAGGCCGGACTCGGCAACGAGACTGACACCGGCACCGCGCAGGGCGGGAACGGCGTCGGGCCGGCGCAGGCCGGCGTCTCCGACATCGCCCTCAGCGTCTTCCAGTCGCCCGAGATGGAACCGGGGAACATCGCCGACCAGGGCGAGGTCGCCTGGACCGACCTGACCGAGGTCGAATCCCAGCCCCCGGCCGGAGACTGATAGTCCGATAGCCGCGGTCCCCCGCCGCGTCCGTCGTCTCGGTGCGTCACTCTTCTCTCGCTTTCCGGCACCGGAGACGATAGCGGCGGCGCCGGGAGAAGGCCTTTGCCCCGTGCCCACGTCGTACGCGTATGGGACTGTATCGCAGCGTGCAGGCCGTCGCCGGGGCGTCCGGCGACGGACCGATCGACTGGAGCGCCGTCGCGGACGCGGCCAAGGGCGCCACCGACCCCGGCTCGATCGACCTCACCGAGGCCGAGCAGCGGGCGTACGCCGACGACGTCCGGGCGGCCCGCGACCGCGTCCGCGAGGTGGCCGGCGTGGGCTTCGACCTCCCCGACACCGTCGAGGTCCAGCATCGCCACCACTGGATCGACGCCAACATCGCCACCTTCGAGCGCGTCATGCGTCCGATCGAGGAGCAGGCCGACCTCATGCCCGGCCTCGCCAGAATCGCCAACACCGGGTCGATGGCCTTTGCTCTCTCCTTTCTGGGACGGAACGTCCTCGGCCAGTACGACCCGCTGTTGCTGGCCGACTCCGACGCCGGCCACAAACTGTACTTCGTCCACCCGAACATCGGTCGGGTCGCGGACATGCTCGAGGTGGACCACGACCGGTTCCGCCGCTGGATCGCCTTCCACGAGGTGGCCCACGCCGCGGAGTTCGGCGCGGCGCCGTGGCTCTCGGAGCACCTGGAGTCGAACCTCGAACAGACCGTCGAGGCGCTGACCGACGGCTCGTTCGACCGGGAGTCGCTCGGGGAACTGGACGTCACGATGACCGCCGTCGAGGGATACGCCGAACTGGTGATGGACCGGGCGTTCGACGACGAGTTCGACGACCTCCGACGGAAGCTGGACGAGCGCCGGAAGGGCCGTGGCCCCGTCGCGCAGCTGGTCCGGCGGCTGCTGGGCCTGGGGATGAAGCGCCGCCAGTACGAGCGCGGCAAGCGCTTCTTCGACGCCGTCGCCGACGAGCGCGGCGTCGCCGGCGCCGGCAAGGTCTGGGAGGCCCCCGAGAACCTCCCGACCGACGAGGAACTCGACAACCCACGCGCCTGGCTCGCGCGCGTCGATCCCTGAACCCAGGTATATTTCCATCCGTGAATAGAGAATTTTATATGCGATGACGAGGCAGCACCGGCCATGCGAACCCGAGCGATCGCTCTGTGTCTCCTCGTCGTGCTGGCGGGCTGTACGGGGACAGGGGGCGACCCCGGCACTGAATCGTCGACCGCCACGCACGTGACGAGCGACACCGCGACGCCGACCGCTACCCCGACACAGACCGCCACGCCGACTGCTACACCGACAGCGACTGCGACGTCGACGGCGACTGAAACGGCGACGCAGGCCTCCACATCGGAACCGGTCGAAGTGAACAAGTCCGAGTTCCGGACGGCGTTCCACGGCGTCCTCGAGGACAACAACGTCAGCGCCGCGTCGACTCGGTATGACGAAGCGAGGCTCGTGATGAACTACACCGAGTACAGCGAGAACACGACGGTCAGACAGGCGCGAGCCACCCTCGTCGCGATCACGTTCGCCGATATGGTAAACGCGACGCGCGGATACGCCCCCCTGAAACTGCACTACTATCTGATGACCGAGGAGGGCAGTCGTTCGCTTCCGTTCGTGATCCGACTCGAGACGGCCGAACGGTATAGCGAGGGCGAGCTCAGCTACGAGGAGTACGTCGAGGGGGTATGGGATCGATCCATGACGGACGTTCGGTGTCCCTGACGTGCTCGCGAACGCCCCCGGGCTCAGCGCCGCCCACGACGCCCGTCCAGCCGCGACATGCTGTCGGGGAAGACCCACCACGCCAGTCCGGCACCGACAGCCGCCCCGACCAGGCCCATGGCGCCCGCCAGCGGGAGCGCCGCGCCGCCGTGGGCCGACACCAGCGCCATCGAGAGGCCGACGAAGATGGCGAAGCCGATCCGGAACTTGAACATGAACGACCGGCTGCCCTCGGCGTCGATGGAGGGGCCGACCATCACAGCGCCTCCTCGTTGCTCGCGGCGTCGCCGGAAGACTCGCTGCGCTCGTCTTCCGACCTCTGGCTCGCTTCGCTCGCCAGGACGCCGCTCGCTCTCTCCGAGGCCTCACTCCGTTCGGCCTCGCGCGACACGTGCATCCCGACGAAGCGCCACTCGCCGTCGGGGTCGACCTCGCCGCCGGTCCTGCGCTCCAGCGTCCCGGACCAGCGCGTCTCGAACTCGTAGCGGATCCGCCGCTCCACGTCCGTCCAGCCCATGAAGACCTGATCGCTGAACCAGGCGTGCGCGTCGCGCTCCGTCACGCGGAGGGCGCGGCTCTCGACGGCCCAGTCCCGCGTGGTCTCGGTCTGCTCGCGCAGCCCCGTCTGGACCTCGTCGCCGACCAGCCGCTCGGAGAGCCCGTACTTCACGACGTCAGGGTCGTCGGCGAAGAAGGGTGCCAGCGGCTCTGCGTTCCTGAGAGACTCGAAATACCGGCGAACGGTCGCCGCGGCCGAGTCTGCGTCGCCCTCGTGCATGGCCGCCCGTCCGGGCCGCGGAGGTTTAGCGATTGTCGTCCGTCACGACGGGGTGCTCGCCGCGCAACGCGGAGAAGCGCCCTGCGCTAGTGGAACCCGCGCTCCACGTCGTCGTCGATGACGTCCTCGAACTCCTTGTCAAGCAGCTCCTCGGCCTCCTCGAAGGTCTCCGTCAGCTCGTCCATGACCTCGGGCCGGTCGTACTGGTCGAACTCCATGGGCCCGTAGGCTGGCGAGTCCATCGCGTCCATGACGTCCTCGAAGAGGGCGTCGGGCGTCGTCGGGGCCTCGGCGTGGGTCTGCAGCACTGTCTCCAGGCGCTTGGCCATGTCCTCGGCCTCGTCCTCGTCCTCGGCGGGCTGCTGGACGCCGAAGAGGCCGCTGCCCTCCTCGGGGAACAGCGGGTCCAGTTCGTCGTCGATGCGTCGGGCCACCTCGGCCCCGACCCCCTGGACCTCGAAGGGGTTCTTCGCGTAGGTCTTGAGCTGATAGACGCCTACCCGCGGGTGGCCGACGTAGAGGTCCTCGCCGATGCCGTTCGCGCGGTCGCCCCCCACGGCGCGCCACCCGTCCGGGTCGGCCTTCGACTCGACGACGTCCTCGAGGATGTCCTGCCAGTCGCGAACGCGCATACGAGCAGTTTGCACGCACTTCGGAATGAATCGTTCGGTTCATGGTAACCGTTGTCGGGGATCGATCCGGTCGGGATTCGCCGGGCAGCGGGCGGGACCACCGGCCGGACCGAAGGCGTTTTTCCGACCGCGCGCGTGGCAGTGAGCGTGCAACTGCGTGGGGTCGTCGTCGACGTCGCGGAACCGAAGACCGTCAGCACCGACTACGGCGACAGGGACCTCTGCGAGGTCACGATGCGCCCGGACCGGGGGCGGGGCGAGCCGACCACCGTGACGCTGTGGGGCAAGTGGACCGAGACGGCCGACTACCTCGACGTGGGGATGGAGCTGGCCGCCCACGACGCCGAAGAGCGGACGTATCGGGGCGAGCAGCAGTACTCCGTCGGGAGCGACGGCCGCGTCGTCGTGGAACCGGACTTCCTCGTCGACGTGACCGACGTCCGCTCGTGGGTCCAGTGCCCGCGGATGTACTACCTCAACAAGATCGGCGGGACGGACCACGCCTACCCCGTCGTGAAGGGGACCATCGTCCACGAGGTGTTCGGCGACCTGCTCCGGGACCGCGACCTCGACGAGGCCGTCGCGGACCACGTCGAGCAGGCGGGCCTGGACCTGGGGCTGCTCGGCCACGACGCCGAGGAGGTCGAGGCCGAAGTCCGCGACCACGCCTCCGCCATCCAGGGCTGGCTCAATCAGGGGACGCTGACGGAGAGCGACGAATGGAGATCCGAGATGACCCTGATCAGCGAGCGCTACGGGCTGAAGGGGCGGGCCGACGCCGTCCGGCGCGGGATGCCCGTGGAACTGAAGACGGGGAAGAACACGAAGCGCGACCCGCGCTTCCAGGACAAGATTCAGGCGGCCTGCTACGCGCTGATCCTCGGCGAGCGCCGCGAGGAACCGCCGGACACAGGCACCCTCCTCTACACCAAGAACGCCGCCGTCGACCGCAACGAGGAGTCCGGCGACCTCTCGCCCGCCAAGGACTTCTCCATGGGGTCGGGGCTGCTGGACTTCGTCGTCCGGACGCGGAACGAAATCGCGGCGATGGAGGCCGACGCCAGCGTCCCGACGGGCTACGAGGCCGACGCTAAGTGCGAGTACTGCTTCGAGCAGGACACGTGCATGGCCGTCTCGGGCCGGCTGGGCCAGGAGTCGAAGGCCGGCCAGGTCGGCTCGCCGGTCCCAGAAGAGGAGCGGGAGTACTTCGGTCGCTTCTATCGGGCCATCGAGGCCGAGCGCCGGGCGGTCCACCGCGAGTACGCCAAGCTCTGGGACCAGACCGCCGACGAGCGGGCCGACGACGACCGCGCGCTGGTGGACCTGGAGCCGCTCGGGCAGCGGCAACTGGACGGCGGCCGGTGGGAGCTACGGGCCGAGGGCACGGGCGCCGTCTCGAAGATCCGCGAGGGCGACGTCGTGCTGGCCAGCGACGGCGACCCGGTTTCGGGGAACGCCGAACTGGCCCGCGTCGAGCGGCTCGGCAGCGTCGACGACGGCGCGGACGACGCCGACGTGGTCGTCACCACCGACGAGCCCGTGGAGCTGCGGCGGCTCGACGTCTATCCCTCCGAGATCGGCGCCGACCGGATGCTGACGGCGCTTCACGACGGCGTCCTGACCCAGCCGCCCGAGCAGAAGGACGTCTTCTTCGGCCGGCGCGAACCCGAGTTCGAAGAGATCGAGGAGACGTTCATCGACAACAACGAGGCCCAGGACGAGGCCGTCCGCACGGCGGTCGGCGCCGGGGACCTCGCGCTGATCCACGGGCCGCCGGGCACGGGCAAGACCTACACGCTGGCCCGGATCGTCCGCGCGCTGGTGGACCGCGGCGACCGCGTTCTGCTCTCCGCCTTTACCAACCGCGCCGTCGACAACTGCATCGAGGCGCTGGAGGAACAGGGCTTCGACGACGTCGTCCGCGTCGGCACCGAGAGCGGCGTCCGCGAGGACATGCAGGAGTACCGGCTCGAATCGGCCGGCGACCCCGGCGAGTGCGTCGACCGCCTGGAGTCGGCGGACGTCGTGGCGGCGACGACGGCATCCTGCGGGTCGCGGATCATGCGCACGCAGTCGTTCGACGCCGCCATCGTCGACGAGGCCGGCCAGCTCACGGAGCCGGCCACGCTCGCCGCGACGAACCTCGCCGACCGGTTCGTCCTCGTCGGCGACCACCAGCAGCTCCCGCCCGTGGTGCAGGCCGAGGGCGGCGGCTCCTTCTCCGACGCCGCGGACCTGAGCACGTCGCTGTTCGAGCGCCTGATCGAGGAGTACCCCGAGGCCGGCGTGATGCTCGACCGGCAGTACCGGATGGCCCAGCAGATCCAGGCGTTCGCCTCGCGGGAGTTCTACGACGGCCAGTTGCGCCCGGCGACGGGCGAGGTGGCCGCCCAGCAAATCGGCGACCTCGACGGGGTCGATCCAGAATCGCTGCCGGCGCACCTGCGGGACGGCGTGAACTTCGTCGATCCCGACGGCGCCGCCGAGGGCAACACGAACCCCGCGGAGGCCGACGCGGTCGCGGACGTGGTCGACGCCTACCTCGCGGCGGGCGTCTCGCCGGGCGACGTCGGCGTGATCGCACCGTACCGCGCCCAGGTGGCCGAGATCGGCGGCCGCGTCCCCGACGGCGTCGCCGTCGACACCGTCGACCGGTTCCAGGGCTCCAGCAAGGAGGTCATCGTCGTCTCCTTCGTCGCGACGGGGTCGCTGGAAGGCCCCATCTTCGAGGACTACCGGCGGATCAACGTCGCGCTCACGCGTGCGAAGAAGGCGCTCGTGCTGGTGGGCGACGCCGACGCCCTCGCGAGCGACGACGTGTACGGCCGGATGGTCGAGTGGGCGCGCTGAGACCGCTCACGCGGCCCGGCGCGCCGCCGTCAACCGCGCCCGTTCAGAACTCCTCGGCGAACTCGCGGACGTTCTCCAGCGCCGAGGGGCCGACGCCGGAGACGCCCAGCAGGTCGTCGTCGCTCGCCCCGTGGACGTCGCTGACGGTCACGAAGCCCTGCATTCGGAGCTTGCCGGCCGTCTCCGGGCCGATGCCCGGGACGTCCTCGAGGGGGAACTCCTCGTCGCCGTCGTCGTCCGACTCCGCGTCGCCGTCGCCCTCTCCCTCGGGAGCGCGGCCGGCGACGAGGTCGAGCGCCTCGTCGAGCGCCTCGGCCTTGTGGGCGGCCTTCCGGCCCTCGGCGGCCTCGTACTCTGCGAGGGCGTCGCGGAGCCGGTCGTACTGCCCGGCGTCGACCGCGGGGTCCACTCCGCGGCGGACCCGGTAGCGGTTGCCCAGTTGCGACTCGAAGGTGTCTCGCGGCGTCAGGGTGGTCGACCCCGTCTCGTCGCGGACGAGCACGACGTGGTCGTCGACGTAGATGACCTTCCGCAGGTCGCCGCTGCGCTGGTCCTCGAAGACGGTCCCGATCTGTGCGTCGGTCCTGGTGGTTTCCGTGGGAGCGAAGTTCGCTTCTGACATTGTCGGGTGAGACGTGTGCCTGGTGGTTTCTCGGTCGGCACAGCAGCCTCGCCTCTAGACTGGTCACTGAGGCCCTTGTGTCCGTTGCTTTCGAGCGACCAGTCACGTCGCCGTAAGGGGATTTCGAGTGCTTTCGGCGGACGACCGCGATCTACCTGTCGCTCCCATCGTCCGGGGGGCCGGTCGCGCCGGGATCGGTCCCCCCCGAATCGCCCGGCGCGTCGGTCTCGCCGGTGCCGGCACCCGGGTCGAAGGTCCGCCTTGACGGGTCGCGGCTCCTCTCGCCTCGCCGTTCCCGGCGGCGCCGTACGAGGTCGGCGGCGAGGCGCTCTCTGAGCGTCCGGTGGAGGTCGCGGGCCGTCGCGTCGTCGAGGTCGTGGGCGATCGCGTCGCCGCCGACGAGGCCCGCGCTGCTGGCCGTGTCCGCGATCACGCTGGCGAGGTCGCGGCGGCGCTGGAACACCGTCCGCACGCCGATGACGGTCTGGACGCGGAAGTACGGCACCAGTCGGGTGTGGCGGACCCAGAAGCCCGCCCGCGTGGCGACGCCGTCGTCGGCCACGCCGTGACCGCGGTTGCGCCAGGCCAGGTGGCCGACGAGCGGTGCCGCTGCCAGCCCGACCAGCGTCAGCGGCCACTGGGGAACGGGGACCAGCAGTCGGTGGATCCCGAACACGACCGCCGTCGCGAGCAGGACCGGCAGGACGCCGTAACGGGCGGCGTACCGGCGTCGCGCCCGCTTCGGCGGTCGCTCGATATCGGGACAGTCGACCGGCCCCAGGCGCTCGGCGAACGCGACGACGGTCTCGCGGTCGTCGAACGGAACGGCCGTGTTGCTCGCGTCGCCGTCGTTCCCGCCCGCCGCGTAGCCCGCCGTCTCCAGGGCCAGCCCGGCGTACCCCAGGGGCCGCATCAGCGCGGTCTCCCGTATCGTCACGGTCTGGACCTTCTCCAGGGGGATGGAGCCGCTGAACCGCTGGACGAGCCCGCGCTCGTACCGCAGGTCGTCGCCGACCCGCTCGAGGCGGAAGTCGTAGTAGCTCAGGACGGTCAGGACGGCGCTGAGGAGCCACGAGGCCACGAGGAACTGGACGGCGGCGACGGCGGCGACCAGCGCGAGGTCGCCCGGCGACAGCGTCGGGAGGAGCTCGAACGAGAGCCGGGCGGGCCCGCCGAGCAGCGAGACGCCCGCGGCGACGGCCCGCCAGGCGAGGTCCTCCAGAAACGGCGTGCTGAACAGCGCCAGCACCGGCCCGCCGGGGCGGACCGAGACCAGGCCAAAGAGCAGCAGGTCGGTCGCCGAGAGCTCGTAGAGCAGTTCCCGCTCCGGGGGCGCGGTGGCCTCCGCGTCGACTTCGCGGACCGCACCGGCGACGTCTGCGTCGTCGGCCGCGACTGCGTCGTCGTCCACGCCGACCGATTCGCCGGCGCCGCCCGCCTCGGGCCGCTCTCGCCGTTCGCTCCGGCGGTCGGTCGCGTCGCGTCGGTGCCGGGCGACGGCCTCCTGGAGGCGGTCGGCCTCCGCGACGGTCACGGCGTTCAGCACCGCCTCCGTCGCGCTGCCGCCCGCCGTCTCGAAGTTGACGACGGCGAGGCCGGCGACGCGGTGAAACAGCCCGCGGCGGACGTCGACGTTCTGGATCCGGCTCAGCGGGATGTCCCGCTCCTGGCGGTCGAACACGCCCGAGGCGACCGTCAGTCGGCCCTCGGCGACCTCGTAGGTGAACCGGTAGTAGCGAGCGACGCCGTAGGCCAGGCCGGTGACCGCGGCCAGCGGGCCGAGGACGAACGCCCACTCGAACCCCACGGAGTCGACGACGGTCCCGATCGCGATCACCGCGAAGAGGGCGGTCGAGGCCCCCCGGACCGCCGCGTTGACCGCGCGCTGGACGGCGCTGAGGGGGTGGAGACGCCTCATACCGCGTCGGCGGCCTCGCTCTCGACAGCGAGGTCGCGGAGCCGCTCGCGCAGTTCCGTCGCCCGCTCCGGCCGCAGCCCGGGGACGGTGATGTCGGCGCCCCGCGAGCCCGCGGTGTAGACGACGACGCTGGCCAGGCCGACGGCCCGCTCCAGCGGGCCGCGCTGGGTGTCCGCGTGCTGAACGCGGACGTAGGGCACCGACGTGTCCACCTGCGTCACCACCCCGCGGACCAGGTACACCGAGTCGTTCTGTAACTCGAAGCGCCAGCGGCGGTACCGGAGGACCGCGTGGACGGTCCCCAGAACGGCGACGGCGAGCCAGACGCCGGCCGCGACTGCCGGTCCGATCGGGTCGAGGAACCGACCGAGGAACCACGCGAGGCCGGCCAGTACCGTCGCGAGGACCAGCCGCTGTCCGATCCACAGCACCTGTACCCGCGCGTGGAGGCTCTCCATGCGACGGTGGGCGGCCGGACCGACCAAAAGGGTTGGCGTCGGCGCGGAGACGTGCGGGAGCCCCGGTCCCACCGACGCCGGATTGCCAGCCCGGCGATCGTTCCGTTACATATCAACGCTAATTTTTTATCACTGATGGATGAAATAGGGGCCGACGCTTTCGAGAGCTGATCCGTTATGGGTGAGTATCACGACGATTCGATCGAACAGGGGGAAGGGGGACGTCGAACGCGCGGTCGGACCAGACGGCAGGTGCTGCGCGCCGGTGCAGCGACGGGCCTGGGAACCGTCCTGCTCGGCGGGAGTCAGACGGCCGCTGCGGATCCGTCGGACGTGCCGAAGGAGAACTTCCACGTCTACCTGGCGTTCGGCCAGTCGAACATGGAGGGGCAGGGGACGATCGAGGGCCAGGACCGCCAGGTGCCCGATCGCTTCCACGTCCTGCAGGACAAGACCTGTTCCGACAGGGGCTGGGAGTACAGTGAGTGGCGCGTCGCCGAGCCGCCGCTGAACCGCTGCTGGGCCGGCATCGGACCGATGGACTACTTCGGCCGGACGATGGTCGAGGAGGCCGACGAGTCGATCCACGTCGGCGTCGTCCCGGCCGCGGTCAGCGGGGCCGACATCGCGCTCTTCCAGAAGGGCGCGCCCGTCGGCCGTAACGACCGCGACATTCCCCAGCAGTTCGACGGGGCCTACCAGTGGCTGCTGGACCTCGCCCAGCAGGCACAGGCGGTCGGCACGATCAAGGGCATCATCTTCCACCAGGGCGAGACCAACACCGGCCAGTCCGACTGGAAGAACAAGGTCGCGGGCATCGTCAGCGACCTCAAGTCGGACCTCGACGTCGGCGACGTCCCGTTCCTCGCCGGCGAACTCATGTACAGCGAGTACAACGGCTGCTGCGAGGTCCACAACCAGGAGATCCACCAGCTGCCGGACCTGATCCCCAACGCCCACGTCGTATCGGCCGAGGGGCTGGACAACCAGGACCAGTACCACTTCTCGACGGAGGCCTACCGCGAGCTCGGCCGCCGGTACGCCGAGGAGATGCTCGAGCACGTCGACGTGTCCGACGGCGGCGAGTCCACGCCCGAACCCGTCGACCCCCCGAGGCGGAGCGCCCGTCCTGGCCGGGGAACGCGACCGATCCGGACGGCGACGGCTACTACGAGGACCTCAACGGCAACGGCGAGGTCGACTTCCGGGACGTCGTCGACTACTTCAACGGCATGGACGGCGAGGGCATGCAGAACGACGTCCAGTACTACGACTACAACGGCAACGGCGAGGTCGACTACGCCGACCTCGTCGACCTCTTCGGACAGGTCGAGTGACGGCCGATCACTCGCCGGCCGAGGCCTGACGGTCCTCGCCGTCCTCGATCTCCGCGAGGACGCGCTCGTGGAACTCCCGCAGGACCGCCGACTCGTCCTCGGCGAGGACGACGTCGCTGGCCATCAGCGTGGCCAGGCCGAACGCCCGCGGCGTCGGCGAGTCGACGCGGACCGTCTCGACGGTGACGTCGCCCGTCTGGACGCCAGCGAGGACTTCCTCGATACCCGCGACGTTGAGCCTGTCCTCCAGGATCTCGCGGTAGGTCTCCTCGATCACGGCGAACTCGTCGAGGTCCTCGGCGAAGGAGAGCAGCATCTCGGAGTTGACCTGCTGCTCGCTGGCGGACTTCTCGTAGCCCTTGTAGCGCTTGAGGATCATCAGCGAGCGCGTCGCGTTGATCCGGAAGTACCGCTGGAGGAGGTCCGTGCCGTCGAGGCTGGCCCGCAGGTCCTCGCGGGCGTCCGCGGGATCGACGTCCTCGACGACGGCCTCGACGTCGACCTTGCGGTTGAGCGGCATCGACAGCGTGAACCCGTGGTCGGCGACGGCCACCTGAACGTTGGCGTTGGCTCGCTGGGCGATGCGGTAGGCCAGCAGGCGCGAGAAGCCGTCGTTGAACCGCCGGCCGTAGCCGGAGTGGACGTGGTAGTGACGCTCGTACTCGTCGTGGTCCAGTACCTCCTCGATCACGAGGCGCTCGTCGGTCGCGACCGACCCCGAACCGGCGTAGGCGACCTGCTCTGAGAACATCCGCGTGACCGCGCGGACACTGTTCTCGTCCAGGGGGAACTCGCGCAGCCAGTGGCGCACCGCCGGCGGACCGCCCTCCGCGAGCTGGTCCATGAGCTGCCGCTGGAAGGCCAGCATCTCCCGGCCGAGGTCGTAGGACAGCGGGAGGCGCTCGGAGAACCACGAGGGGACGGTCGGGCGGGCGCTGGTCCGGTCGACGTACACCTTCGAGCCGCGGCGGTAGCTGTACTCGAAGTGGTCGCCCCCGAGAACGAACACGTCGCCCTTCTCCAGCGTGTCGAGGTACTCCTCGTCGAGCTGGCCCACCCACTCGTCGCCGGCCCGGGTAAACACGTCGCAGGAGAACGAGTCGGGGATGGTACCCACGTTGGTCATGTAGATGGCCCGCGCCATCCGGCCGCGCTTGCCGATCAGGTCCGCGCCGACGTCGAACTCCTCGTAGTGGTGCTCGCCCTCGGGCGGATCGTTGGTGTCCCGCCAGATCTTGGCGTAGACGTTCTTCTCCTCCAGCCCGGGGTAGTCGGCGGTGAGGTAGCGCATGAGCTGCTCCCACCGGTCGTCGCCGTAGTCGCGGTAGGGGTAGGCGCTCTGCAGGACCGACCTGATCTCCGACTCGCGGCGGACGCCGTTGATCGCCATGCCGTAGACGTGCTGGGCGGCGACGTCGTGGGCGTTCTCGGGGACGAACACGCGGTCGACGAACCCCTCCTCGGCCTTCTTGAGCATCACCGCGCACTCGACCAGCTCGTCCCGGTCGAGCGCGACGACGCGACCGGTGACTGTCTCGCCGAGCTGGTGGCCGGCGCGGCCGATCCGCTGGAGCAGCGCTGCGACGGACTTCGGGGAGCCGACCTGCACCACGAGGTCGACGTGGGGCATGTCGATGCCGAGTTCCAGGCTCGTCGAGGTCGTCACGACGTCGAGGCTCCCCTCCTTCAGCCGCTCCTCGATCTCCCGGCGGCGGTCCTTCGAGAGGCTGCCGTGGTGACAGCCGGAGTTGCCCTCGTCGTAGGCGTCGAACTGCTCCCGGAGGTTGTGCAACACCTGCTCGGCGCCCGAGCGGGTGTTCGTGAAGACGATGGTGTTGGTGTGGTCCCGGATCAGCTCGTGGAGTTGCGAGTAGAACCGGCTCTGGACGACGTCCCGCGGCGTGTTGATGAGGTCGTCCGCGGGGCAGGTCAGCTCCACGTCGAACTCGCGGGCGAAGCGCGCGTCGACGACCTCGAAGGCGCGCGTCTCGCCGAAGGCGTCGTTCCCCGCGGGATCGCTGCCCTCACGACCCACCAGGAACTCGCCGATCTCCTCCAGGGGCTCGACGGTCGCCGAGCAGCCGATGCGCGTGGGCGAGCCCTCGGCCATCGCCTCCAGACGCTCCAGCGAGACCGAGAGGTGCGTGCCGCGCTTGTTGTCCGCGAGGCTGTGGATCTCGTCGACGACGACGTACTCGACGGTGCGGAGCTTCTCGCGGAACTTCGGGCTGTTCAGCAGGATCGACAGCGTCTCGGGGGTCGTGTTCAGGATGTGCGGCGTCGTCTCCAGCATCTTCTGCCGGTCGCTGTCGCTGGTGTCGCCGTGGCGGATCGCGTGGCGGATCTCGACGTCCTCCCCGCGCTCCTCGAGTTCGTCGGTGATCCCGTCGAGCGGGACCTCCAGGTTCCGGTGGACGTCGTTGGCCAGCGCCTTCAGCGGCGAGACGTACAGGCAGTAGACGCTGTTGTCGAGCTCGTCCGCGCGAGCGCGGTCGAAGAGTTCGTTGATGATGCCACAGAAGGCACTTAACGTCTTCCCGCTGCCAGTCGGCGCCGCGATGAGGGCGTTCTCTCCCTCGTGGATCAGCGGGACGGCCTCCTTCTGGGGCGGCGTGAAGAAGCCGCCGTTCTCGGGGACGAACTCGCCGAACTCCTCGACCCACCAGTCCTGCACGACGGGCGCGAGCAGATCGAGCACGTCGCCGTCGTCGACGTCGACGGCCGCCGGGTCGACGCCGTCGACCGACGCCAGTCGCTCGCGTCCTTCCATTATGCTGGCGGTAGGACTGCGCGCCAAAGTGGGTTTGGTCACCGGAGCGGAAGTGGCGCGGCGGGCGGAAGTGAACGCGGCACCTGGCCTACAGTCGAAAGCAAGTAGGTCCGGAGACGCCACTGTGTCGACGATGGCAGACACCGAGATCCGGACGCCGATCGTGACGCCGTTCGACGAGGACGAGGCCGTCGACGCCGACGCGCTGGCCGACCTCGTCGACCACCTGATCGAGGAGCAGGGGGTCACCGGGCTGGTGCCCTGCGGGACGACGGGCGAGATGGGATCGCTGACCGACGAGGAGCGACGGGCGGTCGTCGAGACGACCGTCGAGGCCGCGGACGGCCGCGTCCCCGTGATGGCCGGCGTCGGCGAGACGGCCGTCGGCGAGGTACTCGATCACGTCGCGGCGGCGGCGGACGCGGGCGCGGACTCGGCGCTGGTCGTCGCGCCCTACTTCGGCGGAGACGCCCCGGCAGAGGGCAACGAGGAGTTCTTCCGGACCATCGCCGACGGGTCCGAACTGCCGGTGTACCTCTACAACATCCCGCCCGCCGTCGGCCAGGACATCGACGAGGGCACGGTCGTCGCGCTGGCCGACCACGACAACGTCGCGGGCGTCAAGGACTCCAGCGGCGACGTCACGTACTTCAACAGCCTGATCCGGCGGACGCCCGACGACTTCGAGGTCTACCAGGGGTGGGACGGGGCCTACGCGCCGTCGCTCGCCATGGGCGCCGACGGCGGGATCAACGCGCTGACGCACTTCTTCGGCGACGTGTACGCGGAGGTGGCAGAGGCCTTAGAGGCGGGCGACGTCGAGCGCGCCCGCGACCTCCAGCTCGGCGTGATCGACGAGGCGTTCGAGGCCTGCCGCGAGCACGGCTTCGCGCCGGCGACCAAGGCCGTCCTCGCCGAGCGGGGCGTGATTCCCCGCGGTTCGGTCCGGCCGCCCCAGCGGGAGGTCCCCGACGACGAGGCCGCCGAACTCGCCGCGTTCGTCGCCGACCAGTAAATTCCCGCCTGCGTATCCACGAGATACTTAACGTTCGACTACAGTGGATGGAGTATGTCCCTGCTGCCCTCCAGGGGACCCGAGACGAGCACCTCGCAGGACGGCGAGCTACAGGTAGTGGGCGTCGACGAGGACGTGGCCCCGCTGCTGGACGCGCTCAGTTCCGAGACCGCTCGCTCGGTCCTCAACGCCATCTACGAGGATCCTGGCACCCCCTCAGAGATCGCCGACCGGCTGGACATGTCCATCCAGAAGGTCTCCTACCACATCGACAAGCTCGAAGAGCAGGACCTCATCGCCGTCGCCGGCACCCGCTACTCCGAGAAGGGCCAGGAGATGACGGTGTACGAGCCCCCCGAGGACCCGATGGTCCTGTTCGTCGGGACCGAAGAGCGCAAGGAGTCGCTGCTGACGATGGTCAAGCGGCTCCTGCCCGTCGTCGGATCGCTGGGCATCGGCAGCCTCCTGATCGACCAGCTGTACGGCAGCGGCGGGCTGCTCCCGTCGTTCGGCGTGACCGGCAGCGGCGGCGACTCCGAGAGCGGAGGTCAGGACCTCGGATACGACGACGCCGGCGACGCGGGGGACGCCGGTGCCGGCGGCGACGCCGTGAGCCAGGCCACCGAGACGGCCACCGACACCCCGGCACCGACGGCCACGGAGACGGAAGGGGCGGACGTGTTCGTCGCCGAGTCCACCGAGACGTCCGCGGCGACCGAGACGCCCACGTCCGCGCCGGAGGCGACGACGACGGCGGCTGACGGCGGCGCCACGGAGACGCCGGTGCCGGCTCCGGACACCGTCACGGAGGCCGCCGAGATGGCCGGATCGGCCGGCGCGACGCTGTCGCCGGGCGTCGCCTTCTTCCTCGGCGGGCTGTTCGTCCTCGCGCTCGTGGTCGCCTGGTGGGCGTACAGCGGCCGACAGTGACCGGACGGCGACGTCGTCCCCGAGTTTCGATAGCTCAAAACGCCGTTTGAGTCTGGGGTGCCGTTTTGATGGATACCCGCGTAGACGCATCTGCGCCGGCGACGGGCCGCCCGATGCCTGCGCCTCTGACGCCCGTCGCCGGCCGTTCCGTGGCCGAGTGCGGTGCCGCGTCGCCCGGCCCAGGTGACGCCGGCACCCCGCTGGGTCCGTTGCGCCGCTGACCCCGACGTCTGCCTGCTCCGCTGACGCCGACGTCTGCCTGCTCCGCTGACGCCGACGCCCTCCCCACGCGACGCCCGCCTCGCCGACGCGCACCAGGCACGCGTCGTCGACGCCAACGCTTTGGCCCTCCTCGACGTCGGTCCGGACATGCAGCTGACGTTTCTCGGCACCGGGAGCGCCATGCCGACCGGCCGCCGGTTCCAGAGCGGGTATCTCCTGAGCGACGGCGACGACCGCCTGCTGGTCGACTGCGGCAGCGGCGTCCTCCACGCCCTCCAGCGCACCGACGCCGGCTACGAGGGGATCGACGCCGTCCTCCTGACGCACCACCACCTCGATCACGTCTCGGACCTGGACGTCCTGATGAAGGCGCGCTGGCTGGCCGGCGCGACGGACCTAGAGATTGCCGGCCCGCCCGGTACCGAGGAACTGGTGACGGACCTGCTGGACGTCCACGAGTACATGCAGGACCGGCTGGACCTGACGCTGCGGGACGTCCAGGGGTCGTTCTCGATCGCGGGGTTCGACGTCGACTCGAGGGAGACGCGCCACTCGATGCAGTGTCTCGCCTACCGGATCGGCCCCGAGGGCGGAGCGCAGTCGGTCGTCCTCTCCGGCGACAGCGAGGCCTTCGAGGGGCTGATCGAGTTCGCGGACGGGACGGGCGTGCTGGTCCACGACTGCTCGTTCCCGGACGACGTGGACGTCTCCAACCACCCGACGCCGTCCCAGCTGGGGACGGTGCTCGCCGCCGCCGACGCCGACCTCGGCCGGGTGTACCTCAGCCACCTCTACCCGCACACCGAGGGCCGCCACGAGGAGATGCTCGACTCCATCGGCAAGCGCTACGACGGCGACATCCGCGTCGCCGAGGACGGCCTGGCGGTCACCGTCGAGGCGCCCGCGGACGCTGAAGGGGAACGAGTAGGGGACTAGAACCAGGCCGTCAAACGGTCCCGCCGCCGTTCACTCCAGCCGGTACCGCAGCAGCGCCGCGATGCCGCCGAGGTTCGAGAGCTGGCGGCCGGGGTCGAACTCGCTGGAGAAGACGGTCACGTCCCCGCCCTTCTGCTCGGTCGTGCGGACGACGTCGTCGACGTCGACGTCCCACTCGCCCTCGTCGGAGCGTTCCCGTCGCAGGCGCTCGTCGACGATCAGCAGCTCCTCGATCGCGCCGAACTCGGCGGCCTCGGCGACCGCCTCGGAGCCGTAGGCGACCTTGGCGCCGGTGGCGATGCGCTCGGTCAGCTCGTCGATCAGGTCGGCCTCCTCGGCGATGCGAGTCTCCTCCTGCACCTCCTCGACGGCGCCGCGTTTGAGCACCTCGTGGACGCCGCGGTCGCCGACGGCGCTGGTGTCGACCGTCGTCGTCTTCTCGGCGACCTCGGGGGCCTTGTCCCGGATGTAATCGAGCGCGTCCTGCTTCGTGAAGCCGGGCCCGGCGAGGACGTAGGCGTCGACGTCCATCCGCCGGAGGACGTCCGTCAGTTCCACGAACAGCTCCTCGCGCGGCCGGGCGTAGTCGCCCTTGCCGGTCGTGCCCGTGATGGTCGCCCGCGACTCCGTCCCGTACTGGGCGACGGTGTGGACGTGGGCCTCTCCCTCCTCGACGGTGGCGATGGCGACGTCCGGGTTCTCCGTCGCACTCTCGGCCTCCGCCAGGCGCTCCTCCTGGTCGGGCTTCCACACCTTCTCGACGTCCAGTTCCGTGTGCTCCTCGACGTTGAGCGTGTGGTGGAAGCCGAGCTGGTCCTCCCGGGAGCAGTCGACGATCTCGCCGCCGACGCGCAGGCGGTTGGCGAACTTCGCGAACTCCACGTCGGTCACCTCGATGGCGACCCACATGGGCTCGCGCTCGCCGCCGGTGTCCCGCAGGTCCTCGTCGTTGCGCTGGATGCGCCGGGTCGTGTCGCCGCTGACGCGATCGCCGGGCTCGATCACGTACGTCAGGTGCCACAGGTCGTCGAGCGTCTCGGGGACCACGGTGACCCGCTCCCGGCCCGCCTCCGTCCGCTCCCGGCTCTTGATCCGCATGTGGGCGGACTTGCGGCCGGGGGAGTAAGTGTGCTTCCGTTCGCCGTCGCTCACGCGGCCGCCCGATCCGACGCGGTCGCGCGCAGATCGGCCGCCGGCACCTCGCGGACGCCCCGCCCGACGGCGTACGCCCCCGCGACGCTCCCGTAGAAGTTCACGAACGGGACCAGAACGGCCCCGGCGACGGTCGCGGCGAGGACGCCCGCGACGACGCTCGCCAGGATCGAGATCCCGACCGCGACCAGCCAGCCCGTTGCGTAGCGGCCGTTCAGACCGATCCGACGGAGCTCGCTCGGTGAGAACGCAGCGCCGAGCCGCCCCGTCCGGGCCAGCGCGGCCACGCCGGCGGGCAGGAGGTAGAGGGCCACGAGCGTCAGTCCCAGCGCGAGCGCGACGACGGCCAGTGCGGCGACGAGGGCGACGGGATCGACCATCGTACCGGTACTGACGGCTGAGCCCGGCCCCGTCTCCTCGACCGCGGTGAACGGCAGGAACAGCGTCAGTACCGCGACCGCGAACACGACGGCCGGGACCAGCCCGTAGACGAGCGCGACGACGAACGCCTTCAGCCCGTCTACGAGCAGTTCGCCCCAGTCGTCGAACGACGGCGGGGCTTCGTCGCCCTCGGCGACCCGCCGTACGACCCGGACCAGGTAGCCGAACACCAGGAACACCGGCACGACGAGCATCCCGAGCAGTCCCAGCACGCCGCCGACGACGATCGTTTCGAGCCTGTCGTCCCCCGTCCAGGGGTATCTGAGCGCGTCCTCGAACATTGGGTATCACCGCCGGGACCGTCGTGGATCGATCCGGTCTCGACGCCGGCGACGGATTGCCGGGCTGACAGACGACCGCGGGGCGCAAAACTGTATGCTGCCAGATTGCAGCGGGATGGCTCCGACCGCTCCGCTTCGATACCGCTAGTCGATCATCCGGCTGCCGCCCGGCGGCAGGTGCTCCTGAATCCTGTCGGGGCTGGCGATCTTCCGGACGAACGCGTCGTCCGCGAACCGTTCCTTGAACTCCCGGTAGAGCCGTTTGGCGATGTCGTTCTGGGCGTACTGGCCGGGCTCGACGCGGATGCTCGTCTCCGCCTTCGGCTCGATGGCCGACGGCGGGCCGCCGATGACCTGCGTCACGTCCTCTGCGGTGATGCCGACGGCCACCTCGCACGCCACGTCGCGGAAGTACGTGCGGTCGCCGCGGATGGCGAACCCGCCCTTCTCGAGGTACTCGCCGCTCTCGGGGGTCTTCGACACCTGATCGGGGTCGACCATGTACGCGTCGCCGGCGTGCTTGCCGCCCTTCCAGACCGAGGAGTAGGCGACGGCGAAGGTGGCGGCCTCGCGTCTGTCCTGCTCGGGGATGTCGACGTCGCGCGTGGCCTCGCTGGGGCCGGTCGCCTTGAGGATCGTGACGGGACCGCCGTGAGCCTGCGCGTGGAAGAACTTGTCACCACGCTCGAGGTACTTCTTGACCAGTTCCTCGTTCTGGTCGGCGTCGCGCCCGCCGATGACGAGGAAGTCGTTGCTGGTGCGGAACCAGCGGAACCGCTCGTACCACTGCTCGCTGTTGCGGACTGGGATGGAGGCCCGCGAGAGCCAGTCGACGTCCTCCTCTTCGTCCTCCTCGTCGCCGTCGCCGTCAGCGTCGCTCTCGCCGTCGGCGGCCTCCCACTCGTCGCGGCGCTGCTTTGCCTCCTCCAGGTCCTCGCGCGTGTCCTCAATGGCGGCCTTGGCGCCCTCCTTCTTCTCCTCGATTCGCTTGGCCTCCTTGTAGAGGCGGTCGGCGTTCTTCTCGACGCCGGTGTCGGCCTCGACGGTCACGCTGGTGCCGGACAGCGACAGCGTGACAGTGCCCTCCTTGCCGTCGACGGACTCGACCGCCTCGGCGGCCTCGATGCCGCGTTCCTTCCCCTCGGCGAAGCGCTCGTCGATGTCGTCCCAGGAGTGGCCCTCCTCGAGTGCGCTCTGGACGGTCGAGACGACCTCGTCGACAAGGTCGTACTCGGCGTACAGCAGTTCGGCCTTCTCGCGCTCGGCCTCGGCCTGCTCCTCGAAGTCCTCGATGGCCCCCTGCTGTTGCTCGATGATGCGCTCGTGCTTCTCGATCTCGGCCTCGAAGTCGGGACGCTGGGGCTCGCCGCCCTCGACCTCGTCCTCCCGGTCGGCGTTGAAGAAGAAGTCGTCCAGCGCGGCGTTGAACGAATCGAAGGCCTCGCTCTCGAGGTCCTCGTACTCCTCCAGGGGAATCGGCGTGGCGTCGACGCGGTGGCTGCCGTCGCCGTCCTCGTCCTGCTCGTAGTAGACGCGCGGATCGAGGTCGCCCTCCCGGAGTCGCGTCGCCAGCCGCTCGACGGCGTCGTACAGCGCCTCGAACTCCTCCTCTTCGGTGTCCTCGATGGACTGGTTGTAGGGCACCCCGGCGCGGGTACACAGTTCCTCGCCGTAGAGGCCGCCGAAGTTGAGCTGGGTCGCCAGCGTCCGGACGACGTCGGCGTCGGACTCCTGCAGCCGCGCGACGAAGCCCTCGTAGTCGACGGTCAGCGGGTTGAACCGCGCGGAGGGAAACTCGTAGGTCGCCCCGGGCGCGACGGTCCGGGACTTCAGCCGGACGGTCTCCAGGCAGTCGACGACCTCGCCGTGCTCGTCCAGCACGGCCACGTTGCCGTCGCCGAACAGCTCGGCGACGATGGTGGTGTTGGCGTCCTCGCGCTCGAACTCGAACTGGAGGATGCGGTCGAACTCGAACTGCTCGACGCCGGCGAGGTCCGCGCCGCTGAGGCGGTTGCGCAGCATCATCGCGAAGTCCGGCGGCCGCCCGGGCGCGTCCGGGACGTGCTCGGGCGCGGCGACGTGCGCCCGCAGGACGTCGCTGACCTCGATCAGGAGCTCGACGCGCCCCCGGTCGAAGTCCCGCAGCTTCAGGCGGACGAGTTCGTCGTCCTCGTAGAGGTAGGCCTTGTCGAGCTTGGCCCCCTCGTACCCGCCCAGCTCGCGCTCCAGGGCGGCGAGGTCGACGCTCGTCAGCTCCTGCTTCTGGTCCATGTCGGCACCTGCAGGGCGCGACGCAAAACGCTAGCGGAAGACCGACGAGCTACAGGGCCTCGGCGATGCGTTCGCCCGTCTCCAGCCCGTTCCTGATCGCGGCGTGGAGTCGAGCCTCGCCCGCCACCCAGTCGCCCGCGAGGAAGAGGTCGTGGTCCGCGGCCATCTCGATCGCGTCGTCGCTCACGCCCTCGTCCGGCAGCGCGTAGCGCCAGCCCTGGTAGTCCGTCCAGTCGGGGTCGGCGAGCCGGTCGTCGGAGAGCAGCGCCGCGGTCGCCTCGGCGGCGTCGGCGACGACCTCGTCCTCGGGGTCGTGAAAGCGCTCGGCCGACCAGTCCGGGGCCATCTGGACGAGCAGGAGGGCCTCCCCGTCGGGCACGTGCCCGGGCTTGCACTCCTCGCGACCGACCCAGCCGACGTCGTGGTCCCTGTCGGCGTTGACCAGTGCGTAGTACGGCAGGTCCAGTTCGAAGTCGTAGTGGAGCACGGCCGAGACGACGGCCCGGTAGGGGACCGAGGCGATCGACTCTCGCAGCCGGCGGCAGTCGACGTGGTCCCACCGGGCCTGCCCGAGGAGGTCGGCCGACTGGGGCGCGGGCGGCGTCAGGAGCGCGGCGTCGAAGTGGCCGTGGTCCGTCACGTCGGCGTCCTCGCGGGACGAACTCGAGCGAGGGCTCGTGGAGCTCTGCTCCACGGCGTCCTCGACGGTCCAGCCCCCGTCAGCGCTGGCGAGCGTCGCGACGCGCGTGTTCCGGTGGACGGTCGCGTCCGTCGCGGCGAACAGCCGCTTCGCGAGCTGCGTGATGCCGTCCTCGTAGGTCCACTTGTGTCCGTCGCCGCGGTCGCCCTCGCTGATCTCGCCGGCAGCGTCGAAGGTCCACACCGGCTCGGTCACGTCGACCAGCCCGTCGGTCGGGAGCGCCTCGGTCACCAGCTCGGTGACGCGCTCGTCGTCCGAGGTGAGGTAGTTGGCGCCGTACTCGTAGGTGCAGTCGCCCCGGCGGCGCGTGGCCGCGCGCCCGCAGAGGCCGCCGCTCTTCTCGAAGACGGTCACGTCGACGGGCTCGTCGCGGAGCGCGTAGGCCGCCGCCGCGCCGGCCGCTCCGGCTCCGACGACCGCCACCGTGGCTGTCATGTCTCTCGCTGCGGGCGGACGGCTCAAAGAACCCACGCCCGCGCGGTCCGGGCTGGGGCGTCACTCCGCGCCGGCGCCGTCCCCGACGTCCTCGAATCCGTCCGCAAGCGTCCGCAGCGCGTCCGAACCGCCCCGGACCAGCGGCGTCCCGTGGCTCATCGCGGCGACCTCGAACGGTCCCGAACGCTCGACCACTGACCGGACGCTCGCCCGGCACTCCGCGACGTCGTAGGAGTCCAGCCAGAAGGGGACCGTCAGTTCGGCGTCCGTCCCCCACACGAGGTCGCCCAGCAGCGCGACGCCGGCGTCGTGGACGTACGCGGCGTGGCCGGGGTTGTGTCCCGGCGTGAGATAGGCGGTGAACCGCCCGACGCGCTCGCCGTCCTCGACGGGTCGGACGTCGAAGCGGTCCGGGAGCGGGAAGAGGCGGCGCACGACGCGGTGGAACAGGCCCTTGTGGTGGAGCAGCGGCGGGTCCGCGTCGCCGACGAGCAGCCGGTAGTCGGGCGCGCCGATGTAGACCGGGCCGTCAAATTCCGGTGCGAGGCGCGCGAGGCCGGTGACGTGGTCGAGGTCGTAGTGGGTCAGCAGGACGCGGTCGAGATCCCCCGGTCCGTAGCCCGCGTCGGCGAGTTCGCTCCGGAGCGACGGGCGGTTACGCCAGTAGCCGGCGTCACAGAGCGTGACGGTCGGCTCGCCGCCCGCCTCGTCGTCCGCGCCGCCGGCCATCTCTCGCTCGTCGAGCAGGAAACAGTTCGTGGCCATAGGCGGGACCAGTCCGAGATCGAGCAGCCAGACGCCCTCGACGAGTTCGCGCGCCACTACCCGTACTCGCGCGCTCGATCCCCTTCCTCCTCCCGGTTCCGTCGCTGCTCGCGGGCCCGATTCACGTACTCGTCCGCATCTTCCAGGGTTTCGACCTTCAGGAGCCGCTCCAGTTTGTGCTCGAACTGCTCGTCGGTCAGTTCGCCGCGGGCGTACCGCTCGCGGAGCCTGGCGAGCGCGTCGTCATCGTTGCCGAAGGTGTCCGCGTCGCCGCGGCGCTCCGCCTCGCGGTTCTCGTGGCTCTTTCCCCACGGCCGTCCCCACTCCCGGCCGGTCTCCTCGGCCTCGGTCTCCCCGGCGGCGATCTTCACGATCGGTAACACGGCGGCGTAGCCGACGATCAGCGCCGCCAGCCACCACTCCTGGCCCGTGAACAGGGCCGCCATCCAGAGGCCGGTGACGAGCAGCGACGCGACCTCGACGGCGTTGTCCCGGAGGCGCTCGGCGGGGCTCCTCATGAGCGGACGCTTCGACGGGGTGGGTCAAAAACGTGGCTGCGCCGACGGCCGCTCTCGCCCCGTTCGGCCGGTCACAGCCGCTTGCTCACGTACGGCCCGTCCTGCTGGTAGCCGAGCTTCTCGCGGTAGTACTGGCGGACGCCGATGCCCGAGATGACCGCGAGCTTGTCGAAGCCGGCGTCGGCGGCGCGCTCCTCGGCCTCGCGGAGGAGGCGGCGGCCGTAGCCCTGGTGCTGGTGGTCGGAGTCGGTCTCGGCGGCCTGACCCACGCCGACCTGGCTCCCGTAGACGTGGAGCTCGCGGACGATGGCGGCGTTCTCCAGCTCCCGGCGGACGGGGTCGTTCGGGAACCGCAGGCGGCAGAAGCCCACGAGGAGGTCCTTCTCGCGGTCCTCGAAGGAGATGAAGTGCTCCGTGCCGCCGCCGGCCTCGTAGGTCGTCGTATCGAGAGTGACCTCCTCGGGGTCCTCGTCGTTCATCCCGACCTCGCGACAGCGGATGCAGTCGCAGGTCCAGCCGTGCTCCTCCATGCGCTGGCGCGCGAGCTGGCGGAGGTTGGACTTCCAGACGCCGCCCTCGATGAAGTCCGCGGGGATGTCCCGCTGGACGCGCTGGAGGCGGGTGTACTCCGGGATCATCGACTTGATCTCGGCGACGAGTTCGGCGGCCTCGTCGTTGGTCAGCGGCTCGAACTCGTCCTTGCGCCACCAGTCGTAGGTGACCGTCCCCTCGACGACGAGCGTGGGGTAGATCTTGAGGTAGTCCGGCCGCCACTCGGACTCCTTGAAGATGCGCCGGAAGTCCTCCAGGCACATCTCCTTGCTCATCCCCGGCTGGCCGGGCATCATGTGGAAGCCGACCTTGAACCCGGCGTCGCGCAGCCGGCGGTTGGCGTCGATGGAGGCCTGGACGCCGTGACCCCGGTGCATCTCGCGGTTGATCCGCTCGAAGGTCGTCTGAACGCCCACCTCGACCTTCGTCCCGCCGAGGTCGAGCATCCGGTCGATCTGCTCGGGGTCGCACCAGTCGGGCTTGGTCTCGAAGGTGGTCGCGACGTTGCGGACGTCCGCCGTCTCGTTCTCGGCGACGACGTCCTCTAGGTACCGGAACTCGTACTCGTCGGGGTCCTCCGCGAAGCTCTCCTCCTCCGCGGGCTCCGGCGGCGCCTCGGGGTCGAAGTCGTTCATCGCCTCTAGCGCCCGCTTGACGAACCACTCCTGGTAGTCGTGGCTCCGGGCGGTCATCGTCCCGCCCATGACGATCAGCTCCGCCTTGTCGACGGGGTGGCCGATCTCCCGGAGCTGGTTGAGCCGCAGCGTCACCTGCCCGTAGGGATCGTAGTCGTTCTGCTCGCCGCGCGCTGCCGCGGGCTCGTGACCGGTGTAGCTCTGGGCCGAGGAGAACTCCGAGTCCGGGCCGCCAGGGCAGTAGAGGCACTTGCCGTGCGGGCAGCGGTGCGGCGAGGTCATGATCGCGATGGGCGAGACGCCCGACGCCGTTCGGACGGGCTTGCGCCGCAGGACCGCCTCGAGCTCCTCGCGGCGCTCCTGGGGCGCGTAGTCCATCAGCTCGGAGTTCTTGGGCACCTTCGGCGAGGAGTGCTTCGAGCAGACCTCCATCTTCGCGCTCTCGACGTCCTCGCGCTCGAGGTCCCCCGAGAGGATCCGCTCGACCAGTTCCTCGCAGACCCGCTCGAAGGCCTCCGTCTCCGTCGGGTCCGTCGACTCGGTGCTCATCTGGTTGTCACAGAGTGGTCGTCTCGCGCGAATAAGCGTGTCGCTCCCAGGAGAAACCCGAAGAACTGCTACAGTCGAGACCGCTGGCAGTGACGACTGAACGGCCCCTCGCGCTCGACCGGTCTGACTCGCTGTCGCCCGAAAATCTTCGATTTTCGGGATGAGTGCGGGACGGAGTCCCGCGAACCACGCGCTTCGCTCGCTCCGCTCGCGAAGACCTCGTCCAGTGTCGTCGCTAACACTCGCTTCGCACGGGTGGCGACAGTACGCGCCGACGAGATGAATGCGGTCGTGTCCGCGCGACGCACGCGGGTATGAATAGCGAAGAGCGACCACCGTGGCGTATGCCAGCCGACGACGCGAGCGGCGACCTCTCGCGTCCGCCCGCGGGTGCGTCTTCTGCTACACGGCCGAGATGAGCGTCTACGGCGCCCGGACGGCCGTGCAAGCGCTCAGACCGGACTGATCACTGCTCCGCGGTTTCCGCCGTCGCCCGATGATAGCCGACGGCGTACCCGAGCCACAGCAGCGCCGCCGGAACGGCGACGAACGTCAGGAGGTCGAACACGGTGGCGTAGAAGACCATCGTCTCGCCGACCGAACCGGCCTGTGGGAACCACGCGGGAACCCCGCCACCCGACACCGCCGTCACGGCTATCCGCGTCAGCGCGGCCTCGCCCGCGACGATAGCGACGAGCGGGGCGACGAGGGCGGCGAGCGCCGTCCGGAGAGAGGGCTCGCTCCGAAGGGAGAGATCGGGGATCACGTGTCCGACCGGTCGTCGGAGCGCGTTACACCTACCTCCGGACCGTCACTCGTCGTCCCAGTAGGGCACTTCGGCGTCGATATCGAGGTACCGCGAGAGGCTCCGCTCGTCGGAGGGGCCGCCCGGCGCGGAACCGGCGTAGAGGCCGACCTTGCCGTCGTCCGGGTAGACCGTGACGTCCGGCTCGTTCATCGTCGAGACCGCCAGGTAGCGGAGGCCGTCGTCGCCGGCGCGGACCTCGTGGGCGCTCTCCTCGCCGCGGGGGAGCGCGACGTAGTCACCGGGGGAGAGGTCGTGTTCCACCTCGTCTGGACCGAGCGTCAGCGTCCCGCTCCCGTCGAGGACGAACAGCGCCTCCTCGTTGCCCTCGTGGTAGTGGCGGAGCCACGTCCGCTTGCCGGGCGGCACGTCGTAGAGGCTCGCGCCGAGCTCCTCGCTGCCGGCGGCGCGGCCGAGCTGCTTCCGGCGGAAGGTGCGGTCGCCGTGCTCGTGGTCGGTCCACTCCAGATCGCTCTCGTCGACAGGTTCCATGCGGTCGGGGTCGACCGCGGGCGAGAAGTAACTGCTGCTCGTCTGCTAGCCGTTCACACGCGGTCGGCGACGGCGGCCAGCGCGGCGTCGAGCACGGCGTCGCGCTCGCCGGCGAGGAAGCGGATGGATCCCTCGCGGGCGCTGCGGGCGCCGACGCCGGCCTCGGGGACCTGCTCGGCCACCTCGTCGGCCAGGTCGTGGACGTCCACGTCCGCGTCGGAGCGGACGTACAGCGTGTCCTCGTCGACGCCGACCAGCGCGTCCACGCCGTCGCCCTCCTGGCGGTACAGCTCGTCCAGCAGGAGCGTCTCCGGCGGGAAGTCGAACCGGTGAGTGAACGCGTCCGTGTCGAGGACGGCGATGTCGGCGCCGCCGACGGCCTCCTCGTCGAGGTTGGCCACGGCGGTGTCGACCTCGGTCTGGAGCTTCGTCCGGAACTGCTCGGCGACGTTGCCGGCCAGTCCGGTGACGTCCTCGTCGTCGTCGCCAAACAGGAGGTCGATGATCAGCTCGCGCTTGTCCTCGTAGGATTGGTAATAGGCCTCCAGTGCGACGGCCTCGCGGAGCTGGTCGATGGCCTCGGGGTCGTAGCCGGCCTCGGCGGCGGCCGAGAGGTACTGCTCTGGCGTGTCGTCCCAGAAGCTCACGGCGGGCAGGTGGACGAGGTCGTCGCGGACCTCCTCGTTGACGTGGGCGGCGACGTTGGCGGCCAGCGCGGTCGTCGTGGTCGGCGGCGCGTCGGCCACCGACGGGCTCACGAGCGTCTCGACGGCGTCGGCGACCTCGTCGTCGGCCACGGCGTCGTCGACGACGACGCGGGGTGCGCCGTACACGTCAAGCAGCTCGAACCCGTCGATGCTCTCGCGGGTGCTGCCGGCGGCGACGAACACGAACAGGGGGAGCTTCTCGTCGTGGCGCTCCCGGTTCTCCAGCATGTTCGTGGCGTCCTTGGTGGCGTCGTTCATGTCGTAGACGCCGCCCTCCAGCGGCCGACGGTCGAAGTAGTGGTACTGGGCGTCGGACTGGCGGTGCTCTTCTCCGACCAGCGGGAGCGTCGCCCGCTCCAGCGCGACGCCGGCGGCGTAACCGTCCGCGGTGGCGGAGTGACGGACGATGACCGGCCGGTCGGTGATGACGGCCTTCCGGACGGCGGTCGCGGCGTCGATCAGCTCGTCGCTCAGCGCGTCGATTGCGGGGTCGTCGGCCAGCGGCTCGACGGCGCTGGGCCGGGCGCGCTCGTCCAGCGCGTCGGCCATGCGCTGCTCGACCTCGCTGCGCTCCTCGTCGTCGAGGACGTCGAGCGCCTCGGTCTCGACCTGAATCTCGCCGCGGCGCCGGCGGACCTCGCCGTCCAGTCGGACGACGTCGTCCTCGACCACGTCGGGGTAGGCGCGGACGCCCGCCTCGATGAAGGCGGCGCAGTCGACGGTGCCGGTCTCGTCGCGCACCTGAAACACCGTCGGACCGCTCGTCTGGCGGACGCCGACGACCTCACCCTCGAGGCGGACGTCGTCGCCGACGCGGTCCCCGAGGTCCTCGACACGGGCGTGCGGGCGCTCCTCTCCGTCCGTCGCCGCTTCCGCTTCGGTCTCCTCGGTCCGCTCCTCGACGACGGCCCCGGCGTCGGCCTCCGGTTCGGCGGAGCCTTCGCCGACGACGCTGGCGCTCTGCTCGGCGCGCTGGTCGGTGTCGGCCCGACTCACGCGGCTCTCCGTCGTCTCGCCGGCATCGACGTCGGGCTGACGGGCCTCGACCTCGGCGTCCGCGTCGTCCTCGGTGTCGGCGGCGTCGCCGCTACCGTCGCTCGCCTGTCGCTCACTCCCGCCGCTCGCGGTGCTTGAGGGGTCGCTGCGCTCGCCCTCACTGTCTTCATTTCCCTCGTCGACCTCCTCGGCGAGGCGGGCGTGGTCGAACTCGGGGTCGTCGACGAGCGTGCCGCGGAACTCCCGCTCGGACTGGCGGATGGACCAGCCGAGGTCGACGTTGCCGTTGTCGCGGACGTTCTTGACCTTGACGTAGACCGTCTGGCCCGGCTCCCAGTCCAGCGAGTCGAGCCGCTGGTCCAGTTCGCTCCTGTGCAGGAGGCCGGTCACTCGGTCGCCGATGTCGACGAAGACGCCGAACTCGGCGAAGCCGTCGACGGTGCCGCGATAGTATCGATTCACCGATAGCTGGTCGGGGTTGTCGCCCCTGAACTCGAACAGGACGTCCTCCTCGTGGAGGTCACAGATGTGACCGTCCACAGACTTCCCGCAGATGATACACGAACCCATTGGCCGATGCAAGTGGGCCGGCACTAAAACGGTTGTCGGAATCGCTGTCGCCCCGTGGCCGGTCGCTCGCCGGGCCGATCCGCCGCCGTCGAGCGATCCGCGACTAGAACGGGGTGTCAGACGGAACGACCGGGAGATCCGCCCCTGAAGGAGGTTTTCGAGACTCGCCGCGGTGACGACCGGTCACTCGAAGACCGGGCTGTCCTCCTCGAGCATCTCGACGCCGCGGGCGACCTCCCTGGCCTGCTCCGGGTCGAGCGCGACGGTCACGTCGTTGCCCTCGTCGTCCTCGAAAGCGAGTTTGACACGGCGATCCCCGTACTCGCGGACGTCGATGCCGGTGACGTCGTACAGCGTCGCCGAGGCGTCCGTGTTCGACGCGCCGACGTGCTGGACGGCGCCGTCCGTGAGCTCGAAGGCGAACTGGTCGAGGTCGAGCGTGAGCATGTCTCGACGGTGGGCGGCCGGGACCGTTAAAGGTAGCCGACAGCAGCGACCCCCCGGAAGCCGTAGCCGAACACCAGAAGCGCCGGCAGCGCGGCGACGGCGGCCGCGCGCGGCAGCGAGAGGTCGTGAACGACGCTCGTCCCGACGACGTACAGCGCCCCGCCCCACAGCGCCGCGAGGACGCGCACCGCCGGAATCGGCAGCCCCGCCACCACGCAGGGCGCGGTGGCGTAGGCCAGGACCTGCACGGTCTCGCTGATGCCGCCGCGGTCGGGCGCGACCGGCGCCAGCAGCAGCGTCTGGACCGCGGTGGTGAGGTGGAGCGCGGCGGGCGCGACGAAGACGACTGTAGCCAGCAGCAGCAGCGCGGCCGCCGCCGGCGAGAGGTCGCCGATCACGGGATACGGGAAGGGAGCCAGCGAGACGCGACCCCGCTCGGCCAGCGCCGTGAGGGCGAACCGGCTCCCCTCTTCGAGGAGCACGACTGTCGCGGCGAACACCAGCCCGGGCGCCTGGTCGCCCGGACCGACGCCCGTCCGGAAGAACCGCCGCGGACGGGCGAGCACCTCGAACCACGCGCGGACGAGCGCGACCGGCCCGCGGTCGCGCCCGCCCGTCGGATTCTCGACCCACTGGGTCACGACCGCCACCCCCGGCGGCCGAGTTCCCGGTCGCTCGCGGTCATCTCCGTGAGATTGCCGCCGGTCGTACAAAGGGGCGTCGGGACGGGCGTCGCGGGCAACGGCCCGACAGATCAGCCGTCGGCTGCCCCGACCACTGACGGATCGCGCCGTCGCGCTCGCCGTGTCAGTCGTCGGCGCCCGGATTCTCGCTGCTCTCCAGACTGGCAGGGTCCGGTTCGATGTTGGCGTAGTGGACGGCCTCGCGTCCCAGCGTCTGCACGCGGTCCTCGGTCGTCTCGTCGGTCAGTTCGTCGCCGCGGAAGGCGTTCGAGGCGCGGGGGATGGCCGCCTGGTGGGGGATGACCCAGGCGTCCAGCGAGCGGCAGACCGACCGGAGGTGATCCAGTGCGGTGATGGGGAAGCTCCCGCCGGCGACGCAGAGGAGGCCGACGGTCTTCTTCTCGAACTCGTCGAAGCCGCAGTAGTCCAGCGCGTTCTTCAGCGGCGTCGCGTAGGAGCCGTGGTAGACGGGCGTCCCGAGCACGATCGAGTCGGCGGCCTGTACCTGCTGGCGGAACTGCTCGGCCTCCCCGGCGTCCTTCTCGTCGGCGTCGAAGACGGGCAGGTCCCACTCGCGCAGGTCCAGTAGCTCGGTGCTCGCGCCGGCCTCGCCTGCGGCCGCCAGCGCGATCCGCAACGCCCGCCTGGTGTAGCTCTCCTCGCGCAGGCTGCCGCAGATGGCCACGACGTGCGTGTCCGTCATGCCCCATCGTTCGCGCCTCTCGTCAATAGAGGCTGGGGCGAAGCCGCGTCGCTCCGCTCCGCACGGACGGTTCTGGGCGCATCGTCGGCGGTGCACCCGCCTTGAACGGGGCGGGTCACTCCCTGAAGCAACTGGCTTCGAGGGGTCCGTCGCCCGAATCGAGACACTCCAGCGGCGGGTAGCAGTGCGCCACCGACCGCGGGCAGTGCGGGTCGGGCTGGAGCAGGCCCTGAGACTCCGCGCCGATCACCGACGCCCCCACGTCGACCGCGGGGTCAGCGGTCCGGAACTGTGCACTGCCGACCTGCGCCCCGGCGAGCAGTACCGCCGCCAGCACCAGCGATGTGTACGCCCGTTTCGTCATACGCCAGTCGAACGGCCCCGGTTCCATTGTTATGTGCTCGAAATCCGGTTCGAACACGACGTTTTCCGCGTCAAACGGGGGGATCAGTCCGAAAGGGACGGACTAGAGGTTCGTTTGAGCGGCGATCCCCGTGCTCAGGCGAGAGTATACATATACAATTTGTTATTTAAATAACGACACTCGATAAATAACGCCGTTGATTGCCTGAACGTCACTTTTGATTATAGCATATTGCTTATACTAATCGCCCGTGGGTCAGTACGCCAATCCGGGCGGAGCGCCGGACGAGGCAGGCATCCACGGGCCGCGCGGATCCGGCGCCCCAGCGGCGAGGTCGGATCCGATTCGGGGCCCTGTGGTCGCTTCCGCCCGCGCACTGGTGATACACGATGAACAAAGCACTCCGGACGCTGCTCGCGCTGGTCGTCGCCACTGCGATGGTCGGCGGCGGCTTCGCGGGCACGGCAGCCGCACAGGACACGATCACCGACACCAGCCTCGTCGAACTCAACGGAAACATCGCCAACCTGGTCACCTCCATCGCCGTGAACGCCCTGAACCTCGGCGGTGAACAGTCGATCGGCGCGGACGTCGGCGGTAACTACGGGGCTGGCGACGTGCTCGGCTAATCGACAGCGCCCGCGACGCGTTTCCACCATTTTTCGCCCGGTCCGCGGACAGTCGCATCGATAGTCTACGCGGCCCGCTTCGCCCGAGCCGCGACCGTTCGGCCATCCCGGAACGGGTCGCCCTCGTTCAGAGCGACCGCGCTCGGCACGTCGACGGGCAAACCCGGAGCGACGCGTCCACCGCCGCAGCCGGAACCGTCGTGATTCGAGGTCGTGACTCCCCGCCGACCAGGTCGTTACTGGCCGACGGACGTGAAGCCGAGAAGCAGTCGGATCCGTCCGAGGTGGGGAACGCGGCCGTGAGCGGTCCCCCTGATCCACTCGGGGCGGACGGGGCGCACGCCGGCCGCCTGATCGTAGAACCCGTTCGCGTCGCCCTTCGTGACGAATCCGGCGTTCGGGGCCGGGCAGTTCGCCAGCTCCCGACAGCCGTCGGCGCGCAGGTGGTCTGAGTCCGCCTCGTCGTACCAGTTCTCGCCCTCCTCGACCCAGAACACGGCGCGGTGGATGATCGGCGATCCGGTCGCGCCGGGGCGCTCGTAGACGACGACGGACCCCGGACGCTGGATCGACTGGTAGCCGGTCTCGCCGGCGGCTTCGAGCGTGACGACCCCCGTACCGCGGACGCCGTCGCCCGGCGCGTACCGCCCGGGCTCGCTGACGTAGACCACGTCCCCCCGCTGCAGATGCGGTTCCATGCTACCGCTCTCGACGGCGACCAGCGGCGGCCACACCCCGCTGGTCGCGAACAGCAGCAGTCCGACGACGGTGCCGACGGCGACGGCGACGTCCCGGGCGATCTGGGCGACCGTGTTCTCCGACGCGACGACGCGCTCCGTCACTCCCCCGCGCTCTCCGTCCCCGTTCACTGAAGCCTCACCGCCGTTAACAGTCCCGTTCCCCGGCAGCAGTTGGGCCGGCGAGCGCCGCTGGCCCGGGGAAGGGTAGTCTCTGCGGCGCCCCCCGGCCGGCCCGCGAACGGGTCCAGCGGGGAGTCCCAGAAGCCCGCGGAATCGGAACCGCTCGGGCGTCGAGCGGTCGGCCCGGAGCCGGGATCAGGCGCGGCGTTGCCCGCTATAGCGTCGTCGTTCCCGGCGGTCGTCGCCGCCCCGAGTCCCACGTACAACCGTCCCGGACCACTCCCCGTTCCGGTCGGCCGCCCCGTCACAGCGCCCACCCCACGGCGACGGCGCTGACGGCGAGCAGCAGCAGCGCGATCGAGGCGATCGGATCGTCGAGGAGGACGAACGACCCCGTTAACGCGCTTCCGAACAGCAGACTGGTTCCAAGCACGTGGGCGCCGGTGATCGACGCGCCGTCGTCCCGCGACACGAAGTCGACCAGCTGCTCGATCTGTTCGAGGCGCTCCCGCGGATGGACCAAGTTGTCCGACCTGTCGTACTCGACGAGCCCCGCTCGCTCGAGCCTGGGGAAGTGCGACTGGTAGAGGGAGTTGTAGACGCTCTGGTACTCGTTCGAGGACACCTGTTCGTGCGAGGCGTCGTTCTCCCATATCGCGATCTGTTCGGCGATCCGGCTCGCCGCGACGGGTCTGTCCGCCGACACGAGAAAACAGAGGATGTATCGCCGGCGCTCGTTCCCCATCAGGTCGAACAGCTCGTTGTGGCAGAACTCTTCGAGGGGGAGGTCCGCCGTCCGCACCGACGGCGGGTCCGACTCGGGTCTGCGATCCGGCCCCGACGTGAGCAGCCCCGCACCGGACGGGGAGCCGTCGCCCTCACCCCGATCCGTCCTCGCGGCGCTCGCCGTGAAGAGCCGATCCGTCGTCCGTCCGGGCTGCGACCGTCGAGCTGGACTGACGCTTCCCGTCCCGCATACGTCGTACCGGCTCCACTGTCGAGGGAGCGGCCGTCCGCTCCGCCGTGGCGTCCGCAACTGCAGTCTCGATCCCATATGAAGGGGCCTCACTAGAGGAATACTTTAGTATGAGTTTGGAAAGACTTCGCAGCGGAGCAGTCAGCTCACCAAACGAACCTTTGATGCGGGGACGGCCCGTTCATAACTTACCGCGAACGAAGTCCGTAATATTTGCCCGTCGTACGATTGCCCTATAACGCCCCCCGTCGGCTGCTAGCGAGCGGTATTTCGGAGCGGGAGACCGGTAGTCGAGCGCAAACCGGGCCGTTCAGGTCGGCTGAACGAGATGTTTCGGACGGTTGGTCCCTGCGTGCCTCACGACGGTGTCGAGAGGGCCGGCGGGCGTAACGGCGACCGGCCGCGGGAAACCTGAAACACAACGCACGAATCCCCGGATTAAAGCGCCTTTGGGAGGCGATTACGCGCCCGTACAGCGAGGCGCGGTGAGAGGGACGGTGCGACCGGGGCGCTGCCCATCCGAAACGCTCTCGGCGGTCGCGGGCGGTCACGTCGCCATGCGGACCATCGACGAAGTACACGTCGTGCCGCTGGGGTACGAGCACGACCGGATCCTCGAGCCGATCCGCAAACACGACGCCGACGTCGTCTACCTGCTGAACGAGGGGGGTCGCGACCGGGGACTGACGCCGTATCAGGAAGCGCTCCTCGATGAACTGGAGGAAGACGGCCGGACAGTGCGCTTCCGGGAAGCCGACCTGTCGGACCTGTACGACGTGCTCGCGGTCGTGACGACTGTCGCCGCGGAACACGGCGACGACGTCGTCCGCGTGAACGTCTCCAGCGGCGGCACGCTCGCCGCCATCGGGAGCGCCATCGCCTGCATGGCCACGGACGCGACGGCCTACTACGTCCGCGTCGAGGAGCACGTCCCCGACCTGGACGACCGCCCGCGGACGCGGGGCATGCGCGAGGACGAGGTCCTCCCGTCCTACCCGATCGAGGCCGTCTCGCGCGATCAGGTGGCGATTCTCGACTACCTCGACGAGCGCAACACCGCCCGCTACACCGCGAAGAAGTCCGACCTCATCGAGTTCGCGGAGTCCGAGGGGCTCTCCTTCATCACCGAGTCGGACCCGACCAACGACAAGGCCAAGTTCGCGCTGCTGAACGCCAACGTCGTCGACCCGCTAGCGGCCGACGGATACATCGAGGTCGAGACCGTCGGGCGACAGAAGCAGGTCCGCCTCACCGAGACTGGCCGAAACGTCCTCCACGCGTTCCGCCACAAGCTGCGAACCGACGCCTGACCGGCCACGGCTCCCTCTCGTCGCCGCCCGCCCCGCTCTCGCAGTCGCGACGGTATCGTCAGTCGGAGTGACGAGGATAGTATAGATAGTGCAGATGATACTGATAGTATAGATAGTATCCGGGTAGAAATTACCAACCCGTCACGGGAACGTTCAGGTGCGCAGGTCGCGGGCACTTCGCCGCCCGGTCCTCCCTTTCGGCCCTCCACTCACGCCTGCCGACCTGCGTGCCGCAGGCAGGCGTTCGGCGCAGGAAGCGACGGGGCGACTTCTCTGCCCGCACGAGCCCGGTATCGACCGACGGACCGGCTCCGTTCTCGAAAGATGAGCTACCGCCGGAGCCGCGCGACCGTCTCGCCGTCCCGCTCGTCCGTCTCGACGAGGCCGTCGTCGGACAGGTCAGAGAGGAGGCCGCGGAGCCACTCCCGACCGTGCTCGCCGTCCGGCGCGTAGTCCACCCGCACGCGCGGGCCGAGGTCGTCGAGAAGGAGCTCGTCGTACTCCTTCAGCGTCGAGATCACCCGGCCCCGCATCTGGCGGCGGCTCCCCTCGAACTCGGGCTGTGTGGGGACGTCCGGCGCGGTGAAGTCGCCCGTCTCGTAGGCGTGGCACCACTCGCGCCAGGGACAGGACTCCCCGTCGCAGGCGGGCGCCTTCTCGCATGCCACCCCGCCCAGTTCCATGATGGCGTTGTTCCAGATCCGGGACTCGCCCTCGGGCATGAGCGCCCGCGCCACCGCCTCGAAGGCAGCGTCGTCGTCCGGCACGTCGAACGCGCGGTACAGTACCCGCTTGACGTTGGTGTCGACCACGGCGTCCCCCTCGTTGAACGCGAACGAGGCCACGGCGTTGGCGGTGTAGGGCCCGACACCGTGGAGCTCCTGCAGCGCCTCGGGCGACCGGGGCCACTCGCCCGGTTCGAAGCCCTCGACCTCGCCCTCGGTCACCTGCCGCGCCGACTCGTGGAGGTACTTCGCCCGGTTGTTGTACCCCAGCGAGTGGCTGGTCCAGAACGCGACCACGTCGGCTCGGTCGGCCGCCGCGAGGTCCGCGGCCGTCGGCCACCGCTCCAGGAAGGCCTCCCACGCTTCGACGACCCGTCCCAGCTGGGTCTGCTGGCTCATCACCTCGGAGACGAGAATCTCGTAGGGGTCGTCGGTCCGCCGCCACGGGAACTCCCTGTGGTCGTCCTCGTACCACGCCACCAGCGCGTCCCGGACCGCCTCGCGGTCCCCGGGCACGCTCCCCGGCAGGTCGGTCATCGGCCCTCCGTACCCGACCGCCCGGCTTGTCTCCTGCGGTTCTCGGTCCGCCCGACCACCACCGCAGGTGACCCGTAAGGTCCTTCCGCCCGGTGGCACTGGTTTCGGGCATGTCACTGGACGACCTCGCCGACGACGTCGAGGCCCGCTACGCCGACCTCGGCGACGACCTGACCGTCTCGCTGGACCGGGAGACGCGCAACGAACTGGCGATGCTATCCGCGGCGCTGGAACCGGACGACGAGGACGAACTCGTCCGCCGTGCCGTCCACATGCTGTTCCAGTCGGCCGTCGAGACGGGGAACCTCGACTTCCACCTGCGCTCGGCCTACGAGTGCACGTACGACGAGTACCTCACGGGGATGACCTTCGACGAGATGACCGGGGCCGACCAGTTCCCGCAGGCCCAGCAGAAAGACGATCGGCGCTACCAATTCTGAGACCACCTTTTTGCTGCAGGGGGTCGCCGCAGGCGACCCCCCTTGCAAAAACGTGGGCGAAAAACGCCTCGCGAGCGCCGGAGGCGCTCGCGAGTGAAACCGCGGCGCTTCGCGCCGCGGTATGCTTGACGGCTGACCTGCCCGTCCCCGACTCGCGCGACGAGACGCGCTCGCGGCCATTGAGCGAGTTCGTGTCAACGACACGGGCGTGGGTCACAGCGTCGCCGCCAGCGTCACGACCGTCGCGCCGACCAGCAGCGCGCCGCTCCAGACGGCGACGCGGTAGGTGAACTCCCGGTTGGAACTGGCGGCGGTCAGGCCGGCCTTGACGACGATGCTGGAGGCCGTCGCGACGAGGACGGCGAGGGTGGCAGTGCCGGCGCTGATGCCGCCCCCGCGGTACAGGAGGACGGCGCTCGTGGTCGCGCCGGCGCTGGAGACCAGCCCCGCGAGTGCGGAGGTGACGTACAGGCCGGCGTTGCCGAACAGGCCCTGGGCGGCCGCGCCGGCGACGAGCACGATCAGGAAGACGGCGCCGAAGACCAGGGCGTTGCGCATCGAGAAGGGGCTGTCGAGGTCCATGTCGACGGACTGGCGCCAGTCGGCGGTGTAGGCGGCGACGGCGACGCTCCCGAGGACCACGGCGCCCAGCGGCGCGACAGCCTCGACGAGCACGCCGCGCTGGAACGTGAAGGCGACGGCGATGACGAGGTTCCGAACGGCCATCGCCGCGTCGGCCAGCAGGATGGCCGCCACGGCGTAGGACGTGGCCTCGGGCCGCTGGTCGACGTGGTCGAGCATCGTGCCGACGACGGCCGTCGACGAGGCCAGCCCGCCGAAGAACCCGGTGACGGCGATGCCCCGGCCGCCGTAGGTCTGGACCACGCCGTAGTTGACGATGCCGATGCCCGCGACGGTGACGACCATCAGCCAGACGACCCGCAGTTCCACCTCCAGCGGGAGGCCGGCGACGGTCGTCTCCAGCGGCTCGGCCGGCAGGAGCGGATAGACGACGAACGCGAGGATGGCGAACTCCGAGGCCGACCGCAGTTCCGAGCGGCTCAGTCCCCACGCGAACCGGTGGAGCTCCCGCTTGAGGACCAGCAGCAGCGACGACAGCACGGCCACTGTCACGCCCTCGAGGACGAATCCGCCGGCGACCAGTGCACCGACGCCGTAGGCCACCAGCATCGAGACGGACGTGGTCAGCGCCAGCCCCTCGTGCTCGTCCTCGTCTGCCAGCAGCCCTTGCACTGCCAGCAGGACGCCCTGGACGATGACCAGCAAGCCGCCGACGACCAGCAGCAGCTCGGACTCCGTGACGGTGAATACGGCAGCCAGCAGGCTGATCAGGGCGAACGTCCGGACCCCGGCGGCCTTGTGAGACCACTCCCGCTCGAACCCGAGGAACATCCCCAGCGCGCCCGCGAGGACGATTCGCACGACGTCCGCGTCGGCCGGCACCGCCGAGAGCTGTGCTAATCCCGACACTGTCGGCGCTACGTGGCCGGCCCACGTAAACGGTGCCGCTGTCGGTTCGTCGAGCCCTCCTCGGGAACGACGCGCCGCTCGGGAGGTGATCTGTGCGCCCCCGTATCTTTTGGTGACGTGACGTGAAGCCGGCCGCATGGTCGAGTTCGAATTCGACGTCGACTGGGCGCGCGCCGCCTGGATCGCGTTCGGCGCCGTACTGGTCGCGGCGCTGTTCGTGGTGGGCTACGCCTTCGTCGGAACGTTCGTGTTCGGCCTGTTCCTCTACTACGCGACCCGGCGGCTCTACCGGCGAGTACGACAGCGGATCGGCCCGCCCAGCGTCGCCGCGGCGGCCTCGCTGCTGCTGCTGGCGCTGCCCGCGCTGGCCCTGCTGATCTACACGCTGATCGTCGCCGTCGGACAGCTCTCGACGTTCGCGGACGACCTCAACGGCGGATCGGAACAGCTCCAGCCGCTGCTCGACCTTGCGGAGCCGTACACGGGCGAGCCCGCCGGCTTCCCCGACCCCGCGACCGTGCTGAGCGGCGTCGACGCCGGCACTGTCTCGACGACGCTCGAGAGCGCGGTCGGCTACCTCGCCGTCCTCGGGACCGGTCTGCTGCACCTGTTCGTGATGCTCGCGCTGGCGTTCTACCTGCTGCGCGACGGCCCGCGGTTCAACCGCTGGCTTCGCAACTTCACGGACCAGCGGGGCGTGCTCGACCAGTACATCCGCGAGGTCGACCGGAGCCTGGACAAGGTGTTCTACGGCAACATCCTCAACGCCATCATCACGGGCATCGTCGGCGCGGTCGCCTTCAGCCTGCTCCAGTACGCCGCTCCAACGGAGACGGTCGCCATCCCGTACCCGGCGCTGGTGGGACTGTTGACCGGCATCGCCAGCCTGATCCCGGTCGTCGGGATGAAACTGGTCTACGTCCCACTGGCCATCTACATGGCCATCCGTGGGGTCATGGCCGGCGAGGGGCTGTGGTTCGTCGGCATGTTCGCGCTGGTCGCGTTCGTCATCGTCGACACCATCCCGGACCTGCTCGTCCGGCCCTACGTTTCCGGGGGGAGCCTCCACACCGGCGCGCTGATGTTCGCCTACATCTTCGGCCCGCTGATCTGGGGTTGGTACGGCATCTTCCTGGGGCCGATGCTGCTGGTGCTCGTGGTCCACTTCGCGCGCATCGTCGCCCCGGAACTGCTCTCTCACGAGGCGATCAGACCGTACGCCGTCGACCCCGGAACGCTCGGGCCGGGCGAAGAAATCGAGGGGTCGCCGGACGCGACCGGTCCAGAAACCGCTCCCGACGGGTCGGGCGAGGCGTCGCCGGACTACAGTAGAAATTGAAACGCTCTACACGTCGAGAGACGCCTCGGGTGGTCCCCGAGTGTATCGTCGCGTTCAATTTCGACGATAGCAGTCAGGCCTCGCTCTCGACCTCGACGTACTGGTCTTCCCACTCGCGGCGCGCCTCGATCTCCCGGCGACCGCGCCGGGTGAGCGTGTAGAAGTTCGTCCGCCGGTCGCGCTGCCCCTTCTCGACGAGTCCCTTCTCGACGAGGGTGTCCAGGTTGGGGTAGAGGCGCCCGTGGTGGATTTCCTTCTCGTAGTAGTCTTCCAGCTCTTCTTTGATCGCCAGCCCGTGTGGTTCCTCCCGGCCCGCGATGACGTACAGGAGGTCCCGCTGGAAGCCTGTCAGGTCGTACATCGGTAAAGTCTATTCGTACTGTTATTGTCGTAATCGCATAAATATATCGCATCCGCCGCAAACGCGACCGGACCGCCCGTCGAGGGCCGTAGATGGAGATTCAAGATAAGTAACATAACTGATGTGTCGGGCTGTCGAATCCAGTCAACTGTCCATCACGACTGCGATGTGACGGCGCCACGGCTCGCACTCCGTCTCGGGTTCGGGCCGATCGTCGGGCGGTCCCGCTCCGGACGCTGTTCGGTCGACGCAGACGAACGCCCGGGGCGGCGTTCGGAACGTAACCGTCGACGGACGCCGGACCGGACGACGAGCGCGGCTGACGGGGAACGGCGACTGGTGGCGACTGTCGGTGAACGGCGACCAGCGGGGCTGACGAGAGCAGTGGCTCGTCGCAGGCGATCCGGATGCCGACGGGTCGCGGAGTCGATCACCGGCGACGACGAACCCGTCGCTGGGAGACGTGACGTCGAAAGCAAAGTGGAAAACGGCCATGCGGAAAAGCGCACGGCCGTTTGCCGCCCTGAATTGGTCCCCGCTGACGCTTCGGCCCTCCAAGCGAAGCGTCACGTGGATCGTGGAGCCATATCCACTTAAACGTACCGGCCGCTTGCGATTTCGGCCGCTCGGGCGCTGCTGGCCGCCGCCGCGCCGGCGGAGTCAGTCACGGAATTGACTTGGGGCGTCGCCACGGACGATGGGACATGAAGGTCCGCGGACACCGCGAGTGCAAGGACTGCGGGACGCGGTGGTCCTACTACGACTCCGGGAGCGTCGTCTGCCCCGACTGCGGGAGCATGCACAGCGTGGGCGTCGACGAGCGGACCCGCCACACCGACGCGCCCGCCACGTTCGACCTGACGCCGGTGCGCAGCCGCATCGACGAGGACCCGCTGCGGCGCGTCGCCGAGGACGCCGCCGAGCGCGCGGCCGAGTACGTCCGCAAGCGGGGCTTCGTCGACGCCGGCGACCTCCGGCTCCTCGACGGCACCTACCTAGCCGCGCAGGTGGTCCGCCACGTCGGCAGCGAGTTCGCGCGCGGCCTCAAGCACGGCGACGCGGAGGAGCTGTACTTCCTGTCGCTGCTCCGCGACGCCGACGACGGCGAGCGCCCGCCCGCCGAGGAGGTGCCCGACTCGCTGCGGGCCCCCCACGGCCTCGCGATGGCGGCCGCCGTCGAGGCCTACCAGCGCGACCTCCGGACGTACCTGGACGATCACCCGGACGAGTCCGCACGGCGGCTGTCCGGTCGGGCCCGCGACCACCGCAAGCGGATGGAGGCGCTGGACGGCGACGTCTCGCCGCGGGACGCCGAGCGGCTCCTCCGCGCGGTCCGCGACGTCGGGAAGTACGTCGCCGAGGGCGACGAGAGCGCGCTCGTAACGGCGGACAACTGGCTGGCAGGGATCGAAGACGACTGAGAAGCGGGACCGCCGATCGGCGTCGGCTCGACCTAGGGCAGGTCCACGTCGACGTCGTGCTGGAGGCCCGTCGCCTTGACGGTGTTGTACAGCAGCATCGCGCGGGTCATCGGGCCGACGCCGCCGGGGACGGGCGTGATGACGCCCGCGACTTCCCTCGCGCTCTCGAAGTCGACGTCGCCGACCAGCTCGTAGCCCTTCTCGTTGTCGGCGTCCACCCGGTTGACACCGACGTCGATGACGGTCGCGCCCTCGGCGATCATGTCGCCGTCGATCATCTCGGGGACGCCCGCGGCCGCGATCACGATGTCCGCGTCGCCGGTCTTCGCCGCGAGGTCGTCGGTGCGGGAGTGACACACCGTCACCGTCGCGTTGCCGTCGTCGGCCTTCTGGAGCAGGAGGTTGGCCATCGGCTTGCCGACGATGTCCGACCGGCCGACGACGACGGCGTCCTTGCCCTCGGTGTCGACGCCGGCGGCGGAAAGCAGCTTCTGGACGCCGTGTGGCGTGCAGGGCCGGAAGCGCGCCTCGCCGGCGACGAGCCTGCCGACGTTCTCCGGATGGAACCCGTCGACGTCCTTCAGGGGATCGATGCGCTCCAGCACCGCGCGGTCGTCGACGTGATCCGGCACGGGCATCTGGACGAGGATGCCGTTGACCGACTCGTCGGCGTTGAGGTCGTCGACGGTGTCGAACAGCTCGTCGGCGGGGGCGTCGGGGTCGATGTCGACGTCCCGGGCCTCGATGCCGACCTCCTCGCAGTCGTCCTGCTTCATCGAGACGTACGTCTCGCTCGCGGGGTCGTCGCTCATCAGCACCGTCGCCAGCGTGGGGCGGTGGCCGGCGTCGGCCAGCGCGTCGATCGAGTCGACGAGGTCGTCGCGGATCGACTGGGCGACCTCGTTGCCGTCGATGATTTCGGTCATCACGTAGACGGGCGCGTCCGCGCTGTAAAAACGTCACCATGACACTGTCGACACAGTGGGGAACCGGCGTCGATCGCCGGAGGACGCCGTCGGCGGCCCGCTCCCGTCAGGGACAGGGCTCGTCGGCGAAGTCGTCGGGTTCAGAGCCCTGCCTGACCGCCCGCGTCGCGCCGCCGGGCAGCGAGACGAGCATCGCCTGGCCGCCGTACTCGTGGATCTGGTCGTGGCCGCGGACGGCGACGCAGGAGGTCCCGTCGGGGACCGAGACGGTCGCCGAGCGCGTGAACTCCTGGGTCCCGTGTGCGTGCGCGAGGTCACGGCGACCCAGTCGCTCGCCGTCGAGGGTCTCGACCTGCCACCAGTTCGCGTAGCCGTCTTCTCCGTCGTCATCGTGGTGCAGGGTCACATCGAAGCGGTACTCGCCGGCGCCCTCGTCGCTGACGTCGACGCCGACGACGTTGGCCTCTCTGAGGACCAGCGCCGGCGTCGGGGACGACCGGGTGTCGTCGGTCGCCGTGGAAGCGTCAGTCGACTCGTCAGTCGCAGTGTCGTCCTCCGTCGCGACAGTCGGGGTCGCCGACGCGTCCTCCGGCGAGTCCGCTCCGTCCGTCGCCGCCGCGCCGTCGTCGGAGCCACCGCACCCCGCCAGCGCGGCGGTCGCCGCCGCGAGTCCGGTCAGAAAGTGTCGCCTGTCGGTCACGTGCAGTGCGACGCGGCGGCGACGTAAAAAGGTCGGCCGCTGGCGTCCGCCCTCGGTCGACGATTACTCGAAGACGAGGCCTTCGCTGTCGTCGCCGTACAGCGGGTACTCGTCGGTGAGGGCGTCGACGCGGTCGGAGACCTCCGCGACGACCTCGTCGTCGTCGGGCGCGTCGACGACCTGGTAGATGAGGTCGGCGACCTCGCGGCAGGCGTCCTCGTCGAACCCGCGGGTGGTCAGCGCGGGCGTGCCGGCGCGGATGCCGGAGGGGTTGAACGCCGACCGCGTCTCGCCGGGGACGGTGTTGGCGTTGAGGACGATGCCGGCCTCCTCGAGCGCCTCCTCGACGTCCTTGCCCGGCGTGTCCGGGTGCGAGGGCCGGAGGTCGATCAGGACGAGGTGGTTGTCGGTGCCGCCGGAGACGAGCTCGAGGCCGTGCTCCTGGAGGCGGTCGGCGAGCGCCTGCGCGTTGGCGACGGTCTGCTCGGCGTAGTCGGTGAACTCGGGGCGCAGCGCCTCGCCGAAGCCGACGGCCTTGCCGGCGATGTTGTGCATCAGGGGGCCGCCCTGCATGCCGGGGAAGACGGCGGAGTCGACGTCGTCGGCGTACTCCTCGTCGCACATGATGATGCCGCCGCGGCCCGCGCGGATCGTCTTGTGGGTCGAGCCGGTGACGAAGTCGGCGACGCCGACGGGCGATGAGTGGACGCCCGCGGCGACGAGGCCGGTGATGTGGGCGATGTCCGCGAGGTGGTAGGCGTCGACGGCGTCGGCGGTCTCCTGTATCGTCTCCCACTCGACCTCGCGCGGGTACGCGGAGTAGCCCGAGACGATGATGTCCGGGTCGAACTCCTCGGCGTGCTCGTGCAGCGCCTCGTAGTCGACGTAGCCCGTCTCCGGATCGATCTCGTACTGCTCGACCTCGTAGACCTGGCCGGCGAAGTTCGCCGGGTGGCCGTGACTGAGGTGGCCGCCGTGGGTCAGGTCCAGCGAGAGGATCCTGTCGCCGGGCTCTAGCATCGCCAGGTAGACGCCCATGTTGGCCTGCGAGCCCGCGTGGGGCTGGACGTTGACGTGCTCTGCGCCCCACAGTTCCTCGGCGCGCTCGATGGCGATCTCCTCGACCTCGTCGGAGAACTCGCAGCCGCCGTAGTAGCGCTCGCCGGGGTAGCCCTCGGCGTACTTGTTGGTCAGGACCGAGCCCTGGGCCTCGAGAACGGCCTCGCTGACGTGGTTCTCGCTGGCGATCATCGCCAGCGTGTCGTTCTGGCGCTCTACCTCGCCGGAGAGGGCGTCGGCCACGGCGGGGTCCGTCGCCCGGAGGTGCTCGTCGTACATACCCGGAGTTGGCGCCCGGGCCGATAATATACTGGCGGTTGGTCGCGGTCGGGCGCGCCCGACCGGCGTGCCCAAGCGTCGTGTCACCAAATTGCAGGTGTGTGGAAACAATTATGTCGACCCGCGTCCACCACAGTCTCGTATGGTTCCCTGGGGGGGGAACACAGAGGGGGAAGGGAGAGGCCGGACCTTCCGACGTCGCCTGGGGCGCGGCGTCGGACGCGGCGACCGGCGTCCTCCCGTCGCTCCGACGACAGCTGGATCGAGAGCCCGAACGACCCGACGAGCTGCCGGCCGGAGTGGAGCCGCGCTGCGCGGGAACGACCGAGCGGCTGGTCGTCCTCTGCGACGACGTCTCCGTCTCGGCGGTCGGATTCACGGCGAGATACCCCGTCGACGCGACCACCGAACTTCCGGAGGGCGAGTACCTGCTCCGGTGTCGCCCGGACGCGCCGTCGACCGGCGACGGGACGGCGACCGTCCGCTTCACCGGTCCGGCGACCGTCGAGCCGGCGGACTCGCAGGTAGTCGTCTCGTTCTCGGCGCCCACGTCGGTGACGCTGGGCGTCGGCTGGCCCGGCGACGGTGACCGGGGGTCGATCACCGTCGAGCCGACGCCCGAGGGGGTGGCGACGGCCGTGACGGCGATGGCCAGCGCCCACCACACGACGGCACCGGCCCGCTCGCACCCGATCTTCCGGGCCACGCCGCCGTCGGTCGAGCTCGACTCCGAGACGGTCGTACCCGACCGGATCGAGGCGGAGACGCCCGACACGGGGATCGAGTTCCGCGTCCCGCGCTCGCTGGACGCCGTGTTCGTCGCCGCGCCGCTGGCCTACTACCTCGGCGCGGACGTGATCCCCGAGGACCGGGAGCGGCCGCTGCTGGCGGCGCCGTCGGCCGGCGTCCGCCGCGAGTTCGGGTGCCTGCCCGACTTCCAGGGCGAGTGCGCCGACCTGCTCCGGCGGACGTTCTTCCTGGACTGCCTGACGCGGCGTGTGTCGCCCGAGCGAGACCTGCTGGACCCCGACGGATCGCCGTCGCTGGACCCCGGAGCGGTCCGGTCGCTGTCGCCGGCCGAGCGGCTGGCGCGCTACCTGGCGGTGCCCGACGACGAGCTGTCGTCGTCGCTGCCGGACTGGCACCTCTCGACGTACGCCGCGCCGGAGCCCGATCGGGTCCCGTGTCTGCCGCACCTGCTGGACCGCCTGAGCCTGATCTACCTGCCGGCGGCCTCGGAACTGGAGGCGACGGACCTGCTCGACGAGACGCTGACGGACGCCTACCTCACGCGGGGTCACTGCGCCCGGAGCACGGTCCTCAAGCCCGAGCCCGGCGCGGGCCGAGTCAGCGCCTGGCTCGCGCCCGGGACGCCCATCGACGCGTTCAAGGCCAGCGCCCGGGCCTACGAGAACCGCAGCCGCGCGTGGACCGACGACGCGGACGAGCTCCGCGTGGCGGTCGTGCTCAACGAGGCCGAGATGCGCGACGAGCGGGCGACGGTGGCCGACGTCTACGACGAGGGGGCGGCGGACCTCCCCATCGACGTGACGGTCCACGAGGAGCTGTCCCGCTCCGAGCTGGCGGGCGTCTTCGAGACGGAACACGACTTCGTCCACTACATCGGTCACTGCGAGGACGACGGGCTCCGCTGCGCCGACGGCACGCTCGACGTCGCCGACCTCGACGCGGTCCGGACGCCCACGTTCTTCCTGAACGCCTGCGGCTCCTACGAGCAGGGGCTGAAGCTCATCGAGCGCGGCGGCGTCGCCGGCGCCGTGACCCTCAAGACGGTCCTGGACCGACAGGCCGCGACAGTCGGAACGGCCTTCGCTCGCCTGCTGACCCACGGGTTCAGCATCCAGCGGGCGCTGGACCTGGCCCGCCGGCGGATCATGATGGGCAAGGACTACGCCACCGTCGGCGACGGCACGTTCGCGCTGCTCCCGAGTCAGCGCCAGCCCGTCGTCGCCCGCCTCGAGACGGCCGAGGACGGTTACCGGCTCTCCTGTGACGTCCTCACCGTCCGCTCGAACGGCGCCCGGTACGCGCTGCCGTTCGACGAGGGCGCGACGCTCAACGGCACCCGGACCGAACGGGTCCTCTCCGAGGGCGAACTCCGAGAGGCGCTCTCGGACGCGTCGCTGCCGGTCGTCCACGAGGGCGACCTCAAGTGGTCGGACGAGATCGTCGAGCGCCTCAGGTGAGGCTCCCCGGCCGTCGCCGTCGTGCGGTGGTCGCCGCTGCGGAGCGCCGGACCGGTTTCTTGACAGATCGTCGCCCGCGGCGGACGGGGAGCGACGTGTCTGCCGTCATCTGTCCGCCGAGCGACCGGGCCAGTACACGTTGGTGACGCTTTCGTAATCTTTTCGTACGACTGACGAATATCCTCCCTAGATGGCCAGTAAAATTAAATGTGGCTCCCTACAACATGACTACTAGCATGACTGCCGATACGATCCTGGAACGTGAGGTCACCGACGTACTCGCGACCGTGTTCGACGACGCGTCGGGGCCGGTGTACGCTGTCAACCCCTCTCGGGCAGCGATCGGGGACCTCGTCACCGCGCTGGGCGAGCACGCGGATCCGCCCACGGTGCGACTGCTGGCGGCCGATCGACAGCTGAAGGACGTCATGGACGACTTCATCGTCGCGAGCCGCGCCGCCGACCTCGTCGACGAGGGCCTCCTCGAACTGAAGGTGCTGGAGGACGCGCCGAACCACTCCCTGCTGGTCACGGGCGACTCCGTGGTCGCCATCGTCGACGTCGGCGAGCAGGTCGCCGGCCTGACCACCGACGACGGCGACTTCGTCGGGGGCGCCGACGACTACTACGCCGACGAGTGGGAGCGCGCCGAGGCCTACTCGCTGCGGACGCCGCCGATCAGCCAGGTCCGCGAGACACTCGAGACCGACATCGGGCCGGACGCCGCCTCCGACTTCGACGGCGTGCTCGAGTCGCTGCAGACCGCACGCGGCGACGGCGACGGTCTCGACGAAGTGACGATCAGCCTGCTCGTGGCCGCCAAGAACGGCGAACTGCTGTACGACATCAGCAAGTGGGGCGAGGACATCGGCCTCGCCAGCAAGGCCACCTTCTCCCGCACCAAGACCACGCTGGAGGACATGGGCCTCATCGACACCGAGAAGGTGCCCATCGACGTCGGCCGCCCGCGCCTGCGCCTGATGCTCGGCGACGAGCGCCTCCAGGACGCCGACACCGACGAACTGGCCAACGTGGCCCAGAGCATGCTCGCCTCCTGATCGGGTCACTCTCACTCGTCTTCTGATACTGCCGGCTGTACGTTCGTAAAGATACTCGCCACTCCGTGGTGGCGAGTACTTTCGAGATGTCACAGCCGGCAGTATGAGCCCGCGGCCTTTTTCTCGCAGTCCGTCCACGGGAGCGGTATGGACACCGACGTTGCGCTCGTCGGCTCGGGGCCGGCCGCGGAGGCCGCCCTGGCCGCGCTCTCGGACGCCGACCTCGCCGTCGAGGGCGGAGCGTCCGCTATCGACTCCGCCCGGGCGGCCGTCGTCGTCGACCGGATCGGCGCCGACGCCTTCGACCGCGTGAACGAACTGGCCCGCGAGTCGAGCACGCCGTGGCTGGCCGTGGAACTGGGCGGCGTCGGCGGCTATCCCGTCGTCGACGTCGCCGTCGCCGGCTTCGATCCCGGCCGGGAGTGTTACGACTGCCTGCGCGGGCGCGTCGCGTCGAACGTCGACGACGAGTCCGAGCCGGTGCCGGCGCCGGACGGGCCGACCCAGCGACTGGCGGGCGCCGTCGCCGGTCGCCGCGTCGTCGCCATGTTCGAGGGCGATCAGGAGGCGGCGCCGCTGGGCCGCGTCATCGAGGTGCCGCACGCCGAGCGACGGTTCCTCCCGCTGCCCGGCTGTGGCTGCGGCGGCGAGCGCGACCACCTGCCCCGCCGCGACGACGACCCGGTCGACGTCGAGACGGCGCTCGCCCTCGCCGAGCAGGGGCTCGACGATCGGACCGGCATCGTCCAGCAGGTCGGCGAGGCGCACTCCTACCCGGCGCCGTACTACCTCGCAGAGCTCTGCGACACGTCCGGGTTCAGCGACGCCACGGCGCCGCGGAAGGCCGCCGGCGTCGCCGTCGACTGGGACAGCGCGTTCATGAAGGCGCTCGGCGAGTCCTTCGAGCGGTACGCCGCCGGCGTCTACGACGAGAGCGACGCACGGACCGCGGCGGCGGACGACCTGGCGGCGGTCGTCGAGCCGTCGCGATTCGTCGCGCCGGGCGAGGCTCCCGACGGCGAACTGGAGTGGGTCCTCGCGGAGAACCTCGATTCGGGCGCGGAGCACTGGGTCCCCGCGGACCTGGTCTTCCACCCGCCGCGCTCCCGGGATATCCGGCCCGCTGTCACGACCGGCCTCGGCCTCGGGTCGTCGGGCGTCGACGCGCTCCTGTCGGGGCTGACCGAGGTGATCGAGCGCGACGCTGCCATGCTGTCGTGGTACTCGACCTACGAGCCGCTGGGCCTGGCCGTCGAGGACGAGGGCTACGAGACGCTCGCGGCCCGTGCGCGTTCCGAGGGGCTGGAAGCGACGCCGCTGCTGCTGACGCAGGACGTCGACGTTCCGGTGGTTGCAGTTGCGGTGCATCGCGAGGGCGAGCGAAGCGAGCCCTCGGAACGAGCGAGCGGGAGCGAACAGGGTGAGCGACACGCGAGCCGCGAGGGTGACTGGCCCCGCTTCGCCGTGGGCTCGGCCGCCGACCTCGACCCGGCGCGGGCCGCCCGCGGCGCGCTGGAGGAGGCCGTCCAGAACTGGACGGAACTCCGGAGCATGGGGCCCGAGCAGGCGGCCGAGGAGAGCGGCGCCATCGGCGAGTACGCCGAGTTCCCCGAGGCGGCCCGCGCGTTCGTCGACCCGGCGCAGACCATCCCGGCCGACTCGGTCGGGCCCGACGAGGTGCCCGAGGGCGGGGCCGCCCTAGACGCGCTTGTCGACCGGCTCTCGGCGGCCGGGCTGGACGCCTACGCGACCCGGACGACGACGCGGGACCTGGAGCTGCTCGGGTTCGAGGCCGTGCGCGTGCTGGTTCCGGACGCCCAGCCGCTCTTTTTCGGCGACCCGTTCTTCGGCGAACGGGCCGAGCGCGTGCCCGACGACCTCGGGTTCGAGCCGCGGCTGGACCGCGATCATCATCCGTTCCCGTAACGGGGCCCCATCGCCCGTTCCCGTAACGGGGCCCCATCGCCCGTTCCCCTAACGGGGACGGCAGAAAAGCGGAGAGCGTCGGTGCCGGCCGGTCAGATCCCGAACGTCACCCGCACCATGTCGCGGGTCCCGGGCCCGAGGCCGACGGCGGTCACGGCGACGAGCAGGACCAGCGCGTAGCGGGGGCTGTCCTCGACGAACTCGTCGGTGAACAGCCACAGCACGAGCGTGGCGACGACCATCTTCACGACGAGGAACGGCCAGGAGGTGCCGATCGCCGCGCTCAGGGAGGCCGGCTGGAGCGTCTCCGTGGCGGCGATGATCATCCGGTTGGCCGGGTGCTTGGCGTAGTACTGTAGCGGGATGCCGATCGCCGGCAGCCAGTCGGCCGAGAGGACGTTGGCGACGCCGTCGATGGCGTGCCCCCAGAGGACGAAGAAGCTCACCCAGCCCGTCGCGGCCGTGACGTGCTCGTAACGGGCGTCGATCAGGCGGAAGGCGCCGTAGGCGATGGCCGTCGCCAGCCCGACGGTCAGTACGAGCATCTGTGGGTACAGGCTGACGTACTCGCGGGTCAGCGCCAGGACGAGCAGGTACAGCAGCGACCCCGCCAGCAGCGCGCTCCCGAGGAGCGTCAGCGTGCCGTGGGCGTCGTCGACCAGCCCGGCCGAGTCCAGTCGGCGCACTGCCAGCAGCGCGCCCAGCGTGATGACGAACAGCACGAAGTAGATGACCGGACTCACCAGCAGCGAGTTCCACGGGTACGGCAGCGCCGGGTCGACGCCCGCGCCGACCGCGGCGTCCGTGGCGTCCTCGACCACTCGCAGCGTCCCGCCGAGCAGCATGAACGGGACCAGTGCGTAGTACAGCGACAGCTTCCGCGCGAGGTCGTACTTCTCCAGCAGGAAGTACACCCCGATCAGCATGAACACGAGGACGACCATGTAGCCGACCTCCGAGACCAGGGTGTACCCCGGCTCGGCGTAGACGGCGTCGCCGCCCTGCGCCGAGGCACAGGCGCTCGCGTCGTACAGCAGGTTGACCGTCGACCCCTCGCGGACCGCGCAGTTGGCCGCCTGTGCGTCGGCGGCGACCGGCCCCCAGAAGTACTGCCAGAGGAACCGGTCCCACACGAGCCGCGGCGCCGCGGCCGCCCCCGCCGCGACGACGCCGACGAACGCGACGAACGCCACCAGCCACCCCCGCAGCGGGTCGACGTCGCCTAGCACGTCCTGGGTTTCCATGTCCGTGTTCCCGAGACGACCCACTTTCAGCGTTCCGGTCGCTAGCCTCGGTAGTCACTCGATCTGACACCACTGCTGCAGTCGTCGACGAGAGCGGCCAGAAACCCCCCGCTCGCTCGGCTACTGCGACTCGCTGCGCGCGCTCGTTTCACTCTCGTGCTTGCGTCGTCTCGAACGCCGGGCGAGTGGCCCCTTTCAGTCCCGGAAGGCGCTTCGCGCCTTCCGACCCTCGCGGAGGCGTCGCCTCCGCTCCGTCCCGCCCAGCGTGGACTGGCCAGTCCTCGAACCTGTTCAGTTGTTCAATCACTCCAGTGCGTCCTGGGCCGCTTCCACGAGCGCGTCGTGGGCCTCGCCGTTGGAGGCGACCAGGCCCTCGCTGTCGTGTCGCCAGCGGTCGCCGTCGACGTCGGTGACGGTGCCGCCGGCCTCGCGGACGAGGTGGACGCCGGCGACGGTGTCCCAGGCGTGCGTCGCGTTGGGACAGACCAGCCCCTCCAGGGCGCCGTCGGCGACCTGCGCGAGCGTGGCCTGGAAGGAGCCGATGCGGCGCATGTCGCCGAACCGCTCGACGACGGCGCGACAGAGGTCGCCGAAGGCGTCGCGCTCGTCCATGCCGAACCAGCCGACCGGCGCGACGACGAAGATCTCGGGATCGGTCCGGTCGCTGACCGACAGGGACTCGCCGTCGCGGGTCGCGCTGTCTGGGCCGCCAGCGTAGAGTTCCTCCTGCGAGGGGAGGTAGACCGCGGCGGCGGCCGGCTCGCCGTCCTCCACCGCGGCCACCGCCGTCGCCCAGGTGCGACTCCCGTGGACGAAGTTCGTCGTGCCGTCGATGGGGTCGACGATCCACGCCGGGCCCGACTCGGGCAGGTCGTCGACCAGATTCGCGCCGTCGTCGCGGACGGCGTCCTCCTCGCAGACGAACGCGTCGTCGGGGAACTCCTCGCGGACGGTGGCCACCACCTGCCGCTGGGAGTCCCGGTCGAGCTCCGTCACGAGGTCGTTCTTGTTGTCCTTGGTCTCGACGGCGTGGTCGGCGCGGAAGCCCTCCCGCGCGACGACGCCGCCGGCCCGCGCCGCGCGCTCGGCGATCGCCGCCCGGTGGTGTGCGTCCGTCATAGCGATCGCTCGGGGACCCGCGACAAAAGGCGTGCCGTTCCCGATAGCGGATCGGCGACTGCGGTCCGACTCAGTCCTCCGCGTCGGCCACGGCTTCGAGAATGGAGTCGGCGATGTCCCGCGCCTCCTCGGGCGTGTACAGCACCTGATTGCCCAGCGACTGCTCGATCCGGACGTAGCCGTCGTCCGTCTCGATGGCGAAGTACGCGGTGTTCTCCAGCGGAGGGACCTCCAGGCCGCCCGATTCGGACTGATCGGTTGCCATGTGTGCACGTAGCACTGAAAGACGCTTAAGTTCTGGGTCGATCTTCGGTCAACAGTACCCGTTTTTCCAGCACCTGTGGCTCTCAACTGATTCTACGCCGCAGAGGTTTGCGAGGGCAAGACGCTCCGTCTTGCCGCACTGCGAGGCAGTGCGAGGGAGGGGATTTGAACCCCTGGACCCCTACGGGAGCGGATCTTGAGTCCGCCGCCGTTTCCGGGCTTGGCTACCCTCGCACGCACGTTGTCAGTTGTGCCCTTACAGGCTCTCATGGCCTGTATCTCGATTCCGGGAAGCGGGCACCGAGATTTTTGCCCTTCGCTATCTTAAACTCCCCGGGTTGTCGGACTCCTTTCCACCTGTCGTTTCTGACCGTGTGTTGTTAACCGCGAGACTGCGAGCCGGTGGTTTGGGTCGCGTGGAAAATACTGGAATCGGGGAGATGACTCGATGAGCCGGCGCGAGCGTAAACCCCGGCCCACTTTGCCGGGACTTCGTCGGAAAGACTAACTGACAACAATCTGCATTGGGGGTATATGGCAGATGGCGTAATCTCTGACTACATTTCCCCGGCTGAAGAAATTCAGACCGAGAGCGGTGAAATCACCGCCGACAACCTTCTCGATGAGGTTAGCCTCTACAACCTCTATGACAGCCGGGAATCGCCTGAACAGGACGCTGAACGCATCTTGAACATCACCTATCCGACCGAGACACTCAAAACAATCATCAAACGGACCGGAGAGAAATTCGATTCCACTACGAGCGTTTCAGAAGGGGCACACATCATTGGCGGCGAGTTCGGGAGTGGTAAGAGCCACATCGAACTCGTTCTGTACCACCTACTCTCTTCGCCCGGAATCGGCGAAGAGTGGTTAGCAGAGAACGACATCGAAGCCTCACTCCCGTCCGAGGCACAGACCGCCGCTCTCCAGATGCTAAATCTAGACAGCGACTACGACAAATTACACGTCGCTGTTGGGGACTACCTGGGCATCGAAGAGTGGCAAGAAGGAGACCCGCCCGGGGTTCACGAAATTCGAGATTCTCTCGAAGACCAGCCGACAGCCGTTTTCATTGACGAGTTCGAGCGGTGGTTCGGTATGAGTGGCCGTTCTGACTATCGTGACGACAATCTCGGCTTCCTTCAGAATCTTCTCGAAGCGGCTGGCCGTGACGATACCCCGCTCACAGTTTTCGTCTCACTCCTGTTCGAGGAGGCAGACGTCGAAGCGATTCTCCCACGCACGAACCCGTTCCGTCACGACCTATCCCGCCGTCGGGATGAGAAGATTCGGTTCCTTCTTCATCGGCTCGTCGGTGACGTGAAGGACCCCGATGGACTCGCCTCACTGGCGCAAGAGTACACTGACGTCTATCGGAACAACGGGCAGATTCAACTTTCAGATTACCAGGACATGGAGGACAGGATTGAGCAATACTATCCCTTCCACCCGCTGGCTCTGGATACCCTGATGGACAAGTTCTCCGAACAGCAGGGACATCAGGACGCTCGCGGTCTCCTCCATCTCCTCACTGAGATTCTCGCCGACAACTTCCATGAGGTAGACCTCATCCTAACCGGTGACATCGACGTCTTCGAGTACACCGGTTGGTTCCGCTTCATCGACGGGGAGTTAGTTAGCAAGTATCTGAACGACTATCACCGCCTCGGCGAGGCAACGTCCGATGAACGGGGCGGAGAGAAGACCTTTGAGCCGCACATCGAGGAACTCCTGAACATCGTTCTCCTTCACAGTCTCGCCCGGGGCGGAGAAGAGGGAGCAAACAAACGTCAGATGCTCATGGGGACGATGCGGAAGGGCAAGAACGCCCACGAAATCATCCAGACGTTCACCGAGGACCTCTTCGGGCACGCATGGCACGTCTTCCGCATCAACGGGGAATACGCCTTCGACACCGACGAGAACCCGGCGGCCCGCATCGAGAAGAAGGCTGAGGACATCCACAAGAATACAGCAATCCACCGTGTTGAGCGGCTCATCACCGATGACCTGTTCGACGGGCACAACAACGTCCATATTCTCAATCCCGTAAACACGGAACAGGACATCCCAGACAACAAGACCCTGAAAATCGTCGTCTCATTGTCGGCCAAACAGAGCCAACAGGCATACAATCAGCAGTTCGAGGACCTCACTACCGGGCAGGAACGCGAGTTCAACAACACGCTCGTACTCGTTTCGCCACAGAAACGCTCTAGCGTTGACTCGAACAGCGGTATCAGGGAACTTGCCCGGAAGGTTGTTGCTGGTGAGGAACTAGACCGAGAGGAGGAGGTTCTTCCCGACGGGTTCGATGACATACACAATCAGAACTATCAGAACCTCCGAGACCGAGTTCGTGACAAGTTCGGAACTGTCCACACCTCTACCGAACGCGGTCTCGTCCCACAGGACATCTCTGTGAGTGGAAATATGGACTTCTACACGGCCACCATCGAGGAAATCAGGCCCGACAGTAGTCAAGTCCGTTCCGAGGTTAAGGAGGCAGTTGAGGACGCGAAAGGCGGCGGAATACAGTATCAGCACCTTCTCAACGACTTCTACCGGGATACTAAGTACACGACACTCACCGAGGAGCAGGAACTCAAAGACGCAATCCAATCCCTCTGTCGGGACGAAGTCATCAAGGCCGGTTCGTACTTCGGTGAACGGGTCGGGAGTATAGGTAGCGATACTGTCCTTGTTCACGAGGACTACGTCCAGACAGTCGAGGATGACGATGACGACGAGACCACTACAATCACCGTCGATGCCACGGCCACCGGCGGAGTCAGTGGAGGCGGTTCCTCTGGTGGAGTCGAGACGAGTTCAGGAACCGATGAGGCCGGCGAAACTGCTTCGGGAGCGGGACAAGTATTTGCTTGCCCACAGTGCGGAGACGAGTTACAGGGAACGAGTTGTGACTGTGGCTTCGAGTTTGACGCTTCTGACATCAAAGAAGGGAACGTCACTGTCGAGGGAGGCGACGCCTCGACCCTTGTAGAGACGTTCGAGGAGGAAGACCTCGAAGGTTCGACTACCTCGCGGTTCCCGGTGATGGGCGAGTTGGACGCTGATGACAAGCCGAGCCTCATCGACAGTTTGGAGCGTGAACTCGGAATTGAGTGGACGATTCATACCGTGAACCTCTCTTACACGGGAACGTTGACCGCTGACGGTGTTGCGAGCCGTGGTCTTGACGCCGACAGTCTCGCCGACCAAGTCGAGGTCGATGAAACCCTGACAATCTCCCCCGATGAACCGTTGTCACGGGATTCCCTCTTAAACGAAGTTCTGCTCCGGCTGGACGTGCCCGATGACGCCTCGTTCGAGGTTTGGCTGGAGGTCGAGAAAGGTGAGTGACGAACTCTACGGGGCGGACGAACTCGCTGAACTCGTTCGGAGAGAGTCAGTTTTGGAAGGGACGTTCGAGTGTCTTCGGCGTATTTGGTCACAGACAGACGCGCTGGCCGACCAGAATCTCGCCGCTGAGTATAGGACCCGGTCGCTGGAGCACCACTTGAGTCGGCAAGAACCTAAGTTGTATGACGAACTGAAAGCGTCGATGGGTGACCATCCCATCAAGAATCTCGACTCAGGCTGTGGCGTCATCATGGACGCTCTCAGTCTCCGCGAAGGGTTCCAACTCATGCGTGACCTCCCGGAGACGCACGGGTGGGACGTCACGCTAGACTGGGCAGGAATCGAACGCCTTCCGTCAGAGACTCAGTTCATCTGTCGGGAGTGGTTCGATGCCCACAGCCCCTCCGCAGTCAACCGAGACGATTACCGATTCGTGGGCGACCTGGATGTACCCCAGTTGCCTGGAACGAACCCCGAATTCGTTTGGACTCGTCACCCCGACCGTCGGCTCGAAGACTCGTTCAAGGGCCACTACTCCTCCGAGGAGATGACCGACATCTACGAGGACGTCAAGGGCCTGCTCGAAGACCTCGTGACCGAGAGCGTACACGAGGAGTTCCTCGTGACTAGCGACCACGGTTACGTCAACGTTCACGACACAAATCCCTACGTTCTCTCGGACAGCGATGCGGAGGCTCTGAAGAACAAGTTCAGTAGTCGCTTCAAAGAAGTCGAAGACGGCTATGCCTTCGACCAACTCCGAGACGCCGGTGTCATCGAGCGGGTCGGTGGGTACTACGCCGTTAAGGGGTACTACACGCCGACTAAGCGCGGAGCATCGAAGCGAATCAAACACGGGGGCTTCAGTCTGATGGAGTGCATGACCCCTGTCCTGCGAATTAGTACCTAAGAGATAATCATGGAAACCTGGGACAAACTACCGCTGAACCTGATGGACGAACTGGCCGAGAAAGAGACGTACCGCCGTGACGTGTACCGCCCCATCTATTCGCTTCACAAGTGGTGGGCACGCCGTCCCGGCTCAACCTTCCGCTGTCTCGGTCTTGCGGCACTGACCGACGATACAATTACGAAGGACAACATTCTCACCGAGCGGTCTAGTGGGAGCCACGACGGCCTGTATCTCGACTCCTACGACAAGAACATCAATCCAAATGATGAGCACATTGACCGCGACGTGACTGTTCTTGACCCCTTCGCAGGAGGAGGGACAACCCTTGTCGAGATGAACCGACTGGGAGCGGATGTTACCGGATACGAACTCAATCCGGTTGCATGGTGGACCGAAAAAAAGTCGATGGACGACGTCAATCTCGACGTTCTAGAACAGGAATTCGACCGGATATTAAAGGAAACAAGAGAAGAACTGGCGAGTCTCGGCGAAGACGAGGACATCAACTGCTATACCACCATTGACCCTCGGACTGGAAAAGAGTGTGAAGTGCTCTATTACTTCCAGTCACAGCGGATTCCCTGTTTGACTTGCGACGAGGAAGTCCAACTCTTTCCACGTTATCAACTGGCTAAGACAAAGAAGACTCGTCCAGGTGCACTCTATTGCCCAAATCAGGACTGTGACGACCGTATCATCGAACTCAAGGACCGCAGTAAAGGACTCGATGAGGGAGACGAGGTCAAGTTCGTTGATGGCAGGGTAAAGATTCTCACAGGGATGGATAGTGACGAGGAGCCGGACCTAACTATCTCAGAAGATGGAAACGAAGTGTGTCCGAACTGTGCTTCCGAGTTTGACCCTAATGACGGGACATACGGGTACGGGAAGTACACTTGCTCAAACGGCCACAAACATGACGTCAAGGAAACCCTTCAACGACGCGACGAAAAGCCACAATTCGACAGATTTGCACTCCAATATCTAGACCCTCAAGGGAACAAACGTATCAAGGAATTTGATGAGGCCGACCGTCAACGTGTGAAAGAAGCACAGAAAAAGTTAGACAATATCCGTGATAAACTCCCAATTCCGGAACAAAAAATCCCAGTAGGGGACGAAACAGACCGTATTGTAAACAATTATAACTATATTCACTTCCAGGACCTTTTCACTAATCGCCATCTGTTGACCTTTGGATTATTATTTGATAAAGCACGAAAGACACGTGAACAAGACTTTGAACACGCTGATTCAGAGAACATTGCAGAGTTCTTGATTACGACAATCTCCGCATCGTTAGAATACAACTGTAAACTTTGTCGGTGGCATACGGGCAACTCTAAGGGGATTAGTGTTTTTGAGAGACATTCTTTCGCTCCGAAACCCCAGCCAGTTGAACCTAATCCGCTAAACGGGGCGGGTAATATATCTTCGGTTCAGAACTTCTTTGACAAGGTCTATGAGGCGAAGCAATACTGTGAACGTCCTTTCGAGAAAGTCAAGAATCGACAAAAAGGCAATGTAGAACAGTTCTATGTTGAAACGGAATCAATTGCTGAAGACCGCGTTGCGGGTCTAGACTGTAAAACAGCAGAACGGATGGACGAAGAGGACGAGTCGGTGGACTACGTCATTACAGACCCACCGTACTATGACAATGTCCAGTATTCGGAACTCTCCGACTATTTCTACGTTTGGCTCCGGGAGTGTCTTCAAGAAGAGTATGATGAGTTCCAGCCTGAATTAGTTCCGAAGGCCCGAGAAATCGTCGCTAACAAGAGTGCCAACAAGGATGAAGAGTTCTTTGTGGAGTCGCTCGCTAACGTATTCTCGGAGTGTCACCGCGTTCTGAAACAAGACGGTGAGATGGTGTTCACGTACCATCACAATGAGAACGAAGCGTGGTCCGTGATTCTGGAGGCCCTCATCAGGAGTGGCTTCACGGTGACCGGTGCCTACCCTGTTCAGTCGGAGATGCCGAACAATCCTCATATCTCCGAACTCGACAACGCGGAGTACGACATCCTCATCTACGCCAACAAGGAGCAAGCAGACGAGGAAATTACTCTCACGGAACTCCGTCAGAATCTCTTCTTCGAGTTGCAGGACATGGCCGCCGAAGAGCGTGAGCGGCATGAAGACCTCTCGAAGGCCGACCTCGGAGTCATTCTCCGTGGGAAGTGTATGTACTACTACTCTCGATACTACCCGAACGTCTACTCCGAAGGCGAACAGGCCGGGATTGACGAGGCGCTGGAGACCGTTGACTCCATCATCGAGCAGGTTCTTGAGGGGTCGGTCAATCTCCCCGCGAGCATTGATTCGGTGAGCGAAGCATACGCCGCATTCGTCCAACGCGGTCCCGAAGGATACGACGACCTCAACAAGCAACTCCTCGCCAAGAATCTCAACGTCAGTGAACTCGAAGAGGAGAACCTCGTGAAAGGCCCGCGTGACCGGAAAGAGCCGGTCCCCGCTGACGAGCGAGTTCACCACATTGAACGGAAACTTAGCAAGAACGGAGACGGCGTCCAGCAGACGCTCGGAGGAGACGAAACAGAGTCGGATGCACTGCTGGACATCGACAAGGTTCAATACCTCTATCATCTCTACAAGACGGACCAGAATACCTCTGAGTTCCTCAACGAGTGGAAAGATGACGACCTCGAAGCCCTCGCGGAGTTCCTGGCCGACGCTACTGGGGATGACCGCTATGAGAACGTGATGGAGATGAACTTGGCACAATTCTGACTATGTCACTTAACGCAGGCTACAACCTAGTCACGGACCGGGTCGAGGACACCCAGGAGGAGATGCCGGCGTTAGCGTTCTTCCGCCGGCTCGCAGGAGAGGGTTCACTTCCCCCTCGCCTCACAGTGACCGGTCTCGAAGACCTCCTCTACCAGACCGACGAAGGCGAACTCGATGACGCCGTTCGAGAACTCCGCGACGTTCTGCGTGAGAGTGGTTCGTTTAGCGGTCCGAAGGCGATACAGTTCGTTTTCGATGGCGAACTGGTGGATGACGACATTTTCACTGTTCGTATCGAACGAGGCGGTGAAGCAGTCTACTTACCCATCGGGAATCTCTTCGTTGAAGAGCCGAATCCCGTCGGTCCCAATCATGCGGTAGCCCGAAAATAGGGATACCCCATTTTCGACATCTGTGGAAAACCAGGGCTAATCTGGACCCCTAAATTGGTTTTCCCGTTAGGTCACTCACGTCGCTCTGAGGCCGTTTCTGAGAGGTTCTTTTCTGAGAGGATGTATCCCTTTCACCACCTCGAAGAAACCGCTTGAGAGCGGTGTGGTCGCGGCTCACGTGTCTAGCCTGCGCATGAACGTGACCGAGTGGTTTCCCTCGCTGAATCGGCCCTTCCCAGATTGGACAACGACGTAGTCTGTATGGCTTTCTCTACGGAAGTCTGTGGGTGGTTGTTCGTGGGCTCTGAACCGTTGAATAGGAGCGTTTTAGACTAAACGGGACTAGCACCGATGACGCCGCGAGGTATTTACACGTGTTCTGGAACGCGTTTAGTCTACGGTGTATTGAGAACCGGGGACCGAGACCGTGTTCGAGACCGTTGGGTGGATTTCGAAAAGGGTTGAGAACGGTTAGTGCGGCCACCTCTTGAGTATCTCCCATTAGTGTCGTCACCCCTCTGGTAACCACCCATGGGTTAACCCCCTTGTATTCCCCCTTACAAACATCTGACATCTCCCCCAGTTTCTCCTGTGGGGACGGCCGATACATCGACAATTGTCTAAACCGTCTACTCTACTCGTTGTTCAACCCTGGATTTCTGACACCGTCCATACACTGGGTTTCCAAATGCGCTAATAGTAGCCAAATCGGCGGCGTGAGCCAACCGTCCATACTGACACTTTTCACCACCAGTCTATGCAATTAAACATCGGGTACGAGAACCCCGAAAATTCAGACAAAATCGGGTTCAATTCGCGAGCCGACTTACCAACAAATCAACCCCACACCCCCCTCGCTGATGTAACAACTTACCCCGTGGGTTCTGAGTCGGGTAGCCAGTACACCGTGTTTTTCCCGCCAATCTGCTTCCCGTTGAGTCGGCCTTCTTCGCGGAGGGATGAAAGTCTCTTGTAGGTGGCACTTCTTCCGATTGGTAATTCTTCTTTTACTTCATCAGTCGAAAGGACCGGGTCACTACTTTCCTGAAACAACTGGAGAATCTCTTCATCCGTCACTCGGGGCTTTCGCCCCGGCTTTGAGTTGTCGCTCATGTACCAAAACAATCTCCGGTCGAAGTTAATTCTTACCGTTAGAGGTAGTAACCTTCATTGTACGGGCGCTAAGGCCGATTTCCGGTAGTTTTAACTTTGTTACCGCCAACGGTAGTAATACGAAGACGACCCGTCCCTGGGGCGTAACTCGCGGAAAACGCCCGGTGCTGGAACACCGGACGGGTGGTCTTCGTTGCCCCGAAGACCATGAGAGAAAACGAATCTACGGCTGAAAAGCGTATCGTTGAACAACTGGATTTCGGCCCGAAGACGGCCAAGCGGGTCGGATAGGAAGCATGGGAATTCACCGTCGTCGGCCCCCATCAAGTCGAGGTCACGAACGCCAGTTACGGCTTCGAGAAAGACGACCACGTATACGTGGTCGGCGTCGAGGAGCGGGACGGCGTTGCAGTCCCTGCCGAGTGTGAGTGTCCTGCTGACCTGCACAGGGAACCGGACTGTAAGCACAAGGTCGCACTGGCGACGGTCGGGGGCTCGACCGTTCTGCAAGCCGCTGTCGCTTACGAGCCGCCCGCGCCGGCGTCATCGGATACTCCCACGAGCGGAGCGACCACTGCCGCCGATATGCTCCAGACCGACGGCGGGACGGTCGCGGTCGAAGCCTCTGCCGACGAGCCGGATACCTGCCCAAACGGCGAGGAGTGGTGTCCCGGTCCCGACGCCGACGAGTTGCCCTGTTTCCCTTGCTACTGCGACCGTGAGGAGCGGGAGGCAAGGGAGGTGTAACGATGTTCGGGAACAACCTCCTCCGAACCCTCGCCCTCGTCATCGGTGTGGTGCTCGTCGTGGTCGGCGCAGGGACGGGCTATGGTGGCTACAACCAGATGCAAGCCGCCGAGGAGTGGAGCCAGCAGACACACGACTGCGGGAGCACTATCGGCGACACGCGGGAAATTGAGTGTCCCGACAACCCCTATGATGGTGGCGGTCAGAAGGTCGCTTTCGGCCTACTGCTCGCCGTCATCGGGGGCGTGATTTCCCGGTGGGGAACGAGATAGCAGTCAGCCCATTTTGTCGAGCGCGTCGCGGCGGTCACTAACCGGCGCGGCGTCGTATTTCATCGTCGTTTCGGGACTCTTGTGCCGGAGTTGTGCCTGTGCCGCTGCGAGGTCTTCCTCGCGGGTCATGTAGGTCCCGACCGAGTGGCGAATCGAGTACCAACTCATCCGCCGGTTCTCGTACTCGATGCCGGCGCGGTCACACAGGCGACGCAGGAGCCGCCGGAGGGACCGCGGTGTGAACGGGTTCCCGTGAGTGGTTAGCCACAACTGGTCCGTGTCGTCAAACATCGGGTAGTGGCTCCGTTCGTGCATCCAGCGTTCCAGTGCCCGCGCGGTATCCGTTCGGAGACTCACTTCCCAGTTGTCGAAGTTCTTCGAGGACTCTTCTTTCGGGATACGGAGGACGGCATTCTCGACGTCAACCCACGACGTTTTCGCGCTGGCGACCTCATCGGGACGAAGCCCTGCGTCCAGGCTAGCCCACACCATCGACGTGTACCGCCAACTCGGGATTTCGTTTTCCTCCCAGTCGTCTACACCAAGTTCTTCGACCGGCGTTCCGGTGTGTTCAGCAACGTAGGGTTTCAGGCGCTCACGGCGTTCCTCTTTGCACTTGACCGTACTGTAAGAGGGGATGGTCCCATATTCGAGAGCCGCTTCTCGGAGTTCCTGGCGTTCGCCTTTCGTGAGGTAGTCCTGCGGTTGCTGAGAGTTGTTTGTGCTAAACGTTTGGTCCGGGTCCCAGTCGGGTTCATCGTACTCGCAGTGTCGCCACTTGAAATATCGCTTGACCGAAGTGAGGCACTTCTTCTTGTGCGACTGGCTCTTGTCAGAGTACGCGACGGCGTCGATGAAGGAATCCGCGTGGTCTGTCGTCGGAACGGCGACGTACTCATCTTCTTTCTTCCAGACGAATCGCTCGAACAGACCCAAACGGTACATCGTCCGCTTCGCTGTGGCCTCTGCGTATCCTATCTTTTCATCCGGCTCTTTCCCTTCTCGCAGGAGCCACCGGGCGAACTTTTCCCGGTGGTTTCGGTAGTCGAACTCCTGCTTTTCGTTCAGCATCTTCGCCGACTCATCGGGAACGAGCGGGAAGGGAATCTGTACGTCGGACTGCTCGCCGATGTTGGAAACGAAATCGGACTCGCGGGACATGGTTTGTCTCCGCCCGCGTTCCGTCCAGAATCGAGAGTTTCGGGAAGGCGAGGGTCTTGATTTCGGGCGCGGACCCGTCCGACGCGCCGGTAGGCGCGTCTTGAGTCCGCCGCCGTTTCCGGGCTTGGCTACCCTCGCACGCGGGTGAACGGTCGGCCGGCGGCGGTGTAAAGCGTTCCGACTCGACCCACTGGCGACACGGTTTCCCCCGTGGACCGGCAAGGGGGCGACATGGACGAGCACACGCGGGACCCCTCGGTCGCGCCGCCGGCGGGGGACCCGACGGGCTGGCGGGCGGACGGCCAGTGGGAGCACGCGACGCTGCGGCGGGCCGTAGTCCACGGCGTGCGACTCTACAACGCCGGGGAGTTCCACGAGTCCCACGACTGCTTCGAAGACGAGTGGTACAACTACGGCACGGGAAGCACCGAGAGCGCCTTCCTCCACGGGATGGTCCAGGTCGCGGCCGGCGCGTACAAGCACTTCGACTTCGAGAACGACGACGGCATGCGAAGCCTGTTCAGAACCGCGCTGCAGTACCTCCAGGGCGTGCCGAACGACTACTACGGCGTCGACCTGCTAGACGTGCGGACGACGCTGACCAACGCGCTGAACGATCCGACCGAACTCCACGGGTGGCAGATCCGCCTGGACGGGGAGGAACCCCTCGCGCGGGACGTCGACTTCGAGTACGCGGAGTCGCTCGACTAGCCGGCTACAGGTACGGTCCCATCACGTCGAAGTCGGCGTCGTGTCCGAGCCCGATGGCGTGACCGAACTCGTGGGTCACGACGCCGTCCCGGTCGGAACTGGTCAGTCCCGACTCGACGTAGACGGGCACGACGCCGCGCACCGGGACGTCGCTCGCCTCGACGAGCGGGGCGCACCCGACGACGCTGCCCTCCGAGGACGTGCCGCACTGCTGCTGGACGTCGTCGACGAAGTACACCCGCACGTCGACGGTTTCGCCGGCGTCGCTCTCCGCGGCCCACTGCAGGCGGGCCTCGTAGGGCGTCCGCTCCGCGTGGACGCGCTCGTTCCAGAAGTCCATCGCGTGCTCGACGCTGCCTTCGGCCCCGGATTCGGGTTCCGCTATCTCGACCTCCAGTCGCGCCTCCTCGTAGGGGTTGTGCGACTGCAGCGTCGGGATCGGATCGTCGCCGTCCGCGACGCCGTCGTCGTCGGTGTCCGGATCGGTCGGGTCGGTCTCCCCCGATAGCTCCTCGGGGTCCGTCAGCCCGTCGTCGTCGGTGTCCGCTGCGGTCGGATCGGTCTCGTTCTCCCGCTCCGCCAGGTCGTCCAGCCCGTCGCCGTCGGTGTCGGCCGCCGTGGGGTCGGTCGGGCCGCGCAGTTCCTCGGCGTCGCCGAGGCCGTCCCCGTCCGTGTCGGCGTCGTCGGGCGCCAGACCTTCGTCCAGTTCGCGCCCGTCGTCGACGCCGTCGCCGTCGGTGTCCGCCGCGGTCGGGTCGGTACCGACCGCGAGTTCGACCGAGTCGTTCAGCCCCTCGCCGTCGGTGTCGGCCGTCAGGAGATCCGTCCCGACCTCGACCTCCCGGGCGTCGTTCAGGCCGTCGCCGTCGGAGTCGGCGGCGAGGGGGTCGCTCCCGTGCTCGTGGACCTCCGCACCGTCGTCGAGGCCGTCGCCGTCGGTGTCCACCGCGGTCGGGTCGGTCCCGTTCGCCGTCTCGGCACCGTCGTCGAGGCCGTCCCCGTCGGTGTCGGCGTCCATCGGATCGGTCGGGCCGACGAGCTCCTCGGCGTTGCCCACGCCGTCGCCGTCAGAGTCGAGAACGCCGGCGACGGCCGTCGAGGCCGTCATCGTGAGCAATACGACGAGCAACAGAGGGATACGTGAGTGCTTCAGATGACCGACGAGGGACATGACCGGCAGGTAGTCGGGTACGAACGGATAAGCGCGTCCCCTCGATATCAGGGTTTGATACGCCGACTGACAGCGGCGCTATACGTCGATCGGGTCCCGTGCCCGGAGCGCCGACCGACCGGATTCGAACCGTACGGACTATGAGCGGCTAGTGCCGACGGTGTCGACATGCGGATAGAGACGCTCGGCGAGGGCGACCCGGAGGTCGCCGTCGTCGGCGGCATACACGGGGACGAGCCGGCGGGAGTCCACGCCGTCGAGACGCTGCTGGCGGAGCGGCCGCCGGTCGAGCGGCCGGTGGCGCTGGTCGTGGCGAACGAGGCGGCCGGCGAGGCCGGCGAGCGGTACCTCGACGCCGACCTCAACCGGTCGTTCCCGGGATCGCGCGACGCCGACGCCCACGAGGAGCGGCTGGCCGCTGAACTGGCCGAGGCAGTCGGCGACTGCACGACGCTGGCGCTGCACACCACGCAGTCCTACGAGGACATGTTCGCCATCGTCGACGAGATCGACGACCTGGCGCGGTCGGCGTGCCCGCGCCTGTCGGTCGACGCCGTCGTCGAGGCCGGCGCCGACTACGAGGGCCGGATCTTCGCGTCGGTCCCCGACGCCATCGAGGTGGAGTGCGGCTACCAGGGCTCCGAGGCCGCGAAGGACAACGCCGTGCAGGTCGCCCGGGAGTTCCTCCGGGCGGTCGACGCCCTCCCCGGCGAGGCAGAGCGCAAGCGCGACGAACTGCCGGTGTTCGGGCTGGGCGGACCCGTGACGAAGCAGTCGGCGGACGTCTACGAGGTGTACGCGACGAACTTCGAGGAGGTCGCGGCGGGCGAGGCGTTCGCGGCGGCCGACGGCGATCCGATCGAGGCGGACGAGTCCTTCCACCCCGTGCTGATGTCGCCGGAGGGCTACGAGGACGTGTTCGGGTACACCGCCGAGCGCGTCGGGACGCTGTGATACGGGCTGTCGTGGCTGTGCTCCGGTTCGACCGCCCGTAGTCTGGCGGTCACCGGTACTGACCGACGACAGTCCGTACGAGGGATACCGATCGACGGTGCTGGCGTCACTCCTCTTCCGGCGGTTCGAACTCGACCAGCGTCAGGTCCCGGCCCAGCGCGCAGTGGTCGTGTGGCGGGTCGCCGACGACCTCCGAGATGCGGTACTCCTCGCCGAAGTCGGCCCCGTCGGGCACGCAGAACTCGTGGCTGGGGCAGTTCGTGTGCGGGCAGGGGCCCTCGAGGGCGGCGTTGCTGCCGGCGAAGGCGGACTTGCCGGCCACGTTGGCTCGAATCGGAGCGGGCTCGACCTCGACCGCGCGGACGCCGCCGTCGTGGACGGCGCAGTCCAGCGTCTGGCCCCCTTCGCGGACGTCGACGACGCGGTACTTCCGGTCCTCGGTGAGGTTCAGGCACTGGTCGCGATAGGGGCACCCCTCGCAGCCGCTGGCCTCGCCGTGGAACACGAACTCCGTCCCGGGCTCGGCGAGGCGGGTCCCGACGAGCGTGACGGTGGTCATGGCCCCGTCTAGGCGTCCTGCGTGATTAAGCGTTGGCTCCCGGGGTCGACCGGTTCCGGCCGTCGGGACGGCTCAGTTATCGCCGTCGCGGTCGGTCAGTTCGTCCAGGCGGTCGAGGTAGTCCTCCCGGGGGACCTGGTAGTAATCGCGGTAGTCGACGCCGCCGGCGTCGAACTCGGCGGCCGCGTCGGTCGCGGCGTCGAGGGCCTCGGCGCGGGTGCGGTAGGAGCCGACCTCCCGGTCGATCTCGGGCTCCAGGTAGAGAGTGACGTACCACGACGAACCGGCTCGCTGTCCGCCGGGGCGTCGGTCCCGCCGCCCGCGGGTGAGGTAGATGGTCGGCATGCACTGCGGCGGGAGGTCGCCGCCGTCGAAGACGTCGGGCCGGTACGCGAGGACGACCTTGTCGGGCTCGTTGCTCCAGACCTGCCACCCCCGGGGCGCGTCGTCGAGGCTCATACGGACCCTGCGTGTGCAGGCGAAAAGAGTCCGACGGTCGGACTCGATAGCTGGCATATAAACGGCGTCGCCAGCGCCGGCGCCGTGGGCCCGCCACATCGCGGGCTGTGCGGGGGTTCTCCCGGACCACGCATGCGGAGATATCCGCCGCTACCTCCGGGTCGGAGAAAGGGTTATACGTTCACAGGCCCCACACAATAAATACTATCGGAAGCAGTTCCGATCCCTGGTATCACCCGCCGGGAGGGGTGTCCCCGCGACCGAGGGTGGTACGTGGAAACACATGGCAACCACCGAGCAACCTGCGCCCGGTCGCCCGGGCGACGCGCCCGCTGGCGCCCGTGCGCGGAGCGTCCGGTGTAGCGGAACTGCACCCGTGGTGTGCGGCGCGACCGCGACTGGCACCGACGCCAGGTCACGACTCGAACCGTCCGTGATAGTATGACAGGCACCAAAGAGACTCTCGAAGAGCTGAGCGCGGAGTACCAGGACGCGATTCCCGCCGACCTCCGAACGACCCACTCGTTCGACTGGTACCTCGAGCAGCTGTACGACGATCCGAGGATCGCACGCAACGCGCACCAGCGCGTTGCCGACATGTTCGACTACTACGGCACGGAGTACGACGAGGACACCGGCGTCGTGGAGTACAAGCTCGCCTCGGAGGACCCGTTACACGACGGCGAGAACACGTTCTACGGGCGCAACATCCACGAGGCGATGCACGAGTTCGTCAACAAGGTGAAGTCGGGGGCCCGCGGACTGGGTCCCGAGAAGCGGATCAAGCTCCTCCTGGGGCCGGTCGGCTCCGGCAAGTCCGACTTCGACCGGCAGGTCCGCCGGTACTTCGAGGACTACACCCAGCGCGAGGAGGGGCGGATGTACACCTTCCGGTGGACGAACCTCTGCGACGTCATCCCGGATCAGGACCCGGCCGACGACGTCGTCCGCTCGCCGATGAACCAGGACCCGCTCGTGCTCCTCCCCCAGGAGCAGCGGGACCGCGTCATCGAGGACGTCAACGAGGAGCTCGACGCGCCCTACACCATCCGCAACGAGCAGGCGCTGGACCCGGCCAGCGAGTTCTACATGGACAGGCTGCTGGCCCACTACGACGACGACCTCCAGGCCGTCCTGAACGACCACGTCGAGGTCGTCCGCCTCGTGGCCGACGAGAACCAGCGCCGCGCCGTCGAGACCTTCGAGCCCAAGGACAAGAAGAACCAAGACGAGACGGAGCTGACCGGCGACGTCAACTACTCGAAGATCGCCATCTACGGCGAGAGCGACCCGCGGGCGTTCGACTACTCCGGGGCGTTCTGTAACGCCAACCGGGGCATCTTCTCCGGCGAGGAGCTGCTGAAGCTCCAGCGGGAGTTCCTCTACGACTTCCTGCACGCGACCCAGGAGCAGACGATCAAGCCCAAGAACAACCCCCGGATCGACATCGACCAGGTGATCGTCGGGCGCACCAACATGCCCGAGTACCGGGACAAGAAGGGCGACGAGAAGATGGAGGCGTTCAACGACCGGACCAAGCGGATCGACTTCCCGTACGTCCTCCAGTACGAGGAGGAGGCCAAGATCTACGAGAAGATGCTGAAAAACGCCGACCTGCCGGACATCCAGGTCGAGCCCCACACCCTAGAGATGGCCGGCCTGTTCGGCGTCCTCACGCGCGTCGAGGAGCCCGACGCCGAGGCAGTCGACCTCCTCCAGAAGGCCAAGGCCTACAACGGCGAGATCGGCGAGGCCGACGACGTCGACGTCAAGAAGCTCCGCGAGGAGGCCGCCGACAAGGCCGACGTCGGTGAGGGCATGAACGGCGTCTCCGCCCGGTTCATCGGCGACGAGATCGCGGAGGCGATCATGGACTCGATGCACCGCGACCGGCAGTTCCTCTCGCCGCTGACCACGTTCAACCACTTCGAGGAGAACTTGGAGAACCACGGCTCCATCGCCGAGGAGGAGTTCGAGACCTACTACCGCTACCTCGAACTCGTCCGCGAGGAGTACAAGGAGCGGGCCATCGAGGACGTGCGCCACGCGCTGGCCTACGACGTCGACGAGATCCAGCGCCAGGGCGAGAAGTACATGGACCACGTGATGGCCTACATCGACGACGACACCGTCGAGGACGAACTCACGGGTCGCGAGCAGGAGCCCGACGAGCAGTTCCTCCGCAGCGTCGAGGAGAAACTGGACCTGCCGGAGGACCGCAAGGACGACTTCCGCCAGGAAGTGAGCAACTGGGTCTCCCGCCGGGCCCGCGAGGGCGACACGTTCAACCCGCAGGACAACGACCGCCTGCGTCGCGCGCTGGAGCGGAAGCTCTGGGAGGACAAGAAGCACAACATCAACTTCTCGGCGCTGGTCTCCAGCGGCGAGATGGACGACGACGAGCGCAACGAGTGGATCGACGCGCTCATCGAGCAGGGCTACTCCGAGGAGGGCGCGAAGGAGGTGCTCGAGTTCGCCGGCGCCGAGGTCGCCAAAAGCGAGATGGAAGACTGATGACAGCCGAGGAGTACATCGACCGCGCCGACGACACGCTCGACCGGACCTACGAGGAGCCGATGCCCCTGTCGGCGTACGTCGAGAGCGTCCTGGAGCAGCCGGAACTGGCCTCCCACGCCGCGAAGTACCTGCTGGACGCCATCGAGGAGGCCGGCACCCGCACCGTTATCGAGGAGGGCGAGGAGAAGGAGCGCTACCGCTTCTTCGACGACCCCCACAACGACGGCGAGCACGCCATCCTCGGCAACACCGAGGTGCTCAACGGGCTCGTCGACGACCTGCGGTCCATCGCCGCCGGCCGCGGCAAGGACGAGAAGATCATCTGGCTCGAGGGGCCGACGGCGACCGGCAAGTCCGAGCTCAAGCGCTGCCTCATCAACGGCCTGCGGGAGTACTCGAAGACGCCCGAGGGCCGGCGCTACACGGTCGAATGGAACGTCGCCGCGGCGGGCTCGGCGGACGCCGGGCTCACCTACGCGGACAACCCGGTCGAGGACGAGGATGACTGGTACGAGAGCCCCGTCCAGGTCCACCCGCTGGCCGTGTTCCCAGAGGAGGTCCGCGAGGAGCTGCTGGCGGAGCTCAACGAGCGCCTCGACGACCACGTCGACGTCCACGTCGAGGGCAAGCTCGACCCCTTCTCCAGGGAGGCCTACGACTACCTCGAGGAGCAGTACCGCCGCGAGGGCGTCGAGGACCTCTTCTCGGCGGTGACGGGGCCCGAGCACCTGCGCGTGAAGAACTTCGTCGTCGACGTCGGGCAGGGCATTGGCGTCCTGCACTCCGAGGACGAGGGCAGCCCCAAGGAGCGGCTCGTCGGCTCGTGGATGCACGGCATGCTCCGCGAACTGGACTCCCGCGGACGGAAGAACCCGCAGGCGTTCAGCTACGACGGGGTCCTCTCGCAGGGCAACGGCCTCCTCACCGTGGTCGAGGACGCCGCCCAGCACGCCGACCTGCTTCAGAAGCTGCTGAACGTGCCCGACGAGGGCCACGTCAAGCTGGACAAGGGCATCGGGATGGACATCGACACCCAGCTGATCATCATCTCCAACCCCGACCTGGAGGCGCGGCTCAACCAGCACGCCGACCGCGAGGGCCAGGACCCGCTGAAGGCGCTGAAGCGACGCCTCGACAAGCGGGAGTTCTCGTACCTGACGAACCTCTCGCTGGAGGCGGAGCTGCTGCGCCGGGAGCTGACCAACGAGACGGCCGTCTGGCAGGCGGACTCCTGGGACGAGATGGAGTCGTGGATCCAGGAGCCGCTGACCGTCCAGGTGCGGGACTCCAGCGCGGCGGTCTCCGACATGGAACTGGCTCCCCACACCGTTGAGGCGGCGGCGCTGTACGCCGTCGCCTCGCGGCTCGACGGCCAGGCGATTCCGGCCGGCCTCGACCTGGTGGACAAGGCCCTGCTGTTCGACCGCGGCTACCTCCAGGAGGGCGACGAGCGCATCGACGTCGAGGACTTCGAGTTCGCCGACGACGCCGACGACGGCGAGGGCGGCATCCCCGTGACCTTCACGCGTGACGTCGTCGCCGACCTGCTCCACGAGGAGCGCGACCGCCACCACCCGGACCTGCCCGTCGAGGACGTCATCATGCCCCGCGACGTGCTCAACGAGATGGCCGAGCGGCTGGACACCGCGCCGGTGTTCTCGCCCGGCGAGGCCGCCGAGTTCGAGGAGCGCGTCGTTCCCGTCAAGAACCACGTCTTCGCCGAGCAGGAGTCGGACGTCCTGGACGCCGTCATGCGCGACAAGCGCGTCGACGTCGAGACCGTCGAGGAGTACATCGAGCACGTCTACGCCTGGGAGTCCGACGAACAGATCGAGAACGAGCGCGGCGAGTACGTCGACCCCGACCCGCTGACGATGAAGGTGTTCGAGGTCGAGCACCTCGGCCGCTTCACCGAGGCCAACTACGACGGCAACGACCCCGACGAGGCCGTCAGGCAGTTCCGGACGGACAAGATCATCACGGCGCTGAACCGCCACGCCTGGCGCCAGCGCGACGACGAGTTCCGCGTCGCCGACGTCAACCCCAAGGAGATCCCCGTCATCGAGACGGTGCTGGGCAGCCACGACTGGGACGACGTCAAGCGGACCTACGAGGACTTCGACCCGCGCCAGTGGGACGACCCGCCCAGCGGCACCGAGACAGCCGACCTCAAGGCCAAGACCGTCCGGAACATGCAGGACATGTTCGACTACAGCGAGGCCTCGGCCGAGCTGACCAGCCGCCACGTCATGAGCCAGGTGAGCTACAGATGGGACTGAGAGACGACCTCGAGCGGTACCGGGAGGTGGGCGAGAACCGCCGCCAGGACCTCGCCGAGTTCATCCAGTACGGCGACCTCGGCCAGAGCCGCCAGGACTCCGTGCAGATCCCGATCAAGATCGTGGACCTGCCGGAGTTCGCCTACGACCAGCGCGACATGGGCGGCGTCGGCCAGGGCCAGGGCGGCCAGCCCGAGCCCGGCCAGCCCGTCGGCGACCCCGAGCCCGGCGACGGCGACGAGGACGGCGACCCCGGCGAGGAGGGCGCGGACCACGAGTACTACGAGATGGATCCCGAGGAGTTCGCCCAGGAGCTGGACGAGCAACTCGGGCTCGACCTCGACCCCAAGGGCAAGACGGTCGTCGAGGAGACGGAGGGCGACTTCACGGACATCACCCGGACCGGTCCCTCGTCGACGCTAGACTTCGAGCGCCTGTTCAAGCAGGGACTCAAGCGCAAGCTGGCGATGGACTTCGACCGGGACTACGTCCGCGAGGCGCTGAAGGTCGACGGCTGGGGTCCCGCCAGCGTCTTCGAGTGGGCCCGCGACGAGGCCATCCCCGTCTCCAAGCCGTGGCTCGACGATGCCTACGAGGAGATCCCCCGCGAGGAGCGCGCCGAGTGGGACAGCATCGAGGAGATGGAGGCCGAGGTCGAGCGGACCGACACCGCCGCTCGCATCCGCCGGGAGGGCGTCGACCAGATCCCCTTCCGCCGCGAGGACGAGCGCTACCGCTACCCCGAGATCGTCGAGGAGCGCGAGAAGAACGTCGTCGTGGTCAACATCCGCGACGTCTCCGGGTCGATGCGCAAGAAGAAGCGGGAACTGGTCGAGCGGACGTTCACCCCGCTCGACTGGTACCTGCAGGGGAAGTACGACAACGCCGAGTTCGTCTACATCGCCCACGACGCGGAGGCCTGGGAGGTCGAACGCGACGATTTCTTCGGCATCCGCAGCGGCGGCGGGACGCGCATCTCCAGCGCCTACGAGGTGGCCGCCCAGCGGCTGGAGGAGGAGTACCCCTGGAGCGACTGGAACCGCTACGTGTTCGCCGCGGGCGACTCCGAGAACTCCAGCAACGACACCGAGGAGCGGGTCATCCCCATGATGGAGGAGATCCCCGCGAACCTCCACGCCTACGTGGAGACCCAGCCCTCCGGCAACGCGATCAACGCCACCCACGCCGAGGAGGTCGAGCGCCACTTCCGCGGGGCCGACGACGTGGCCGTCACCTACGTCTCCAGCCCGGCGGACGTCGTCGACGCGATCTACGAGATCCTCAGCACCGAGGAGGAAGACCAATGAGCACCGACGATCACGTCCGCAAACAGCGGATCGCCGACGGACTCGAAGAGCCGGTCGACGAGGCCGCGAACCTGGCCGAGCGGCTGGGCCTGTCGCCGTACCCGGTCAACTACTGGATCGTCGACTACGACGAGATGAACGAGCTGATCGCCTACGGCGGGTTCCAGCAGCGGTACCCGCACTGGCGCTGGGGGATGAAGTACGACCGCCAACGCAAGCAGGGCCAGTTCCTCGGCGGCAAGGCCTTCGAGATCGTCAACAACGACGACCCCGCCCACGCCTTCCTCCAGGAGTCCAACGAACTGGCCGACCAGAAGGCCGTGATCACCCACGTCGAGGCCCACGCCGACTTCTTCGCCAACAACGAGTGGTTCGGCCTGTTCACCGACCGCGGCGTCGAGCGGGGCGGCGACGGCCGCGGCCCCGACGCCTCCGCGATGCTCGCACGCCACAGCGAGGCCATCGAGGAGTACATGCAGGACCCAGAGATCGACCGCAGCGAGGTCGAGAAGTGGATCGACCACGTCCTCTGCCTGGAGGACAACATCGACCAGCACCAGCCCTACGTCCGGGTCCAGGTCGACGGCGAGGACGGCCGCTCCGACGAGGAACTGGCCGACGTCGCCGACCAGCTCGAGGATCTGGAGCTGTCCGAGGAGGTCCGCCACCAGGTGTTCGACGACGAGTGGCTCGACGCCCAGCGCGACGACGAGGAGGCCGTGACCTTCCCCGAGGAGCCCGAGGAGGACCTGCTGGCCTTCCTCCGCAAACACGGCCGTCAGTACGACGACGAGGCCGGCAAGGCCGTCGAGATGGCGGACTGGCAGCGGGAGATACTGGAGATCCTCCGCCGGGAGTCGTACTACTTCGCCCCCCAGAAGATGACGAAGGTGCTCAACGAGGGCTGGGCCGCCTACTGGGAGTCGATGATGATGGGCGAGGAGAACTTCGCCGGCGACGACGAGTTCCTCCTCTACGCCGAGCACCAGGCCCGGGTGCTGGGCTCGCCCGGCCTCAACCCCTACAAGCTCGGCAAGGAGCTGTGGGAGTACGTCGAGAACTCCGTCAACCGGCGCGAGGTCGTCGAGCGGCTCCTGCGGGTCGAGGGCATCACCTGGCGCAACTTCCAGGACGTGATCGACTTCGAGCGGGTCCAGGAGCTGCTCGAACCGGAACCGCGGCTGGTGGACGTCCCCGGTCACCTGGACGAACTCGACCCGGACGACCCCAGAGTCGACGCGGAGACCCTGGCCACGGCTCGGGACGGCGACGTCGACGTCGAGCAGTACCCCTGGAAGGTGCTGACCTACGACGGGCTGGTCGAGCGCCACTACTCGCTGGTCAAGCCCCAGTACCGCGGGTTCGTCTCCCGGATCAGCCAGAACGAGCTGGAGCGGATCTCCCGGTACATGTTCGACGACGCCCGCTACGACTCGGTCGAGGACGCGGTCGCCGACGTCGACTACGCCCGCGGCTGGGACCGGATGCGCGAGATCCGCGAGAGCCACAACGACGTGACCTTCCTCGACGAGTTCCTCACCCAGGAGTTCGTCGACGAGCACAACTACTTCACCTACGAGTACACCCGCGCGTCCGACGAGTACCGCGCCACCTCGACGGAAGCCGCCGACGTCAAGAAGAAGCTCCTGCTGCAGTTCACCAACTTCGGCAAGCCCACCATCACCGTCGCGGACGGCAACTACCGCAACCGGAACGAGCTACTGTTGACCCACCAGTACAACGGCGTCGTGCTGGACGTGGAGCAGGCCAAGGACACGCTCGAGCGCGTCTTCGAGCTGTGGGGCCGCCCCGTCAACCTACTGACCATCGACAAGGAGTACGACGAACACGACGTCGAGGTCGCCCGCCGGCGCGACCGCGAGCCCGAGCCCGAGGAGGTCGGCAAGCGCCTCCGCTATGACGGCGAGGCGGTCACGGTCGAGCAGGTCGACTGGTCGGCCGTCGAGCACCTCGCGGCCGACGACGTCGACTACGACACGAAGCCCGACGAGTGGCTGGCGTAACCGCCGTTTTTTCCGCTCTCGCCGCGAACGAACGCGCATGTCCACGTTCACCGTCGAGACCGACCGCCGGCTGCAGGTCGTCGACGTGACCGACAGGGTCCGCGAGGCGCTCCCCGACGACGCCGACGGCACGGCGACCGTCTTCTCCCGGCACACCACCGCCGGCGTCGCCGTCAACGAGGCCGAGTCGCGCCTGCTGGGCGACTACGAGGCGATGCTCGCCGACCTGGTGCCCGACGAGGGGTGGGACCACGACGAACTGGACGGCAACGCGGACTCCCACCTGCGCTCGCTGCTCGTGGGCGCGAGCGAGACAGTGCCCGTCAGTGAGGGCGATCTCGGCCTCGGAACCTGGCAGTCGATCCTGCTCGTCGAGTGCGACGGTCCGCGGACCCGGACGGTCGAGGTCCGGTCGTGATACGCGCTCGCCACAGTTCCGTCCGGGTATCGGTCTGACGCGGGACACACCCGGTTGGCTACTAATTGGTATTTAAATTCTTCGTCGGTCTGCGCCGGTGCGCGGTCGACTGGCCGGTATAAAGGGGGCGGAGGACGGTCGTTCGAGTGCGCAGATGCCACCAGCAGACGAGCCCTCCCGGCCGACGCGTCGCGCCCTCCTCAGGGCGGGCGCGGCGGCCGCCGCGACCCTGACGACGAGCGCGGCGGGGTGTACCAGCATCCCGCCGCTCGGCAGCAAACCCTCGTACGGGCGAGTGGACGTCCCCGACGCCGGCCCGCCGGACTACCGGCGGTGGCTCCCGGCGCAGTCGGTCGTCGAGACCGACGACGACTGGCTGATCACCTACGCCGAGCCCGGTCCGTTCGACGGCCCAGTCCCCGAGGAGTTCGTGGCTCGCAGGGGCTTCACGATCGCCGAACTGGACTACTTCGGGATCGGATACGAGCGTTACGACCGACTCGTCAACACCAACCTCGCGACGGTGATCGAGGCCGAGTTCGCCGCCGGCGAGGTCGCGTCGACGCTCGCGGAGACCGGCTACGAACCGGACGGGTCCTACCGCGACTACGACCTGTACGCCCGGTCGGACGTATCGCGACGGGCGGCGGTCCGCGACGGCGCGATCGTCTGGACGAGCGCCGAACACCACCGCGCGGCGAATCTGGAGGCGACCGTCGACGCGGGGCGCGGCGACGTCGAGCGGTACCACGAGGCCGACGACGCCTTCGCGGCGGTCACCGACGCGGTCGGCGCAAGCCGAATGCTATTCGTCGGCGGCGGCCACCCCGGACTTGTCACCGAGCGCGCGGAGATGGGCGCGGACGCCTTCAGGATCAGCGACGCCGCGTATCAGGTCCTGATCGAGCGGTATCCCGAGGGGCGGACCATCTCCGCGGAGCGGATCAGGCGCGTCCTCGAGGACCAGCCGCACGAACTCACGTCCAAGGCGGAGACGCCCGACGTCGCGGTCGACGGCCGCCACGCCACGGTCGAGGCGCGCGTCCCGCTGGCGCCGGACCGCGACCGCGATCCGATCCGCGATCCGCCGCAGGTCACCTGGGGCGGCTCCTTCGACGCCGAGGCGCGGACCGTGACGATCCGCCACGAGGCCGGCGAGGCGGTCGACGCCGACCTGCTGTGGTACGACGTCGACTCGACCGACGACTACGGCGAGATCGAGAAGACACCGCTCTGGACCGGTGGTGGCGCTGTCGAACCGGGCGACGAGGCGACGATCGACCTGAGCGACAGCCCGGACGCAGCGGGCGTGCAACTGGAGTACGGCACCGAGGGTATCGGCTCGCTCACCCTGTTCCACTATCCGCTGGAGGGGAGCAGATGAGCGCGATCGCGCGCCCGAACGGGGTCTGTCCGGACGCCTCGCGACTTCGGCCGGCCGAGAGCAAGTTATTTCCCCCACGTATGACAGAGGACGCTGTGAGCGAGGACGCCGACCTTGCCGACGTCGTCGCGCTGCTGGACGACGAGCACGTCCGGTCGATCCTCGTCGCGACGAGCGCGGAACCGCTGTCGGCGAAGGAACTGGCCGATCGCTGCGACCTCTCGGTGTCCTCGATCTACCGGCGGGTCGACGACCTGCGCGACCTGAATCTCCTCGAGGAGCGCACCCGGCCCCGCAGCGACGGCCACCACGAGACCGTGTACGTCTCCGCGCTCGACCGGTTCGAGCTGACGATCAGCGACGGGGTGCTGGACTGGACGGTCGACCGGGCCGGCGACGACGTCGCCGACGAGCTCTCCAGAATGTGGGGGAACTTCTGAGATGATCGGGTTCACCTCGGCCGTCGGCCTCGCGGCCGGCGCCGCGGCGACCGGGTCGGCCCTCGTCGGCCTCTACATCGGCGGCCACGCCTACCGCGGCCTGCGTCGCAACGACGACCCCTCGATGCGGTACCTCTCGATCGGGATGATCCTCCTGTTCGGAGTCACCTACATCACGGCGCTCGTCGGCCAGGGGCTCATCACCTTCCGGGTCGTCCCGGTCCGCTACCAGAACGTGTTCCGCCTCCTGGTCCGGGTCCTCCAGCTGACCGGGCTCGTCACGATCGCGTACTCGCTGCGCGTCGCGACCCGGGAGTGATCCGACCCCGGCCGCTCCGCTGACGTTCCCGTCGCTCGGTCCCCGTTGACGTTCCCCTCCACTCCCCTCGCCCGCTGACGCCCTCCACGCCCATCGCCCCGCTGACGTTCCCCTCCACTCCCCTCGCCCGCTGACGCTTCCATCCACCCTCCGCGGCGTCGCCGGCACCGTCGGGCGTCGCCGCCCCCTCCGTGGCTTCCATCCGCCGCGTCGCCGCTCACTCCCCGTAGATCCGATCCAGCGCGTCGGCGTGCTCCCCCCGAATCGCCCCGCGGCGCTTCTTCAGCGACGGCGTGAGCAGGCCGTTCTCCGGAGTCCACGGGCCGGCGACGAGGGCGAACTCGCGGACCTTCGCCGGCCGGTCGAGGTCGGCGTTGACGTCGGCGACTGCCTCGCCGACCCACTCGCGGACGCGCTCGTCGCGACACAGCGCCGCGCGGTCGTCGGGCAGGGCCAGCCCCTCGCGCTCGCCCCACCGCCGGGCCGCCGCGGCGTTGGGGACGATCAGCGCGCCGACGCTGCTGCGGCCGTCGCCGACGAGCATGGTCTGGTCGATCCGGTCGCTCGTCGCGAGCGCGTCCTCGACCGGCCGGGGTGCGACGTTCTTCCCCGTCGAGAGCACGAGCAGGTCGGTCAGTCGGTCGTGGAAGACCAGGTAGTCGTCCGCGGTCCGCTCGATGAGGTCGCCCGTGTGGAGCCAGGCGCCGCCATCGTTCCCCTCTGAATCACGGCTGGCCGGCCCGCCGTCGGACTCGACGGTCGCCGCGACGGCTGGAGCCTCGTCGGTGAACGCCTCGGCTGTGGCCTCCGGGCGGTTCCAGTAGCCGTCGGTGACGTTCGGGCCGCGGACGAGCAGCTCGCCCACCTCGCCGTCGGCGTCGAAGTCGTCGGCGTCGACGACCGACGCGTCGATCCGGACGTCGACACCGGGGACCGGCGGCCCCAGCGTCCCCGGGCGGACGTCGTCGGGCGGGTTGACCGAGACGACCGGGGACGCCTCGGTGAGGCCGTACCCCTCCAGAATCGGCACGCCCATCCCGACGTAGGTCTCGCAGAGGGCTTTCGGGAGGCTCCCGCCGCCGCTGATCATGAACTCGAGGTCGCCGCCCAGCGCCTCGCGCACGTCGCCGTAGACCAGGCGGTCGGCGACGGCGCGGCGGGCCCGCAGCCACGGCCCGGGGTCGTCGGCTCGCGCCCACTCGCGGGCGACGTCGACCGCCCACGAGAAGACCCGCTCGCCCAGCGGCGACTCGCCGGCCCGCTCGCGCATCCCGTCCAAGAGGCGCTCGTAGAGGCGGGGGACGCTCGCGCCGGCGTTCGGTCGGATCGCGGCGAGGTCGTCGGCGAACGTCGCCGGCGACTCCGCGTAGCCCACCGTCGCGCCGGCACCGAACATCAGGAAGTGACCCACGAGGCGCTCGAAGACGTGCGCCAGCGGCAGAACGGAGATCGTCGTCGTGTCGGCCGAGAGCGCAGGGGTGTCAGGACCGCGGTCGGCGTCGGGCCCGAGTCGGCGGTACATCTGGTCGACGTTGGCCCGGAAGTTGCGGTGCGTGAGCCGCACGCCCTTGGGCTCGCCCGTCGTCCCCGACGTGTACACGAGGCTGGCCAGGTCCGAGGGGTCCCGCTCCGCGAGCCAGGACTGGTAGGTCGCCTCGTCGTAGGCCGCCTCGCCGCGCTCGTAGACGTCCGCCAGCGTCCTCTCGTCTCCGTCGACGTCGTCCATCGCCACGGCGAGCTCGACCGGCAGGTCGTCCTCGACCGCGCGGACCCGCTCCAGCTGCTCGGCGCCGCCGACCACGACGCCGCTCGCGCCGGGATCGGCCAGCAGGTGTCGCACCTGCTCCGTCGAGGCGCCCGTGTAGACGGTCGTCACGACCGCGCCGGCGGCCAGCAGGGCGAAGTCGGTCAGCGCCCACTCCATGCGTGTGTCCGCGTAGATAGCCATCCGGTCACCGGGCTCGACGCCCAGGTCGCGGAAGCCGGCCGCCAGCCGGCGGACGACCGACCGCGCATCCTCGTAGGTGAGCGCCCCGTACTCGCCCCGGAGCGGCCGCTCGATCGCGGTCCCGGTCAGCGAGCGACCGCCGACGCCCTTGTACAGCTGCGCGGCGCGGCCGGCCGCCCGGTCAGCGCTCGCCTCGAACAGCTCCGGAATCGTCCCGTCGGGGGCCGCGGGCGCGCCCTCGCCCTGGTCGCTGGGCTCGGCATCTGACATGTTGGGTAGCTAGGCGGACGGCCGTGAAATACGTGGGGGAACGGCGGTCGCCGCCCGGACGGGCGCCGCCGGCGGGACGACACGTCGTCGCCTCGGCCCGCGCCGACAGACTCGCTGTGCTCGTCTGTCGAGCCTGGCCTCACACAGTTCGGCCGGACGCCGGGAGACTCCCGCTGGTCGTCTCCCGAGCCCTGACTCGCTACGCTCGTCAGGACGCCGCTGGAGCACAGCTCCAGCGAGCCCACGCTCGCTACGCTCGCGTGGACGCCAGCAGATTCAACAGTCGGTGCTCCCTCCAACGAACGGGAGCGATCAGTATGTCGGCGACGTCGATCGGAATCGGGCTCGCGACGGTCGCGACGGTCGCGGTGGCGATCCAGAGCCTCGCGGTCCGGCTCGGGACGCGGACGCGGACGGTCACCGACGTCGTCGCCGTCATCTTCGCGATTAACCTGGCGGTGCTGGTCCCGGCGACGACGATTCTCTACGGCGACGACCTCGGGCTCACGCCGATGTCGACCGCCGCCTTCGCCGCCGGAGGCATCCTGGGGTCGCTGCTGGCCCGGTTCGCGCTCTTCGTCGGAATCGAGCGGCTGGGCGCCAGCAGGGCGGAGCCGCTGAAGTCGACGTTCCCGCTGGTGGCCGTCGTCGGCGCCGTCGTCTGGCTCCGGGAGTCGCTGACGCCGTCGCTGATCGCCGGCGTCGCCCTCCTCGTCGGCGGCGCCGTGGCGGTGTCCTGGGACGCCCGCGCGAGCCCCGCGACCGCGGCCGGACGACGGGCGCTGGCCGACCTCCGCTTCCCGCTGGCCGCGGCCCTGGTGCTGGGGATCGACCCCATCTTCACCGCGGTCGGGCTCGGTGCGGGGACGCCGTCGCTCGTCGGCGTGACCGTCCGCGTCCTCGCGGCGGCCGCCGCGTTCGGGCTCTACCTCGGCTGGCGCCGGCTCCGCAGCGGGCGACGCCTCCGGGTCGGCCGCAATCGGTGGCTCGCCCTCGCCGGGCTGGCCAACACGGTGTACCTCGGGGCGTACCTCGCCGCGCTCGACCGGGCGCCCGTCTCCGTGGTCGCGCCGATTCTCGGGGCGAGTCCGCTGGTCGTCCTCGTCGGATCGGCCCTCTTCGTCCAGAGCGAGGAGCGGGTGACCGTCCGGCTGGGCGCGGCGGTCGCCGTGCTCGTCGTGGGCGTCGTCCTCGTCCTGCGCGGATAGGGGAGTCCGCCCCGTTCGCGAGGGGACCGGCGACGGCCCACGGGGCGTGGACCCACGTCGCGTAAACTGCGCTATGGTCGGAGCCGTCCGGCTTCCCGTCGCGCACGCGGACGAACGCCAGCGGTGATGCAGCAGAACGGCGCCGGGGGCGACGGAGACGAGGGAGGACGGCGACGCACTCAGAACTCGGGCAACTCGCCGAAGTTGTCGGCGGCCGTTTCGGTGCCGTCGGTCCTGAGGTAGGGGTCGTCGCCGGCGTTCACGAGGGTCACGTCGCCGCCGCGATGGAACCGGTCCTCGCGTTCGATTGCCGTACAGTAGTCGTACCCGAGGCGGATCAACTCGATCGCGGCGGATCGGTCGACAGTCGCCGGTGGCGAGAGCCGCTCGCCGTCGTCGGTGTGGCGCCGCAGCGCGGCGACGTGGTCGCCGTCATCGGCGTAGCGGACGCCGGTGATCACGAAGTCGGCCCAGGTCCCGGTCATCGGTCCAGCAGTCCCTCCAGTCGCTCCAGCAACTGCGCTCGCTCTTTGGGGCCGACGGTCGTCTCACCGTCAGACGTCGCCGCCGCGCGCTCGGCCTCGACGCCCACTGTGTCCGTGAAGCCGAACAGACCCTTCGTCGAGTGGCCCCCGACGGCACCGACGAGGCGCTCGCTGCTGTCCATCCCCATCGCGGCGGCGGCGGACCCGTCGCCGATCTGGAAGATCGTGGTCGTCTCTCGGCCGGCCCCGCCGTCGCTGACCGCCTGCCCGCCGCTCCGCCCGGGTGCGATTCCGGATCGGGTCTCGCTGAACCCGCGGACGTCGACGCCCGTTCCGGGCCCGCCCGTGGGGTGGCCGTAGTCCGGCGCGGTCAGCGCGTCGATCATGTCCACGACGACCTGCTCGGCGCCGACGGGCGGCGCCTGGCCGCGCGCCTCGCGCGGGACCTGTCGGGCGACGGCGGCGACGCTCTCCGGGCCCATCGGACAGACGGTCCCGAGGAAGGCGCCGAACGTGCCGCCGGAGTCGGCGGCGAGGCTGGCCGACTCCCTGTGAGGGCTGGGGTCGGTGTACCCGCCGCCGCGACAGCCGCCACTCATGCCGTCGATGCGGCCGAACGGGAGGCGACCGCCCCGCTCGCGGCCCTCGCCCTCCCCACCTTCGCCCCTGCCCTCGCCGCGGTCGCCCTCTCCGCCTCGCCCCTCGCCGTCGCCGCCCTCCCGCGGCAGTCCGCCGCCGGACGGACCCATCGTGCCGCCCCCGCCGCCGTCGGCCGGCGTGGTCCCCGCTTCGCCCGCCCCGCCGGGCTCGCTGTCCCCGCCGTCGCTCCCCTCGCCGTCGGTGCCACCGTCCGATCCGCCGCTCGGTTCCTCCCCGCCGGAGCCGGGCTGTCCGTCGCCGCCCGACTCGCCGTCTCCAGTGGATTCCCCGTCGCCGGTCGACTCGCCGTCCCCCGTCGATTCCCCGTCGCCGGTCGACTCTCCGTCGCCGGACGTTGGGTCGCTCGCCGGGTCCTCTTCGTACTGCTCTTCCTGTGACTCACCGGCCGACTCGCCCCTGTCCTCGTAGACGAAGACGATCTTGCCGGGCGTGTTCTCGTCCTCCGTGTTGTTGACGTGGACGCGCCGGTCGGCGTCGCCCGACGGGTTCTCGTCGACCCGCTCCACGTGACCGCTCGGCGTCGAGTCGCCGGGCTGGGCCTCGCCCCAGTCGGTCGTGCCGCCGCCCTCGCTCTGGCGCGCGCCGTCGTTCATCATCCGCCCGCGTCCGGTCCCGCGGTCGAACCCCAGCGTGAAGCCGCCGCCGTCGGAGAGCATCCCCGAGACGGGGACGCGGCCACCGCCGGACTCGAACTGCCGGCCGCGCTCGCCGCCGAAGCCGAAGCCGCCGGGGCCGAGTCCCCGTCCGCGGTCGGGTCCGATTCCGCGCCTGCCGTCAGCGCCGACCCCGCGCCTGCCGTCGCCGGCGCGACCGGGGCGATCCCGACCGAACCCGAGCATGTCGACGTACTGGCGGTACACGCCGAGGCCCGCGTCGGCGAAGCGGGTGCTGAGCGTGAAGTTCTGGACGTTGTACCCGAACATGACGCCGGCGCGCTCGCGGCGGGGATCGACGCCCCAGGCGTTCGCGTGATCGCCGAAGTGGTCGAACAGCGGCGCCACGGTCCGACCGACCCAGCGCTCGAAGACGCCGCCGTCCGCCCAGTCGGGCGGGCCCACGAAGTCGCCGCGGCCGACGTCCAGGCGCTCCTCGTCGAAGGCCTCGACGACGTCCAGTAGTTCGCGATACACGTCCCCGGGCCTGGCCTCCTCGAGCGACGCGGCGTCGGCGTCGTTGGCCAGCGCCTCCTTCAGGGCCTCCGCCGACTCAGTAACGGCCTTCTGCTCGCCCAGGTAGTACAGTTCGCCGTCGTATCGGGCGTAGACCCCCTCCTCGATCGCCCCGTAGTCGAGCGTCGGGGCCTCGAGGATCGACTCCTCCCAGGTTTCGTTCTGCCGGTGGGCGAAGTCGTACGAGGACGGTTCGCCGTCCTCGAACTCCTCGACGACGGCCTCCCGCCGGTCCGAGAGGTCGACGCGCTCGCTCCCGACGTGGACCGGGAGGACGTACACCTTCCCCCGGAACTTCAGGACGATCAGGAAGAGCACGTCCTCGTCGGGGTCGAGCAGCGTGTCGCCGCCGACGCCGACGTCGACGACCCGGCGGATCCGCCGGCCGTCGTACTCGAGGACGACCTCGTGGCGGCCGTACTCGTCGGCCTCGTACTCGAAGACGTCGCCCTCGGCGGCGGCCTCGCCGTCGACCCGCCAGGTCGCCGCGGCGTCGGCCCGCTCGTCGAAGAACTGCGGCCGTCGGAAGGTCGCCGACTCGCCGCCGCGCAGCCAGAACCGGTACTGGTCGGGCCGGTTCCGGAACCCGCCAGTCCAGCCTTCCCGGGTGTCGGCGTCCCGCTTCCCCTCGTCGGTCGCTCCGCTCTTCCCCGCCGACTCGTCGGATTTCTCCCGGCCGCCGTCCGCGACGACCCGGACGGCCCGGGCCGTAACGCCGGAGTGCGACAGCGCTTCCGCGAGCGTCTGTGCCTGCGCTTCGTCGAGACCCGCGGCCAGCACCTGCGCTCCGTCGTCCGCCGCGAGTCCAGTTCCCTCGCCGTCCGATGCGTCCCGTGCCACGTCCCGTCGCCCCGCACCACCCGTCGATCGGTCCGCGCCGCCTGTCGCGTCTGACACGACGTGATAGGTGTGCGCCATCGTGTGACGAGCACCGCCGTCGGCGCTCGTTTGGACCTCCCGATGGCCGGGCGATAGTTCTATCTGCCCGGTAGTTCCGGATTGGCGGCCACTGCGATTCCTCTCGAAGCACCGACGGCACCGTCACGGACGCTCAGCGCTCTCGCGCGCCGTTCGGCGTGCGCTGCGGACCGGTCGGCTCCCGCCGCCCGACGCCCGCTCGGAGTTCCGGGAGCGTCCACGAGAGCGTCGCCTCGCGCAGCGACACCGAGACAGTGGGGGAACCGGCTCCCCCGGCGGCGGACTGCCGGAGTCGCTCGGCGAGGCCCGTTCCGACGCCCGCGACCGACTCGAGACGGTCCGAATCGGCGGCGAGGACGTCCGCGAGCGTCTCGAAGCCTGCCGATCGGAGCGCCTCCGCCCGCTCCCGCCCGACGTCGTCGACGCGCTCGAAGGCGGCGCCGGCCCGGGCCGCCTCGGCGGGCACGTCCACGCGGAACCGATAGCTCCCGTCACCGCGGTCGACCACTTCGCCCGCGCTTCCGGCATCGACGGCGACGGAGACCTCGTCCGCGAGGGCCGGACCGAGCAGGTTGTCGACCTGGTCCCGCGGCGTCACGCGGACCCGCAGCGACTCGGCGTCGCCCACCGATCGCTCGTCGACCACCTCGGCCGTCGTCCGGGCGGGCGAGGGGCGCGAGACCGCCGCGAGCGTTGCCCGGCACTCGCGAGTGAGCGTCCGGCCCTGGCGCTCGTACTCGACGACCGCGTGAACGTCGTAGGCACCCTCCGCTCGCAACGGGTCGAGATGGGCGCTCACGGGCGTCTCAGCGCCCTCGCCCGCTTCGACGTCCGGCCGCGTCGTGGTCCGCTCGCGAAACCGGGGGTCTCGCCGCACCGCCTCGGCCAGTTCGCCGCGGATCCCGTCCGCCGCGTAGTCCTCCGACGGATCCCGGTCCGGGTCGAGTCGGTCGAACGCCGCGTCGTACAGGCGCACCGCCGCGTCAGCGCTGGCGTCGTCTGCCGCGTCGAGGGCCTCCAGGGACTCGGAGAACGCCGTGCGGTCGACGCGTTCGTCGCCGACGACGGACCCGTCGGGATTCGATCCGTCGCCAACGCCGTCGTCGGGTCCGTCGCCGTCGTCGACGCCCTCGCCAGCGAGCAGGTCCGCGTACAGCTCCCCGCGGCTGTGGACCGGTCGCTCGACGGCGACGTCGACGGCGTCGGGCGCGACCGCGGCCCCCTCCTCCGTCAGTTCGAGGTCGAGGCGCGCCGGGTTCCCCGTCGCGTCCGCGTCGCGGTGGACCGAGCAATCGACGCCGAGATCGGAGTCCACGATGACGGACACCCCGGCCGTGATCTGCCGTCCGGGGCTCGATCGATTGCGGACTACGAGCGCCCAGTCGCCCGCGTGCGCGCCGCCCGCGGCCGCCAGCGGCAGGTCGACGCGGTAGAACTGCGATGTCGCCGTTCCGCCCTGCCGGACGCCCGCGGCGCTCCCGGCGAACGTCGGATCCACGAGCGTCCCGTCCGGCGCCCGGAGGCCGACGTCGACACTCGCCTGCGGGTCGTCCCAGTAGGCCGCGAACGTCGCGGCGTGGTCGACCTCGCCCAGCGTGGCCGCGACGTCCACGCCGTCCCCGGCGTCCACGTCGTACGTCGGGTCGACGGCGACGTACTCCCCGATCGCGTCGGCAAGGATCTCGAGGAAGAACTTCTGGAGGCGGAGCCACCGCTCCTCGGTGAGGTGGAACGAGCCGTCCTCTGGCGCCTCCTCGTCGGCGGACTGGCCGGCGAGCTTCGAGAGGACGGGGAGGTCGACCTCCGATCCGAGGCCCAGGCCGACCGTGTGGACGGCGAATCCCGACAGCGTCGACAGGTCCACGCCGCGCTGCTCGTCGGCGGGCAGGACGTACGGCGGCTCGTTCTCCATGCCGTCGCTGACGACGACCAGGACTCGCCTGACGTCGTCCCCGTCGCTCCCGAACTCCGAGCGCGCGGTGACGACGCCGTCGCCGATGGAGGTGGTCCCGCCCGGCGACAGCGAGCGGATCGCGCGCTTCGCCGCACGCCGGGTGTTCCGCGGGGACTCGGTGACCGCCTCGAGCGGGTGGACGACGGCGGCGCTGTCGTCGAACCCGACGACGGTCAGCTCGTCGCCGACGCCCGCACGCAGCAGGTCCACGAACGTGTCGGCGGCGCGCTGGAGGGCCGCCATCTTCGACTGGCCGCCCGCCGGCTGGCGCATGCTCCCGGAGCGGTCGAGCACCAGTCCCGCCTCGACCGGCGTCGGTTCGACGCCGCGGCCGAGCAGGACGACGGACGCCGCGCTTCCGGGGCCGTCGTGATCGATGCGCAGTTCGCCGGACGAGACCGCGACGTCAGTCGGGCCGAAGGCCACCTCGACCCGTTCGCTGTCGCCGGGCGGCACCGTCGCCGACGCGGTCCGGGCGTCGAAACCGTCACCGGTCGCGGTGACGTTCGTCACCGAGAGCGGCGCGCCGCCGTCGTTGTGGACGGTCACGGCGGCCCGGAGCGTGTAGCCGACCTCGACGGCGCCGAAATCGAGCGTCGACTCCTCGACGCGCGCACTCGGACCGCCGGCGGCGGCGTACTCGTGGACCGCGCCCCGGCTGACGTCGGCGACGTACGCCGATCCGCCGCCGACGGCGATCCCGTGTCCGGCTCCGAACTGGCCGGAGCGGCCGAACGACTCGGCGTGGGCGCCGCTCGCGTCGAACTCCTGGACGCGGCGGTTGCCGTCGTCGACGACGTACAGGTGGTCCGACGCGTCGACGGCGAGACCGACCGGATCACGGAACTCGCCGTCGCGACTCCCGGTGCCGCCCAGCGGTCCGCTGGACCCGCCGTGGACCGTGACGACGTCCCCGGATCGGTCCGAGACGTACACGGTGCCCGCACCGTCGACGGCGATGCCGCTCGCGTCGCCCCAGCTCCCGCCGGTGACCGCCTCCGACGCCGATCCCGACGCGCCGTCGACTCGCACGACCCTGTCGTTCCCGGCGTCGAGGACGTACCAGTCGCCGCCCCGCCACGTCAGCGCGGTCGGGTCGGCGAGCTCGGTCCCCGCAAACGTCCCGCGGGTCCCGCCGAGGAACCCACCGTCGTAGCCGTACGCGTCGGCCGCGGCGTCGTAGGAATACCGGTCGAGTTCGACGTTACCGGCGTCGAGGACGACGAGGTTCCCGTCGCCGTCGACGGCGACGTCCATCGGGACCGACAGTCCCTCGGTCGAGGAGTCCGTCCCGTAGCTACCGATCGTCTCCGTCGTCGGCGACGACGCCGTCGCGTCGAAGTGGGCGACGTGGTGGCCCGCGCCGTCGGCGATCAGGAGCCTGTCCCGCGGGTCGTCGAAGGCGAGGCCGAACGGGCGCTGCAGGTCGCCCGTCGCGACCGTCCGCACGAACGCGTGGGTGGAACTCATTGGTAGAGCCAGGATCTGGTCGGGTTGTGACAGCACTGTGCGACGTCGGCCCAGGCCGGACGGAGGGTGATCGGCGTCTCGACGGTCGCGCTGCCGCCGTTGCTGTTGACGAACTTCGCGACGCCGGCCTGGAGCCCACGCCACAGGACGTCGCCGACCCCGTAGCCTATCGACGGGTGGTCGGTGTAGAGAGTCCTGTCCGCGGCGCGCGTGTAGAACGTGTAGGTGCCCCGGTCGTTCTTGAAGATGCCCCACTCCCGGTTGCCGCTGACGGGGTGGGCCAACACCGGGTAGCCGTCGACCGCGGAGGTGGTGTAGGTCGTCGAGAACCGCCAGTGGGTGGCGTCGTAGGCGGTACAGACCACCGTGGCGTTATCCGGGCCCGTCAGGTCCAGGAAGATGAAGGCACCGACCGGCGACGAGGAGTGCCAGGTCCAGCGGTGACGCGCGTTCCAGGGGGTGAACGTCGTCGGGGCGAACGAGATCGCGGAGATCTCCTGCAGGTAATTGATGTTCAGGCGGACGTACTCGACGAGGTCGGACGGCGTGAACGTCTGTCCCTGCACCGTCGGGAACGCGTCGATCCGGACGGGGTAGTAGTCGAGGTTGACCGGGCCGATGGCGTCCTCGATCGGCTGGAACCGCCCCGACGAGACGTCCGGGTCGTTGTGCAGGCCTCGCTGGACGGACGCGGGGGGCCGGAAGCTCACGAGGTCCGCCCAGAACTGGAAGGGGTCCAGGTACAGGGCCTTCTCCTCCGTGGTGGACGTCGAGTACCCGTCGACCGTCAACAGGCCGAAGTCGCGCGCTCCGACGACGCTGAGGGAGACGTCGTACGGCCCGGGCTCGGTTCGCAGTCCGTCGACGTCGTAGAGGTGCCAGGTGAACTGGCCTCGTCGCGGCGGCTTCCCGCGCGTGACGTCTTCGTACACCGGCGCGCGACCGGGCCGCTCCAAGTGACGGACCAGCAGTTCCAGCATGAAGAAGCCGTACTGCTGCTCTAACTCCCGGTAGAGGTCCGGACCGATCTCGTACTCTATTCGGACCCGGTCGTCAGTCGGCCGCTCGACGTGGGCCTGGCGGTCGCTCGTCGGAGAGAGCACGCTGACTCCGCCGGCCCCGGCCGACTCGCCGATCGCGATCGTCGCGTCGTCCTCGTCTCGCCCACGGTTCCCGTAGTAGGTCGACACGTCGTCGTCGGTGACCTCGAGTTTGAACCGGTAGGTGCCGCGCGCCCCCGGCGGGACCGTCGCGCCCTTCGGGACCGCCGTCACCCGCGCACCGCTCCCCGTCGAGACCCGCTTCGCCATCGACTGCACGAACCCGCGGTTCGCGCTCCGCGTCAGATCGACGGTGGGGCCGTCGATCAGGAACCAGCGATAGTTGAGCGACGCCCCGGGGTCCGGGTCCGTCGTCCCGCTGCCGTCGAGTTCAGCCGCCTGCTGCAGCGACCCGTCCGACACCGACACCTCGGCGTCCGCCCCGGCGTCCGCCTCGGGGTCGTGGTTGAGCAGGTAAGTGAACACGCGCGACCAGTCCCAGGTCGAGTGGGAGTCGTCCAGCTCGTCGCCGGCGCCGAACCGGACGTGGAGGCGCCGCTGGTTCGGGTCGCGCGTGAAGCGCTCCCAGACGCGGGGCGGCAACCGGACCCGCGCCACCTCGTAGCGGGAGTACCCGCTCGCGTCCGCGAGGTCGAGCGGGTAGAAGTTCGCCGCCGAGCGGCCGAACGGCTGGGAGAACAGCGACCTGTCGAGGGCCCACTGAACGGCGTAGAACAGCGGCGACGGTAGCCGCTCGAACCGCTCACCGCCCTGCACGAGGGAGATGTCCAGTTCCGGCGGTGGCTCGTCGACGTGCCTAATCCAGTCGGCCATCGGTCTCACCCGGCCGGTTCTCGTGCTTCCGCGCGGCTACCGCGCCGCGCGTACTCGCTTTCGGTCGCGTCCGCCTCGCCATGGCGTCTTTCGAATCGTCGCTCGGGGAGGATAGCGGTTTCAACGACCTGGTGGCGACAGCGCGCCCACATGCGGTGCGTTATCATCTATCTTACTCCCAGCATCGCTGCCACTCGGGGAACGCTGGGCGGGCCGCTCCGACCAAGCCGCAGCTTTTTCGCCGCGGCCCGGATACGGCCAGGTATGACCGACGAGGCGGGATGGTTTGCCGGGCTCGACCCCGGAGACGAGACGGCGGCGGCGAGCGCGATACGGGACGGAGCGGCTGACGAACCGGCCGACTGGGCGTCGCTGGCCGTCGAGAGCGGCTTCGCCGACGACGAGGCCGACTACTACGACCGCCTCAAGGCGGCAACGACGGCCGCGACCCGCGAGGCCGTCCGGGAGCAGGCCGGGGCCGGGGATCAACAGTTGATCCACGCCGTCCGGGCCGTCGACGACTGCGAGCGGACGGCCAACGAGCTGGCCGAGCGCGTCGCGGAGTGGGCCGAGAGCCTGTACGACGACGCCGGCGCCGGCGTCGAGTACGCCCGCGAACTCGCCGAGCGAGAGCCGGAGGGCCCCGGCGAGGAGCGCCTCGTCGCGCTGGCGGGGCGGGTCGCGGACCTGGCCGACGAGGCCGAGGCGCTACGAGAACGGATCGAGCGGTCCGCGCCGGAGGTGGCCCCGAACCTCTCTGCGCTGGCGGGGCCGGTGCTGGCCGCACGGCTCATCTCGCTGGCGGGCGGGCTGGAGTCGCTGGCCAAGAAGCCCAGCGGTACCGTCCAGGTGCTCGGCGCGGAGGAGGCCCTGTTCGCGCACCTCCGGGGGAACGCGCCCTCGCCCAAGCACGGGATCATCTACACCCACGAGGCGGTCCGCGGGACCGACCCCGAGCACCGCGGGTCGGCGGCGCGGGCGCTGGCGGGCAAGCTCTCCATCGCGGCGCGGATTGACCACTACAGCGGCGACCTCCGGCCGGAGCTACAGGACGACCTGGCCGAACGGATCGAGCGCATCCAGTCCCGCTCCGGGGGTGACGACGCGTGAGCCTGCCCGACGGCGTCGACCGCCGCGAGTTCGGCGGCGAGGCGTCGCTGGCGACCCGCGGCGACCCCGTCTACGGCGAGGCGACCGACGGCGAGTGGCGCCGGTGGAACCCCCACCGGTCGAAGCTCGGCGCGATGCTGGAACTGGGAATGGACACCGGGCTGGCCGGCGGCGAGACGGTGCTCTACCTCGGCGCGGCGGCGGGGACGACCGTCAGCCACGTCGCCGACTTCGCGGGCCCGACCTACGCCGTCGAGTTCGCTCCCCGTCCGGCATCGGACCTGCTGGACGCCGCCGAGCCCCGCGAGAACCTGTTCCCGCTGCTCAAGGACGCCCGCGAGCCCGAGACGTACGCCCACATCGTCGAACCGGTCGACGTCGTCGTGCAGGACGTCGCAACGCGCGGGCAGGCGCTGGTCGCGCGGCGCAACGGGCTGTTCCTCGAGGGGGACGGCCGGCTCCTGCTGGCGATCAAGGCCCGCAGCGAGGACGTGACCCGCGAGCCCGGCGACGTGTTCGACGACGTCCTCGACGAACTGCGAGAGGACTACGAGGTGCTGGAGACCGAGCGGCTATCGCCCTTCCACGAGGACCACCTCGGCGTGGTCGCGCGTCCGAAGCCAGAGTGAACGAGGGGAAGACAGTCCGGACGGATCGACGTGCGAGCGGGTGACGGAACGCTTTAACCCGACGCGGGCGATGCTCCGTGCGATGGAGGAGACGGGCTCAGCCGAGGTATTCGACAGGACGGGCACCCTCGGAATCGAGGAGGAGTTCTACGTCGTCGACGAGCACGGTCGGCCGACCTCCGGGACGGACGAACTGGTCTACGAGTCCGACCCGCCGGCGATTCTCGATGGCCGTCTCGACCACGAGCTGTTCAAGTGCGTCATCGAGACGCAGACGCCGCTGATCGAGTCGCTCGACGAGGCCCGGGCGGCGTTAGACGACGTCCGGGACGCGCTCGTCGAACACGCCCGCTCGGAGGGGTTCGGCATCGCGGCCGCGGGCCTGCACCCGCTGGCGAAGTGGCGCGAACTCGAACACGCCGAGAAGCCCCGCTACCGGGAGCAACTCGACCGCATCCAGTACCCACAGCACCGCAACGTCACGGCCGGCCTGCACGTCCACGTCGGCGTCGACGACCCGGACAAGGCCGTCTGGATCGCCAACGAGGTCCGCTGGTACCTACCGCTGATGCTGGCGCTGTCGGCCAACTCGCCGTTCTGGAACGGCTTCGACACCGGGCTGGCCTCCGCCCGCGCGAAGATCTTCGAGGGGCTGCCCAACACCGGAATGCCCACCGCCTTCGACTCCTTCGAGGAGTTCCGGACCTTCGAGGAGCGCATGATCGAGACGGGCAGCATCGACGACCGCGGGGAACTGTGGTTCGACGTCCGCCCCCACTCCGGCCACGGCACCGTCGAGGTCCGCACGCCGGACGGTCACCGCGACCGCGACGTCGTGATGGCCTTCGTCGAGTACGTCGCGGCGCTAGTCGAGGACCTCGGCGCCCGCTACGAGGACGGCGAGTCCGCCAGCGGCTACCGACGCGAGATCCTCGACGAGAACAAGTGGCGCGCGCTCCGGTACGGTCACGACGCCGAACTGATCGCGCAGTCGGAGTCGGCGTCGGTCCCGCTGGGCGAACTCGTCGACCGCGAGTGCTCGCGCCTCGGCGTCGACGGCATCGGCACGGTCTACGAGCGCGAGAGCGGCGCCGCTGCCCAGCGGAGGATACGCCGCGAGGAGGGCGTCGACGCCCTCGCCGCGGAACTGGAACTGCCCTGAGTGAACTGCGGTCGTTCGGTACCGGGTCGACCGCCCGTAGTCGGACGGCCGACCCGATCACAGTCCTGATGAGTCGCTCCGGGTGCCACCCACCCAACCCAACAGTGGCCCCGGTGCCGATCCCCCCACTACCCGTGAGGGTCCGTCAGCGGTGTCGGTCCCATGCCACACCGCTACGTGATACATGCGAGGATGCCAGTATATAGTTTCCGAGCCATTTTACAGCCGATAACAGGATGGCCGTTTCGCCCCTCTTTAAATACCATCCCGCTACCGCATCGTGTCCTCTGCGAAGGGACCCGTGGATTTTAGTCCGTGACGGCCCTCTCGTCCCCCTAGAGACGTTACTATGGCTCCGGACGATGCACGCGACGACGGCGAGGCGGGCGGCGACGTCCGCGACAAGATCGAGGAGGGGGCCGACCGGGCGATGGAGCAGTTCGACGAGGGCGTCGTCGACCTGCTCTCGTGGGTCTTGGACACGGAGACGCGAGCGCGCATCTACGTCTTCCTCCGCGAGCACCCCGACAGCACCAGCGAGGAGGTCGCCGAGGGGACCGGGCTCTACCCCAGCACGGTCCGCGAGGCGCTGGCCGAACTCCACGACGAGGAGAAGGTCACCCGCCGGAAGCGCGAGTCCGGCGGAGCCGGCAACAACCCCTACGAGTACGCCGCCATCGCGCCCAGCGACCTCGTCGCCGACGTCGTCGACGACGTCCAGTCAGAGCTCAACGCCGTGTTCAACCTCGACGAGTACCTCGGCCCGGGTGACGAGTCGAACGGGAACGAGCCGGTGACGATCAGCGTGGAGAGCGGGGACGACAGCGACGGGCCCGACGGCCCGACCGGGAACGGAGTCGACGCCGCGAGCGGCGATTCCGACGCGCGCCACGAGATCGACGTCGACTCGGCCGACGAGGACCTCGGCGAGAGCGACGGTTCCGACGGGTCCGGCCCGTCGAGCGACGCCGCGGGCGAGTGACGGCGCCCGGGCGAGTCGAAGCCAATAAACCGCGAGCCGCCGTGACCGGAGATATGAAGGTCGCGCTGGGCGGGACGTTCGATCCGATCCACGACGGACACCGCGCCCTCTTCGAGCGCGCGTTTGAGCTGGGCGACGTCACGGTCGGCCTGACCAGCGACGACCTCGCGCCCAAGACACGCAACGACGAACGACCGATCCGCTCCTTCGAGGAGCGCAGGCGCGACCTCGAGGCCGAGCTGTCCGACTTCGTCGACGAGCGCGACCACGAGTTCGAGGTCCGCCCGCTGGACAGCCCCACCGGCATCGCGACGGAACCGCAGTTCGACGCGCTCGTCGTCTCGCCCGAGACCGAGACCGGCGGCAAGCGCATCAACGAGATCCGCCGGGAGAACGGCCACGAGCCCCTCGAAATCGAAGTCGTTCCCCACGTCAAGGCCGAGGACGGCGACATCATCTCCTCGACGCGCATCGTGAACGGGGAGATCGACGAGCACGGCGCCCTCACGCCCGACCGCGACGGCCGCTGATTCGCTGCCGTCAGCGCCCGTTTACCAGTCGGGCGCCTCCAGCCCCGCCTCCTCCAGCAGATCCTTCCAGCGCTGCTGGATCGTCAGCCGGGAGACGTCGGCGGCGTCGGCCACCGCGGTCTGGGACCGCTCCTGGCCGCTGACCAGCGCGCCGACGTAGAGGCTCGCCGCCAGCGCCGACCGCTTCGACCGGTCGTCGTCCGGGACGGTCGTCAGGAACAGGTCCACCGCCCGCGAGCGCGCCGTCCCGTCCAGCTCCAGGGCGTCGGCCGCTCGCTCTATCTCCTCCAGCCACTCCTCGTGTTCCCGGTGGTCGCTGGCGCGGTACACGATTCGCCGTACGGACGCCCGTACTGTAAACTTCTTCGGGAGCCCTTTGACGGTGGGTGCCCAACGATAGCTATGCACACAGTCCAGCAGATCTGGACCGCGCCCGCCGCCGGCGAGCCCATGGAAGCCCGCGGGTCCGTCGAGGCCGTCCGCGACGGCGGCCTCCGCGGCGACCGGTACTTCCGCGGCACCGGCTACTATTCGCCCTTCGACGTCTGTCAGGTCACTCTGGTCGACAGCGGGGCCATCGAGTACGTCCGCGAGGAGTTCGACGTCGACCTCACCGACGGCCGCCACCGCCGGAACCTCGTTGTGGACGCCGACGTCGTGGACCTGCTCGACACGAAGTTCCGGGTCGGCGAGGCCGTCTTCGAGGGGACGCGCCGCCGACCGCCCTGCGCCCACGTCGAGGAGGTCGCCGGCGAGGAGGGCGTCGCGCGGGCCCTGAAGGAGGAGCGGGGCGGCATCTGCGCCGACGTGGTCGAATCGGGCGAGGTCCGAGTGGGAGACGAACTGGACGTGCTGGAACAGCTGGACGACCCCGACGCGCTGGCCGATGCGATCCGGGAGCGACGAGAACGTTAGGTTCATGTCCGCCCTGCGGGTATGGTGGGGTGCGCGCGGGTAGCCAAGCCAGGAAACGGCGCAGCGCTTAGGACGCTGTCCCGTAGGGGTCCGCCGGTTCAAATCCGGTCCCGCGCACTGACTGAGTTTTTCGAGCGAAGCGAGAAAACGAAGGAAGGAGCAGGACCGATTTGAACCCTGGAAGTCACAGCCTGCGCAGCGAAGCGAGCAGGAATGTCTTCCTCTGGTTCAAATCCGGTCCCGCGCATTTTGCGACGAACGATCCGTGAGCCGCAAATCCGGTCCCGCGCACTGACCGAGCTTTCGAGCGGAGCGAGAAAACGAAGGGAGGAACAGGATCGATTTGAGCCCTGCAAGTCACAGCCCGCGCAGGAGAGGGGCCGACGGTCCGGTGAGTCGGACGACGCGGCGGCGCGACTGGTCCGGATCGTCCCGATCGCTCACGGGTCGCCTCGATCGGTCACGCGATAGACGCCGATGGACCACTCGTCGTCGGCGTCCTTGCCGTCGACGGGGACGACGTTCGCGTCGCCGCGGTAGGGGAGCGCGGCGTCGACGTGGTGCATGCCCTGGTCGCGCCAGCCGTCGTCGAACGTGGCCTCCAGCAGCGGCGAGGCGTCGATCTCGCGGTGGCCGTACTCGCGCTCGCTCAGCGCCGTGACCTCGAAGCAGCGGACCTTGTCGCCGTAGGTGCGCTCGACGTCCTGGAAGAACAGGTACAGGTCGTCGCCGTCGATCAGGGGGCGCCCGGCGGGCCGGAACTGCCGGGGCTGGGTCGTCACTGGACTGTCGGGGTGTTCGGTCCAGTCGGCGCCGAGCAGTGAGGGGGCGTAGTGGAGGCGAGTCCCGTGGACCGAGTCCTGCTCGACCGAGAGGAGGTACCAGGTGCCGTCGCGGCGGAACAGCGTCGGGTCGCCGACGTGCTCACCGTCGATGGGGCGCTCGACGAGCGTCCAGTCCGTCGGGAAGGAGTCGGCCCGGTAGAGGCGGAACTCCGGGACGCCGCCGTAGTCGTAGGTGGACTTGTCCGGCGTCATGTACCAGGTTCCGTCGACGCGGAAGACCGCAGGGTAGGCCAGGTGCTCCGGTTCGTCGAGGACGATCCCCTCGTACGTCCAGCCGAGGCCGTCGTCGCTGCTGGCCAGAGCGATGTCTGGACTGGCGTCCTCGGCGTCGTAGGCCGCCTCGAAAAAGAGGTGGTAGGCCCCGTCGGCGACGGCGACGAAGGGGTCGGCGACGTAGTGGACGTCCTCGCGGTCCGTGACGTCGTCGTCGGTCAGCACGGGGTTGTCGGCCCCGGGGTGCGGTTCGAGGGTGGGCGGTGCGTCGACGGTCATCGGCCGCGGGAAGGACGGCGGGGTTCCCGACCCCTCCGAGGGTTCAGCCCCGTCGGGCGATTCGGTTTCGTCGGGCGACGCCGTCCCTCCAGATGCCTCGGTTCCGGCGGGCGACCCGGTCTCGTCGGACCGGCTCGCCTGGCCGACGCATCCGGCGACGGAGGCCAGAGCCACGGCGGTGCCCGCGTTCCGCAGGAACGACCGGCGATTCCGTCTGTCGCGGCCGCCTGGTGACTGCTCTCCAGTCACGTCAGGCGACCTCGACGGCGTCCTCGACGACGCGCTCGGCGAGGTTCGTCTCCAGTTCGTCGGGGTCGCTCTCGGCCCAGACGGCGACGTGGACGTCGTAGCTGCCCGCGGGCGCGCCCGACTCGACGGTCCACTCGACGGTGACCGTGCTCGTCTCGCCGGCGGAGAGGGTCGCGGGTCCGCCGGTCGTCCCGCCGTTCGTGTGGGCGAGGCCCTCGGGGTCGATGGCGCTGTAGCCGACGAAGAAGGTGTGGTCGTCGGACCCCGTGTTCGTGACCGTGACGTCCGTCTCGACGACGTCGCCGTCGCCGTAGGTGCCGCCGGACACGGCGACGTCCTCGATGCGGGCGTCGATCTTCGGTGCCTCGCCCACGGCGAAGGCGTCCCGCAGAATCCTCTCGTCGAGCTTCGTCTCCAGGGCGTCGCGGTCGCTCTCCGCCCACACAGCGATCTGCGCGTCGTAGCTCCCGTCGGGCGCGTCGGACTCGACCGCCCACGAGACGGTGACGTCACGCCGCTCGCCGGGGCCGAAGGTCACGGCCCGGCCGGTGGTCCGGTCGTTGGTGTGGGCGAGGCCGTCGGGGTCGATGGCGCTGTAGCCGACGAAGTACGTCCGCTCCGCGGCGGCCTCGTTCTCGACGGTCGCGGTCGCGGTGACGGCCTCGCCGGACCCGTAGGTCCCGCCGGGGACGCTGGCGTCGACGAGAGTCGCGCCCACGTCGCCGTCCTCGCGGACCTCGAAGGCCGCTTCGGCGTAGAGCTCGTCGCATTTGGTCTCCAGCGCGTCGCGGTCGGCCTCCTCCCACACGGCGAGGTGAGCGTCGTAGTCGCCCGTCGGCGCGTCCGACTCGACGTCCCAGGAGACCGTCACGGTCTGGGATCCGTCACCGTCGAGCGCCACTGACTGGCCGGTCGTCCGGTCGTTCGTGCGGACGCCCCCCTCGGGGTCGATGGCGCTGAAGCCGACGAACACCTCCCGGTCGTCGTCCCGGAGGTTCGCCACCGTGACGTCGGCGGACGCGGTGTCGTCGCGTCCGAACGGCCCGTCCGGGAGGGTCGTGTCGGCCATCGCGGCGACCACTTCGTGGTCGTTCCTCGCCGTGAGGTCGGCGTGGTCCCCGAAGAAGTCGGGGTCCCCGCTGGTGTAGACGTCGATCGTCGCGAGGTAGTTGTACGCGACGGTGTTCAGCGCGACGACGAGGTCGCCCTCGTCGGGGTCGTAGCGGATCACCCGGAGGCCGCCGTCGAGCACCTCGTTCGACCACGAGGGGTCGAGGTCCTCCAGAAGGAGGTGGTCGTCGACGACGTCGACGTGGCTCCACACGTAGCAGTGCAGGCCCTCGATCGACGCGACGTCGCCGGTGATCTCGGCGGTGACGGCGTCCCGGAACGCGACGTCTACGTCGGACGACTGCGCCGCGGCCGTCCCGCCGAGAGCCGCGGGCAGGCCGAGCGCGAGCGCGCCTCGAAGGAATCGCCGACGGCCGCGCGACCGGAGTGTACGCGTGCCCGGAGTGCGACCGTCGGGAATCTCCCGGCGGCCGTCGGGAGGGGCGTCGACCGCCACTCCGCCGTGACCACCGCCGTCCGTTTCCGTGGGTTCGTTCGCTTCGTCAGTACCGCCCATAGGGTGACGTACACACCGGAGTTGCACGTCAGTTGTTACCGCATAGCTGTGCGGAACGTTATCGTAGTCGCCGATTGGCCGCTCTAGCGGCGCGGTGCCGTCGCCGTCCGTCAGTTCCCGCGGCCGACGATTGATAGTGCCCGACGCCGAAGGGGAGGTACCGATGTCCTATCGAATCGAGCGGCCGCCGGGCGAGGAGCGCGGTATCGTCATCGCCTGTGAGGACCACGACCACCGGCGGGAGTTCCGTCCGGCGGAGAAGCGGGTCGCCTTCTTCTGTCCCGACTGCGGCGTCGAGGTGGAGGTGGCCCTCCGCGAGGACGATTGGCGACCCCTGTCCGAGCGCTGCTAGGGCTTGTGGGTGAACAGCACCACGTTGCCGTCGTGGGTGGTCGTACACAGGTCCAGTTCCACGTCCAGGTTCAGCGACGTGAACTCCTGTTTGCAGACCACCATGTCGTCGAACGGCTCCTCGCAGGCCGGGCAGGCGACCGCGGTGGTGTTCTGGTACGACCGGATTGCCTCGTTGTCCTCGCGCGGGGTGAGCGACGAGACGAGTTCCTCGAAGTCCTCCATGCTTTCACGCGGGCACGCAGTCGACTTAAATCGTGGTCCTCGTTGGCACGGGCTGAGAGAGCCGCACCGCGCTCGCCGCCCCGCCGACCGACGCGTTAAAATGCGCTTGAACGTCTGCAATCAGGCATGACTGCCACCAGGCTCGTCCTCGCGGCGGGGACCACGCGGACGGCCGCGATCGACGGGCTCAGCGCCGCTGGGGCGGATTCGGATCTGCTCGCTCACACGCCGGCGGCCGACGCCGAGATCGTCGAGTACGGCTCCCCGGTTCGGGCGCCGGCCGTCCCGCAGAGCCCGACGGGGTGTCTCACGCCGGCGGTCGTCACGCGGGCGATCAGGGGTCTCGTGGACCTGCCGGTGACCGTCGTCGACGGGGGGCTGGCTGAACCGGCGGGCGCGCCGACCGTGACCGTGGGCGCGCGTCCGGGCGACGATATCAGGGAATCCGACCCGGTCCCGACGGCGCCCGGTGCGATGACCGCCGCCCGCCAGTTCGGCGAGGCGCTGCCGGACGACGAGATACTGCTGGCCGAGACGGTCCCGGGCGGCACGACGACGGCGCTGGGCGTCCTCCGGGCGCTCGGAGAGGCGGGCAGCGTCTCCTCCTCGCTGCCGGAGAACCCCATCGAGCGCAAGCGCGAGGTGGTCGCGGAGGGGCTGGCAGCGAGTTCGCTCGAACCCGGCGACGCCACCGACCAGCCCCGGCGAGCGGTGCGGCGGATGGGCGACCCCGTCCTCGCCGTCGCGACGGGCGTCGCACTGGGCGCGCTCCGGTCGGACACCGCGGTCACGCTGGCCGGCGGGACGCAGATGGCCGCCGTGGCCGCGCTGCTGCGTCACGCCGGCGTCGAGCAGCGGCTTCCGCTGGCGACCACGAGCTACGTCGCCGACGACGAGTCCGCGGACCTCGCCGGCACGGCCGAGCGGTTCGACCTCGACCTGACGGTGACCGACCCCGGCTTCGGCGACGCCGACCACCCCGCAATGGCCCGCTACGCCGCCGGGGAGGCCAAGGAGGGCGTGGGCATGGGCGGCGCGCTCGCCTTCGCCGACCGGGCGGGCGTGTCGATGGCCGAGGTCCGCGAGCGCGTCGCGGCGCTGGCCGACGACCTGACGGGCGAGGACGGCGCGGACGAGACGGGAAGCGCAGCGGCGGGGAACGTCCCGTGAAGGGGTTCGTCCTCGGCGGAACGTCCTCCGGGGTCGGGAAGACCGTCGCGACGCTGGCCGTCATCGAGGCGCTGCAGCGGGCGGGCGAGGCGGTCCAGCCCGCCAAGGCCGGCCCGGACTTCATCGACCCCAGCCACCACGAGGCCGTCGCGGGCCGCCCCTCGCGGACGCTGGACCTGTGGCTCCAGGGCCGGGACGGCGCCCGGCGGAACTACCGGCGCGGCGAGGGCGACGTCTGCGTCGTCGAGGGCGTGATGGGCCTGTACGACGGCGACGCCTCCAGCACGGCCGCCGTCGCCGAGGCGCTCGACCTCCCCGTCGTCCTCGTGGTCGACGCGGAGGCGGGCATGGAGAGCGTCGCGGCGACGGCGCTGGGCTTCCGCGAGTACGCCGACGCGGCGGGCCGGGACGTCGAGGTCGTGGGCGTCCTCGCCCAGCGCGCCCACGGCGGCCGCCACGCGGAGGGGATCCGCGACGCCCTGCCCGACGGCATCGACTACCTCGGTCGGATCCCGCCCAGCGACGACCTGGAGATCCCCGACCGGCACCTCGGCCTGGAGATGGGGCGGGAGTCGCCGCTGGATCCGGACGCGCTGGCCGCGGCCGCCGAGGGCGTCAGGACCGACCGACTGCTCGACCTTGCCAGGGAGCCGCCGCGGCCGGGGTCCGGCGATCCCCGTGACGGGAACGCCGCCGACGGCGACCGGCCGACCGTCGCCGTCGCGTCGGACGCGGCCTTCGCGTTCAGCTACGCGGCGACGACCGAGCGGCTCCGGGCGGTCGCTGACGTGCACACGTTCTCCCCGCTGGCCGGCGACCCGCTGCCGCCGGCCGACGGCGTCTACCTCCCCGGAGGGTATCCGGAACTGCACGCCGCCGAACTCGCGAGCGCCCGGGCGCTTTCCGACCTGGCCGACCGCGCCAGCGAGGGGCTGCCCGTCTACGGCGAGTGCGGCGGGATGATAGCCCTGAGCGAGTCGCTGATCACGACCGACGGGGACGCACACGAGATGGCCGGCGTCCTCCCGGCCGAAGTGGAGATGCGCGACCGCTACCAGGCGCTGGACCACGTCGAGCTGCGGGCGACGCGGGACGTGCCCACCGCCGCCGCGGGCGAGCGCCTGCGCGGCCACGAGTTCCACTACTCGCGGGCGGACCTGGGCAGCGACGCCCGCCTCGCCTTCGACGTGGTACGGGGCGACGGCGTCGACGGCGACCGGGACGGCCTCGTCGAGTACCGGACGCTGGGGACCTACTGTCACTGCCACCCGGAGAGCGGCGCGTTCGACGCTTTCGTCGGGCGGCTGTGACCCCGGACCATCCCGCGGTCTACCCGGACGCCCGAGACGGCCGTGGCGGGCGTCTGCTGTCCGTCAGAAGCCCACAAGGTTTTTTCGAGAGGCGAGGCTATCGTGACCGATGACCGAGCTGCAGGCGCTGGTCGAGGAGTTCGTCGCCGACGCGGATGCCGTGTTCCTGTTCTCACCGAGCGCGTCGCTGTACGAGCGATTCGAGGACTGCGAGCAGGAGGTGGTCGTCGTCGCCGCGGAGAACGCGGTCGAGGCGCCCTCGTTCGTCGAGCTACCCCTCGAGTTCACCGACCTCGAGGGCCGAGTCCGCTTCGGCATCGAGGGAGCGCTGGATCGGGGATTCGTCGACGAGGACGACGACGTGCTCTGCATCGCCGACGCATTCGGCAAGGCGGCGGACACGTTCGTCCGCGTCGGCACCGACGAGTTCTCACCCTCCGGCGTCTACGACCTGTTCACCAACAGCCGGGCGGAGCCGTCCGTCATCCGCGACGTCATCGACGTCGTCGTCGAACTCGGGAAGAAGGGCCAGAAGGGCAAGCCCGTCGGCGCGCTGTTCGTCGTCGGCGACGCCGGCAAGGTGATGAACAAGTCCCGGCCCCTCTCCTACAACCCCTTCGAGAAGTCCCACGTCCACGTCGGCGACCCCATCGTGAACGTGATGCTCAAGGAGTTCTCCCGGCTGGACGGCGCCTTCGTCATCTCCGACGCGGGCAAGATCGTCTCCGCGTACCGCTACCTCGAACCCTCGGCCGAGGGGGTGGACATCCCGAAGGGCCTGGGCACCCGGCACATGGCCGCCGGCGCCATCTCGCGCGACACCAACGCCGTGGCCATCGTCCTCTCCGAGAGCGACGGGCTGGTGCGGGCGTTCAAGGGCGGCGAGTTGATCCTCGAACTCGATCCGGAGGAGTACTGATGCAGTTCGACTGGGCGGATCTCATCCGACGGATATTCTCCCGTGAGACGGCCTTCACCGTCTCCGTCGCCATCCTCGTCCTGGGCGCGGTACTCGGTTACTTCGTCTGGCGGTGGACCCGCGACCTGATGCGGGACGCCGGCGTCCCCGAGGCCGTAGAGGGGACGCCCTTCGAGCGGACTGCCCGCCGGTTCGGGACGTCGACGGTCGGTCTCGTCTCGAACCTCGCGGCGCTGTTCGTCTACGTGGGCGCGGTCATCCTCGCGCTCAACGTCTCGCAGCTTTCGGACACGGCACTGTTCTGGTCGCAATTCACCGGCTTCCTCCCGGACCTGTTCGTCGCCGCCTTCGCGCTGATCCTCGGACTGATCGCGGGCGACAAGGCCAAGCTCGTCGTCTCGGAGCGCCTGCGCAGCGTCAAGCTCCCCGAGGCCGGCCTCCTGCCGGAGCTGGTCAAGTACAGCATCTTCTTCCTCGCGCTACTGATCGCGCTCGACCAGCTCGGCGTCGCGACGGGCGCGCTGCTGATCCTGCTGGCCGCCTACGCCTTCGGCCTCGTGTTCCTCTCCGGGCTGGCGTTCAAGGACCTGCTGGCCGCCGGCGCGGCCGGCGTCTACCTCGTGCTGACCCAGCCCTACGGCATCGGCGACGAGATCCGGGTCGACGGCCACCGCGGCATCGTCCAGGAGGTCGGCATGTTCGTCACTCACATCGAGAGCGACGAGGAGGAGTACATCGTCCCCAACAACCGGGTGTTCGCGTCCGGCGTCGTCCGCGTCCGGAGCTGACGGTTCGGCCGCCGCCGCTCAGTCCTCGTCGATCGGCTCCGCCGGGATGCCGGCCACGGTCGCACCGGGCGGCACGTCCTTCGTGACCACGGCGTTGGCACCCACCTGTGCCCCCGCGCCTACCTCAACGCCCGGGAGCAGGACGGCCCCGGCACCGATCATCGCTCCTTCGCCGATCACCACTTCGCCCGTGCGGTACTCGTCCTGGAGGAACTCGTGGCAGAGGACGGTCGCGTCGTAGCCCACGATGGCGTGGTCCTCGATCGTGATCAGCTCCGGCCAGAACACGTCCGGCGTGGCCGTCAGCCCCAGCGAGACGCCCTCTCCGACCGTCGCGCCCAGCCGACGCAGCAGCCAGCTCTTCGCCCGCAGGCTCGGCGAGTAGCGGATCAGCCAGACGACGAGGAAGTTGACCACGATGCGGAGCGGCCGCTTCGCCTCGGGCCAGTGGCGCATCGAGTTGCGCGGGCCCGGCGTGGCGGTCCGCTCGATCCGGTCGTGTCGCCGCGGTCCGGTCACGCCCGTCCGTAGACGGCCGCGGACCTTGAAACCGTCCGTGTGGGCGCGACCGCCACGGCCGTGCCCTGACTCACCGCCAGAAGTTCGGCGTGAGCAACACGAGCACGGGGATGATCTCGATGCGCCCGACCCACATCAGCAGCGTCATCAGCACCTTGCTCGACCGCGCGAACCCCTCGTACGTGCCGTAGGGTCCGGCTCGCCCGAACGCCGGACCGATGTTGAAGAAGGTCGACGCGGCCGCCGTCAGCGCCTCGAACTCCGTGACCGACTGGTTCGCCCGTGCACCGTCGGCCACGATCAGGACCGTCGCGAGCAGGAAGAAGACCAGCGCGACGAGCGTATAGGCGTACACGTCGCGGATCGTCTCCTCGTCAACGGCGTCGCCGCTCAGTCTGACGACCCGTACGGCGCCGCGGTGGGAGGCTACCGACAGGTCGCGACCGAACGCCTTCAGGACGACCAGCCACCGCAGCGCCTTGATCGAGCAGGTCGTCGACCCCACCATCCCGCCGACGAACATGCACATGAACAGCACCTGCTTGGCCGCCGGCGACCACGTGTTGAAGTCGACCGTCGCGAAGCCCGTCGTCGTCACGATGGAAGTGACCTGGAAGACGCTCTGGCGGACCGCCGTCCACGGCCCGGCCGCGTAGTCGGGGTCGGTGAGGAGCAGGCCGACCATCAGCAGGCTCGTGACCCCGAGGATCCCGACGTAGAAGCGGAACTCCTCGCTCTCGCGCAGTCGGGCGAGGTCCCCGCGGACCAGCGCGTACAGGAGAGCGAAACTCGTCGCCCCCAGCGCCATGAACGCGACGACGACCCAGTGGACGACCGGCGCGAAGGCGCCGACGCTCTCCGCACGGGGCGAGAAGCCGGCGGTCGCCACCGACGTCAGCGCGTGCGCGACGGCGTCGTAGGCGGTCATCTCCGGCGCGAGACCGGCGACCCCGAGCGCGAACAGCACGAGCGCGGCCAGCGCGGTCAGCCCGACGTAGATGCCGACGATGATCCGTGCGGTGTCCTCTATCTTCGGGGTCAGCCGCGTCGACTCGGTGCGGGCCTCCGACTCCATCAACTGCGCGCCGGCGACGGACAGCCGCGAGAGCACGGCCGTCGCCAGCAGCAGGATGCCGAGGCCGCCGAGCCACTGGAGGACCTGCCGCCACATCAGCAGCGCCCGGGAGTGGACGTCGAAGTCCCGGATCACCGTCGCGCCCGTGGTCGTGATCCCGCTCATGCCCTCGAAGGCGGCGTTGACCGGCGAATCGAACACACCGGTCCCCTCGACGACCAGTGGGACCGCACCGATCAGTCCGACGCTCAGCCACGACAGCGAGACGACGAGGAACGCCTCCCGCTCCTGCAGGCGCTCCCGCTCGAGCCGCTCCAGGCCGACGCCGAGAGCGAGCGTCCCGAGCATCGGGATCGCGTACGGAACCGGCGACTCGCCGTACAGCAGCGCCACGAGGACGGGCGCCAGGAAGGGGACTGCGTACCAGCGCAGAATCGCCCCGAGGATGCTCGCCGTCGTCCGGAAGTCGATCGAGGTCACGCGTTCACCGTCGCTGGCCCGGCGGAGTCCGCGTCAGCCGAGCCGCGGGCGTCCAGTGGTCCCGGCAGCGGTCGCTCCTCGTTCCGTCGTCGGTCACGGTTTGCCGTACCGGGGCGAGTCCCTTGAAGTTCGCGGGCTGATATGACGGGCGTCGGACGCGAGAGGCGGTCGAGCGGTCGCGGTCGAACCCCTTCCGAGGTGATAGCTAGATGATCCCCGGAGCGTGGCGACTCGGTCTCCAGCTCCGTACCCGTCTGTCACCGTATTGGTATCCTATCGCGGGAAACGGGCGTCTGTAAAAGGGGTAAGCGGGGGAACGGATGGACAATCGAGGTTCCACATCGTGGCCAAGTCCCAGCACGACACGACGACGACAGCGACCACCGTCACGGTCAGACCGTTCGACGGGGACCACGCCGGGTTCCTGGAACTGTACGAGGACGTGTGGGGGCGGTCCCGCGGCCGGGACTGGTTCGACTGGCGGTTCCGATCGAACCCCGCGGCCGACGCCGTCGGGATGGTCGTCGCCGAGGCCGACGGCAGACTGGTCGGTACCGAGCCCTGCCTGCCCTTCGCCCTCCGGGCCGGAGCGGAGCGGCTGCGCGGCCTCCAGCCCGCCGACTGGATCGTCCACCCCGACTACCGCCGCCAGGGCGTGTTCAGCCGGATGACCCGTCGGTGGATCGACGACGTCGCCGACGCCGACCTGTTCTTCAACTTCCCGTCGGCGGCGCTGCTGCCGGGTCTGGACTCGTACGGGTGGCGCACCGCCGGGCCGCTCCGGACGTACTACCGGCTCCAGCGGCCCGGCACCATCGCCGACGCGCTCGACGTGAACGCGGCCTGCACCGCGGTGCTCCGCCGCCTCGCCCCCGTCGCCGGCCGGTGTCTCGACCTCGTCGCGTCCGCCGACGAGCGCGAATACCAGCGAGTGGTCAGCCACGACGGCGTGCCCGTCGGCGTCCTCACCGACCTCTACGAGCGCTCGGTCCCGGACGCCCTCCACGTCGAGCGCTCGGCGGCGTACCTGTCCTGGCGCTACGACAACCCCTGCTGGGACGTAACGACCTACGTCTCGCGGCTGGATGGAGATCCGACGGCGGCGCTGATCGCCTGCCGGCGCTCGATACCGGCCGTGGAGAAGACGACCGTCGCGGACGCCCTTCCACTGGCGGTCCCCGACGAGTGGACCCGCGCTGGGTTCGAGGCGTGCCTGGCGGCGCTGTGCCGGGACCACGCCGACGCGGCCGTCCTCGACGCCGCGGCCGACTCCCTCCCGACCGAAGTGCTCGCCGCTGCCGGTTTCGTCCCCGGCGACCGGTTCCCGCTGTCGACGTGTACCGACGCGACGACGTTCGTCACCCGACCGATCGACGCGACGGTGCTGCCCGGCCGCGCGCTCGACGAGACGGAGAACTGGCACCTCTCGCTGGGCGAGCGGGACATCGCCTGATCGCGGGCCGAGCCACCCCCTGCGGTCTACTCGCCCCGCAGTCGGGCCACGTGGTCGATGCGCTGCTGGACCAGGTCGGCCGTGCCGATGTCGTGGCGCACCCGCAGGCCCTGCTCGCCGGCGCCGACCAGCGCCTCGTCGGCAATGGTCTCCGCGTCGGCGATGGTGTCCGCGACGCCCACGACGGCAAAGGAGCGGGAGGTCGTCGTGTAGATGCCGTCCGACCGCTCGTCGACGCTGGCGTAGTAGAGGATGCCCTCTCCGCCCTCGACGCCCGCCGCGGCCTCGTCGACGCTCTCGTCGTCCACGGTGACCTCCGCGCCCGCCTCGGGGTCGGTGGGGTAGCCGTCGGGGACGGCGTACTTGCAGACGGTCGCCTTCGGGGCGAACGAGAGCTTCGGCAGCGAATCGCCCTCGCGGGCCGCCACCAGCACGTCGAGGAAGTCCGTGTTGAGCACCGGCAGGGTGTTCATCGCCTCGGGGTCGCCGAAGCGGGCGTTGAACTCGACGACCTTCACGCCCTCCGCGGTGAGCATGAACTGCCCGTAGAGGACGCCCTTGTAGCCCTCGAGGGCGTCGACCGTCGCCCGGAGGACGTCGACGGCCTCCATGTAGTCGTCCTCGGTCATGAACGGTAACTCGAGGCCGGCGTCGGAGTAGCTGCCCATGCCGCCCGTGTTGGGGCCCTCGTCGCCCTCGTAGGCGCGCTTGTGGTCCTGGACGGCCGGCGTGGCCCGCAGTTCGCCGTCGGCGACGAACGCCTGGACGGTGAACTCCTCGCCGATCAGGCGCTCCTCGAGGACGACCCGTTCGTAGTCCGACTCGCGGAGGTACTCCTTGGCCTCCGCCTTGCTGATCTGGTCGCCCGTGACGCGGACGCCCTTGCCGCCGGTCAGCCCGGCCGGCTTGATCGCGAGGTCGCCGTCGTAGTCGTCGACGTACTCGCAGGCCGCCTCCATGTCCTCGAAGGTCTCGAAGTCCGGGCAGCCCGGGACGTCGTGCTCCTCCATGAACCGGCGCTGAAAGCCCTTGTCCGTCTCGATGCGGGCCTGCTCCTCCTGCGGGCCGAACGTGTAGACGCCGGCGTCGTCCAGGGCGTCGGCCACGCCGGCCTCCAGGGCCGCTTCCGGGCCGATGACGGCCAGCGTCGCGTCGACCTCCTGAGCGTAGGTCCTGACCGCCGTGGGGTTGGTCGAGTCGAGCGTCTCGAAGCCCTCGGCGACGGCCGCGATGCCGGGGTTGCGGTTGCCGGCGCACGCGTACAGGTCCGCGGCCGAGTCGGCGAGCGCGCGGGCGATGGCGTGTTCCCGACCGCCCCCACCGACCAGCAGCACTGTCTCTACCATGTGCGGAGTCCCTCGCGGTGGCCGCCTAAAGGTTATCGTTCGTCCATCTCCGGCTGAAGTCTCCACGTCTCCGTCGCTGTCCGTTCGGACCCACTTTAGGGCTCGACGGCCAACCACCAGGTATGAGCGACGATCCGGACCCCACCGAGCGCAACCGGCTCGACGAGGAGGAGAGCCCCTACCTGCGCCAGCACGCGGACAACCCGGTCAACTGGCAGCCCTGGGACGAGCGGGCCCTGGCGGCGGCACGGGAAGAGAACAGGCCCATCTTCCTCTCGATCGGCTACGCCGCCTGCCACTGGTGTCACGTCATGGAGGAGGAGAGCTTCCAGGACGAGGCCGTCGCGGAGGTCCTCAACGAGCACTTCGTCCCGATCAAGGTCGACCGCGAGGAGCGGCCGGACCTGGACTCGGTGTACATGAGCATCTGCCAGCAGGTGACCGGCCGCGGCGGGTGGCCCCTCTCGGCGTGGCTCACGCCGGAGGGCAAGCCCTTCTACGTCGGGACCTACTTCCCGCCGGAGGAGAAGCGCGGCATGCCCGCGTTCGGGGACCTGCTGCAGGACATCGCCGGCTCCTGGTCCGACCCGGAGGACCGCGAGGAGATGCACAACCGAGCCGAGCAGTGGACCAGCGCCATCGAGAGCGACCTGAGCCAGCCCTCGCCGTCGGCCGACGGGGAGACGCCCGGCCCGGACGTCCTCGAGACCGCGACCAACGCCGCCGTCCGCGGCGCCGACCGCGAGCACGGCGGCTGGGGCGGCGGTGGCGGCCCGAAGTTCCCCCAGCCCGGCCGCCTCCAGTCCCTCGCCCGCGCCGCCGAGCGCGACGGCCGCGAGGACGCCCGCGAGGTCCTCACCGAGACGCTTTCCGCGATGGTCTCCGGCGGCCTGTTCGACCACGTCGGCGGCGGCTTCCACCGCTACTGCACCGACCGGGAGTGGGTCGTCCCCCACTTCGAGAAAATGCTGTACGACAACGCCGAGATTCCCCGCGCCCTCCTGACGGGCTACCAGCTGACGGGCGAGGAAGCCTACGCCGAGGCCGCCGCCCGGACCTTCGCGTTCGTCGAGCGCGAACTGACCCACGACGGGGGCGGCTTCTACAGCACGCTCGGCGCGCAGAGTCCCGCCTTCGACGAGGACGGCGAGGCTGGCGAGGACGAGGAGGGCGCGTTCTACGTCTGGACGCCCGAGCAGGTCGAGGCGGCAGTCGAGGACGAGACCGACGCCGACCTCTTTCGCGACCGCTTCGGCGTGACCGAGCGGGGCAACTTCGAGGGAGCGACGGTGCTGACGATCAGCGAGAGCGTCGCGGACCTGGCGGCGTCGTACGACCTCGACGAGAGCGAGGTCGAACAGCGCCTCGAACGCGCCCGCGAGCAGGTCTTCGAGGCCCGCGCCGAGCGCCCGCGGCCGGACCGCGACGAGAAGGTGCTGGCTGGCTGGAACGGCCTCATGGTCTCCGCGCTCGCCGAGGGCGCCCTCATCCTCGACGACGCGTACGCCGAGCGGGCCGCCGACGCGCTCTCCTTCGTCCGCGAGCACCTCTGGGACGATGCGGAGGGGGAGCTGAAGCGCAGATTCAAGGGCCAAGACGTCCGCATCGACGGCTACCTCGAAGACTACGCCTTCCTCGCGCGGGGAGCCCTCGACCTCTTCCAGGCGACCGGCGAGGTCGAGCACCTCGCGTTCGCGCTGGACCTGGGCCGCGCGATCGAGCGGGAGTTCTGGGACGAGGAGGACGAGACGCTGTACTTCACCCCCGAGAGCGGCGAGTCGCTAGTGGCCCGGCCGCAGGAGCTGACCGACCAGTCGACGCCCTCCAGCGCCGGCGTCGCCGTCCAGACCCTCTTCGCGCTGGACCACTTCACCGACCACGACCGCTTCGCCGGAATCGCCGAGGGCGTCCTGGCGACCCACGCCAACGACGTCGAGGCCAGCCCGATGCAACACGCTTCGCTCGTCGTCGCCGCCGACCAGTACCACGAGGGCGAACTCGAACTGACGCTGGTCGCCGAGGACGTCCCGGCCGAGTGGCGCGAGACGCTCGCCGAGACGTACGTCCCCGGACGCCTGCTGGCCTGGCGGCCGGCCGACGACGGCGAACTGGAGCGGTGGCTCGACGCGCTGGACCTGACCGAGGCGCCACCGATCTGGGCCGACCGCGGGCAGCGCGACGGCGAGCCGACGGTCTACGCCTGCCGGAACTTCGCCTGCTCGCCGCCGGACCGCGAGATAGCGAGCGCGCTGGAGTGGGCTGCGGAAGAAGTCTAGACGAACTGCGACCGCTCAGGCCAGCGCCGCTTCGATCTCGTCGGCCAGGTAGACCGAGATGGGGACGGGCTCCTCCTCGACGAAGCGGGCGATCTCCTCGCCCTCTTTCTCGACGACGACGGTCGGGATCAGCTCGATGTCGTACTCCTCGACCTTCGGGCCGACCTTGCTGCCGTCGTCTTCCTTCTCGACCGGGTAGTGCTCCACGTTCTCGTCGGGCACCTCGGCCGCCTCCAGGGCCGCGCCGAAGTCCGGGAGCTGCGAGCGGCAGTCCTTGCACCAGTCGCCGCCCCATACCCTGAACGTCAGTTCGTCGCCGTGTTCCTCGAGCGTCTCGACGGTGTCCGAGTAGGCGTCCTCGACCCACACCGGGTTCGGCTCCATGGTCTCAAGTGGCATGCTGGGTGCGTACGCAACGGAACGTTTTAACGTCCCCGCCTCGGAGGCCGGCGGAGCTAACTCGGTGGCCCTGGATCCATCGTTCCAATCACAACTGCTAGCGTCCGGGCTCTCGGCACGGCCTGCCGGTGGCGGCGGGGGTTTACGGCCCGGCCGGCAAGGCTCCCAGTATGAAGGAGTCTATCCTGGAGACGCTGGGGTCGCCGCTCGTGGCGGTGGAGTCGCCCGAGGACGCGACCGTCGCGGCGAAGGTAGAGTCGTTCAACCCCGGCGGATCGGCCAAGGACCGCCCGGCGACGGCGATGATCGAAGCAGCGGAGGACGCTGGCGAGGTCACGCCGGGCGACACGCTCGTCGAGCCGACCAGCGGCAACACGGGCATCGGGCTGGCGATGGCCGGCGCGGTGAAGGGCTACGACGTGCGCCTGATCATGCCCGGCTCGAAGTCGCCCGAGCGCCGACAGATCATGGAGGCCTACGGTGCCGACATCGAACTGGTCGATGGCGACATCTCGGACGCGCGCGAGCGGGCCGACGAGCTCGACGAGCAGGACGGGTTCCTCCAGCTCCGGCAGTTCGAGAACGAGGCGAACCCGCAGGCGCACTACGAGACGACCGGTCCGGAGATTCTCGACCAGGTCGGCGACCGGACCGTCGACGCGCTCGTGGCCGGCGTCGGCACCGGGGGAACCATCAGCGGGATCGGACGCCGGCTCCGGGAGGAGTTCCCCGAGATGCGGATCGTCGCCGTCGAACCCGAGGACAACGCCGTGCTCTCCGGCATGGAACCCGGCACCGGCGAGGACAGCTTCCAGGGCATGGGCCCGGGCTTCGTCAGCGACAACCTCGACGTCGACCTGCTCGACGACGTGACGACGGTGGGCCTCGACGCGGCCGAAGCGGAGTCCCGCCGGCTGGCGCGCGAAGAGGGGATCCTCGTGGGCCAGTCCTCTGCCGCGTCGAACCTGGCCGCCCGCGAGGAGGCCGAGCGGCTGGTCGACGAGGGCGCCGAGGACCCGCTCGTCGTGACGGTCTTCTGGGACAGCGGCGAGCGCTACATGTCGACGGGCATGTTCGAGGACTATAATAGAGATTGAAACTGTTTACACATCGAGGGACACCCGGGGTGTCCCTCGAGTGTGTCATTGCGTTCAATTTCTACTATAGTTCGGTTCTGCCGACGCGCGCTACCGCCTGCCGGGGTCACGCGCCGAACTCGTCGGCCGTCACGCGGACGACGAGCGTGTCCGAGACGTCTCGCAGGTCGTACGCCGGGATGGAGTCGCCCGTCCGGGTCACCAGCATCGGTTCGACGAGCTTCGGCGGCCCGTCCTCGCGCTCGACGACGCCGTACACCGAGAGGAACCGCCCGCTCTCCCCGTCGTCGACCGCGTCGTCCCGGACGGCCGTCGCGAGGTCCCGCGAGAGCCACTCCGTCTCGCTGATCGACGGCTCGCGGACCAGCGCCGCGTCGGCGAACCGCACGAGGTACCAGTCGAGGTCGTTCAGAAGCGAGACGGCAGCCCCCAGGCTGACCGTCTCGACCGCCAGCGAGTTGGCGAACGGCTCCCGCAGGTCGTAGGTCGCCAGGGCGTCGCGGGCCGTCTCCCGCGAGAGGAGTTCGTACCTGAGGTTGACCTCCCCGTCGCCCACCAGACAGACCTGCGTCATCGTCAGGAGGGAGTTTTCGCCGCGGGTTAGTGGTTACGGGTCGCGGGCGCACTGTACGTCGTCACTACCGATAGTTCCGGCGACGGCCCCGGAAGCCCCCTCCCGGTGGGGACTGTGCCGGTCGCCTCCGAGTGAGCAAAATTCGATTCGCAACCGGAAGTGGCGGCTGACGCGAAAGGCGCTCAGGGATCGATCGGCACGATTTCGGCGTCGCGAGCGGCCTCGCGGGCCCGCTCGAGGAGGTCGTCGGGCTCGAGTTCCCTGACGGTCGCCGGGTCGGCGTTGGTCTCGGGGAAGGAAGGGGCGACGCGGTTACAGCCCGTCGGGATGGTCGACTTCTCGAACGTGCCGATCTCGCGGGCCTGCTGGGTGATGTCGGACTTGTTCGCGGTGAGGTTCGGGCGGTGGACGGGGCAGTCGACCGCGGTGTCCGTCGCCGCGAGGTTGGCGCTGGTCTGGCTGGACTTCTGGCCGACGGCCTCGCCGGTGGCGATACCGACGGCGTCGGTCGCCTCGACGACGGCCTCGGCGGCCGCGAACATGTAGCGGCGCAGCGAGAGCATCCGCGTCCGGTCGAGTTCGTCGGCGAGGTCGGCGACGTCGTCGCCGCCGGGGACCACTCGCACGTCCACGTCCGTGTTGGGCGCGTGGGCCGCGAGGTCCTCGACGGTCGCGACGGCGCGCGCGCGGTGGTCCGGGCCGCCGTAGTCGCCGAGGTGGACGTAGACGGGCCGGACCGGGCAGCCGCGGCGCATGAGCCGCCAGGCGGCGACGGGCGAGTCGATGCCGCCGCTGATCAGGACCGCGACGGGGTACTGGGTCCCGACGGGCAGGCCGCCCGGCCCCTCGCGCTTCTCCGTGAAGAGGTAGGCCCGGTCCTCGCGGCACTCGACGTGGACCGTGAACGCGGGGTCGTCGAGGTCGACCTCGGGCTCGCCGCCCGACGACTCGATGGCCTCCCAGACCGCGGAGCCACCCTCCTGTTCGAGGTCGCGGCTGGAGAAGTCGTGCACGTCCTCGTGGCCGGCTCGGCGGGCGCGGACGGCGAAGGGGCCGCCCTCCCAGCAGGCCTCGGCGGTGCGGGCCAGCGCGTCTTCGATGGCCGACAGCGTTGGCTCGACTGTCAGCGCCGGGCTCGCCGAGACGACGCCGAACGCGTCGGCGGCGACGTCGGCCGCGCGGTCGGGTTCGTCGGTGTGGACGAACAGCCGCGTCCGCTCGCGCTCGATCTCGCCGTCGACGCCGCGGTGGGCGAGCAGCGCGGCGAGGTTGTCCGCCAGGCGCCCCTCCATCTTCCGTCGGACCTGGTCGCTCTTGATCCCCAGCTCGCCGTGGCGGACCAGCACGACGTCGGCTCCCGGCGGTTGCATGGCCGTCGCTTGCGGGAGGGAGAATAAACGCGTGTCGCTCGGGAGCGACGGCGCGTTCAGAACGTCGACAGCTCGCCGTCGATGACCCGCTGGGTCAGGTCGGTCACGCCGGCGAGTTCGTCGTCGATGGCCGCGCGGACCTCGTCCTCGATGTCCGCGACGGTGACGCCCTCCTCGGTGACGACCGAGGCGTCGGCCACGTGGGGGTCGTCGATGGGCGATCCGATCTGGGAGAGCAGGCGGATCTGGAGCTGGCGGATGCCGTCGACCTCGTCTGCGACGGACTCGGCGATCTCCGTCGACAGGAGGTTGTAGATCTTGCCGATGTGGTTGACCGGGTTCTTGCCGGAGGTGGCCTCCATGCTCATCGGCCGATTGGGCGTGATCAGGCCGTTGGCGCGGTTGCCCCGACCGACGGAGCCGTCGTCGCCCTGCTCGGCGGAGGTGCCGGTCGTCGTCAGGTAGATCGATCCCTCCTCGTAGTCGTCGGCCGTGTTGACGTGGACCGCGACGTCGCGGTCGGTGATGTCCTCGGCGAGGCCCTTGACGTACGCCTCGACGCCGGCGACGGCCTCTCTGTACTCCTCCAGGTCGGCCACGTGGCGGTCGACCATGGCGGCGGCCACCGTCACGTCGACGTGGTCGCCCTCGCGCTTGCCCATCACCTTGACGTCCTGGCCGACGACGGGGTTGTCGTCGCTGTACTCGCCGTTGAGCCGGCGCTCGGTCTCGCGGACGATCCGCTCGGTCTCGGTCAGCGGCGCGTGACCGACGCCGTAGCTGGTGTCGTTGGCCATCGGGACGGCGCCGTCCTCGCCGAAGACGCCCTTGAGGTCGCCGCTGCCCTCGCCCAGGCGGACGTCGACGACGACGTCCGATCCCACCTCGAGGAACGGGAAGTTCTCTTCGAGGTACTCGCGGGCCGCGTCGAGGGCGATAGTCTCCGCGGGGAAGCGCTCGCCCTCGTACTCCTTGGTCGCGCGGCCGACGATCAGCAGGTAGATGGGCTCCAGCACCTCGCCGCCGCCGAAGGCCGGCGCGGCCGTGCCCGCGACCAGCTGGGTCTCGTCCGTGTTGTAGTGGAGGACGGTCCCGAACCGGTCGAGGTACGCCTGCGCGAGCGCGCGAGAGACGCTCTCCGCCACGCCGTCACAGATCGAGTCCGGGTGGCCGATGCCCTTCCGCTCGACGATCTCTACCGCCTGGTCCTCCACGGCGTGCCCGCTGGCGGGCTCGACGTGGATGTTCCGGTCGGTCATTGGCTCGTAGTTGGGGGTGAGACCCTCTATAACTTGCGGAATTGAGAACGGTCGCCGTAATTACTCGTCTGCATCAGCGAGCAGCAGGCCGAGGTAGGAAGTCCTGACCTGCTCGTCCGGATCGAGGTTCAAGTCGCGCATGACCGCCTCCGCGCCCTCGCGGGCCGCGTCGACGTCCTCGGCCTCCGTCTCGACCTCGACGAAGTCGCCGACGCCCGCGACGCTGTCCAGCGTCACCGCGTATCCCTCGTAGGCGAAGTGCTCGCGCTCCTTCTCGACGGTCGCGACCGGCTCGAACCCCAGCGCCCGGAAGATGTCGTCGGCGTCCCCGCCGGCGCCGACGCTGGTCTCGACCTCCTCGCGGGTCTTGGAGTCGGGATCGACCTTCGGTCCCTTGTAGGTGATCCGGTCGACGTCGCCCCCCTCCGACCGCTCGCGCCGGACGCGCAGCGCCTCGTCGGTCTCCGCGAAGTCCCGCTCCGGATGATCGTAGTAGGTGTCGGCCTGCTCGACCGTCTCCAGGGCGTCGGCGCCGACCGCCTCGAGCCGCTGGCGGACCTCGCCGTGGTCGGCCGCGACCTTCATCTCGACCTCGTACATGCGCGAGAGGAGGGCCAGCCCCGACAAAAGCGGCCCGCATCGGGACGATCACCGCCCCGAGAGCCGCGGGATTGCGCGTCGGTAGCGCTCGCTGACTGTCCGCATAGCGAAACGTTGTCCTTAAGAGTGCAACGACTGTCCCGTACGGTATGAGCAACGACTCCGAGGCCGAGGAGGCCGACGCCGAAGCACAGCAAGAGGAGACACAGGCCGATGAGGAGGTCGCCGAGGAGGAGACCGAGGACGGACTCCAGCAGGGCGACTTCGTCGAGATCGACTACACCGCACGCACGGTCGACGAGAGCGACCTCGTCGACACGACCGACGCCGACGTCGCCGAGGAGGAGGGCGTCGGCGAAGACCAGGAGTTCGGTCCCCGCACCATCGTCCTCGGCCAGGGCCACCTCTTCGAGGCCGTCGAGGAGGACATCTACGGCGGCGAGCCCGGCGACACCGGTGAAGTCGTCGTCCCCGCCGCCGAGGCCTTCGGCGAGTACGACGAGAGCGAGGTCCGCACGGTCTCCAAGGACAAGATCCCCGAGGACGACCGCTATCCCGGCGCGCACGTCGACGTCGACGGCGAGCACGGTCACCTCGAGACGATCATCGGCGGCCGCGCGCGCGTCGACTTCAACCACCCGCTGGCCGGCGAGGACATCGAGTACGAGTACGAGATCCTCGACGAGGTCGACGACCGCGAGGAGCAGGCCCAGGGCATCCTCTCGATGATGCTCGACATGGAACTCGACGTCTGGTTCGAGACCGAGACCGTCGAGGAAGAGCAGATGGTCGAGCCCGACGAGGACGACGCCGACGAGGACGAGGAGCCCGAGCCCGAGTTCGAGACCGTCGAGACCGAGAAGGAGACCCTCTACATCGAGGCCACGCCCCAGCTCACCATGAACCAGCAGTGGATGATGGGCAAGCAGCAGATCGCCCAGCAGCTCACCCAGCTGCTCGACGTCGACCGCATCATCGTCCAGGAGGAGCTGGGCGGCGGCATGGGCATGCCCGGCATGATGGGCGGCATGGGCGGCGGCGCCGGCGGCGCCGACATCGAGGAGGCCCTCGAGGACGCCGACGTCGACGCCGAGGAGATCGTCGAAGAGATCGAAGGCGCCGAGGAGTAGAAGAGCATACCGCACCGTAGGCGCGGTTTCTCCGGACGCGAGCGAACCCGACGAAGTAAAAAGGTACGAGCGACGCCGAGGAGACCGTCGAGGAGATCGAAGGCACCGAGGAGTAGGTGGACGCGACCGTCGGGAGCGGCCACCTTGAATCCGAGGGGGGTTCTGGCGAGCGCAGCGAGCCAGGGCTCGGAAGTCGAGCGAAGCGAGTCTTTCGGGGAACGCAGTGACCCGCGCAGAGTAACGTCGCTGCGGACTTTTCCCCGTTTTTCACCGCCGATCAGCGACCGCTCTCAGCTGCCGACGCTGAAAGCGGTCGGCGTGTAGCGGCCGGTTGCGGACCCGCTACCGCTGTTGCGAGCCGCGCTGGTCCCCCCGCTGGCCGCCGACCCGCGGGAAGGCGTCCTCGTCGTACTCCTGATCGACGGGCGCGGCCTGGGGCGTCGGCTCCCAGAAGCCCTGATCGGCAGATCCTGGCTCGCCGAAGGTCTGCTCGGTCCCGACGTAGTCCGGCGACTGGTCGTGGCGACCCTGACCACCGAACTGGAGCCCCATGTCGGGCTCGCCCGTCTGGCTACCGGGCTGCTGACCGCCGTGCTGCTGGGCGCTCTGTTGCTGGCCGCCGTGCTGCTGAACACCGGCGCGCTGCGGTCCCGGCTGCTGCCCGCCGAACTGCTGACCGCTCGACTGTCGGCCGCCCTGCTGTGTCCGCTGCCGGCCGCCCTGTCGCTCCATCTGATACCGCCGCTGCCGTCCGCTGGCCGGCTGTCGCTGGGTCCCCTGCCGCTGGTGGGACTGCTGGGTCCCCTGCTGCTGCCCGCCTTGCATCGACTGGCGTCCCCGCGTCGACCGACCGCCTTGCGAGGAGGCCCGTCCCTGTTCGCGCTGGGTCGGCCCCTGTTCGGTCGGCGGCCGCGCGCCGGGTTGCTGACCCGACGGCTGCTGGCGCGTCGGCGCGTGCCGCCCCATCGACTCGCGGGACGGCTGCTGGTTCGACTGCGGCTGGCGTCGACCGCTCCGTCCGCCCTGCTGGCCCCGACTGGACTGCTGACCCTGCCGGGATTGCTGACCGCTCCGGTGCTGCTGGGAGCCCCGGCCCGTCTGCCCGTGCTGTCCGGCCTGGCGCTGCTGCGTCCGCTGTCCGCCCCGTCCCCCGCCACCTCGCTGCTGCGACTGCGGGCCCTGGCCTGCCTGCCGTCGCTGGCCGGTCTGTCCCCGCTGCGACGGCTGACCGTGCTGGGACTGGCCGCCGTGGCCCTGGGGCTGTTGCTGGCCCCGGTGTGTGTCCCGGGCTCGCTGGTCAGTCTGTCGACCCGTCTGTCCCCGGTGGCCGGCGTGGCCCTGCGCTCCTCGCTGATTGCCCGGCGCCTGATCGGACTGCTGGTCGATGTCCTGATTCCGCTGGCCGCGCCGACTGTCGTCGTGGTTGTGGTGAGTCATGGATTCAATTGAGCGGTCGATCGATCGCCCGGTGGGGCGTCCCGAACCAGGGCGCGAACACCATAGAAGGTTGGCCCGGCAGGCGCGCTACCGTCCGTTCGTGGCAGTTAGGTCGCCTGTATCGGGGAGCCACGTGACCCCACCTGGTACGTGGCGACGCCGGGGACGGCGGTGGCCGCTACAGCAGCACGGCCCGCGCCAGGCCCAGGAAGACGAAGAAGCCCAGGACGTCCGTCGCGGTGGTGATGAAGATGGTCGCCGACGTCGCGGGGTCGTAGTCCATCCGATCCAGGACCAGTGGGATGAGCGCGCCGAAGAAGCCCGCGATGACGAGGTTCAGCACCATGGAGACGCCGACGACCAGGCCCAGCACCGCGCCCTGATTGAAGACGGTGGCGATGACCGCGACGAGGACGCCGGTGATCGCCCCGTTCGCGGCACCGGCGATGGCCTCGTTGCCGATGACGCGCGCGCCCGTCGAGAGCGACACCTGCTCCAGCGAGATTCCCCGGACGGTGACCGCCATCGACTGCGTCCCGGCGTTGCCGCCCATGCCGGCGACGACGGGCATGTACGCCGCCAGCAGCGGGAGCGCCTGGATCGTGCTCTCGAAAGCCCCGACGACGCCGGCCGCGAGGAAGGCGGTCCCGAGGTTGATGATCAGCCACTTGTAGCGGCTCCGGATCTTCACCCCCGGGCCGTCGAGGACGCTCTCCTCCTCGCTGACGGCGGTGAACTCGTAGAGGGTCTCCCCGGCCTCCGACTCGATCAGGCGCAGGATGTCGTCGGCGTAGATGACCCCCAGAATCGACCCGTCGTCGTCGAGGACCGCCACCTCGCTCTCGGGATTGTCCCGGAACACGTCGACGACCTCGGTGTCCGGCCGGTCGTACCGAACCGACGGGACCTCGTAGAGGTGGTCGCGCTCGACCCGGTCGCCGCGCTCCCGCACAGCGAGCGCCTCCGCCGGGAGCTCGCCGAGGAGGTCCCCCGCCTCGGTCACGAACACCGTCGGGAACCGGCCGGTGCGCTCCTCGTGGCGGCGGACGCGGTCCGCCACCGCCCCGAAATCGACTCCGAGGTCGACGGTGACGTAGTCCAGGTCCATCAGGCCCGCCGCGCTCTCCGGGCTGAAGCCCAGCAGGAACTCGATCCGCTCGCGGCGCTGCTCGTTCAGCCTGTCGAGGACGCGCTCCTTTCGCTCCTCGTCGGCGTACCCCAAGACGTCCGTCGCCTCGTCCGGGTCGAGGCGGCGCACGAAGCCCGTGAGGTCGTCCTCGCTCAGCCCCTCGACGACGTTCCGACGGACCGTCTCGGGGAGCTGGAAGAACACGACCCGCCGGCGGTCCGGCGGGAGGTCCCTGAAGGCCGCTCCCGGCGACGGCGCCGCCGCTATCGACTGCTGCACGTCCGGCGTGGCCGATGCCATATCCCACGTGAGTAGCGCCGCGACGTAAAATTCACCGGGCGGTCAGGCGATGTCCCGGGACGTGTCGATGCTGACCTCCTCGACGAGGTCGAGCTTGATCACGTCCGCCGGTGCGCGCCCGCTGCGGAACTTCGGGATGGCCAGCTTGTTCTCGATTTCGTCGCCGGAGACGCGCGTCTCGAGGCGGAAGACCACGTCCGCGAAGTGCTCGGTGGTGTCCCGCAGCGGCGGCACCTCGTGGCCGTCCAGGCAGTGCAGGATGGCCAGGCTCCCCGTGTTGACGATGTGGTTCTGCATGTCGTTCATGAACGCCCGGAAGCGGGAGTGGGGCTCCTGTGCTTCCAGCACGTCCAGCGGATCGACGATGAGGTTGGAAGTCTCCGGTAGCGCGGAGACGAGCTTGCCGGCGTTGTCCAGCGGCGCCTCGCCGGAGATGTGCCGGACGGTCGGATCGCCTGTGGTCGCGGGGGTCTGCTCGATGCTGGCCAGGACGGCCTCCGCCGTCCGGTCCAGCGACAGCCAGAGGGTCCCGCGGGTAGCCGTCAGCTCGTAGAGGAACAGCTCCGCCTGGCTGGCCGGCTCCGCGGTCAGCGCGACGATGCTCCCCTCCGGAATCCCCCCGTCGAGTTTGCGGTCGAGGACGTCGATCCCCGTCCGCAGGCGATTCACCATTCCAATGCGTTAACACTGTCTCCAGCGGATTAAATATTCCGCCTGAAACTGGTAGCAACTCGGTCGTAGGCCCGCGCGACCCTCGCGGACGAGAGGGGATCCGAGACGGCCGGCACGTGCCCCAGCGTCGGACAGTCGAGCAGCGGCGCCGGGTCGACGTCCCCGTCGCTCCGGACGACGACGGACCCCACCGCCGGCGCGTCCAGCGTCTCGGCCATCGCCGCGCTCTTCGCGGCGTCCTCCAGGCTCTCCCGCGACGGCGTCGTCACCACGAGCGATCGGTCTGCCACCCGCAGGGGGACCGCCGCGTCAGGCGACGCGCCAGCCGGCGCGTCCAGCAGGACCGGCCCCGTCCGTGACCGGAGCCGCGACGCCGCCTCGAGCAGGTCCGCGTCCGTGCCGTCCCCGGCGGGAACCACGTGGACGCCCGGCAACTCCGCTGCCCGATGCGTCGCCTCCCCCAGTCCCCCGTCCGCCAGCCGTCCCAGCCCCGGCTCGGCCGGCGTCCCGGCGACCAGGTGGAGATCCGGCATGTCCCGGTCCGCGTCGACGGCGACCGGCGCGTCCCCCTCGGCCGCCAGCGCCCGGGCCAGACAGGCCGTCGTCGTGGTCTTGCCACAGCCGCCCTTTCCGCCCACTACGGCGAGCATGGCGGGGCTGGCTCGTCGTGATATTTGAAGGGTTGCCTCGTCTGGAGCCCCGCCCTTCGGGCGCGTTACCTCACGGCTCACTTCGTTCGCCGTTCGGTCTGTCCGAGGCCTCATTTCGGTCGGCCTCGTGGCTCGCGTGTCGCTCCTGTCAGTCGCTCCCGCTCGCATTGACGAGGCGCCCGGTGGCGCCTCGCATGTCGAGACATTCAAGAGCGTTCGAAGCGCGGTACTACCCGATGCGCCAGGACCACATCATCAGCGCGAAACAGCTCTCCCGCGGGGACATCGAGGAGGTGCTGGACCGCGCTGCCGACATCGCCGAGGACCCGGGCGCGTACGCGGACCGGTACGAGGGGACGCTCCTGGGCCTGCTCTTCTTCGAGCCGAGCACGCGGACGAAGATGAGCTTCTCGGCGGCGATGAAGCGGCTGGGCGGCGACGTCGTCGACATGGGCACGGTCGAGTCCTCCAGCGTCAAGAAGGGCGAGTCGCTGGCCGACACCGTCCGCGTCGTCGAGGGCTACGCCGACGCGCTCGTGCTGCGCCACCCCAGCGAGGGGTCGGCCAAGATGGCCGGCGAGTTCGTCGACGTCCCGCTGATCAACGCCGGGGACGGGGCCGGGCAGCACCCCACGCAGACGCTGCTCGACCTCTACACCATCCGCGAGAACGCGGGCTTCGAGGACCTCTCGATCGGGATCATGGGCGACCTGAAGTACGGCCGGACCGTCCACTCGCTGGCCCACGCGCTGACCAACTTCGACGCGCGCCAGCACTTCGTCAGCCCCGAGAGCCTCCGGCTCCCCCGCAGCGTCCGCTACGACCTCCACGAGGCCGGCGCGGAGGTCCGCGAGCACACCGACCTCGACGAGGTGCTCCCGGAGCTGGACGTCCTCTACGTCACCCGGATCCAGCAGGAGCGGTTCCCCGACGAGGACGAGTACCGCGAGGTGGCCGGGGAGTACCAGATCGGCGAGGACACGCTCGCGGCCGCGCGCGACGACCTCACCATCATGCACCCGCTGCCTCGCGTCGACGAGATCGCCCACGGCGTCGACGACACCGACCACGCGACCTACTTCCAGCAGGCCCACAACGGCGTGCCGGTCAGGATGGCCATTCTCGACCTGCTGCTCGGAGGTGACCGATGAGCGACCACGAACTCCGCGTCAGCAAGATCCGCAACGGCACCGTCATCGACCACATCGCCGGCGGGCAGGCGCTGAACGTCCTCGCCATCGTCGGCATCGACGGCAGCGGCGGCGACGCCGTCTCCGTCGGCATGAACGTCCCCTCGGACCGCCTCGGCCAGAAGGACATCGTGAAAGTCGAGGGGCGGGAGCTGTCCCAGGACGAGGTCGACGTCCTCTCGCTGATCGCGCCGGCAGCGACGATCAACATCGTCCGCGACTTCGACGTCGTCGAGAAGCACCGCGTCGAGCGGCCCGATCAGGTGGTAGGTGTCCTCGAGTGTCCCAACCGCCACTGCATCACCACCGAGGACGAACCGGTTCAGTCGCGCTTCGAGGTCCTGGAAGACGGCGTCCGCTGCGAGTTCTGCGACACCATCGTCCGTGAGGACCTGGCCGAGCTCATCGTGGACTGAACAACTGGCGACTCCGTTTCCCCCGTCCGCACTCCTTTCTCTCCAATATACTTTCATCCTAGCAAACACTTTGGGGCGCGAGGCCGTCGGTATCACCGTGACCGAGGACACCGAGGAGGTTTCGGTGGACGACGGCGCTCCCGGTTCGAGCGGCGACCGGCACCGAGACGGGCGAGTACGCGACGACGCGCGCGAGGAGCGGGCGGTCCCGGACGGGGCGAGCGAGGACGACGGACCTGCGAGCCGCGAGGGCACGAACGAAGCGAGCGGCCTCGATCCGAGCGAGCGGGAGCCGAGTGAAACGAGACGACACGCGAGCCGCGAGGCCGACCAGCGGGAGCCCTCGGAACGAGCGAGCGGGGACGAAGGACCCGCGAGCCGCGAGGGCGCGGCGGAGTCCTTCCTGGCGGTCGAGCGCGAGCTCTCGTTCGGCGTCGACGGCGGACGGACGTGGGGGCGGGCCGTCGACGTCGACCGCGTCGCGACGGAGGACGTACCCGAGGACCACCCCCAGCCAGTCGCCACGGACACAGCGCTCGCGCTGACGGTCGCCGTCGAGGGCGACGAGTCCCGGACCGCGGTCCTCTACTTCGAGTGGCCGGGCGACGGCGGCGCCGAGCGGCTCCGGCGGCTGCTCGCGCTGCTGGGGATCGGGCCGGACCAGTTCGCCGACCTGCACGGGCGGCGAGTGCCGCTCCGCCGGGAGTCGGGCCACGTCGTCGCGAACGTCCCCGACGAGGATCCGCGCGGCACGCGGCTGGGCGTGGTCGGCGTCGTGGCCGGCGTCGCCGGCACGATCGCCCTGTTCGCGGGACAGACAGTCACGCCCGGATGGGCCCAGCTACTGCTGCTCGCGCTCGTCTTCCTCGTCCTCCCGGTGTCGACGTACCTCGACGCGTGGTACCTCCGGACCCACACCGACTGGGACCAGGGGATCATGTTCTGGGTCCCGCTGGCGATTGCGCCCGGTATCAACCTCGTCTCCTCGCTGGCCTACCTCGCGATGCGGTGGCGGGCGACACCGCTCGTGCCGGAGGACTGACCGCAGGGGTTATCGCCGCGTCGGGCGTGGCGTCGGTGATGACCGTCGTGTTCGCAGGCGTGGGGGCCGACGACAGCAACGTCAACGCACACGCGCCGCTGTACGCGGACGGCCGCTTCGAGTACGTCCCCATCCCGGAGAAGACCGTCGAGACGGACGAGTCCCGCACCTTCGGCGACTGGGACCTCCGCTACGACGACCGGACGGCCGCGGACCTGACGAACCGGCTGGACACATACCCGGAGGACGGCGAGGCCCGCGTCGTCAGGGACGAGGCCGTCGCGGAGTGGCCGTTCCACCGCGACCCGAACTTCGAGGCGCTGACCTACGGCGAACACCGCGCCGGCTTCGGGCAGTACGTCCCGCGGCTCCGCCGGCTGGATCCCGGGGACGTCGTCGCGTTCTACACATCACTCCGGCGCGAGGCCGACCCGCGCAAGCACCGCTACCTGATCGGGTACTTCGCCGTCGACGAGGTGACCGTGATCGAGCCGGACGACTCGCCCGCGGCGAAGCGCGAGAAGCTGGCGCGCCACCCCGAGAACGCCCACGCGAAGCGCGCCAGGGAGGCGCCCTTCTACGACGACAAGCCGCTGGTGGTCGTCGACGGCCGCGAGCCCGGCGGCCTGTTCGAGCGCGATCCGATCCGGCTCAGCGAGTACCGCGAGCGGCCGGACGGCCGCGGTGGGTACTACCTCCGGCCCGAGGCGCGCGAGCGATTCGGCGTGGTCGAAGGCTCGGAGTACATGACGCGGAAGCCGGCGCTCGTGAGCGACCTCGACGCAGACGCATTCGTCGCCGACGTCGGGCGACCCGGCGAGCGATGACCGCCGAGCGCGACGCTCGGCAAAGTTTATAACCGAGTTGTATCACTAGGTTATCGCCAATGGCAACCCAGCTCCAACGCGCACGCGACGGCGAGGTGACGCCAGCGATGGAACGCGTCGCCGAGCGAGAGAACGTCGACCCGGAGTTCGTCCGCGAACAGGTCGCCGAGGGGCAGGCCGTGATTCCAAACAACCACGGCCACGACGCCCTCGATCCGATGATCATCGGTCGGGAGTTCGCGACGAAGGTCAACGCCAACATCGGCAACAGCGAGGAGACCAGCGACCCCGACGGGGAACTGGAGAAGCTCCACACCGCGGTCCACTACGGCGCGGACACGGTGATGGACCTCTCGACGGGGAGTGATCTGGACGAGATTCGCGCGGCGAACGTCCGCCATTCGCCGGTCCCGATCGGTACCGTGCCCATCTACGAGGCAGTCAAGCGCGCCGGGAGTCCAGCGGAGATGACCCACGAACTACTGCTGGACGTGATCGAGAAGCAGGCGGAGCAGGGCGTCGACTACATGACCGTCCACGCGGGCGTCCTGATGGAACACCTGCCGCTGACCGACGGCCGCAAGACCGGCATCGTCTCCCGCGGCGGCTCGATCCTCGCGAAGTGGATCGAAGAGAACGGCATGCAGAACCTCCTCTACGCCAAGTTCGAGGAGATCTGCGAGGTCTTCGCCGAGCACGACGTCACCTTCTCGCTGGGCGACGGCCTCCGCCCCGGCTCGATCGCCGACGCCGGGGACGAAGCCCAGTACGCCGAGCTGGGGACGCTGGGCGAACTGACGCAGACCGCCCGGGACCGCGGCGTCCAGGTGATGGTCGAGGGGCCGGGCCACGTCCCGATGGACGAGGTGGCGGAGAACGTCGAGAAGCAACAGGAGGTCTGCGACGGCGCGCCCTTCTACGTGCTCGGGCCGCTCGTGACCGACGTGGCGCCAGGCTACGACCACATCACCAGCGCCATCGGCGCGACTGAGGCCGCGCGGGCGGGCGCCGCGATGCTGTGTTACGTCACCCCGAAGGAGCACCTCGGCCTCCCCGAAGAGGAGGACGTCCGCGACGGCCTGGTCGCCTACCGCATCGCCGCCCACGCCGCCGACGTGGCCAACGGCCGCGAAGGTGCCCGCGACTGGGACGACGCGCTCTCGGAGGCCCGCTACGAGTTCGACTGGCGTCGGCAGTTCGAACTGGCCCTCGACCCCGAGCGAGCCCGCGAGTACCACGATCAGACGCTGCCCGGAGACAACTACAAAGAGGCGCGGTTCTGTTCGATGTGCGGCGTCGACTTCTGCTCGATGCGGATCGACCAGGACGCACGCGAGGCCGACGGCGAGATGGAATCCATCGACGACGCGACCGACATCGCGGAGAGCGCTGCCGCTCAGGTCAATCGCCCACCGGTCGGGGTCCACGAGGCCGAACGAAGTGAGGCCTCGAAACGGGCGAGCGGGAGTGAGTGCAGCGAACGACACGCGAGCCACGAGGCCGACCGAAGGGAGGCCTCGGACAGAGCGAGCGGGAGCGACTGACAGGAGCGACACGCGAGGCCGCCGAGCCGGACCCGGATCGGGGCGTGGGTCCCGCCGTGATTACCAGAAAGGTATCGAAAGATAGTTTCCGTAATAGTATTAATACAGAAAGAATATAACCGATAGGGACGTACTTGGTAGTGATGTCCAAGAAGGCCGTTCTCCTGGTCGCCCTGGTCGCGCTCGCACTGGCGTACGTCGTCCGCGAGTGAGCGCGCCCGCTTGCATCGCTCGTCAACCACCTTTTCCGAACCCTTACTCCGCTGGAGGCGTACGTCGGGATATGTACGGCGTCGTCACGCGCAACGAGGAGGAGCTGTCGTGGTCGGAGTTCGACAGGGGCTTCTACGAGGTCAAAGACGTCACCGGCCGGGCCGCCGAGCCCGTCGCTGACGCCGTCAACATGGTGTCCTGCTTCGCCGACAACGCGGTCGAGGGCGAGGACGACATGGTCCCGGTCGACGACGAGGGACTGCAGGCGACCCGCGACCGCGAGTACTTCGACTGGACGTACGTCTGCCCGACCCACGACCGCTACCGCGAGGGGTTGCTCGAGGCGATCGAGGACGCCGCCGGAGCCAGCGGCGACGTGCGCCTCGACGACGTCGGCTTCCCCCGCGACGAGTACTGCCACTGTGACCGCTGCGAGCGCCGCTTCGCCGAGAGCGACTACGAGGACCGGAGCGAGTGGCGCGACGCCGTCATGACCGAGTTCGTCGCGGACGCCCGCGAGCGCGTCCCGGGCGACCTCTACCTGACCCTCTACCCGGACCCGTACCCCGGCCACCTCTCCCGGCGCTCCGGACTGGACGTCGCAGCCATCGAGGAGTACGTCGACGAGTTCGTCGTCCCGCTGTACGACATGGCCTACACCACCACCTACTGGCTGGAGGTGCTGGCCAGCGGCTTCGCGGACCTGCTGTCGACGCCGTTCAGCGTCGAACTGTACGCGGTGGACGTCGACGTCGACGACCTGATCGACGCCGCCGAGGTCGCCGACGAGTACGGCGAGTCCGTCCTCTTCGGCTACGACGCCAGCAACGCCCGCGCCGCGCTGCGCCGGATGACCGCCGACGCGCGTGACGGGAAGCAGTTCGGGCCGGAGTGACGTCGAACTGATTGCAGACCGGACTAGTCCAGCCGCCGCCGTCGCCACTCCAGCAGTTGCTCGCGGTCCCGCGTCTCGTCGGGCAGTTCTTCGAACCACTCGGCGTCCGTGATCTCGCCGTCCGGGTCGGCCACGTCGAGGGCCGTCGACCGGGCCCGCGCCTCGTAGATGGGGAGGACGCCCCACGTCTCGCGGCTATCGCAGTGGAAGACGGCCCGGCCGAGGATGCCCAGGCCCTCGTAGTCGGCGCCGATGCCGGCCTCCTCGCGGAGTTCGCGCCGGGCCGCCGACCGAAAGGAGTCGTCGCCGTCGACCTCGCCGCCGGGGAGCACCCACATGCCGACGTCCTCGTGGTAGACGAGCAGCAGCTCCCCGGAGGGGCGGTAGACGACGGTGTGAGCGCCGTAGGGGAGGCCGTTGTCGCGGATGCGCTCGCCGACCGTCCGAAAGCGGGTCCGTGGGACCGTACGGTGGCGCGTGAACTCCACGTAGTCCTCGTGGCCGTCGGCCAGTTCGTGGTAGGTCCGCTCGGCCTCCTGCGTGGCCACGTCCCCGAGGTACCAGAGGTCGTCGACGGCCGTCATGGTCCCGGTATGGAGGGCCGCGTCGGTTCGATCCGCTGTCCGCCGGTCATGCGCTCGGATACGGACGGTACCGCAATAAGTGTTCGAGACGGCGTCTCCGCGAACGCAGTGAGCGGGGGCTCGAACGGCGAGTGGAGCGAGCCGTTCGGCGGCCAGAATCAGTCCCTTTTTGCGGTCCCCACCTGTACCGCCGGGTATGGCATTCGAAGAGGACGACAGCGTCATCCTGCACGACGAACACAGCGAGCACGACGGCGAGGAAGGCACGATCACCCAGATCGTCGAGACGATGTTCGGCGACGAGAACTACACCGTCTCCTTCGAGGACGGCCAGGTCGCGGGCGTCCCCGAGGACAACCTCGAGTCCGCGGAGGAGTAACCCGCCGATGCCGTCGGTCCCGTTCCACTACGTCGAACTCCGCGCGTTCGCGTACGCCACCGAGGACGAGAAGCGCGTCGTGGAGGCGCTGGAGACGTTCCTCCCGGAAGAGACGGAGCTGGAGCGGGCCGAATCGGAGGGCCACTACGGGGACCGCATCGTCGTCCTGTCGACCCGCGTCGAGAACGCGGACGAGGTTCGCCACGTCCTCTCGCAGGTCGCGCAGATGGACGAGATAGACGACCTCTACGACGAACTCGACGACCGGGTCGACGACAACTGTTCGTTCTTCCTGACGTTCGACAAGCAGGCGGCCTTCGAGGGCGAGGTGCAGCGCGGCGACGGAATCACGCTGCGGGCCAAGGTCGAGGCGTATCCGGCCAAGCGCGAGAACGCCGTGGCGAACGCCCGCGAAGCGCTGGACGCACTGTGATGTACGAGGCCGTCCACGTCGCGCCGGAGGGCTCGGCGACGGCGGCCCGCGCCGCCCTGACTGCTGCCGAGTACGGCTACGACGGCATCGTGGTCCGCAACCACGGTGACAGCCCGCCCGACTACGACCCAGAGGCCGTCGCCGACGAGTACGGGATCGACGTCGTCCCCGGCGTCGAGGTGCGGGCCGACGACCCCTCCCGCGCCAGCGGGTTCGTCGGCTCCCACCGGGCCGAGGCGGTCGTCGTCGCGGTCCACGGCGGCTCGACCGCGATGAACCGCTTCGCCGTCGAGCAGCCCGCGGTGGACGTCCTCGCCCACCCGATGGCCGGCGACGGCGACTTCGACGCGGGGATGGCGAAGGCCGCCGTCGACAACGGCGTCCGCGTGGAGCTGTCCCTGCGAGCGGCGCTGCGCTGCTCCGGCGGCCGGCGCGTCCGCCGCCTGCAGGACCTCCGGAAGCTCCGGGAGCTGGTCGACCACTACGACGTGCCCTGCGTCGTCAGCGCCGATCCGCGGAGCCACCTCGAGCTCCGGGGTCCGCGAGAACTCCGGGCAGTCGGCGACGTCGTCGGCCTCGACGGGGACCGGGTCGAACGTGGTCTCGAAGAGTGGGAAACCCTCGCCGAGCGCAACCGCCGCCGCCAGTCGGACGACTTCGTGGAGCCCGGCGTCTGGATCGACGACGAGGCGTAGCAGCCGACGCCGCCGCGCCGGTGGACGCCGCGAAGTCGGTCGAGTGTAGCAGGCGTTCGGTCGGACGTGTCGGACCTGCCGGTCGCTCTATCGTTACCAGACTTCCCGACGTCGCCCGGATTCGCCGCCCGTGCCCCGCCCGCCCTTTTTTACCGCGTTTAACGACGGTAAACTCATGGTGAGGAAACACGTTGTCCCGCTCATGGGGTTGGACGATTCTGGTTTCGACGCGGTGGTGATGTCCGCCCTGGCTGGGGTCCTGGGCGGCGTCTACCTCGTCGGCTCGAGCGTGGCGATAATGGCGAACAGCGCGGAAGGTGCCCTCCTGCTGGGGGGTTCAGTCGGGGTCACGACGGTCGTCGGCGTCCTGTTGCTGACGACCGCCGGCGCGCTCCTGGCCGGGCAGCGCTGGGCACGGTACCTGGGCGTCCTCGCCTTCGTCTCGGTCGTGGCGTTCGGCCACCCGACGCCGGAAGCGATCGAGGCCGTCCCCGTCTTCCAGACGGTGGTCGCGGTCCTGTCGGTGCTGTACCTGACGTTCCGGGACCCGGTCGGCAAGGGCGACCGGTCGAACGTCGACGACTCGACCAGCGCCGCGAAGGTCGGGTCGACGATCCGGTGACACCGGGACGTACTTGACGGGCCCGTCCCAACCGGGCCACATGAAGAAGTCCCTCGAGGAGCACGCCGAGCGCTTCTCCGACCACGCCGCCGACTACGACGAGAGCCAGGACGCGCCGGAGTACCGAGCCGCCGCCGACCTCGTGGCCACCTACGCCGACGCCGGCCCCGACGAGACGGCTCTGGACCTCGGGACGGGCACCGGCGCCATCGCCTTCCCTCTCGCCGAGTCGGCCGGGCGGGTGATCGGCCGGGACATCAGCGAGGGGATGCTCGATCGCGCCCGCGAGAAGGCCGCCGAGCGCGGCGTCGAGAACGTCTCCGTCGGCGAGGGCCGGTTCCGCGACCCGAACGTCCCCGAAGGCGCCGACGTCGACGTGGTCACCTCGAACTTCGCGATGCACCACCTCGGTGACGACGAGAAGCGCGAGGCCATCGACGAGATCGCCGCGCTGGAACCGCGCCGGTTCGTCCTCGGCGACGTGATGTTCTTCGGCGAACCGAACCCCGACGACCCCTTCTACGGCCCCGAGGTCGACGACCCGGCGACCGTCGGCGTGCTGGCGGACGCCTTCACCGACGCCGGGTTCGCCGTGACGGCGGTGGAGATGGTCTCCGATCAGGTCGGCGTCCTCGTCGGCGACCGGACAGAGGCCCGATCCGAAATCGAGGTCTCGGAGACCGAACCGTGACGTCACTCCCCAAGCACCTCCGGCCGCGCTGGCGGTACCTGGGCGTCGCCATCGAGTCCGGTCCGCAGGCCGGCCTGACGCGCCGGGACTTCCAGCGGTCGGTGTGGTACGCCGGCCAGAACCTGCTCGGCGACGCGGCCGCCGCCGACGTGGACCTGACCGTGCTCGGCTTCGCGTTCGCGGACGGCGCCGGCCACGCGGTGGTCCGGACCCGACGGGACGAGGTCGACCGCGCCAGGGCGGCGCTGGCCTGCGTCTCCGAGGTCGACGGCAGCGACGTCGGCCTGTTCGTGCGCGGGACGAGCGGCACCGTGCGGGCGTGTGAAGAAAAGTATATACCCGACGCACCGGAACGGACGGACCAGAGACAGGTCGCGCTCGCGGGCGCCGAACACCGCGTCGCCGTGCGAGGCGAGCGCGTCGATCCACTCGACGACGGCCCGGGCGCGACGGAACTCGATCTCAACTAACGATGCAGGGACAGAACCAGCAACAGGCGTACGACCGCGGTATCACCATCTTCTCGCCTGACGGCCGGCTCTACCAGGTCGAGTACGCGCGGGAAGCAGTCAAGCGCGGGACGGCGAGCATCGGCGTCCGCACGGCCGGCGGCGTCGTCCTCGTGGTCGACAAGCGGATCCGCTCTCCCCTGATGGAGCGCTCGTCGGTCGAGAAGATCCACAAGGCCGACGACCACGTCGGCATCGCCAGCGCCGGGCACGTCGCCGACGCCCGTCAGCTGATCGACTTCGCACGCCGCCAGGCGCAGGTCAACCAGCTCCGGTACGGCGAGCCCATCGGCGTCGAGACGCTCACCAAGGCCGTCACCGACCACATCCAGCAGTACACCCAGGTCGGCGGCGCGCGCCCGTTCGGCGTCGCGCTGATCATCGCCGGCATCGCCGACGGGGAGCCGCGCCTCTACGAGACCGACCCCTCCGGAACGCCCTACGAGTGGAAGGCGCTGGCAGTCGGCGCCGACCGCGGCGACATCCGGCAGTACCTCGAGGACAACTACGAGGAAGAGATGGACCTCGCGGCCGGCGTCGGGCTGGCGCTGTCTGCGCTGGCCTCGGTCAACGAGGACGGCCTCGCTCCCGAGGGCGTCGGCGTCGCGACGGTCGACGTCGAGACCGAGCAGTTCCAGGAACTCACCGACGAGGAGAAACGGGAGCACCTGGAGGAGAACGGCCTGCTGGACGAGAGCGGCGGGAACCCCGGCGAGGACGCGGAACCGGACGACGAGACCGGTAGCGAGGACGCCGGGGACGAGGAGTAGGCGCACCGCGCGGCCATCGTGGAAACACCTTTTATCCGCGGCCAAGTAGCCACCTCCATGATATCACTCGACGAGGCCGTGACGGCGCGCCTCGAATCCCACGGGGAGCGATTCGAGGTGCTGGTCGATCCGGACGCGGCGCTGGCGATGAAGCGCGGGGAGTTCGACGGGGAACTCGAGGACGTCATCGCGGCGGAGGACGTCTTCGAGAACGCCGACCGCGGCGACCGACCGCCCGAGAACGCACTGGAGGAGGTCTTCGGGACGACCGAGCCACTGGAGATCATCCCCGAGGTGGTCGAGCGCGGTGAGATCCAGATCACGGCCGACCAGCGCCGCGAGATGCAGGAGCAGAAGCACCGCCAGCTCGTCCAGCGCATCACGCGCAACGCGGTCAACCCGCAGATGGACGACGCGCCCCATCCCCCAGAGCGGATCGAGTCCGCCCTGGAGGAGACGGACTTCCGGGTCGATCCGATGGAGCCCGTTGAGAACCAGGTCGACGAGGCGCTGGACGCGCTGCGACCGGTCATCCCCATCCGCTTCGACGAGGTGACCGTCGCCGTACAGGTGCCCGCCGACTACGCCGGCAGCGCCCAGGCGCAGATCCGCCAGTTCGGCGACCTGGACCGGGAGGAGTGGCAGTCGGACGGCTCGTGGATCGGCGTTCTCACGTTCCCCGCGGGGATGCAGAACGACTTCTACGACCTAGTCAACGAGCACACCAGCGGCGAGGCCGAGACGGAGATCATCAAGGACGAGGACGACATCGGCACCCGCTAGACCGTCCGTCGCCGAGGCGCTACCCCTTCCGGAAGCCGACGAGGAAGCCGCCGGTGAACCCGGCGCTGACCGGCAGCGCCGACAGAACGCTCGTGATCCAGGAGGGAGGGGTGTTCGCGGCGCCGCCGGCCGTCTGGGTCGCGTTGCCCGCGGCCCCGGTCAGCGCGTCCCAGTTCACCTGCAGGATACCGCGCGTCTCGAGGAACTTGAACAGCGCCAGCTGGAGGCCGACGATGACGGCGATCAGCTTGGCGATCTTCTTCGCGGCGAAACCGATGATTCCGCCGATGGCTGCACCACCACCCACTTCCAGGCCCAGTTGCTGCATACCGAGCCCGTCTAGCTGTAAGGCGAACTCTACCATGTCAGGAGGCTCTGCGTCCGGGGTTAAGGCTTTTGTGTCCACGCGCGCCCGAACGCCGCCGACAGACGCCCGCCTCGAAACCGACGCCTACCGACGCGAGTCCGGGACGCGAGACGGTACCAATCCACCGTACGGAGTCGTTAACTTTGGCTATAGCCAACCAAATTCTTATTCCGAACGTGGACCTGGACACTACTGGATGAGTCACATCGCCCCCGAACGCGAGATTGGTGCCCCCCGAAGAGCCGACGAGACCTCGGAGGTGGCCTGACGATGCGAGGAGAGAACCATGAGTGGTGGCCGAACAAGCTGAACCTGGACGTCCTCGATCAGAACGCCGAGGACGTGGGCCCGTACGGTGAGGACTTCGACTACGCCGAGGAGTTCCAGAAGCTCGACCTCGAGGAGGTGAAGGCGGACCTGAAGGACCTGATGACGTCGTCGCAGGACTGGTGGCCGGCCGACTACGGCCACTACGGTCCGCTGTTCATCCGGATGGCGTGGCACGCCGCGGGTACGTATCGCACCGTCGACGGCCGCGGTGGCGCGTCCGGCGGCACGCAGCGGTTAGCCCCGCTCAACAGCTGGCCCGACAACGGGAACCTCGACAAGGCGCGGCGGCTGCTGGAGCCGATCAAGCAGAAGTACGGCCGCAAGCTCTCGTGGGCCGACCTGATCGTCCTGGCCGGGAACACCGCCCTCGAGTCGATGGGCATGCAGACGCTCGGCTGGGCCGGCGGACGGGAGGACGCCTACGAGCCCGACGAGGCCGTCTTCTGGGGCCCCGAAGAGGAGTGGGAAGCGCCCCAGGACCAGCGCGTCGACGAGGACGGTGAGCTCATGGAACCGCTCGGCGCGACCGTGATGGGCCTCATCTACGTGGACCCCCAGGGCCCGAACGGGAATCCGGACCCGCTCGAGTCCGCCGATCGGATCCGCGAGGCGTTCGGCCGCATGGCGATGGACGAGGAGGAGACGGCCGCGCTGATCGCCGGCGGACACACGTTCGGCAAGTCCCACGGTGCCGCCAACGACGACATGGGCCCCGAACCCGAGGCGGCCCCCATCGAGGAGCAGGGCCTCGGTTGGCCCGGGTCCGGGAAGGGCTCGGAGACGACCACCAGCGGCATCGAGGGCGCGTGGAACGCCTGGCCGACGATGTGGGACACTTCCTACCTCGACAACCTGCTCGACTACGAGTGGGAGCTGACGGAGAGCCCCGCCGGCGCGAAGCAGTGGCAGCCGGTCGAGGAGGAGGCCTACGACACCGTTCCGGACGCCCACGATCCCTCCGAGAAGCACGCGCCGATGATGATGACGACGGACGTCGCCCTCAAGCGCGACCCCGAGTTCCGGGAGATCATCGAGAACTTCCGCGACAACCCGCCGGAGTTCCTCGACGCCTTCGCCCGGGCGTGGTTCAAGCTGATCCACCGCGACATGGGCCCGCCAGAGCGGTTCCTCGGCCCGGACGTGCCCGAGGAGACGTTCCTCTGGCAGGACCCGCTCCCCGACGCCGACTACGACCTGATCGGCGACGATGAGGCGGCAGACCTCAAGGCCGAGATTCTCGACTCAGAACTGTCGGTGTCCCAGCTGGTCAAGACCGCCTGGGCGGCGGCCTCGACCTACCGCGACAGCGACAAGCGCGGCGGTGCCAACGGCGCTCGCATCCGCCTCGAGCCCCAGCGTAGCTGGGAGGTCAACGAGCCCGCGGAACTGGAGTCGGTGCTGTCGACCTACGAGGCGATTCAGGAGGAGTTCAACGGCTCCCGGTCCGACGACGTGCGGGTCTCGCTCGCCGACCTCATCGTGCTGGGCGGCAACGCGGCCGTCGAGCAGGCCGCTGCCGACGCGGGCCACGACGTCGAAGTCCCGTTCGAGCCCGGCCGCACCGACGCGACCCAGGAGCAGACCGACCCCGAGTCGGTCGAGGTGCTCAAGCCGGAGGTCGACGGGTTCCGCAACTACTTCGGCGGCGACTACGACGTGCCGGCCGAGAAGATGCTGGTCGACCACGCCGACCTGCTGGACCTGACGGCATCCGAGATGACCGTCCTGATCGGCGGCATGCGCGCGCTGGGCGCGAACTACCAGGACTCGGACCTCGGCGTGTTCACCGACGAGCCGGGGACGCTCAGCAACGACTTCTTCGTGAACCTGCTCTCCATGGACTACGAGTGGGAACGGGTCGACGACGCCGGGGAGCACTTCGAGCTGGTCGACCGCGAGACCGGCGAGGTCGAGTGGGAGGCCAGCCGCGTCGACCTGATCTTCGGCTCGAACTCCCGGCTCCGGACTCTCGCCGACGTCTACGCGGCCGAGGAGGAGAAGTTCGTGCAGGACTTCGCCGACGCCTGGCACAAGGTCATGACCCACGACCGCTTCGACCTCCAGTGAGGTCCACGTCGAACCCGTAACGCCGGCCGTCCCGCCCTTTTTCTCCGAGGCGACAGGACGGATAGCTCTCGACGAGTCCCGCCTCCGGAGGTCGGTTCGCTCCCCGGACTGGATTTAAATAGCTACCGACCGTAGTACGAGATTAGTGACGGCGAGACAACAGACCGAGCGCGCCGTGATCGCCAAGCGGGTGGACTCGGGGACCGCTGACACCGAAGAGATCACGCAGCTCGCACGCAGCGCCGGCTACGAACCGGTGGCGGAGATCACCCAGACGCGGACCGAGGACCCCGCTTACCACATGGGGGAGGGAAAGGTCGAGCGCCTCGCGAACGCGGTCGCCCGCGAGGACGCGCACGTGGTGATCTTCGACAACCAGCTCGGACCCTACCAGACCTACAACATCGGGAACAAACTCCCAGAGGGCGTCCAGGTCATCGACCGGTTCCGGCTGATCCTGGAGATATTCGGCCAGCGGGCCCAGACCCGGAAGGCCCAGCTCCAGGTCGAACTGGCCGAGCTGCGATACGAACTGCCGCGGGCCGAGGCGAAGGCCAGTCTCGCCAAGCGCGACGAACGCCCCGGCTTCATGGGTCTGGGCGAGTACGACGAGAGCCGCGAGCGGGACATCAAGAGCCGGATCTCGCGGATCCGGGACGAGCTGGCGTCCATCGAGGAGACCGAGGAGCAGCGCCGCGCCCAGCGCCGCGAGTCCGGGTTCGACCTCGTCGCGCTGGCCGGCTACACGAACGCCGGGAAGTCGACGCTGCTGCGTCGGCTGGCCGAGGACGTCGACGTCGACGAGAACGAGCAGCTCCACCCGGACCTCGACGCCACGGCCGAGAGCGAGGACCGGCTGTTCACGACGCTCGGGACGACCACGCGCCGGGCCGACTTCGACCGACGTGACGTCCTCGTGACCGACACCGTCGGGTTCATCTCGGACCTGCCCCACTGGCTCGTCGAGTCGTTCAAGTCGACGCTGGACGCCGTCTACCGGGCCGACCTCGTCCTGCTCGTCGTGGACGTCAGCGAGCCCGTCGAGGAGATCCGCGAGAAGCTCGTCACCAGCCACGACACCCTCTACGAGCGCAACGAGGCGCCCATCGTCACCGTCCTCAACAAGACGGACAAGGTCGACGAGGAGGAGGTCGAGCGCAAGCGGGAGGCGCTGTCCGCGCTCGCGCCGACCCCGGTCGCCGTCAGCGCGAAGGACGGCGAGAACGTCGATGCGCTGATCGAGCGCATCGACGCGGAGCTCCCGGACTACGAGCGCGAGCGCCTCGTCCTGCCGATGACCGACGACACCATGAGCCTCGTCTCCTGGATCCACGACAACGCCCACGTCGAGGACGTCGACTACGGCGATCAGGTGGTCATCGAGTTCGAGGCCCGCCCGACCGTAGTCGAGCAGTCCCGCGCGAAGGCCGGCGAACTCGCCGGGGCATCTGCCTGACGGCCGGTTTCGCGACTCAGGTTCTGGTTTTCACTCCCTCGCGTCCGCGAGTACCTGCGGAATCGCCTCGACGACGTCGGAGGCGAGGTAGCCGCGGTCCCGGTCGTCGTACAGAGCGTCGCCGGCGCGGCCGGTGACGTGGGCGGCGACGCAGGCCGCGTCGAACGGGTCGAGGTCGTCAAGCAGCGTCGCGACGATACCCGAGAGCACGTCGCCGGTGCCACCGACCGCAAGCCCGGGGTTGCCGGCCCGGTTGATCCGCGTCCGGTCGCCGTCGGAGATCACGTCCACCGTCCCCTTCGCGAGGACGACGTGGCCGAGTTCGTCGGCGACGGCTGCGACCGCCTCCGTCTCGTCGGCGAGGTCGTCCACCTCGGGGCCGCCCAGCTCCGCAAGTTCGGCGCTGTTGGGCGTGCACACCACGTCCGCGTCGGTGTCGACCTCGGGGACCACGGACAGCGCGTCGGCGTCGGCGACGACGGGCCCCTCGAAGTCGGTCAGGAACCGCCGGGCCGCTTCGAGAGTCTCCTCGTGGGTTCCCAGTCCCGGTCCGATGACGACGACGTCGTCGTGGTCGGTGGCGGTCTCGACGAGGTCGTCGACCTGATCGGGCGTCAGGTGGTCGCCGCCGTAGGGCTGGACGATCAGGTCGGGCGCGTAGCCCTGGATCTCGTCGGCGACGGTCTCGGGTGCGGCGACGAAGGACAGCTCCGCACCGGCCGCCAGCGCCGCCTGAGCGCTCAGCGCCGGCGCACCGGTGTAGGGGCCGCCACCGACGACGAACGCGCGTGCGTCCCGCTGACGGGCTCGCAGGCGCAGCAGGTCGCCTCGCTCGACGACTCGCTCGGCCGCCGCCGGGATGCCGATGTCCGCGACGGTCACCTCGGCGTCCAGGTCGGCCAGCCCCGGCTTCGCGTCGTGGAACGTGACCACGCGGTCGGCCTCCACGGCGTTCCCCGCGAGCTCACCGCTCTCGGCGTCGAGGCCGGAGGGGACGTCGACCGAGACGACGGTCGCGTCGGAGTCGTTCGTCGCCTCCGCCGCGGTGGCGGCCGGCTCCCGCAGCGCGCCGCTGATGCCCGTCCCGAGCATCGCGTCGACGACGACGTCGGGGTCTCCGAGGTCGAACGCCGAGGCGTCGCGGACCGCCTCCGTCTCGTAGTCGGCGCGCTGGAGGGCGTCCCAGTTCTCCCGGCTGATCGCCGTGGTGATCGTCTCCGCGCGGCCGAGCAGGCACACCCGGAGGTCGTACTCGTCGAGGAAGCGCGCCGCGACGAGGGCGTCGCCGCCGTTGTTCCCGCGACCGGCGACGACCGTCACGCTCGCGCCGGGGTCGGCGACCCCCTTGACGGCGCGGGCGACGGCGTTGCCGGACGACTCCATCAGCTGCTTGCGCGGCACGCCAAGCGCCGCCGCGTTCTCGTCGACGACGGCCATCTCCGAACCCGTGATCATGGGCGACGGTTCGCCCGCGACCCTCTAATCGTATGGGGACGCGGCGAACCGTCCGGGCTGCCGACGCGGGCGTGCGGAACCCTCACCAGCGGACCTCGAACCCGTCCAGTCCCTCGGGGTCGCCGTACTCGACCTCGACGTCGTCGACGCGGGCCTGCGGGCTGCCCTCGTGGCAGAACTCGACCATCTCCTCGACGTCGGCCTCGGGGCCCTCGAACACCGCCTCGACGCGGCCGTCGTCGAGGTTGCGGACCCAGCCGTCGACGCCGGTCTCGTCGGCCCGTTCCCGCGTGGTCGCCCTGAAGAAGACGCCCTGGACCTCGCCGGAGACGAACACGTGCGCTCGCGTCTCGCTCATGGGCGGTCGTTCCGGCGGCGGCCACTAAACTGCTGGTGGCTCTCCGTGCCGACCGCGTTCGACGACTCCGCGATTACTCGGCCCCGCCGTTCCGGAGGTAGTGAAAGAGGTACGTCTGGGCGTAGCCGGCGTACTCGCCGCCGAGCGCCTCGCGGATGGCTCGCGACGTCTCCGCGTAGCTCCCGCAGTCGCAGTCGGGGTAGTACTCGGCGATGGTCCTGCGGATCCAGGTGTCCAGCGGGACGGCCTCCAGATAGTCCAGCGAGAACAGCAGTACGCAGTCGGCCACCTTGTCGCCGACGCCGACGAATCGGGTGAGCGACTCGCGGGCCGCCTCGTAGGACAGTCCCCGTGCGTCGTCGGGGTCGGCCTCGCCGCCGGCGACCATCTCGGCGGTCCGCTGGACGTACGGCGCCCGGTAGCCCAGTCCCAGATCGCGCAGTTCGTCCTCGGTCGCCGCGGCGAGGGCCGCCGGAGTCGGATAGGCGCGGTAGGTCTCGCCGTCGAACTCGACTGGCTCGCCGTATGACCGTCTGAGCGCCCGCTGCATGTCGTGGATCCGACCGACGCGCATCTGGGCCGAGCAGATGAACGAGACCAGCGACCCGAACGGCGGGTCCCGTACGATGCGCATCCCCCAGTAGGCGTCGTAGGCGTCGCCGACCACGTCGTCGTCGGGCGACGCGGCCCTGATGGCCGGCAGGTCGTCGTCCAGCCTGAGCCGCCGCCGGAGGTGCGGTCCGGCGTCTGTCGTCGACTCCCACTCCAGGCGCCCGTCGACCTGACGCGCACGGACGACGTGCGAGCGGTCGTCCTCTCGGACCGTCGTCCAGTACCAGGCGTCGCCGCCCGACGGTCCCTCCGTCTCGTACATCCGGCCGTCCTCGCGGTCCCAGAGGTACGACTGACCGCTCTCGATCGTCGCCTGCAGGTCCAGTCCCCCCGCGAGCGACGAGACGTCCACGTGGCCCCGCTGCATCGCTCTCATCGAGGGACCGCGGCCGTTTCTGGCTTTCGAGACGGCCGGGCCAACCTTCTTAATAGTGGCTGTCATACCGCTAGACATGAACTGTCGAGTTGTCGTCGAAGCGGCAGTGCCCGTCTACGACGTCGAGACCCCGGACGAGGCGGTCCGGATCGCCATCTCGAAGACCGGCGAGATGCTCAACCCGGACCTGAACTACGTGGAGATCAACATGGGCGAGCGGTCCTGCCCGCACTGCGGCGACGAACTCGAGCCCGCGTTCATCGCGGCCGACGAGAGCCTCGTCGCCCTCGAGCTCGAGATGACGGTGTTCAACGTCGAGCGCGAGGAGCACGCAGCCAGGATCGCCCGGAAGGAGATCGGCCAGCGACTGGAGAACATCCCGCTGGACGTCCTGGAGATCGAGGAGATCGACGACGACGAGGACGAGGAGGACGACGAGTCCACCGAGGAAGTCGAGGTGACCGTCGAGGAGGTCACCGAGGCCGACTCGAACCGGGACGACGATGACGACGTCCTCCCCGAGTTCGAGGAGCTCATCGACGAGTAGCGCGCCGACCACTGGCACACCGCACGCGACATCTCGCCCCCGCTTCTACCCACTGGCGACTCGATCAGACCAGCGGCGTCTGCGACGCTGCCGGACCCGCCGTCAACGAGGTGCCCGCGTCCGTAGCGCGGGCGCGGTCGGATCGAGCCGAACCGATAGACGGTCCCGCTCCGCGACGCGGTTTCGTCTCACGCGCGGTTATACGGTGCCTTCCACGGCACGAACGGTCTAAACGATCGCATGGACCGCCGTTAGAAACTGGATACCGACGGGAACGTCTCTCGCTGATTCGGGCCGTCGAAACCGTACGGAGAGCGACTGCTGCGGCGAGAGCATTCGAAAAAGCAGGAGACCTGCGTCTGACGGGTAGAGATGTCGAACGGAGAAGACGCTGGAATCAGTCGGCAGCGGCGGAGACAGGCTCTTTCTCTTCGTCGTTCATCTCTGACGTGATCCCCTTGGCGAGAGCGAAGACTGCGGCCTTGTGATCGGTCTTGGACTTGTGAATCGATGTCGGCTGGACGCCGAGCTCCGCGTATTCGTCGTGTTCCACCGTATCGCCCGTTTCCTGCTCGTAGTGGCTCTGTACCTGTGCAAGCAGGCCGTGAAGATGGATTAGTTCCTGCTTTTTCATGGTCACCCCCACCTAATAACTCGAGGGTTATAGTAGTACTCTGAGTGACGTTACCATACGTCCGTCCGGAGTATAACGGTCTATAACCGTCGATTCCGAGGACCGTGAAAGATTTTTGTCTCCGGCGGGGCACCCTTCTTATATGGACTACGACGACATGCTGGATAAGGCGCTCGAAGACACGCCGGACATCGAGGGGTCCAGCGACCGGTTCGAGGTCCCCGAACCCGACGTGCGTCAGGAAGGTAACACGACGGTCTACGAGAACTTCCAGGACCTGGTCGACCGGCTCGACCGGGACGAGGACCACGTCATGAAGTTCCTGCAGAACGAGCTGGGCACCAGCGGCCACATCGACGAGAGCGGCCGCGCCCGGCTGACGGGCGACTTCCGCGAGGACCGGATCGCCGAGGCCGTCGACGCCTACACCGAGGAATTCGTCCTCTGTCCCGAGTGCGGGCTACCGGACACGCGCCTGGAGCGGGAACAGGGCGCGATACTGCTCCGCTGTGAGGCCTGCGGCGCCCGCTCGCCGACCGGTTCCTGACGGCCGATTCTCGCGGGCGGATTCGCGGTGACTACGGCGTCGCGATCGGTCGTCGAGCGCCGCCCGCCGCGACGGACTCGATCAGCTACTGGAGCCCCTTGAGCGTCTGGAGGTCGCGGTCGGTGCGCGTGAACTCCGCGAGCCGGCGGCTGGCGTGACAGCCGGGACAGTGAAAAGTCGTGTCGGGGGACGGAAGGTCGCCGGGCGTCGACTCCCAGTCTTTGGCACATTCCGGGCAGAGCAGTCTGACAAACGCCTCGTCCATGCCAGAGAATGGCACGCTAAGCGGGCAAAAAGCTGGTGGTACCGGTCAGGCTGACCCGACTGTACCGGTCCCGCTACGCCGGCACGCCTTCGGCGTCGAGCAGTTCCTTGTAGCGGTTGCGGATGGTGACCTCGGAGATGTCGGCGACGTCGCTGACCTGGCTCTGGGTGACCTTCTCGTTGGTCAGCAGCGAGGCCGCGTAGACGGCCGCCGCGGCCAGTCCGACGGGCGACTTGCCGCTGAGGACGCCGCCCTGTCGGGCCGACTCGATCAGTTCCCGGGCGCGGCGCTCGACCTCGTCGGAGAGCCCGAGGTCGCTGACGAACCGTGGGACGTAGCTCTCGGGGTCGGCCGGGGCGACCTCCAGGCTCAGTTCTCGGACGACGTAGCGATAGGTGCGAGTGAGCTCCATCTTGTCGACCCGGGAGACGCGCTCGACCTCGTCGAGCGACCGGGGCGTGTTCGCCTGACGGGCCGCGGCGTACAGCGACGCGCTGGCGACGCCCTCGATGGACCGGCCCGGCAGCAGGTCCTCCTCGAGTGCGCGGCGGTAGATGACCGACGCCGTCTCGCGGACGTTCTGCGGCAGGCCGAGCGCGGAGGCCATCCGATCGATCTCGCCCAGCGCCTGCTTGAGGTTGCGCTCCTTGGAGTTGCGCGTGCGGAACCGCTCGTTCCACGTTCGGAGGCGCTTCATCTTCGAGCGCTGCTCGCTGGACAGCGAGTTGCCGTAGGCGTCCTTGTCCTGCCAGCCGATGTTGGTCGACAGCCCCTTGTCGTGCATCATGTTGGTCGTCGGCGCGCCGACGCGGGACTTCTGGTCGCGCTCCTTCGAGTCGAACGCGCGCCACTCGGGACCGCGGTCGATCTCGTTCTCCTCGACGACCAGCCCGCAGTCCCCGCAGATCGTCTCGCCCCGCTCCTCGTCCGAGACCAGATCGCCGCCACACTCCGGACAGGTACGCTCGGTCTCGGTGCTCTCGGTCTCCTCCTGCTGCTCCCGCTCGGTGCGGGTCCGCTCGTCGGCGCGTACGTTTGATTCACTCATTGTGGGGGTGGCCTCTCTGCCGAGGTCGAAAGCGTAAAGAATCTGCTTCCGATCTCCTTGACTATTAGTTAGTTATGCAACCATATAAGGGTGTCGCGGCCTGTGACACGTAACCGCACGACTGCGCCGGAGTAGCGGTTTCCATCTCGTCGGCACTTTTTTATCGTATTGTACAGACCACGGCGAGGGCCGTGCCAGGCCACCGCGAGAGCCGTGCCACGACCCGCTCGCACGGTCCGGATCCCTCTGACGACGGTAGTAACGTCGTCATACTGTCGGAACGGCCACCGTCACAGCCGTCAGTCGCGCCGGTAACCGCTTCCTACACGGTGAAAAGGTGCCCCTCCGCAGGGACGTCGAACAGGCCGATGCGGGCGCCGGCGTCCAGCCAGGCGTGGCCGTAGGAGAACGAGGCCAGAGCGTTGACGGGGTCGTCCTCCTCGCGGAAGTGGCGGCCGTCCTCGAGGTACGACCGGGCCATCTCCTCGCACTCCGCAGCGGCGTCGTGCATGGGCGTCCCCTCCGGTGGCGCCACCTCGGCGGCGTCGAGCGCCTCGGCGAGCAGTCCCTCGTAGCGGTCGGTCTTCTCGGCGAGGTCGGCTGGCATCGACGGGAGTCCTCGCCGCGGACGGATAGGCTTTCCCACGCGTGCGCTCGACCCACGAGACAGCGCAACCTACAAACCCCGGCGTACAGTACAGCCGGGCATGACAGGAGACGTCGTCGAGCACCGGCAGCTCGTCATCGCGGGCACCGGCATCGCGGGTCTGACAGCCGCCATCTACGCGGCGCGGGCGAACAACGATCCGCTCGTCCTCGAAGGGGACGAGCCGGGCGGACAGCTCACGCTGACTACCGAAGTCGAGAACTACCCCGGCTTCCCGGAGGGCATCTCCGGTCCCGACCTGGTCAACAACATGAAAGAGCAGGCCCAGCAGTTCGGGGCCGACCTCGAACACGGCGTCGTCGAGACGGTCGAGGACGACGACCGGCCCTTCCGGGTCGAACTCACCAACGGCGACGTCTACACCTGCGACGCGTTCATCACCGCGTCCGGCGCCAGCGCCCGCACGCTGGACGTCCCCGGTGAGGACGACCTGATGGGCTACGGCGTCTCGACGTGCGCCACCTGCGACGGCGCGTTCTTCCGCGGCGAGGATATGCTCGTCGTCGGCGGCGGCGACGCGGCCATGGAGGAGGCGAACTTCCTCACCAAGTTCGCCGACACCGTCTACCTGGTCCACCGCCGCGAGGAGTTCCGCGCGGAGGCCCAGTGGGTCGAGCGCATTCAGAAGAAAGTCGAGAGCGGCGACGTCGAGATCATGCGCAACACGGAACTGCTGGAGATCCACGGCTCTGCGGAGGAGGGCGTCGACCACGTGACGCTGGCACAGAACGAGTCGGGCTACCCGAAGGACAACCTCGACGACCCCGGCACGGAGACGTTCGACTTCGACGTCGGCGCCGTCTTCCTCGCGATCGGTCACACGCCGAACACGGAGTACCTGGAGGACACCGGCGTCGACCTCGACGAGGCCGGCTACGTCCGCACCGAGGGCGGCGTCGGCGAGGGCGAGACCCACACCGACGTCGAGGGGATCTTCGGCGCCGGCGACGTCGTCGACCACCACTACCAGCAGGCCGTCACCGCCGCCGGCATGGGCTGCAAGGCCGCGATGGACGCCGACGAGTACCTCGGCGACCTGCCCGAAGCGGAGGCCGGCGAGGCTGAGGCCGCCGCCGAGGCCGACGACTGACACGAGACCTCGAACAGAGTGAGAGGTCTCGTTTCGGGCGAGCGGGAGCGACTGCAGGGAGCGACACGCGAGCAGCGAGGCCGACCGGAAGGGAGGCCTCGGACTGAGCGAGCGGGAGTGAGCGAAGCGAAGGACACGCGAGCAGCGAGGCCGCGAGGACCCGAGACCGGGCGAGCGAAGGGAAGCGGCCGCGACAGCGCGGAGCGGGTATTTCCCAACCCACAGCCACTTTATGTCGCCCAGTCGAACGGCGGGCTATGGCAGACGACACTGTCACGCTGACGATCGAACAGGGAGACGAACGGGACGAACTCACCGTGCCGACGGCGCTGATCGACATGCTTCGCGAGGAGGGCGACGAATCGGCCGCCCAGGTCGTCGGCGACGTCGCCATGATCGGGCTCGCCCAGCGCATCCACGGCGCCGTCCACCACGGCAAGGGCGAGACGCCCGAGGAGATCGAACAGCTCGACGACCTGACGATGGAGCTGTTCGAGGAGCGGTTCGGTGCCTCCTTCGGCGAGATGACCGGTCACGACCACTGACGGCGCCTGCGAGGCGGGGCGCTCGTTTTCTCAGCAGTCCCACCGGAGCAGGACGCCGTCGTCGACGCGCTCGACGTCCGACAGCGTCAGCGACGGGAACTCCTCGACGAAGCCGTCGCCGTCCGCGAGGGTGGGGGCGTCGCGCCCGCCGATGATCTTCGGCCCGACGAACGCGGACAGCTCGTCGATCAGGTCCGCCTCGAACAGCGAGAAGATGAGCTCGCCGCCGCCCTCGACCATCAGCCGGTCGATCCCGTCGCCCTCCAGCTTCGCGAGCCCGGTCACGAGGTCGACGCGGTCCTCGCCGGCCGTGATGACGTGCGCGCCCGCGCCCTCAAGCTCCTCGACGAAGTCCGTCGGCGCGGCCCGGGTCGTCAGGATGTAGGTCGGCGCGCGGCCGTCGAGGACCGTCGCGTCCGGCGGCGTCCGGACCCGCGAGTCGGCGACCACGCGGGCCGGGTTGGTCGGCTCGCCCCGCGCCTCGCGGGCTGCCCGGCGGTCGGGGTCGTCCACCGTCAGCGACGGATCGTCGGCGAGCACGGTCCCCACGCCCACCATGACCGCGTCGCTGTCCGCCCGGAGCTGGTCCACCCTGTCGAAGTCCTCCTCGCCGGAGATGGCGATCTGCTCGCGCCGCCGCGAGGAGAGCTTTCCGTCCGCGCTCATCGCGGCGTTGACCACGACGTCCATGGCGGAGAGAGTGCGAGCCCGGGAAAGTCGCTTACGCCTCGGAGCCGCGGCCCGACTCGAGGAGCGTGCGCGTGTCAAGCGCGATCGCGCCGCGCCCGACGATCCGGAGCTTCAACACCGGCCCGTCGCACCACAGCTCGCGGACGTCGAGGACGGACTCGTGATCCCAGCCCCTGACTCCGACCGCGCCCGCCCCGTCGACCTCGGCGACGGTGCGGGGCGTCTCTCGCTCGCTCATCGTCCAGTTCCGGTCGCCCAGTTCGAACGTCGCCGCGTCGCTCTCCGCCCACGCGAAGACGACGGCGTCCTGCTCGCGGGGCTCGTCGGCGCGCTCGCGCACGGCCCCCTCAGAACCCTTTTCATCGCCGACTCCGAAGTGGTCCGTGATGAGTTTAGAGGACCATGCCGAGGAGCTCGCCTCCGACCTCGGCGTCGACAAAGAGGAGGTCAGATCGGACCTGGAGAACCTGGTGAACTACTCCGTCCCGGTGGACGAGGCCAAGCAGAGCCTCCGCCGGAAGTACGGCGACGGCAGCGGCGGGGGCGGCACGCCCTCGAGCAAGGACGTCGCCGAGATCTCGCCCGACGACTCGAACGTGACCGTCACCGCTCGCGTCCTGACGGTGGGCACGCGCTCCATCCAGTACCAGGGCGACGAGCAGGTGATCCGCGAGGGCGAACTGGCCGACGAGACCGGGACCATCTCCTACACGGCGTGGGACGAGTTTGGCCTCTCGGCCGGCGACACGGTCACCGCCGGTAACGCCGGCGTCCGCGAGTGGGACGGCGAGCCCGAGCTGAACCTCGGGGAGAGCACCAGCCTGGAGTTCGAGGAGGAGCCCCTCGACGTCCCCTACGAGGTCGGCGGCGACCGCGACCTGGCCGACCTCGTGCCGGGCGATCGGGGCCGCAACGTCGAGGTCCGCGTCCTCGAGGTCGAGGAGAAGACCATCGACGGCCGGAACGGCGAGACCGACATTCTCAGCGGCGTCTTCGGCGACGAGAGCGGCAGGCTTCCCTTCACGGACTGGGACCCCCACGCCGAGATCGAGGACGGGGCGTCGGTGCGCATCGAGGACGCGTTCGTCCGGGAGTTCCGCGGCGCGCCCTCGGTCAACGTCTCGGAGTTCTCGACGGTCGAGCGGCTGGACCGCGAGGTCGCGGCCACCGAGAGCGCCCAGCGGATGAGCGTCAGTGCGGCCGTCGACACCGGCGGCCTGTTCGACGTCGAACTGACCGGGAACGTCATCCAGGTGCGCGACGGCTCGGGCCTCATCGAGCGCTGTCCCGAGTGCGGTCGGGTCGTCCAGAACGGCCAGTGCCGGAGCCACGGGGCCGTCGACGCCGAGGACGACCTGCGGACGAAGGCCATCCTCGACGACGGAACGGGGACGGTGACCGCCGTCCTCGACGACGAACTGACCGCCGAGATCTACGGCGGCGGCCTCGAGGCGGCCCGTCAGCACGCCAGCGAGGAGATGGACCGCGAGGTGGTGGCCGACCGCATCGCCGACCGCATCGTCGGCCGCGAGTTCCGCGTCCGCGGCTCGCTGTCAGTCGACGAGTACGGCGCGAACCTCGATGCCACCGAGTTCGCCGAGACGGACGACGACCCGGCCGATCGGGCCCGCGAGTTCGTCGCCGAGGTGGACGCATGAGCGAGTCCGGACAGGGCGGCGCCGGCCGCCGCGAGGTGGCCTACCGGCTGTTCGCCTCCGAGTTCGACGACGCCGACTTCTCCTACTCCGAGAGCGACGAGGAGCGGGCGCCTAACTACGTGGTCGCGCCCACGGGTGCGCGCGTGAATCGACTCTTCCTCGTGGGCGTCCTGACCGAGGTCGAGACGGTCAGCGAGGACTACCTCCGCGCCCGCGTGGTCGACCCGACCGGCCCGTTCGTCGTCTACGCCGGTCAGTACCAGCCCGACGCACTGGCCTTCCTGGAGCGTGCCGAGCCGCCGCTGTTTGTCGCCGTGACGGGCAAGGCCCGCACCTACCAGCCCGACGACGCGGACACGGTGTACACCTCCGTCCGGCCGGAGTCGATCAGCGAGGTCGACGCCGACACCCGTGACCGCTGGGTCGTGGGGACGGCCGAGCGGACGGTCGACCGCGTCGCCCGCGCCGCCGAAGCGAAGCTCTCGGACCTCGAGGGCGACGACCTCCGGGCCGCACTGGAGGAGACCGGCGTCGACGAGGGGCTGGCCGCCGGCCTCCCCATCGCGCTGGAGCACTACGGGACGACCGGCGACTACCTCGCGGCGATGCGCGACCTGGCGGTCGACGCCGCCCGCGTCGTCGCCGGCGAGCGCGACGAGGTCGAGCCGACGACATTCGCCCCCGACCAGGGCGGCGACGACCCGCTCTCGGACCTGGCCGAGCGGACCCTCGACACCAGCGTCGTCGCCGGCGACGAGGAGACGGAGGACGTCGAGACGGCCGTCGCCGAGGGCACGCCCGAGGCGGGCGTCGAGGTCGACGAGCGGGCCGGCACGGCCGAGCCCCAGCGGACCGACGACCCCGACGGCCCCAGCATCAGTAGCGAGGGCGAGCGGAGCGAGTCCTCGGAGACGGCGAGCGGGAGTGAACGGAGTGAGCGACACGCGAGCGCGACGGACGCGGAGCCGGAAGCCGACGAGGAGTCGGCGGGCGACGATGAAGCCGACACGGAGAGCGGCGGCGCCCCGCCCGAGGAGACGGCCGCACCCGGCGGCGAGTCCGCGCCAGCGGAGACGGGCGCCATCGGGACCGACGACTCCGGCGAGGACGTCATCGCCGAGGCCGAGGAGCCGGCCGGCGAGATGCCGTCGACGGCCAGCGGTCCCGGGCCGACGACGGAGGACGCCTCCGCCGCCGAAGACGCGGGCGAGTCCGAGTTCGGCGAAGGCGACGACGCGTCCACGGACGACGACGGCGACATCGGCGACTTCGAGCCCGAGTTCGACCTCGACGAGGAGGAGCGCGAGGAACTGGAGTCGGAGTTCGGCACCGAGTTCCAGAGCGGCACCGAGGTCGAGGAACCCGGCGAGGCCGACATCGACGCGCCGGACCCGGAGGAACTCGACGAGGAGACCGGCGTGCCGGCGGCCGCCGGCGAGTCGGAGGCGGGCCACGAGGCCACGCCCGAGGCCGAGCCAGAGACCAGCGGCGCTGACGAGACCGCCGTCGAGGAGACGGCCGACGCGGCTGCCGATGAGTCGGACGCTGGCGAACCCGCTGAGACCGACTCCACCGAGCCCGACGAGGACGTCGACCTGGAGGACGCCGTCATGGGCGCGATGGACGACCTCGACGAGGGGGACGGGGCCGACCGCGAGGAGGTCGTCGCCGCCGTCGTCGACCGGACCGGCGCGGACCCCGGCGAGGTCGAGGACGCCGTCCAGGACGCGCTGATGGGCGGGCGCTGCTACGAGCCCGAGGACGGGCTGCTGAAGCCCATCTGATGGGCGTCGAACCGGTCCCGGACGAACCGGCCGCCGTCGCCGACTGCGACGGCGAGCGAGCGCTGGTGGTCGCTGACTACCACGCCGGCATCGAGCGGGGCCTGCGCCGGCAGGGCGTCGAGCTGGAAAGCGACGCCGACGCCCGCCGCGAGCGCCTGCTGGCCCTGCTGGACCGGACCGAACCGGACCGGCTGGTCGTCCTCGGCGACCTCGCCCACGCCATCGGCGACCCGGAGGGCGCCGAGCACGAGGAGTTGACGACCCTGCTCGACGCCGTCTCGGTCCCGGTAACGCTCGTGAAGGGCAACCACGACGGCGACCTGGAGCCGTTCCTGGGAGAGTTCGAGGACGTGACCGTGACGCCGAGCCACGGGACCCGGATCGGCCCCGTCGGGTTCGTCCACGGCCACACGTGGCCGAGCCCGGACGTCCTCCGAGCGGACGTGCTCTGCGTCGGCCACGAGCACCCCGTGGTCCGCCTGGAGGACGAGGTGGGCGGGACCCGCGTCGAGCGCGCGTGGCTGCGGGGCGGCCTCGACCCCGACCCCTTCGAGGCGTTCCACGACCTCGAGCTGGACGTCCGCGGCGACCTCGTGGTCTTCCCGGCGTTCAACGACCGCTCGGGCGGGACGTGGGTCAACGTCGAGGGCCAGGAGTTCCTCTCGCCGTTCCTCCCCGCCGGGCTCGCCGGCGGCGAGGCGTACCTGCTGGACGGGACGCGGCTGGGCGACTACAGACGGGTGTGAGCGGGTCTGGCGGGCGGCCGGCATCGCGACCGCCCGTCGGCGTCTCAGAACCAGCCCGGAACGGTGGAGGCGACGTACAGCGCCGCGGCGGCGACGACCACGTACACCATCCGGTCCCCCACGGCGGGCTCGGCCGGGCCGTCGTCGCCCCCGAGTTGCTGGTTCGCGATGAAGAGCACGATCAGGCCGGCCGCGCCGGTCAGCCAGTCGAGGACGGACGCGCCGCCCGGAATCGCCACCAGCGTGTCCGCGACGGAGACGATTCCGAAGACCACCAGCGCGCCCCAGTAGAGGCGTCTCTCGTCCATGACCGTCATGGGCCGAGCGGCCACTAAACGCTGGCGTCACCGAGCGACGCGCTTACGCTGCCGACTGTAAGTCCGTGGAAGACTTCGCCGCCCCTGGAGTGGCGAATATCTCCATCCAGTTACAGTCGGCAGTGTTAATCGGGTTCGGCCGCTAACCCCTTCGATGACTGACGCCGCGACCGGCGACGCCGCCTTCACCGCGCTGGGCGAGCAGGTCCGGGGGGCTCTCTCCGAGCGCGGCTTCACCACCCCCACGGAGCCCCAGCGCCGGGCCATCCCGCCGCTGGCACGGGGGGAGGACGCCCTCGTCGTCGCGCCGACGGGCACCGGTAAGACCGAGACGGCGATGCTGCCGGTGTTCGACGCGCTCGCGGGGGGCGAGAGCGAAAACGCGGAGCGCTTCGGCATCGGTGCCCTCTACGTGACGCCGCTGCGGGCGCTCAACCGCGACATGCGCGAGCGCCTGGAGTGGTGGGGCCAGACGCTCGATCTGGAGGTCGACGTCCGCCACGGCGACACCACGGACTACCAGCGCCAGAAGCAGGCCAACGACCCGCCGGACGTCCTCGTCACCACGCCGGAGACGGTCCAGGCGATGCTGACGGGATCGAAGCTCCGGACGGCCCTGGAGGACCTCGAACACGTCGTGATCGACGAGGTCCACGAACTGGCCGCCTCCAAGCGCGGGGCCCAGCTGACCATCGCGATGGAGCGGCTGCGCGAGATCTCCGGCCCCTTCCAGCGGATCGGGCTCTCCGCGACGGTCGGGGACCCCGAGGAAGTGGGACGTTTCCTCACCGGCGGCCGGGGCTGCGAAATCGTCGAGGTCGACGTGGGCAGCCGGCTCGAGGTGAACGTGACCCGCCCGCAGGTGACCGACCGCGACGAGTCGCTGGCGGGGAAGCTCGCGACCGACCCCGAAGTGGCCAGCCACGTCCGGGCCATCGACGAACTGATCGGCGAGCACGAGTCGGTCCTGCTGTTCGTCAACACGCGACAGACGGCGGAGGCGCTGGGCTCGCGGTTCAAGGAACTGGGCACGAACATCGACGTCCACCACGGCTCGCTGTCGAAGGAGGCCCGCATCCGCGTCGAGGACGAGTTCAAGGCGGGCGAACTGGACGCCCTCCTCTGTACGTCCTCGATGGAGCTGGGCATCGACGTGGGCCACGTCGATCACGTGATCCAGTACGGGAGCCCCCGGCAGGTCTCGCGCCTCCTCCAGCGCGTGGGGCGCGCGGGCCACCGGCGCGATCTCGTGTCGTCGGGCACCATCGTCACGACCCACCCCGACGACACGTTCGAGGCGCTGGCCATCGCCCGCCAGGCCCAGGCCGGCGAGGTCGAACCGGCGGGCATCCACGACGGCAGCCTCGACGTCGTCGCCAACCAGGTCGCCGGCGTCGTGATGGACTTCGGCGACGTCCGCGCGATGGAAGCCTACGAGATAATCACGCGGGCCTACCCGTTCCGCGACCTCACCGTCGACCAGTTCCGCGACGTGGTCCGCGAACTCGGCGAGAACAGGGTGATCTGGATCGACGAGGCGGCCGACACCCTGGAGAAGCGCCGCGGCACCTGGCAGTACTTCTACCAGAACCTCTCGATGATCCCCGACGAGGCAACCTACGACGTGGAGGACGTGGCCTCCGGCGACCAGGTCGGGACGCTGGACGAGCAGTTCGTCGTCAACTTCGCCCAGCCCGGCGAGGTGTTCATCCAGCGCGGCGAGATGTGGCGGATCACCGACGTCGACGAGGACGAGGAGGTCGTCACCGTCTCGCCCATCGAGGACCCCGCCGGTGAGGTGCCCTCGTGGGTCGGTCAGGAGATCCCCGTCCCCCGCGCGGTCGCCGAGGAGGTCGGCGAGATCCGCCGCGTCGCGGGCCAGCAACTACAGGGCGGCGCACCCGCCGAGTCCGTCGCCCGCGACCTCGCGCGGCGCTACGACGCCGACGCCGCGACCATCGAGAGCGCCATCGAGCAGCTGGCGGGCCACGACGCGCCCTTCCCCGACGCCGACACGGTTCTCGTCGAGTACTACGGCCACGAGGTGGTCGTCAACGCCACCTTCGGCCACAAGGTCAACGAGACGCTCGGGCGGATCCTCTCGGCCATGCTCGGCCAGCGCGCCGGGTCAACGGTCGCGATGGAGGTCGACCCCTACCGGATCGAGCTCGAACTGCCAAGCGGGATCAGCGGCGCCGACGCCGTCGACGTGCTGGAGTCGACCGACCCCGACCACGTCGAGGCGATCATCGAACTCAGCCTGAAGAACGCCGACGCGCTGAAGTTCAAGCTCGCCCAGGTGGCCACGAAGTTCGGCACGCTCAAGCGCTGGCGCGGCCGCGGCTCGACGGACTTCGGCCGCGACCGCCTGCTGGCCGCGCTGGAGGGGACGCCCATCTACGACGAGGCCGTCCGCGAGGTGTTCCACGAGGACCTCGCCATCGACGAGACGCGGCAGGTGCTCGCGGCGATTTCGGAGGGCGGCATCGAGGTGGAAACCACGGGCGAGCGGACGCCGATCGGTAATGGGGGACGTTCGTCAGGGCGCGAACTGCTCTCGCCGGAGCACGCCGACGCCAGCGTCATCGAGACCGTCAAGGAGCGCATCCAGAACGACCGGATCCTCCTGTTCTGTTTACACTGTCAGGAGTGGCAAACACGGCGGAAGGTCTCCCGCGTCCGCGACCAGCCGGAGTGTCCCGAGTGCGGGTCGACCCGCATCGCCGCGCTGAACCCCTGGGCCGACGAGGTGATCGCGGCGATCAAGTCGGGGGACAAGGACGACGAGCAGGAGAAGATGACCGAGCGGGCCTACCGCTCGGCGTCGCTGGTTCAGAGCCACGGCCGGCGGGCCGTCATCGCGCTCGCAGCGAGGGGCGTCGGCCCCCACAACGCCGCCCGGATCATCAACCGCCTCCGCGAGGACGAGGACGAGTTCTACCGCGACATCCTCAGCCAGGAGCGGGAGTACGCCCGCACGCAGTCGTTCTGGGGCTAGGAAACCACCGACCGACCGAGTTAACTGACGGGACCGCTGCCGTGAACGGCCAGAAAGCCCCGGTGAGCTACGCTCCCGCGGCTCGCTGCGGTCCTCACTCCGTTGCGGTCCTTGCTTCGCCGGGGTTCGCGTAGCTCGCCGCCCCTTTCAGTCCCACCCAGCGTTAGTTGGCCAACCGACATCGGGAGGGACTGAAAGGGGCGGCCCGTTCGACGACGGCGGACGACGTCGCCCGAAAGAGCGTAGCTCTTTCGGGATGATGAAAATCGCCGGAGGCGATTTTCAGATCACAAGCACTGGAACGACCGAAGGGAGTGAAGGGCGCAGCGAGTCCCCCGAGTCGAACGGGCCGGGGCTTTCTAGCCGTCAACACTCTTCTTTCGTCGAATTCAAACTACTGTCCCTCGCCGTCTGGAGAAACGCCTATACCCGGGCCGACGCTGGCCCACCACATGCGACTGGAGGAGTACTGGGGCATCGGCCCGAAGACGAGCGAGTTGCTGGCGGAGGAACTGGGCGTCGAGCGGGCCGTCGAGGCGATCGAGTCCGCAGACACGCGGGCGCTGACCGCGGCGGGGCTCTCCCGCGGGCGGGCGACGCGGATCCTCCGGCGGGCCACCGGGGCAGAGGCGATGGACCTCCTTGCCACGCGGGACGCCCGCGACGTGTACAAGGAGCTGCTGGACCTGGCGGAGGAACACGCCGTCACCGACGCGGCGGCCGACCGGGTCCGGGTCCTGACGCCGCTGCCGTCCCGCGAGGCGATGGAGGAGCGCCTGGACGAGGTGCTGGCGGCGCGGGACGCCTGGGCGTCGCTGGACGAGCCGACGCGCGCGGACGCGCTGTCGGCGTTCGAGCGGCGGACGAACCCCGAGGACGACGAGCTCGGGGCGGTCCGGGCCGCGCTGGCGCTGCAGGAGGCGGGCGTCGACGCGGGCGTCTTCGCGCCCGTGGCCGACCTCGACGGGGCGGCGCTGGGGGACGCCGAGCGGGCGCTGGCGGGCCTGCAGGGCGGCGACCGCGTCGGCGGGGGCGCCGACGAGGAGCTCGACCGCCTGCGCGAGAGGCTTGGGCAGGTTGAGGACCTAGCCGCCGCGCCGGCTGACGTCGTCGAGGAACTGGAGTCCGCCGCGCGGCGACCGTCGGAGTTCCAGGACGCCCTCTCGCGGCACCTGGTCGACGAAGCCAGCGTCGACGCGGCCCGGGTCCGCGACGCGATGCCGGGCGAGGCCGCCGACGCCCACGAGTTCGTCGACGCGAGCCTGCGGGCGCTGTCCGGCGACCTCCGCGAGGCCGTCGACGAGCGCGGGCGCGAGGTGGCGGCGACGCTGGAGGCGGACCTCGACGCGGCGCGGGAGACGGTCGATCGGGCCGTCGAGGCGGTCGACGACGCGGCGCTGTACGTCTCGCTGGCCCGGTTCGCCATGGCCTACGACCTCACTCGTCCGGTGCTGGTCGAGGACCGGGAGACGGTCGCGGTGCGGGGGGCGCGCAACCTCTCGCTCGCGGCGGCCGGCGTGGACGTCCAGGCGGTCACCTACGCTGTCGGGGACCACGACATGGACGGAGGCCGCGAGCCGCCACGGGGCGACCGCGTGGCCGTCCTGACCGGGGCCAACTCCGGCGGGAAGACGACGCTGCTGGAGACGCTGTGCCAGGTCCAGCTACTGGCCCAGATGGGCCTGCCCGTCCCGGCCCACGAGGCGGAGGTGGGCCTGGTCGACGCCGTCGTGTTCCACCGCCGGCACGCCTCGTTCAACGCCGGGGTGCTGGAGTCCACGCTGCGGTCGGTCGTTCCGCCGCTGACCGACGCCGGCCGGACGCTGATGCTGGTCGACGAGTTCGAGGCCATCACGGAGCCGGGCAGCGCCGCGGAGCTGCTGCACGGGCTGGTGACGCTGACTGTCGACCGGGCGGCGCTGGGCGTGTTCGTCACCCACCTGGCCGACGACCTGGAGCCGCTGCCCGACGCGGCGCGCACCGACGGCATCTTCGCCGAGGGGCTGACTCCGGACCTGGAACTGTCCGTGGACTACCAGCCACGCTTCGGCACCGTCGGGAAGTCCACGCCTGAGTTCATCGTCTCGCGGCTGGTGGCGAACGCCGACGACCCCGTCGAGCGGTCGGGCTTCGAGACGCTCGCAGAGGCCGTCGGGGAGGAGGCCGTCCAGCGGACGCTCTCCGACGCGCGCTGGTCGGCGAACTGACGAGCAGAGCGGCGGCTGTTCGAGGGTGAACGTCGAAAAAACGCCGGGAGGACGATTCGAACGTCCGTGGCACGAGGCCACCGCCACGAAGGGCGGTCCCTTAACCAGGCTGGGGTCATCCCGGCACTGATACCGCGTAAGCGAGGGTGGGATCGGGCACCCCCGCGGGTGGGCTCTGGGTGAGAGACTGGCGGACGGAGTGTGTCGTCCGTCAGTGGGTGCGCCGGCGGGGTTCGGCCGCCGCGGGCACGCGACTGCGACGGCGGCTCGCGGGCGCCCCGCCGGCGCGGCGGGCTGGCGTCCCGCGCTGGCGCGCGGGCAGTCGGATCGGAGCGGTTCGGGGCACGGTCCGATCGCGTCGAACGGCCGGTGTCCAGCCGAGCGCAGCGAAGCTCCCGGCGGCGACCAGCCGAAGAGCGGGACGGGGCGGCGCGTCGGTACGGCGTCGCGCCGGCACGTCGCCGCTCACTTCAGTCGAGGGGCGGATGGTGGTTTGTTATTCACCGTTTACGGGCGGAGTAGGCGGCGTTGAACCGCGTTCTCGCTACCGAAAACGGCGTTCGATTCCGCGATCAGTCGTCGACGTCGACGGCGGCTACCTCGGTGACGCCGAAGCCGTCCGCGAGGCGGTCGGCGACGGCGTCGCCGCGATCCTCGGCGTCGGCGGGGACCGCAGCGGTCACGCTGACGTCGGCGTCGACGCGGATGTCCGTCCACGTCGGTGTGACGCCGGTGACGCGTTCGACGGTCGCTGCCTCGACGGCGTCGACGCTCGCCAGCACGTCGGCGACGCCGGCTTCGAGGTCGCCGGCCTCGCCGCGCGGGACGCGCAGCGAGACGTCGGCCGTCACGTCGACCGGGACGGTCGCATGGAGCGACATAGGGCCGGAGCCCGGAGTCGAACCGGGCCCGCGCGGGGCCAGCCTCCGGCCGGGGCCGCGCGACAGCGCCGCCGCTGGCGAGTCGCGCGGCTATTCGTCGGCACACCGGGCGCGGACGCGACGGAACGCGACCGCGAGTCGGACCCCGCCGACCGGCGGCCGTCAGCGACCGGCGGAACGGACGAGCGGGCGACTACGGGCGCGTGCGACGGGAACGCGGACCAGCAGCGTACTCCCTGGGCGGTGATCGACAGGTGAGAACCGTGGCCCGCGTCCGCGCCGCGTCACGCGGCGATCGGTGCGGGCCGATAGAGTGCGGTACCCACCTGACCGTTCCAGAGTGCACTCGAAACAGAGTGCATCCCCGAAGCGGCGTACTCGGCGCGTACGCCGGCACACGCGGACCGCCCGCTGTGACGGGCGGTCGCTCCGGGAGTGGTGGAAACGGTCATTTCGGTGAGCACCTCGCCGTGCCAGCACGTTCAGCAGGTTATATATTAAGCTTTGTTCACGGATGTGAATACACCACACGGGCAGTCGCCGACGTGCAGAGTGTCGCCGCCACGCAGGACGGGATTCCCGGCGGCTGAGAATCGCGAACGTCCTTTTGCGGTACCGACGCCCACCTCGGAGCATGAGCGAGAACGAGAGCGGCGACCTGCAGCGTGCGTCGACCGACGACCGCTCCGGCAGCGGTGACGGATCGACCGTCACGCGCCGGACGGCCATGCGGACGATGGCGGGCGCAGCGGTCGCGGCAGGCGCGGCGGGGGCGGTCCCCGCCGCGGCGGCCCAGAGCGGCCCGGACTACGGCGGCTGGTTCGACGGCGTCGGCAACTTCGACGGCACCGTCGACATGACGGGCGAGGACAGCGTCACGGTCACTGTGGGCGCGCAGGGCAACGGCGGCGCGTTCGCGTTCGATCCGGCCGCCGTCCGCGTCGACCCGGGAACGACCGTCACCTGGGAATGGAGCGGGGACGGCGGCAGCCACAACGTCGTCGCCGAGGACGGGTCCTTCGAGAGCGAACTGGTCGGCGACGCGGGCCACACCTTCGAGCAGGACTTCGAGGAGGAGGGGGTCTACCGCTACGTCTGCTCGCCTCACCGGACGATGGGCATGAAGGGCGCCGTCGTCGTCGGCGGCTCGGGCGGTTCCGGCGGCGAGAGCGTCGGAAGCGCGGCCAGCGGCGAAGGGGGCGCGGGGGCCGGCGGTTCCGGTATCGACGCGACTACCGGTCTCGTCGGCGGGTCCTTCCTGCTGGCCCTTTTCTCGCCGCTGGCGTTCGCGGCGTTCCTCCGCCGCCGGCTCTCCGGGAGACGCGGTCCCCGGCCGGAGTAGAGTAGAAACTGAACGCGATGTCACGCTCGAGGGGAACCCGAGGTGTACCTCGATGTGTGAATCGTTTCAGGTTCTACGATAGCTCCGGACAGGCTTTTGGTCGCGCTGGCCCGATGGTCCGACGAGAGACCGTGCCCTTCCAGTTGCGCGAACACACGGCGGACGTGGCCGTCGAGGCCACCGGCGAGACGCTGGGCGAGGCGTTCGCGGCCGTGGCGGACGGCCTGACGGCGGCCATGTGCGACGACGTCCCGAACGGCGGCGAGCGGTTCGACCTCGAAGTGGCGGCCGAGGGCCGCGAGGCCGCCCTCTTCGACTACCTGGACGAACTGATCTACCGACGGGACGTCGATAGCGTCCTGCCGGCGGACAGCGAGGCCTCCGTCGAGCGGGTCGACGGCGAGTGGCGGGTCGCGGCCACCGCCCGCGGCGTCCCGCTGTCCGACGTCGTCGCCCGGGACGTCAAGGCAGTCACCTACTCCGAGATGGACCTCTCCGAGACGGAGGGGGGCTGGCACGCCTACGTCGTCTTCGACGTCTGAGGCGGGCCGTCGCCGGCGAGTTTAACAATTTCCTACGCCAGGATTAATAATCATTGGTCGAATCACCGTCACTCATAGCAGCTATATTAATAAACTCCGAGGGTCTAGATCGGCCTAATGACAGAGGGTACCGCAGGTACGGACCCGCCCGACGACGGCGGCGACGAGCTGCGCCTGTCCGTGCCGGACATGGACTGCGCGTCCTGCGCCGCGAAGGTAGAGTCGGCCGCCGACGGGGTCGACGGCGTCGAAGACGTAGACACGCGCCCGGCTACGGGGACGGTCGTCGTCAGCGTCCGCGAGGCGGTCGCGGAGAGCGCCGTCGCCGACGCCATCGAGGGGGCCGGGTACAGCGTGCCCGGCGCGGACGCGGACGGCGAGGAGGGAGGGCCCGCGAGCGTCTGGACGAGCCCCCGCGCGATCGCGACGGGGATCGGCGCGGTGGCGCTGTTCGCCGGCCTGCTGATCGAGTTCGGCCTCGTCGGGATCGAGGTGACCGTGGCGACGGTTCTGGGCGCCCCGATCGGCGTGGCCGACGTCCTCTTCCTCGCGGCCGTCGCGCTGGCCGGCCGCGAGATCGTCCGGGGCGGGCTCTACTCTGCTCGCAACGTCTCGCTGGACATCGACTTCCTGATGACGACGGCCATCGTCGCTGCCATCTCGGCGACGCTGCTCTCGCCCGAGGCCTCGCTGTTCTCCGAGGCGGCCACGCTGGCTGTCCTGTTCAGCACCGCAGAACTGCTGGAGGAGCACTCGATGGATCGGGCCCGCTCCTCGCTGCGCGAACTGATGGACCTCTCGCCCGACGAGGCGACAGTCCGGCGCGACGGCGAGGAGGTCACCGTCCCGGTCGACGACCTGTCGATCGGCGACCGCGTCGTGATCCCGCCCGGCGAGAAGATCCCGGCCGACGGCACCGTCGTCGAGGGGGCCAGCGCCGTCGACGAGTCCCCGATCACCGGCGAGAGCGTCCCCGCGGACAAGGCCGTCGGCGACGAGGTGTTCGCCGGTACGATCAACGAGGAGGGCTACCTCGAGGTCGAGGTCGAGGCCGAACCGGGCGACGACACCCTCTCGCAGATCGTCCGCCTCGTCGAGGACGCCGAGGCCGACAAGACCGAGCGCGAGCAGTTCGTCGACCGCTTCTCCGGCTACTACACGCCCCTGATGGTCGCCGTCGCCGTGGGCGTCGCGACGATTCCGCCCCTCGCCTTCGGCGCCGACTGGATCACGTGGTTCGTCTACGGGATCACGATGCTCGTGCTCGCCTGCCCCTGCGCGTTCGTCATCTCGACGCCGGTCACCGTAGTCTCGGGGATCACCAGCGCCGCGAAGAACGGCGTCCTGATCAAGGGCGGCGACCGCCTGGAGGCGATGGGGCAGGTCGACGCCGTCGCGCTGGACAAGACGGGTACCATCACCCGGGGCGAGCTGTCGGTGACGGACGTGATCCCCGTGGGCGACCGCGACGAGGACGACGTGCTCCGCTGCGCCCGCGGACTGGAACAGCGCTCCGAGCACCCCATCGGCGAGGCCATCGTCGCCCACGCCGACGAGCGCGCCGTCGAGGGGACCGAGGTCGGCGAGTTCGAGAGCCTCACCGGCGAGGGCGTCCGGGCGACGCTATCAGGCGACCCCCACTACGCCGGCAACCCGGACCTGTTCGAGGACCTCGGGTTCGACCTCGGCCGCGTCCACGTCCTCGACGGCGGCGACGACCTCGCGGCGGAGGTCCACCACGCCTGCGAGCGCCAGGGCTGTCTCGGCCTCGTCGAGGACGCCATCCCGCGGCTCCGCGAGGAGGGCAAGACCGTGGTGCTGGTCGGCCGCGAGGACGAACTGGAGGGCGTCATCGCCGTCGCCGACGAGGTCCGCCCCGGCGCGGCCTGGACGGTCCGGCGGCTCCGCGAGCTGGGCGTCGAGACGGTGATGCTCACGGGCGACGAGGAACGGACCGCCCGCGCCATCGCCGACGAGGTCGGCATCGACCAGGTCCGCGCGGGCCTGCTCCCCGACGAGAAGGTCGACGCCGTCGAGGGACTGCTGGAGGAGTACCCCGACGGCGTGGCCATGGTCGGCGACGGCGTCAACGACGCCCCCGCGCTCGCCACGGCGACCGTCGGCGTCGCCATGGGCGCGGCCGGCACCGACGCCGCCATCGAGACGGCCGACGTCGCGCTGATGGCCGACGACGTGACGAAGCTCCCCTACCTCTCGGAGCTCGCCGCCGACGCCAACGGCATCATCCGGCAGAACATCTGGGCGAGCCTCGGGATGAAGGCCCTGCTGGCCGTCGGCGTGCCGCTCGGATACGTCACCGTCGCGATGGCCGTCCTGCTCGGCGACGCCGGGATGACCGTCGGCGTCACCGGCAACGCGATACGCCTCTCGCAGGTCGAACCGGAGGAGGCCGACGCCGAGCCCGCCCCGGCCTGATCTCCGCATCGGCGAGCGGCACGTTCCGGCCGTCCCGGCACGGCAGCCCTACCGCGGGTCTGACTCCGCGTCCGACCCCGCCGCGGCGTCCACCGCCGGCAGCGTGAGGGCGAACGTCGACCCCTCGCCGGGTTCGGACTCGACCCAGAGGTCGCCGCCGTGGCGCTCGACGATACGCTTGCACAGCGCCAGGCCGATGCCCGTCCCGTCGTGTTCGTCGGCGGTGTGGAGCCGCTCGAACACCTCGAAGATGCGATCGGTCTCGGCCGGATCGATCCCGATACCGTCGTCGCTGACGGCGATTCGCCACCGATCGACGTCCCGTTCGGCCGATATCTCGACGCTCGGGGGCGCGTCACCGCTGTACTCGATCGCGTTGTCGATCAGGTTCTGGAACAGCTGGCGGAGCTGATCGGCGTCGCCCTCCACGGCGGGCAACGATCCGGCGTCTATCTCGGCGCCGCTCTCCTCGATCTTGAACTGGAGGTCCGCCCGGACGTCCGCGACGACGTCGTCGAGGTCGACTCGTTCGAGCGGGTCCCCACGCGTGTCGACGCGGGAGTACTTCAGCAGCCCCTCGATCATCTCTCGCATCCGGTCGGCCCCGTCGACGGCGAACGTCAGGAACTCCCGGCCGTCCTCGTCGAACGCGTCCGCGTAGCGTCGCTCGATCAGCTGGAGGTAGCTGGAGACCATCCGAAGGGGCTCCTGCAGGTCGTGGGAGGCAGCGTAGGCGAACTGCTCTAACCGCTCGTTGGACTCCTCTAACTGGTCGACGAGCGTCTGGAGCCGCCGCTCGCGCTCGACCTGTTCGGTGATGTCCTGAGCGAGGCCCATCCCGGCGAATATCTCCCCGTCCGCGTCTCGGAGCGGCGTCGCCCACACGCGCCAGTTCCGGCCGCCGAACTCCGTCGTCGTCCGCCCGGTCTCCCCGTCCTCGACGGCGGCCCTGAACACCGGCTCGAGGTCGGCGACGGTGTCGTCGGGGACCACGTCCGGCATCCTGGCGCCCTCGAGGCGCTCCGCGGTCGGCAGCGTCCCGCCGAGCACGCTCCCCTTCGCGAGCGTGAATCTGAGGTCTTGATCGTACACGACGACCGCGCCGTTCGGGAAGTTCTCCGCCAGCGTCCGGTACCGGCGCTCTGACTCCTCCAGCCTTCGCTCGCGCTCTTTCCGTTCGGAGATGTCCCGGACCACGCCGACCTGCTTCCGGTCGCCCTCGTCCGTCGTGTACGTCGACAGGGTCCCCTCCGCCGGCACCGTCGAGCCGTCCGCCCGCAGGATGCTCGCCTCCATCGAGGGGTTCAACTCGTCCTCGCCGTCGGCCGCCGCCCGTATCGCCCTCGACTGGTCGATCGCGTCCTCGTCGACGACGAGCGAGGCGTGTTCTCCCAGCAGCTCCTCCCGGTCGTAGCCGGTCAGCTCCGCGTACGCGTCGTTGACCATGGTGAACCGGCCGTCGTCGTCTTTCACGTAGATGCCGTCGTTGATCGTCTCGACGATGGTCTCGTACCGGATCAGCTCCCGCTCGCGCTCGATCCGCTCGGTGACGTCGCGGAAGTACACTGACAGTCCCGTCTCCGATGGGTACGCGTTCACCTCCAGCCACGCGTCGGGCTCCTCGGTGGACACCTCGAAGCTGACGGGCTCCTGCGTGTCCATCGCCTCGTGGAACCGCTCGCGGAACGCGTCGCCCGCGTCGTCGGCGAGCACGTCCCAGAGTACGCGGCCGCGTAGCTCCTCCCTCGACCGCCGCATGACGTCCGCGGCGCGCTCGTTGAGGTGCGTGAACCGCCACTCCGCGTCGAGCGCGCAGAACGCGTCCGATATCCGACCCAGGATTTCGCTCAGTTCGGTCTCGAGTTCCGTCTTCTGCCGTTCGAGCTGCCGTTCCCGGCGCTTCAGCTCGGTAATCTCCTCGCCGGCCGTGACGACGCGTTCGACCTCGCCGTCCTCTCCAAGCAGCGGCGCGGCGTTGACCCGGAACTGCATGGGGTCCCCGTCCGACGGTTCCATGATGATCCCCTGGTTGAACACGGGCTCGCCGGTCGCCAGGACCTTCGCAGACGGCGTCTCGTCGGGCGGCAGGGGGTCGCCGTCGGCGTCGCAGACGGCCCAGTCGCCCTCGTCGACGGGGTTCTGCTTGAGTTCCTGTTCCGAGAGCCCGAACGCCTCCTGCGCGCGCTCGTTCGCCAGTATCGTCTCGCGGTCGGCGTTCTGGACCGCTATCGCGACGGGCGCCGTCCGGAGCAGCTTCTCGGTCTGATTGTACTCGCGCCTGAGGTGTCGCTGACGGTACTTCTGCTCGGTGACGTCGTCGACTGAGACCACGATCCGCTCGTTGCCCCGCGGCGTGTCCTCCAGCGGCGCGGCGTCGATCGACAGCCAGCGGCGGCCCACGTTCGGAACGTCGGCCCGGCACTCGAACCCGCGCACGCTCGCTCCGCGCTCCGCGACCCGGACCCACGGTAGTTCGTCCTCGGGAATCGGCTGCTCGTCAGCGTCGTACACCGCCCAGTTGTCGAGGCAGTAATCGGCGACGTCCGACTCCGAGATACCCAGCCAGTCGACCATCCGCTGGTTGGCGTGGACGAACTGACCGTCGCTCGAGACCAGGCAGATGCTGACCGGGACGGTCTCCACGATCTGCTCGACGAGGTCCCGTTCCCGCCGGAGTTGCCGTTCGTACTCGCGGCGGTCGGTCACATCGCGCGTCACCTCCGTGAACCCCTGTAGCTCGCCGTCGTCGTCCCGGACGGCCGTGACGGTGACGCTGGCCCAGAACCGCGAGCCGTCCGCGCGGACGCGCCACCCCTCGTTCTCGACGCAGCCCTCCGCCGCCGCGGTTTCGAGGGTCCGCTCGGGAACGCCGTCCTCGACGTCCGCCTCGGTGTAGAACGTCGAGACGTGCTCCCCGACGACGTCGTCCGACGCGTACCCCTCCAGCCGCCCAGCGCCGCCGTTCCAGTCGACGACGACGCCGTCCGGGTCGAGCACCGAGACGGCGTAGTCCTCGACCGCGTCGATGAGCGCGGTCAGTTCCTCGCGGTTCCGATCCCGGTCGAGGACTTCCCCGCCGTCGTCCGGTCGCCACCAGACCCGCGGTCCGCCCTCGACGACGGTCGACGCCAGTTCACCGCGGTCCTCGAGATCCGCCAGGCGCTGCTCCGCGGTCCGACGAGAACACTCTAGCTTCCCGGCCACGCCGGCTGCGGATATCGGCGTCGATGGCCTGTCCAGTCGGCCGTAAAGATCCCGGACGTCGTCCCGCGTGACGTCCGGGGCCGAACCCGGAGTTCCCATAGGTGTCCTCTTGTGTCATCTATGCGTAAACAGTTGGCGTTCAGGAAAGCTCTCTCACCGACAACGGAGGAAATCGAATCCGCAACCAGAGGTTACAGAGATGCCATATCGTCCGGGTAGACGAGAGGCCGTTATCCTCACCGGGACTCGAATCGCTCCGTTCCACGTCGGGATGCGGACGCCGTCGCTCGCGGGTCTGATGTCGGAGCAGTGCACCGTCAGGGGTTCGGACCACGCCGAGACGGTCCCGCTCGCATCGCTACGCTCGGCCGCGCGGGCTGCGACTCGTCTACTTCATCTCTGATCAGCACAGTAGTCGCTCGCGAATGTGCTCGCGACAGAAGTGCTCCGTCAGGGATTCGAACCCTGGTCATTGCCTCGAGAGGGCAATATGATTGGCCGGACTACACTAACGGAGCGTGTAGTGTTGCGATCAGGTCGAGCGATCGGTCGCTCGAATGCTCCGTCAGGGATTCGAACCCTGGTCATTGCCTCGAGAGGGCAATATGATTGGCCGGACTACACTAACGGAGCGTGCAACCGTTCGTAACGCGGGTTTCCGTTTAACGGTTGCGTTTCAGCGTCGCCCTGTGTGGATTTCTCACTCGTCGTTCTCGAAGGGGGAGCCCGCGGCCTCGGGCTCCTCGCCGGCGATGCTGATGATGTTCTCCCGGCCGACGCGGAGCTTGCTGATCTCGCCGTCCTCCTCCATGTCAGAGAGGAGCATGCTCACCTTGGACTTGGACCACTCGGTCTCCTCGACGATGTTGACCTGCTTCATGCGGCCGCCGTTGTCCTCCAGGAGCTGCAGCACGCGGTCGCTGTCGGAGAGGAGTTCCTCCTCCGGGACCGCGGGGGACTCGGGCTCCTGGTCCGGTTCGGGAGCGCTGGCCTCGGCCGCCGCACCGCCGTCGCCGTCGTTCCAGGGGACGGCGGGGCGGCCGAAGTGGAGGACGGCGCCGCCGACCAGTGCGACGAGCAGGGCGACTGCGCCGGCCATCCACATCAGCCCGCCGCTGTCGCCCTCGGCGGGCAGCGCCGTCGTCGAGTCGTCGTCGGCGGTGCCGTCGGTCCGCGCGTCGCCGTCGCCGCCGCTCTCGACCAGTTCCCGCGGACCGAACTCGATGTAGGGACGGCTGGGGCCGAACTCGCGCTCGCCCTCCCAGGTGACCATCTCGCTGTCGGTCAGCGAGCCCGGCGAGGACTGCGTCGTCGGGTCGGGCTCGACGCGCGCGAACGCGAGGTTCGGGCCGCGCTCGACCACCAGCGACTGGTCCTCTCCGATGTAGAACGCGCCGGCGAAGACGTCGCTGACGACGACCCGGTCGCCGTCGGTCCGCGCTACTCCGTGCCAGTGGAAGGACAGGGAGACGGTCCCGCGGTCGGTGAAGCTCGTGGTCACGTTGACCGAGGCGTCCCGGTCGAAGCCGGTCGCGCGCATCTCGCGTCCGGTCTGGTTCTCCCCGACGGCGACCAGTCGCTCTGCGCGGGTGACGAAGTTGCGGTAGACCTCCGTCTCCTCGGACTGGAACCGCTCGGCGTAGTCCTCGAACTGCTGGCGCTCGCTCTCGTTCGCCAGGCGTCTGGAGTGTTTCACCGTCCACTCGGCGGACCCGTTCTCGGTGACGGTCACCACGAAGGTGGTCCGGTCGAACCCGTCGGGCTGTGCCAGCAGCGGTCCGGCCTCGTCGGCGCTACCGGCCGCGGGCACGAGGGCTGCGACCACCACGAGGACGGCGACAGCCCACAGAACCTGGCGACGCATCTACCGTATACCACCCAAGGGTAGAATAAAAGCGCTGTGTCTCCCCCCATCGTCAGGGAAAATCGCCACAGACGAGCCCGCTCGAAGCCGTTACGGGTGCTGACGGTCCGGCAGGGCCGCGGCGAGGCGCTCGACGGGATGCGGCGGCTCCTCGCCGCCCGGTCGGTCACCCAGTTGCGTCCGGCAGGAGGCCCCGGGCGCGACGACCCGGTCGCCGTCGCTGTCGGCGACCTGGTCGAACAGGATCGAGCCGACGGCGCGGCTCATCGAGTAGTGCTCGGCCTCGTAGCCGAAGGAGCCGGCCATGCCGCAACACCCGGAGTCCAGCGGGTCGACCGCGTAGCCCGCGCGCCGGAGGACGCCGACGGCGTGGTGGTCCTTGGTGGTCGCCTTCTGGTGGCAGTGGCCGTGGTAGGTCAGCGACTCGTCGGGCGCCGCCCAGTCGACGTTCCGGTCGAGTTCGAAGTGGTCGACGTACTCGCAGACGCCGTAGGCGTTCCGGGCGACCGGGTCGGCCTCGTCGCCGAGCAGGTCGTAGTAGTCCGACTGGAACATGACGGCGTCGGAGGGTTCGACGGCGACCACGTCCCAGCCCTCGCGGACGGCGGGTTCCAGAGCGTCGACGTTGGTCCGCGCGCGTCGGCGGGAAACGTCGAGGAAGCCCTTGGAGTGGGCCGCGCGCCCGCTGGCGGTCACGCCCTCGGGCACCCGCACGTGGACGCCGGCCGCCTCCAGCACCCGGACGGCGTCTTTGAGCACCTCGGGGTGGCTGTAGTTGTAGTAGGTGTCGGGAAAGAGCAGGACGCGCCGCTCCGCGTCGGCTTCGGGCACAGCCGGTCCGCGGTCGTCGAACCAGTCGGTGAACGACTCGCTCCGGAAGGAGGGGAGGTCGCGCTCCCGGGCGATACCCAGCAGCTTCTCCGCGAGGAGGTCGGACCCGGGCGCCTTCGCCAGCCAGTTGGAGACGGGCGCCAGCGCGCTCCCGACGGCGCTGAGCCGGTCGACGTTAGCGAACAGGCGGTCCCGCAGGCCCGCGCCGCCCTCCTCGTGACGGGCGTGCTGGACCTCCGCCTTGAGCTTCGCCATGTCGACCTCGCTGGGGCAGTCCTTCGCGCAGCCCTTGCAGCCGATGCAGAGGTCCAGCACCTCGCTGGCGAACTCATCGTCGGTGGGGTCGGCCGGCAGGTCGCCGCTCATCGCCCGACGGAGGGCGTTGGCCCGACCGCGGGTCGCCGTCACCTCCTCGTCGGCGGCGCGGTAGGTCGGACACATCACGCCGCCGGTGGTCTCCTGCGGGCCGCGACAGCCGCCGCAGCCGTGACAGAGCTCGACCATCCCCTGCATCCCGTTGTCGTTGTCCCACTCCAGGCTCGGCTCGAACCCGGCGTCGAACTCGTAGTCGGGGTCGAACCGCAGGTCGTCGGTCACGGCGACGGCGCGGGCCCGCGGCGGGACGCCCTCCGGGATCGTCTCGTCCTCGGCGTAGCCCACGACCTGCCCGGGGTTGAGCAGCCAGTCGGGATCGAAGGTCGTCTTCAGGTCGCGGAACAGCTCCCAGACGTCCTGCCCGTACAGCTTCCGGTTCCACCGCGTGCGCGCCCGGCCGTCGCCGTGCTCGCCGGAGACGCTGCCGCCGTACTCGACGACGAGGTCGGTCGCGCCGTCGGCGATCGCTTCCATCTGCTCGACGCCCGCCTCGGTCTTGGTGTTTATCAGCGGCCGGATGTGCAGGCAGCCTGGGCCGGCGTGCGCGTAGAAGCTCGCGAACGTGTCGTTGTCGGCCAGCAGGTCCTGGAAGTCGGCGACGAACTCCGGCAGGTTCTCCGGCGGGACCGCGGTGTCCTCGATGAAGCTGACGTGCTTGGCGTCGGTCGTCCGCCCCAGCAGGATGGGGAGACCGCTCTTGCGGAGCTTCCAGAAGCGCTCGCGCTCGGCGTCGCCGTGGGCCTCCTGACCGTGGAAGGCCCGCCGGGGCGCTGCCGTCAGCGACTCCGCGCCGTCCCCGGGTTCGCCCTCAGGGTCGGTCTCGCCGTCGACGCGGTCGGCCAGCAGGTCGGCCACCAGCTGCTGGCCCTCGTCGTCGTCCTCGGCGTAGAACTCGACCAGCAGGACTGCGCCGGTCCCCTCCGGCAGCAGGGTGTCGACCAGCGCGCCGAACTCCTCGGTGTCGCTCGCCAGGTCCAGCAGGACGTCGTCGAGCACCTCCACCGCGGCCGGGTCGTGGTCGAGGATGGGGTCGACGTCCGCCATGGCGGTGACCAGCTCGGGGTAGCTCAGCAGGGCCAGCGCCTTCGTCTCGGGGACGGGCTCCAGCGATACGGACGCCTCGGTGACGACGGCCAGCGTCCCCTCGCTACCCGCCAGCAGGCGCGCGACGTTGATCCGACCTTCCTCGCCGAACTCGCCGTCGGCCTCCGCCAGCAGGCGATCGAGGTTGTATCCGGAGACGTTGCGCTTCAGGTCGGGGAACGCGGCCTCGACCCCCTCGGCCTCCTCGTCGACGACCCGGACCACGGCGTCGTAGATGCGCGCCGCCAGATCGCCGTCGCCGGCCCGCTCGCGGGCCTCGTCGAGGGTCACCTCGCCGAACGTCGTCACCGTGCCGTCGGCGAGAACGACCTCGCACTCCTCGACGTAGTGGTCCGTCTTGCCGTACTTCAGGGAGTGTGCGCCCGTGGAGTTGTTCCCGATGGCACCGCCCAGCGCGCTCTTGTCGCCCCAGGCCGGGTCCGGCGCGAACTTCAGGCCGTGGTCGGCCAGGCGGTCGTTCAGTTCCCCGAGAGTAACGCCCACCTCGGCGCGGGCCGTCCGCGCGTCGGGGTCGACGTCGACGACGCCGTCCATGTGCCGCGTGAAGTCGAGGACGACGGCCTCGTTGACCGCCTGCCCGGCGAGGCTGGTCCCGCCCCCGCGGGGCAGCACCGGTACGGACCGCTCGGCGCAGTAGGCGACCGTCGCGGCGACGTCCCCGGTCGACTGCGGGAAGACGACGCCGACCGGCGTCACCGAGTACGCGCTGGCGTCCGTGGCGTACAGCCCGCGAGTGTACTCGTCGAACCGCACTTCGCCGTCGACCCGGTCGCGCAGGTCGGCGACGAACCCCGGTCGGGCCACCTCGCCGCCCGCGTGGTCGTAGTCGGCCCGCTCGTCGCTGGCCGGCTCCTCGCTTGCCCCCGTTCGTGCGCCCATACGCGCCCCTACGTCCGCGGACCGATTAATCCACCGTCGCTCGCCGCGCGTCGCCCGCCGTGGGTCTAAATAACACGCCTCACAGACGACAGGAACCTGCCGGTGACCGGGAGTTTATTTATTCTCGCGGCAGGTCCCTCTCGACAAGTATGGGCATCACGGAGACGGTTCACGACGGGCGCGGCGCCGTCGCCGAGCGACCCGCCGCGGCGCTCGTCGGCGTGGTCGCCGGCTACCTCCTTCTGGACCTCCTCGTCAAGCTGGCGGGGACGTCCGTGTTCTTCATGGGGGTCAAGGTGATCGGCGGCGCGCTGACGATCAGTTCGCTCGCGTCGATGGCCCTCGACGGGCTGCTGGTGGGGCTGGCCGTCGGGCTGGCGGGCATCGGGCTGTCGATGACGTACAGCATCCTCGACTTCGCCAACTTCGCGCACGGCGACACGGTCACGGCCGGGGCGTTCGTCGGCTGGGTGGCCGCCTACGTCGCCGCCGGCATCGGGACCGGCGCGTCGCTGGCCGATCTGGTGATGTTCGACACGGGGCAGCAACTGAGCGTCACGCTGACGCCGGTAGCGGTCCTGGTCGGCCTGGTCGTGGCCGCGGCCGGCACGGTCGCCGTCGCGCTGCTGATCGACCGGCTGGCCTACCGGCCGATGCGGGACGCGGGCTCTATCTCGCTGCTGATCGCCTCCATCGGGGTCGCGCTCGCGCTGCGGTACGTCGTCGCCTTCCTCTTCGGCACGCAGTCGTCCGGGGTCGCGAGCCAGGGCTTCCGGCTGATCCTGCTGAACCCCGCGGGCCAGCAGCCGGTCGCCATCACCGACAACGAGCTCGCCCTGCTGGCGATCTCGCTGGCCCTCATGCTGGGGATTCACCTCCTGCTCCAGCGGACCAAGCTCGGCAAGGCGATGCGGGCGATGGCCGACAACGAGGACCTCGCGCGGGTGACCGGCATCCCGACCGAGCGGGTGATCCGGCTGACCTGGATCCTCGGGGGCGCGCTGGCCGGCGTCGCCGGCTACCTGCTCGTGCTGGAGAGCGGTACCATCTCCTTCAACTTCGGCTGGATCCTCCTGCTGCTGATCTTCGCCGCGGTGATCCTAGGCGGCATCGGCTCCATCTACGGCGCGATGGCCGGCGGCGTCGTCATCGGGCTCGTCGACAGCATGGCGCTGATCTGGCTCCCCTCCGGGCTGACCCGGGCGGCGGCCTTCCTCGCGCTGATCGTCGTCCTCCTGGTCCGTCCCGAGGGCATCTTCGGGGGGGTGACGACCGCATGAGCCTCGCCTGGTCGGAGTGGACCGACGATCGCTCGGACGTCCAGCTGGTCGCCGGCTTCGTGGCGGCCATCTGGCTCGGGATGGCGCTGTTCGCCGCGCTCGTGGGCGGCCCCGACTGGCCCAACCTCGCCGCGAACTTCGTCGGGCGAGTGACCATCTTGATCGGCGCGTACGCGCTGCTCACGCTGGCGCTGAACATCCAGTGGGGCTACACGGGGCTGTTCAACATCGGCGTCGCCGGGTTCATGGCCGTCGGCGCGTACACGACGGCCATCATGACGGCGCCGGTCGACCCCGGGACCGGCGGCGTCCCGGGCTTCGGCCTCCCGCTGTGGCTCGGCCTGATCGGCGGCATGGTCGCCGCCGCGCTCGTCGGCGCGCTCGCCGCGCTGCCGGCGCTGCGACTGGAGGCGGACTACCTCGCCATCGTGACGGTCGCCCTCTCCGAGATCATCCGGCTGTTCGTCAACTGGCAGGGCGTCCAGCACGTCTCGGTGGCCGGCGTCGAGTTCGGCACCGGCGGCGGGACCGGCATCCGATTCGCCGCACCCAACGACGTCGTCCGCGGCCTCGTCCAGGGGCCGCTGGGCTTCCTCGTCGACGCGCTCGGCGCGCTCGGCGTCTCCGGCCCGAACGTCGTCAATATCGCGTACGGGCTCTCCCTGCTGGCCGTCGTAGCGGCGGTCTACTGGGTGCTCGACCGCCTCGCCTCGTCGCCGTTCGGCCGCGTCCTCAAGGCCATCCGCGAGGACGAGACGGTCACGCAGGCGCTCGGGAAGGACACCCGCCTGTTCAAGGTCAAGGCGTTCATGATCGGCTGCGCGCTGATGGGGCTGGCGGGCGTCCTCTTCCGGGGTCAGGGCGGCTACATCGCGCCCGGACAGTTCCGGCCGATCATCACCTTCTACGTGTTCGCCGCGCTGATCATCGGCGGCTCCGGTTCGAACACGGGGAGCATCCTCGGGGCCGCGACGTTCACCGCCGTCCTCTTCTACTTCCCCGCACGCCTCGGCGAGAACCTCCCGTACGCCGGCCGGGGCGCGCCGGGGAACGTCGTCGACGCCCTGGGGCCGCTGTCCGCGCTGGATCCCGGGCCGCTGGTGGCTTACACGCTCTCGAACGTCAGCCTGCTCCGGTTCGTCCTCATCGGCGTCGTGATCGTGTGGGTCATGCAGAACCGACCCGAGGGGCTGCTCGGCCACCGGGTCGAACCGGCCGCGAGCGTGGACCTCGACCGCAGCGCGGTGACGGGAGGTGACGACGATGAGTGACGCCGCATCCGACGAGCGAGAGGCGGACGCGACCACTGCGGGTACCGAGAGCGTCGAAGCGGAACGCGACGCCGTCGACGCCGAGCCCGCCGGCGACGCGCTGCTGTCCGTCGAGGACCTCCGCAAGGAGTTCGGCGGCGTCACCGCCGTCGACGGGGCCACCTTCGACGTCGAGCGCGGCTCGTTGACGGGGCTGATCGGGCCCAACGGCGCCGGCAAGTCGACCACGTTCAACTGCATCACCGGCGTCCACGAGCCCACGAGCGGAACCGTCCGCTTCGCCGGCGAGGACGTGACGGGCCTGTCGCCCGACGCCGTCGCGAACCGCGGGCTCGTCCGGACGTTCCAGATCGCCCGCGAGCTCTCGGAGATGACCGTCCTCGAGAACGTCATGCTCGCCCCGCCGGATCAGGTCGGCGAGTCGGCGACGCGGGCGGTCCTGCCGGGCCTGCGCGACGAGGTCGAGCGCACCGAGGCCGAGGTCCGCGACCGGGCCTGGGAGACCCTGGATTTCTTCGAGATCGATCACCTGGCCCACGAGTACGCCGGCACCCTCTCCGGCGGCCAGCGGAAGCTGCTGGAGATGGCCCGCGTGCTGATGACCGATCCCGACATGGTGCTGCTGGACGAACCGCTGGCCGGCGTCAATCCGACGCTGGAGGAGAAGCTGCTGGAGCGGATCCACGAACTGCGCGAGGACGGGCTGACGTTCCTGCTCGTCGAGCACGACATGGACGTGATCATGAACAACTGCGAGCACATCGTCGTGATGCACCAGGGCGAGGTCCTGGCGGAGGGCGACGCCGAGGCGATCAGGTCGAACGAGCGCGTCCTCGAGGCCTACCTGGGAGGTGACGTATGAGCGAGCGCGCCGACGCCGACGAGCGCGGCGCGGACGACGCGGCCGCCGCAGAGTCCACCGACGTGCGGGCGACCCTGTCGGAGAACGTCGACCTGCCGGACCCCGCCGAGAGCCTGCTTTCGGTCCGGGACCTCGACGCCGGCTACGGCGACCTTCAGGTGCTGGACGGCGTCGACCTTGACGTCGCCGACGGCGAGTACGTCACCGTCGTCGGCCCCAACGGCGCCGGCAAGTCGACCGTGATGAAGTCCGTCTTCGGCCTCACGGCCCACATGGGCGGCTCGATCGTCTTCGACGGCGAGGACATCGGTGGACGCCGACCCGACGAGATCATCCACCAGGGCGTCGGCTACGTGCCCCAGACGGACAACGTGTTCTCGTCGCTGTCCGTCCGGGAGAACCTGGAGATGGGGGCCTACATCCTCGACGAGATGCCGGAGGACCGGATCTGGGAGGTGTACGACCGGTTCCCCATCCTCGAGGAGCGGTCCGAGCAGAAGGCCGGGACGCTCTCGGGCGGGCAACAGCAGATGCTCGCCATGGGCCACGCGCTGATGCTCGACCCCGACCTCCTCCTGCTGGACGAGCCCTCCGCCGGGCTGGCGCCGGACCTCGTCGACGAGATGTTCGACCGCATCGACGCCATCAACGACGCCGGCACGGCCGTTCTGATGGTCGAGCAGAACGCGAAGGAGGCGCTGCGCCGCTGCGACCGCGGGTACGTCCTCGTCCAGGGACAGAACCGCTACCAGGACGAGGGATCGACGCTCCTGGGCGACGAGGAGGTCAGGCAGGAGTTCCTCGGCGGCTGATTCGGGATCGAATCCTCGATCCGATTCTCGGAAGACGTTCGCGATCGACGCCAGCAGCCCCGTTCTCGACGGCCGGGACCGCTCACCGGCTCATCGCCTGGTTGATCTCGGACGTGTACGAGGACTGCTGGGACTCGAAGGCGACCTGGGCGACGACCTCGCCGCCGGCCTCCTCGAAGGCGTCGACGAACGCCTGCTGGAGCGCCTGGCCGTAGCTGTTGTTGAGATACAGCGTGGAGGCCGTCGACGCGCCGATGTCCTCGTTCGCCAGCTGGGCCAGGACACGACCCTGGAGCGCGTCGCTCGGCGGCGTCCGGAACACGTAGTCGTCGTCCTCCAGATTGGTGATGGCCGGCGACGTCGAGGCGGGCGAGACGCCGACGACGCCGTTCGGCACGAACACGTTCTGCGCGACCTGGATGGTCGACTCCGAGGAGGCGGCGCCGGTGATCGACGGGTAGCCGTCGCTCACCAGCGAGTTGGCGGCGTCGATGGCCGGCTGGGCCTGGGACTGCGTGTCGGCCCGCTGGTAGTCGAACTCGAAGTCGACCTCGCCCTCGAGCTGGAGCGCCGGCAGGGTCGCAGCGTCGGCGATGGGCACGCCCAGGTTACCCAGGTCGCCCGATTCGGGCTGGAGGACGCCGAAGCGGATCGTCCGGCCCGACTCGCTGCCGTCGCCCTGGGGCTCTGGCTGGGGAACGTCCTCGCCGCCGCCGAAGTCGACGGTGTCGGTGGTCTCGTAGCCGTCCTCGTCGAAGCCGAACACCTCGTAGCTGACCGCGCCGATGTCGCCGTTCTCGTCGAAGACGACGTTGCTGGAGGCGCCCTGGTACTCGACGTTCTCGCCCGCCGCGGCCGCCTCGACGGCCGCCGGGAGCTCGGAGGGCCCGAACGTCTCGCCGCCCGGATTGGCGACCACTCGCATGTTGTCGCGGACGGCCTGCCCGTCGTTCTCGCCGGCCATGGCGTTGGCCAGGATCTGGACGGCCGTCGCGTCGTAGGCCTGCGCGGTGAACACGCCCGGCTCGTCGTAGTCGAACTCGCTGGTGAACATCTCGGTGAACGCGTCGGCGCCCGGCCCCGACGCGGACGGCGCCGTCCCGCGGACGTTCGACATGTCGTTGCCCACGTCCTGCGGGAGTTCGCCGTCCTGCAGGCCGTCGGTCACCAGGATCTCGGCGTCGTCGTCGCCGTAGTCGGAGTAGTAGTCGCTGAACAGCTGAATGCCGCTCTGCGGGTAGCCGACCACGACCATCACGTCCGGGGTCGAGCCGCCGCCGTCGGTGGCCGTCCCGGTGGTCTCGTCGTCGCCATCGGTGTCGGTGCCGTCGCCGCCGTCCCCGCCGTCGCCGGTCTGTTCGGTCGTACAACCGGCAAGGCCGGCGATGCCGGCCACACCCAGTGCCCCGCTACGCTTCAGAAACCGCCGTCGACTGTCCGTGCGCATGGCTGGTCGAGCCATTGAATCTCCTAATAGATATACGTTTTCGGATAGAGGTCAGGTAAGCCGTGGGTAGCGACCGGAAAACGCGCGATTTCCAGATCTCAGGTAGTGCCAGAAGAGATACGTGTCACGGGGCGAGCCGGTTCTTCCGGTTCTTCATGTGCTCGTTGTAGTACTCGAAGGTGATCGGACACCACTCCTCGGCGAGGTCGAGGACCTCTTCCGTCATCTGTCGAATCTCCCACTGGCTATCCGCGGCCGCCCGCATGTCGCCGACGTGCATCAGCATCCGGGCGTTCATCGACATGACCATGTTGACCTTCGTGCCGATGGGGAGGACGAACCGGGCGTCCTCGGGCGGCATGCCGAGGTCGAGCAGCTTCTGGTAGGACTCGACGGCGTCGGCCACCGCGTCCTGGAAGACCTCCTCGCGCTTCTCGGCGGTCTCCTCGCCGACGCGGCCGGTCTGCTGGTTGCGGCCGACCCAGTCGGGGTCCGTCGCCGAGGGCGGGGTCACGACCAGCTCGCCCTCGCGGACGTCCTCGGGGTCGACGTCATCGAAGGAGACGTAGCGCATGCTCTGGACGTCGAAGGAGACGTGCCGGTGACGGGTGATCTGGGCCATACAGGAGCGGCTGATCCCCTTCACCGCGACGGTGGCCTGCGGGTGCTCGAAGGGGCCGAAGTGGCCGTGGTCGAGGAGGTGGCCGATGAGCGTCTCCTTCTTCTCCTCGACGTCGTCGCCCTCGATCTCGGCCATCGTCTCCGAGAAGGACTGGTCGCCGACGAACGCCTCGCTGTAGTCGTTGCGTGCGGCCGTGCAGATGACTTGCTCGGGATCCTCGGTGGCCTCCAGCAACTGGACTTCCATACCGGGTGCCTGATGCCGACGGCAATAACGTTTCTGCGTCGAGACGGTCGCGTCGGAGCGACTGTCAGAGGTCCTGCCAGTCGCTGGGTTCGGCCGACAGGCCCATGACCCGGGCCTCGCGCGCGCCCTCGTTCTCGCGGATCTCCACGAGGCCGTCGAAGGCCTGCTTGATGACCTGCAGCGTCTGGTCGTCGTGCGCGCCGGAGTCGATGGTGAACACGCCGACGTAGCCCGCCGAGTCCAGCCGCGAGGAGAGGATGTGACAGAGCTTGAAGACCGTCTTCTTGTCCGTGTAGGTCAGCATCGTCGACAGCGAGACGAGCGCCAGTCGCCCGCGGTCGCGGCCGCCCTTGTGGAGCCCCTCGAGGGCCTTGGTGATGCCGATGCCGATGCCGGTCAGGTCGCCCGGCGAGGAGACGTGGTGGACGAACGCGCCCGACTCGTCGGCGTCGACGCCGTCCCCGCGGCAGTCGACGACGCCGAGCTGGGACTCGCCCAGTTCCGGGACGTCCGTCCGGAACTCGTCGACGACGGACGCCGCCCGGTCGTTGGTCGTGACGACCACGGCCCCTTCGCCGCCCCTCGCCCCCTCCTTCAGGACGTCGAACGCGATGGCCTCCTTGCCGCTCATCGCGGGCCCCGCGATGAGCAGGCTGGTGCCGGGACGCACGCTCTCCAGCGCGTCGAAGTCGAGTACGGTTGATAGGTCGTACATGGTCTCTGAGAGGTCAGTTCCCGTCTCCATTGCCCAGTCCCCGTAGCGTCGCGATGAAGTCCTCGTCGTCCTCGATGCCACCCAGCGAGCCCGACAGCTCGTCCTTCAGTTCGCCGATCTTCCCTTTAAGAGCGTCGTATTCGTCGCTCTCGGCGAGTTCCGCGTTGCTCTTGGTCGCCTCCAGGGTCGCGCGCTTCTCGACCAGCGAGTAGTACTCCTGAAGGAGGGCGTCGTACTCGGATCGATCGAGCAGGTTCTCGACGGTGTCGTGGAGCTGCTGGCTCCGGATGGGCTTCGAGAGGTAGGCGTCGAACCCCATCTCGAGGATGTCGAAGTCCGGTTCGACCGCCGTCACCATAGCCACCCGACACTCCAGATCCCGCTCCCGGATGCGCTCGAGGACCTCGTCCCCGGAGAGTCCGGGCATCATCCTGTCCAGGAGGACCACGTCGACGCTCTCGTCGAGCAGTTCCAGCCCTTCGTCGCCGTCGTGCGCCATCCGGACCTCGTAGTCGTCGCGCAACCACAGCCGATACGTCTCGGCTACGTCCGGTTCGTCCTCGACGATGAGCACGACAGGTCGATCCGATTCGGACATCTATTCTCTACCCCGGTTTTCTTGATCATGATACATAGCCCTGTGGGTAAGTCCCGCGCGGGCGACACGCACAAGCGGCCGGGCCCCGCACGGCCGCACGTGATCGAGAACCTCGCGATCGACCGAGAAGTGTTCACCAGCAATGTCTTCCTCGTCGAGGGCGAGCGCACGGCGCTGGTCGACGTCGGCAACGACTTCGACGTCGTCGCGGCCGTCGAGGCGGCCGGCGTCGACCTCGACGTCGTCGTCCTGACCCACACCCATCCAGACCACGTCGGCAATCTCGAGGCGGTCAGGGCGGCGACGGACGCGCCCGTCCTCGGGTTCGACGGGGAGTTCGAGGGCGTCGACGAGCGCCTCGGCGACGGCGAGACGGTCCGACTGGGCGACCACGAGTACCGTGCGCTCCACACCCCGGGCCACAAGGACGACCACCTCTGCCTGTACGCGGCGGAACCGGGGATCCTGTTCGCCGGGGACCTCGTGTTCGCGGGCGGGAGTTTCGGCCGGACCGACCTCGCGGAGGGGGACCGCGGCGTCCTGATCGACAGCATCGACCGCGTGTGCGACGCAGTCGACGAGGACCTGGCCGAACTCCACGTCGGCCACGGACCGAGCGTCACCGAAGACCCGTACCGCCATCTGGAGATGGCCGGGCAGGCCGCGCGGACGTGACGCGAGGTGAGAAGCGACGGCGACAGTCAGAACGCCGCCGCCAGCAGCGCGTCGTAGGCGTGCTCGTACCGGTCGGCGACCGCGGCGGGGTCGGACCGCTCGTCGCTCCCCAGGGCCGGTAGCTCGACGGTCGCCTCGACCTCGATGAGGTCGGCGACGGCGCCGACGCGCTCCTCCCGGCGGCCGTCGACCGGGCTCGACGAGGCGACCTGACAGGCCTTCCAGTAGCGGTCGCCGCGGTAGATCCGCGCCCGCCCGGGCTCGACGACGGCCACGGCGTCCGGTTCGAGGTCCCGGAGCGGCCGGGCGACGTCGGCGTAGGACTCCACCACGGCGCGGTCCCGGTCAGCGACCCGGTCAGCCAGCCGCTCCAGGGCCGGCGCGTGGAGCCGCTCCATCAGGTCGTCGAACTCGGCGAGGTCGGTCACGGTCGTCGCCTCGGCGACCGGCAGGCGCTCCCGCAGGCTCTCCGGCAGGTCGACGGTCCCGTTGACGACGAGGGCGTCGCCGACACGGTCGGCCAGGAACTCCCGGTCCGCCTGGCCGAGGATGCCCGTCGCGGGCCCCGCCGAGGGGCGCCAGAGCCGGTGGACGGGATTGATCGCCTCGGGTTCCAGGTCGACGCCGGTCGCCCCGGCCAGTCGGGCGGCGTCCTTCCCGTACAGTCGGCCGTCGCGCGTCGCGCGCTCGTAGTCGTCGTGGTCGTGCCAGTAGTCGTTGCCCGCGCGGGGCTTGTAACCGACCGCGCCCGTGTGCTCGACCAGCCCCGTCGCGAAGGTGGTCTTGCCCGCGTCGACGCGGTCGGCGCCGGCGACGAGCAGTCGCATCACGCGAGCCCGTAGTAGCCCGGCTCCGAGTCGTCCTCGGGCTCGGCGAAGACGAACTGCTCGGAATTCTTCAGCATCCACGGGATGGCCCAGTCCATCAGGACGTTCTCCGTCTCGACGTCGAGGTCGGCGTCGGGGTCGAGCCCCTGCAGCAGGCGGCCGACCTCGTAGATGGTGTACATCTGCTCGTCCTCCAGCACCTCGTCCGGCTCGCGGAACTCAAGCGGACGCAGGTCGTCGAACTCCGATTTCTGTCGTGGCATGTCCGCCGGTAGCCCCGCTCGACCGGTAAAGCCCTCGGAAGCGTCCCGCCGCTCGCGGAGCGGACCGACGGCCAGCGACGCGGCCGCCGCTGGCGAGCCGGCGCGCGAAAGAATGGCGGAGATTGCTACGACGCGGTCCGCGCTCGCACCGTCGGTGTCTGACGGTACCCTACTCGAAGTGATCGAGGCACTTCTGGTACTCTTCGGCGGCCTTGTCCCAGTCGACGACCTCGAAGAACGCGTCGATGAAGCTGCCGCGGTCGGGCCCGTAGTCGTAGTAGTAGGAGTGCTCCCAGACGTCCAGCGCCAGGATCGGGTGGGCACCCCAGAGCGCGCCCTGGTCGTGCTTGTCGACCGCGACGTTGCGGAGCTGCTTGGCGACGGGGTCGTACACCAGCAGCGCCCAGCCGCCGGCGGCGGACGCGGCGGCCTGGAACTCGCCCTTCCAGCCCTCGTAGGAGCCGAAGTCCTCCTCGATGCGGTCGGCGAGTTCGCCCTCGGGCTCGCCGCCGCCGTCGGAAGACATGTTCTCCCAGAACAGCGTGTGGAGATAGTGGCCACAGCCGTTGTGGGTCACGTTGCCGAGGGCGCCGGCGGTCGAGCCGAAGTCGCCGGACTCGCGGTTCTCGGCCAGCGTCTCCTCGGCCGCGGCGAGGCCGTTGACGTACCCCTGATGGTGGGTGTCGTGGTGCCAGGTGAGCACCTGCTCGGAGATGTGCGGCTCCAGGGCGTCGTAGTCGTAGGGCAGTGGCGGCAGTTCGGGGTCTGATTGCTCGGGCATGAGAGATCCCTCCACTTCGAGGGGTCGACCGGCCGCCTGTTAAACGTTTAGGCGATCCGACGTGATCGCGCGGCTCAAACGTCGATCCGCCCCCGCGATCGCCGCCGTCAGTCCCCGCCGCGAGCGGCCTCGAACGCCTCGATGGCGCGCTCCCGGGCGGTCGAGTGGTCGACGATCGGGTCCGGATAGTCCGGCGCGGCCCGTCGGCGCTGGGTCGGTTCCAGGTCGGGCCACTCGTGGATCACGTCGGGGTCGGCGTCCCGCAACTCAGGGACGTACCGCCTGACGTACTCCGCGTCCGGGTCGTAGCGCTCGCCCTGCGTCGTCGGGTTGAAGACGCGGAAGTACGGCTGGGCGTCGGTTCCGGTCGAGGCCGCCCACTGCCACCCGCCGACGTCGTTCGCGGTGTCGTGGTCGACGAGTCTCTCGCGGAACCACTCGTAGCCGCGCCGCCAGTCGATCAGCAGGTCCTTCGTCAGGAAGGCGGCGACGATCATCCGCACCCGGTTGTGCACGTACGCCTCCTCGCGTAGCTGTCGCATCCCCGCGTCGACGATGGGATAGCCGGTCTCGCCGTCCTGCCAGGCCCGCAGTCCATCGGGGTCCTCGCGCCACCGGATCGGTCGCTCGTAGCTCTTGAAGTTCTCCGTCACGGTGTCCCGGTTGTCCCACAGCACCTGCGCGTAGAACTCGCGCCAGGCCAGTTGCGACTGGAACTCCTCGACGGACGCCGCCGCGTCCCCGTCCGGGGCGGCCGCCATCGCTGCCTCCGTCCGCTCGTACACCTCGCGGACGCCGATGGTCCCGAACTTCAGGTGCGGGGAGAGCCGCGACGTGCACTCGTCGGCGGGGTAGTCGCGCCGGTCCTCGTAGCGGTAGACGGGCCCGTCCAGGAAGTCCGCCAGTCGGCCGCGGGCCGCCTCGGTGCTCGCGGGCGGGATCGTCGCCTCGGGTTCGTCGAACCCCAACTCGGCGGGCGTCGGCAGCGGGTCCCCCTCGACCGGAGCGAGGGCGGACGCGTCGGGGACCGCCTGGGGAGCCGGTTTCTCCCGGTCGCGCCACTTCTTCCAGTAGTAACTGAACACGGAGTAGGGCTCGCCCGCGTTCGTCGTGATCGAGCCCGGTTCGTGGAGGACGCCGTCGGTGACGGCCCGGCGCTCGACGCCGGCGTCCGCGAGCGCGCGGCGAACGCGGGCGTCCCGCTCCGCCGCCAGCCCCGAGTAGTCCTCGCCCCACGTCACAGCCTCGGCCCCGTGCTCGTCGGCCAGCCGCGGGAGGACCTCGGCGGGGTCACCGCGCTCGACGAGGAGGTCGCTCCCCCGCTCGCGGTACCACGCTCGCAGCGACGCGAGGGCGTCGAGCAGGAAGGCGACGCGCGGCGGGGCCGCGTGCGCGAGGACGTCGTCGTCGAGGACGAAGACGGGTACCGCCGTCGCGTCCCCGGTCGCCGCCGCGAGCCCCGCGTTGTCGCTCCCACGCAGGTCGCGCCGGTGCCAGTGCAGGCGCATACGCGCCCGTCGCGCCCGTCCGCCGTTAAAGGGGGGCCTATCCAGTTCGGGCCGCAAACGTCTACGAACGTGTCGTGTCAGTGTTACTGGACAGGTAGCCGTCGCACCCGACACCACCGCCGCCGACCTCCTTCCACGCAGCTTCGAGTCGAAAGAACAAGGACCCCCCACTGACAACGGACCGATATGACAGAGCGATCGCCCGACTGGGAGTTCAAGGAGCGCGACGTCATCATCCTCCGGGAACTCTCGGAAGATCCCCAGCTGTCCTCCCGCGAACTCGCCGACATCCTCGAGCGCGAGCATGACATCTCGGTCTCGCACGTCACGGTCAGCGAGTCGATCAGGAAGATGCGACAGGAGGGCGTCTTCCGCGAGGCCATCGTCCCCAACGAGGCGTACTTCAACTTCGCCCTCTTCGAGTTCAAGTTCAATCCCGAGCAGTTCGAGGAGGGGTGGCGCGACGCGATGGAGACCATCCGGGACGACCGCCACACCCTCTTCTACTTCCTGTCGGACGGGGAGTACCAGTGGAAGTCCGTGATGATGTTCCCCACCCGGGAGGCCGAGTCGCGCTGGATCCACGACTTCTACAAGAACCACGGGGACGTGATCCAGAACGTCCGCAACTCCGTGGTCCACAACGTCCTCAAGTTCCACACCGATCCGGAGATATTCACCGAGCTACAGGAGTGTACGCATCAGTCCCAGTGAGTGGCGTCGCCCGTCGACGTGAACAGCGGGCCGGTAGCTCCGGCGCTGTCGACGTGAACTCCAGCGGTACGCCCACCCCGCGTCGACCGCGCACGAACTCCACGACGCTGGCCGTCGCTCGGCGCGCCGGCGCCTGCCGTCCGTTCGGGCGCTATAGCTTGCTCTCGGCGTCCTCGGCCAGCTCCTTCATCCGCTTGCCCACGCGGCCGGCGTCGGAGAACTCGTCCTCGCTCATGGCCGTCGCGAGCGCGTTGCCGAGCACGAAGACGGCGTGCTTGTGTTCGCTCTTGGACTTGTGGACGTCAGAGGGTTCGACGTCGAGTTCCTCGTAGGGGTCGAACAGCTCGGGGTCCACCCCGTCCATCTCGTCGCGGAAGAACTCCATGATCAGCACCATCTGTTCGTGGAGCTCGAGGAGTTCGTCTTTGTGCATCTTACCCTATCTACACGTGGCATCGAGCATAAGAATTGCCTGAGAACGGATACCAGAGACCGGACTGGCGAAAAAATCAGAACACGTACTCGTCGTCGTGTCCCATCATGCCGTCGTCTTCCAGGCCCGGCTCCGCCTCTTCTTCGTCGATCGGGCCACTCGTCTTGTACGCCTTCAGTCCCGTGGAGAGCAGGTCCTCGATCGCTTCCTCGCGGTTGAGGAACTCGCCCTCTTCGACGAGCTGGGCGATCTGCATCTCGAGGTGCTCCGGGATCGTGATCTCTACCTTGGGCATCGCAACGTACGTCGCTTCGACAAGGGTGTACGTAAATCTGACGGGGATCGTTACAGAATCTCCAAAATCGATATGGACAACTCCGCCAGCAGGTTTCTATAGCAAGAAGTTCGGTTCCGGATATGCAAAGACACTCACTATTCCTGACGTGAGTGGTACACGAACGATTACCGGATTGAGGTGCGCCCGGGATAGTTACCCTGAAGCGTCGAGCGCGCGAACGGACGCGCCCATGGAGAGCGCGCGCTGTCGAGGACGAGACCGAACGGTTGCTCGCGTCGACCGTCGCAGGGGGGAGCGCCGCCGATGACCGCACCGAACCGGAACACGCTGTGGGGCCGGACCATCGCGGACGAACTGGCGGCCGCGGGCGTGGACGCCGTCGCGGTCGCGCCGGGGAGCCGGTCGACGCCGCTGACCGTCGCCGTCGCCGAGCACCCCGACCTCCGGGCGTTCTCCCACCTCGACGAGCGGTCTGCCGCCTTCTTCGCGCTGGGGCGGGCGCGCCGGACCGGTCGGCCGACGCCGCTCGTCTGCACCTCCGGGACGGCGGCGGCGAACTTCCACCCCGCAGTGATCGAGGCCGACCGGGCCCGCGTGCCGATGCTCCTGCTGACCGCCGACAGGCCGCCGGAGCTGCGCGACAGCGGGGCCAACCAGACCGTCGACCAGGAGCAGCTCTACGGCGACGCGGTCAGGAGCTACCGATCGCTCCCGGAGCCCGCGCCCGAGCCCCGACGCCTGCGCTCGCTCCGGACGACCGTCTGCCGCTCGGTGGCCGCGGCCGAGGGGACGCCGGCCGGTCCCGTCCACCTGAACGTCCCGATGGCCAAGCCGCTGGAACCGACGCCCGTCGAGGGCGACGTCCCCGACGACCTCGCGGAGCGCGCGCCGCTGGCCGTCGAGGGCCGCGACGGTCCCTTCGTGACGACGACTGCGGGGCGGGCGCAACTGGACGAGACCGACGCGGAACGGCTCGCCCGCACCCTGACGGACGCCGACCGCGGCCTGATCGTTGCCGGCCCCGCCAGCAGGCCGACGCCCGACCGGGCGGCGATGGCCCGCCTGGCCGAGGCGACGGGCTTCCCCGTGCTGGCCGACCCGCTCTCGGGCCACCGCTTCGGGCACGACGGCCCCTGGCTCTGCGGGGGCTACGACTCCTACCTCGACGCCGACGGGTGGCCCGACCCCGACGTCGTCGTCCGCTTCGGTGCCTCTCCCACATCCAAGGTCCTGCGGCACTACCTCCGCGACGCCGACGCCCGGCAGTTCGTCGTCGACCCGGCCGGCGACTGGTCCGAGGCGAGCTTCACCGCGACCGACCACGTCGTCGCCGACCCGAGCTCGGTCGCCGCGGCGCTGGCCGACGCCGTCGATCGGGCGCCGGCGGCGTGGCGCGACCGCTTCCGCGCGGCCGAACGGGTCCACTGGAACCTGACCGCCGAGGCCCACGGCGAGCGCCCGTTCGAGGGGTCGGTCGCGGCCGCCGTCGCCGCCGCGGCACCGGACCCGTCGACCCTGTTCGTCTCCAACAGCATGCCGGTCCGCGACCTCGACCGCTTCGCAGAGCCCCGGGCCGCCGACGTCACCGCGCTGGGCAACCGCGGCGCGAGCGGCATCGACGGGATCGCCTCGACCGCGCTCGGGGCCGGCAGCGCGACGGACGACCCCCTGCTCCTGCTGCTCGGCGACCTCGCCTACTACCACGACATGAACGGCCTGCTCGCCGTCGCCCGCTGCGGCGTCGACGCCACGATCGTCCTCGTGAACAACGACGGCGGCGGCATCTTCCACAAGCTACCGATCGAGTCGTTCGACCCGCCCTTCACCGGACAGTTCCGCACGCCGCACGGCCTGGACTTCGAGCCGACGGGCGACCTCTACGACCTCGAGTTCGAGCGCGTCGCGGACCCGAGGGCGCTGGAGAGCCGGATCGCGGAGTCGGCGGCTACCGACGGGACGCAGGTGCTCGAAGTGCAGACGGACGCCGAGAAGAGCCACCGCTACCGCGAGGAACTCCACGAGAGAACGTGCGAAGCCGTCGCCGACGCGCTGACGCAGTGACGACTCACGGCCGGAGGAGCCACAGCGTCAGCGCCGACAGCCCGAACGGGACCCAGGTGCCCGCCAGCACCGCGACGCCGACGACGCTGGCGACCTCGACGCCGAACGCGACGATGGCCCCCGTCGCGATCAGGCTCCAGGCGCCGAACACGAGCGTTCCGACGCCGGGAATCGACTGGAGGTAGCCGATCAGCAGGACGGTACAGATACCGACGACGGCGTTCACGAACAGGGGAAAGGGCGGGAAGAGCGCGCTGACTAGCATCACCGGGTACAGCAGGAAGACCAGTCCGAGCAGCGTCAGCGACTGCCCCGTGGGGACGAGTCGCTCCCGCAGCGTCCGGTCGGTCGCGTACTCGTAGCCGCGGGTCCGCCCGCTTCCGCCGGTCTGGTCCCAGAAGCTGTCCGCGTAGGCAGTCCCCGCGTCGGCGGAGCGGCCCCGGCCCGACGTACTCGACCCGGTCGCCGCGCCCGAACCCGCGCCGGTAGCGGACCGCCGTCTGCCACCCCCGCGCCCGCCGTCTCTGCTCCCGCCCGCGTCGCCGAAGTCGGCGCGCTCCCGCGCTTTCCGCTCGCGCCGCCGGCGCTCGTAGGGTCCCGCGCGGTCGTTCGTCGGCCCCGATGCGTCGCGGTCGCTCGCCGCACGGGCGGCCGCCGCGGCGTCGCTGACGTCCGATCGGCCGTCCGCGGGTCCGTCACCCGACCGGTCGACGGGCGACGAGTCGTCGGCGACGTAGGCCTCGTGGCCGAGCCGGTCGTACCGGTCCCGTTCCGCCTCGTCGGTGAGGACGTCCCGCGCCTCGATGACCCGCTTCGTCGCCTCCTCGGCGTCCGCCGCGTCGCTGTGATCCGGGTGGGTCTCCTTGAGTCGCTCGCGGTAGGCGGCCTCGATCTCGCTCGTCGAAGCGTCAGGGGGGACCCCGAGGACCTCGTAGAGCGTCTCTGTCATGCGGGGCGGGCTCTTGCCAGTGTACTCTCGCGGACGCCCCCTTAAAGCCCGCGGCGACGAGAACCTATTTGTGCGGCCTGCCCCGAGGTCCGACATGGTTTCGGAGCTGTTCGACCCCGACCGCTGGGAGCCCGTCGAGCGGTTCGACTTCTCGGACATCACGTACCACCGCGCCGCGGACACGGGCGCCGTCCGCATCGCCTTCGACCGCCCGGAGGTGCGCAACGCCTTCCGCCCGGAGACGGTCGACGAGCTCTCGACCGCGCTGGACCACGCCAAGCGCCTCACTGACGTCGGCTGCGTCCTCCTGACCGGCAACGGTCCCTCGCCGAAGGACGACGGCTGGGCGTTCTGTTCCGGCGGCGATCAGTCGAGCCGCGGCGATTCCGGGTACGAGTATAATGCGGACGAAGACATCGGGGATCCGGACGCGCCGGAGAACGTCGGCCGCCTCCACATCCTGGAGGTCCAGCGCCAGATCCGCCACGTCCCGAAGCCCGTCGTCGCCGTCGTCCCGGGGTGGGCCGTCGGCGGCGGCCACTCGCTGCACGTCGTCTGCGACCTCACCCTCGCCAGCGAGGAGCACGCCAAGTTCCTCCAGACCGACCCCGACGTCGCCTCCTTCGACGGCGGCTTCGGCTCCGCCTACCTCGCCCGCCAGATCGGCCAGAAGAAGGCCCGCGAGGTGTTCTTCCTCGGGAAGACCTACGACGCCGCGGAAGCCGCCGACATGGGCATGGTCAACGAGGCCGTCCCCCACGAGGAACTGGAGGAGACCGCGCTGGAGTGGGCCGAGCGGATCAACGACAAGTCGCCGACGGCCATCCGGATGCTCAAGTACGCCTTCAACCTCGACTCCGACGGCATGGTCGGCCAGCAGGTGTTCGCCGGCGAGGCCACGCGTCTGGCGTACATGACTGACGAGGCGAAGGAGGGCCGCGACGCCTTCAACGAGGGCCGCGACCCCGACTTCGACGATGTCCCCTGGCACTACTGAGGGCGTTGTAGCGTTCTTCGGTCCGTACTAGCTTTTCCGGGCGTTGCGGGAAAGATACTGGACTGTGTGCGCAGATGTACTACTTCGCTAGACCGGAGAGCCTTAAATAATGGAAAGTAACTGAATAATATGCCAGCCGCACCAGAGAGCCATCAACCATACAGAAAATCGGACTTCCCACCCCAGTTTATTGATGTTCTCGCCAATGGCGTTATGGCCATGTCTATGATAACTGTCATCACATTCTATCAGCCCGATATCGTTGATTTTCTTGCTGCGAGTTTATTCGGAGCGGGTGCCAACCTGTACTTCCACGAGTCAATTCACTACATTGCGCTGTCTCGCTTAGGGTATGATCCTATATTCGATTGGCCAAATTCTGTGTGGGCCCCTAATGTTGCGTTATCTGTTAAAGAGGGAATTATTCATCTTATCTCACCTCAAATACTGACTGTTATCTATATCGGAATATTATTCTTGACTAACACAGATGAGATTGCTTTTATGGTAATAGTCGCGATAGTTCTCAACCTAGCTGGCGGTTTTAGAGATGTAGCTTGGGCAATTAGAAGACTACTCTGGCCAAAAGGACATCTCGTTCTCGTGGATTCAAAGGGTAATGAATCCGTATCGTTCCAAAAGTAGAATCTGTTCTACCACTTGTGCTATCATTTCTCTAACTGCATGAGAGCCATATTATCAATGGTTTGTAAACACCGCATACTAACCGAAAAGCGGTAGATCTAGCATCCGCGCCGAGCGAAGCGAGGCGCGGTTCACTGAACGCGAGCGAAGCGAGCGTTCAGCCTTTTTCGCCCACATTTTTCCAAGCGGGGGTGCCCGCAGCGCCGCGGAGCGGCACGAGGACACCCCCCGCAGTAAAAAGGTGGTAGGTCAGTCGTCGGTCGCCGTCTCCGTCGCGTCGGCCATCGCGTCGACGTTGGTGAACTCGATCTCGCCGCCGATCGTGCGGTTCGGGTAGGGGATGTCGACGTCCTGGTCGTCGAACCGCTCCTTGACGGCCTGCACGTAGTCGCTCTTGACCTTGACGAAGTCGGAGCGGCTGGGGTTGGCGATCCAGACGCGGGACTGGAGGCCGACCGAGGAGTCACCGAGTTCGACGAGGCGGACGCTCGGGGCGGGATCGTCGAGGATCTCGGGGTGGGCCTCGGCCTCCTCGACGACGATCTCGGTGGCCGCCTGGATGTCGTCGTCGTAGCCGATGCCGAAGTCGATCTTCAGGCGGAGTTTGTCCTTCGCGACGGGGTTCTTGATGACGTCCTCGGTCAGAAGCGAGTTCGGGACGGTTAGAAGCTCGTTGTCGAAGGTACGGACCCGCGAGACCCGGAGGGAGATGTCCTCGACGACGCCGGCGTTGTCGCCCCACTCGATCCAGTCGCCGATGCGGAACGGCTCGTCGGTGTAGATGAAGATGCCGGCGACGAAGTTCTTGAGGACGTCCTGCATGGCGAAGCCGATGGCCAGCGTGGCGGCCGCGCCGACGGTCGCCAGCGCGGTGAGGATGTCACCGTAGCCGGCGAAGCGGAACGCGATACCGGCCGCGGCGAAGAGGACGACGATGCTGGCGACGCGCCGGAGTGGTCTCCGGGCGTGGGCATCGAGGCTCCGCGATCGGAGCACCCGGTCGATCGCCGGGAGGATGGCGATCTTCCCCGCGAGGTAGACGACGGCGAAGACCACGACGAACGACAGCGCCGACCCGATGGCGTCGGCGTAGGGAACGCCGGCGTCGGCCAGGGCCCGGGCGATGGCCCCGGGCTGGGCCTGCAGCAGCGGAACCTCCGTCATCGCTCGAAGACGGCCGTGTGGCCGCGGGTCTCGACCACCTCGGCGCTGGCGAGGTCGGCGAGGTCGGCCGCGGCCTCCTCGACGGTCGTCCCGCCCAGCGCGGAGCGGAGGAACTTGACCTTCACCAGGTCGCGGTCCTGTAGCTGGGAGTTCAGTTCGTCCGCCACCGAGTCGACGCCGTTCTTGCCGACGCGCAGCGTCGCGTCGAGTTCGTGGATCCGCCGTCTGCGGTCCTCGTCGGTCATATCACCCGCATTTCCCGCTCGCGGGTTTAAACCCTTGCCCAACAGCGTTGGCGGGGCCGGAGAGAGGTTCACGCGCGAGGCGCGTCGACGGCGGCGTCCTGGCGGGCTACTCGTAGGGATACCGCGACTGGGCGCCGCAGTCGCAGGTGATCACGACGTGGCCGCCCTGCGTCCGGACCCGAGCGTTCCGGCCGGGCCGGAGGTAGGCGTCGCAGGCGTCGCAGGTGAACCGCTCGAACGAGCGGGGCAGCCGGAGGCGGTTGCGCTCGGCGACCCGACGGGCCCGGCGGACGTACTCGCGGGCGCGGTCGTCCTCGCTGTCGGCGGCGGCCGCGCGGGCGAGGTCCTGGAGTCGCTCGACGCGCTCGCGGGCGATTTCGGTCTCCCGGCCGGTCATCGTCGGGAAGTCGTGACGGCGGCGGGATAGGGGTTCCGTTAGCCTTTTGTCGTCGCTTGCGGGACAGATGTGTCGTGCGCGTCTGCAACTACCTGGAGATCGAGGGGTGGCTCGACCGCAGCGGGATCGGGACGTCCGTGGACCACCAGCGGGCCGCGCTGGCCGACGCCGGCGTCGACGTCGTGACCGAGCCCTGGGCGGACGGCGACCCCGCGAGCGCGGCCGCCTCGAAGCTCTCCGGCGGGCGCTTCTTCCGGGACGTGGACCTGCTGCACTGCAACATGATCGGCCCCGGGACGGTCGCGGCGGTGCGGGGCGCGAAGCGGTCGGACACGCCGGTCGTGCTCCACTCCCACGTCACCCGCGAGGACTTCCGGGACAGCTTCCGGGGCGCTAACCTCGTCGCACCGGCGCTGGGCCGCTATCTGCGGTGGTTCTACTCGCAGGCGGACCTCGTGCTCTGTCCCAGCGACTACACGAAGGAGGTGCTGGAGTCCTACCCCGTCGACGCACCGATCCGGTCGATCACCAACGGCATCGACCTGGATCGACTGGAGGGGTTCGAGGGGTACCGCGAGGAGTACCGCGAGCGCTACGACCTCGACGGTCTCTGCGCCTTCGCGGTCGGCAACGTCTTCGAGCGGAAGGGCCTGTCGACGTTCTGCCGCGTCGCACAGCGGACCGACTACGACTTCGCCTGGTTCGGCACCTACGAGACGGGCCCGTCGGCGTCGCCGACGGTCAAGCGCTGGACCTCGAACCCGCCGGAGAACGTCACCTTCTCCGGGTGGGTCGACGACGTCCGGGGTGCCTACGCCGCCGGCGACGTGTTCTTCTTCCCGGCGAAGGTCGAGAACCAGGGGATCGTCGTGCTGGAGGCGATGGCCTGCGGGAAGGCCTGCGTGATTTCGGACATCCCCGCGTTCCGCGAGTACTACGAGGACGGTCACGACTGCCTGATGTGCTCGACCGAGGACGAGTTCGTCGAGGCACTGGATCGACTCGCCGCGGACCCCGACCTGCGCGAGCGCCTGGGCGAGAACGCCAGGGAGACGGCCCGCGAGCACGGCCTCGACCGTGTGGGGGAGCGCCTCGTCGAGCACTACGAGCAACTGCGTTGAACGCGGAGCCAGATGGCAACCGTTTAGCCGATGGTCGCGTAACCGCCGGCGATGACACTGCCGCGCGTGGCCGCGTTCACGGACACCTACCTCCCCACCGTGAACGGCGTCACCTACACGGTCAAGACCTGGCGCGATCGCTGGACCGACCGCGGCAGTCACATGGACGTCGTCTACCCCCGCAGCGACCACGAGGCCCGCAGCGGCGAGTACCCCGTCGGGAGCGTCCCCTTCCCCTTCTACGACGGGTTCCGCGTCGGCGCGCCGCGGATTCCCCGGGCCGTGGCCGACGCCGACGTCGTCCACGCTCACACGCCCTTCAGCCTCGGCCTCGCGGCCGACCGGCTGGCCCGGAAGCGCGATCGGCCCCTCGTGGCCTCTTACCACACGCCGACGAGCGAGTACGCCGAGTACCTGGCCGTCAACGGCACCGTCGAGCGGGCGATCAGGTCGGGCGCGAACCGCTACGAGCGGTGGTTCTTCGACCGCGCGGACGTCGTCGTCGCGCCGAGCGAGCGGGCCGCGACCCACCTCCGGGAGAACGTCGGCGTGGCCACCCCCGTCGAGGTGGTCGCCAACGGCGTCGACACGGACTTCTTCCGGCCCGTCGACACCGAATCGTTCCGCGAGCGATACGACCTCCCCGGCGGCCCGCTCGTCGGCTACACCGGCCGCCACGGCTACGAGAAGTGCCTCGACGACGTCGTCGCGGCCGCCGAGGAACTCGACGTGACGCTCGTGTTCGGCGGCGACGGCCCCGCTCGCGAGGACCTCGAACGCCAGGCCCGCGAGGCCGGCGTGGACGCGCGCTTCCTGGGCTTCCTCGACCGGTCCGAGCTCCCCGCCCTGTACGCGACGCTGGACGTCTTCGCCTTCCCCAGCCCGGTCGAGACCCAGGGGCTGGTCGCGCTGGAGGCCAACGCGTGCGGTACGCCCGTCGTCGGCGTCGATAGCGGCGCGCTGGCCGACACCATCGTCGACGGGGAGACGGGCTATCGCTACCCCGAGGGTGACATTCCGGCGTTCCGCGAGCGCATCGAGCAGGCGCTCGACGAGTACGACGACCTCCGGGACCGCTGCATCGAGCGCCGCGCCGCGACGAGCGTGGACCGCTCGGTCGACCGGATGGCCGAGATCTACGAACGAGTGCAGTAGGTTCCGGCACGGACCCCCGCGCCCCGAACGCTTACTTCCCGGCGCGAGCGTGAAGCCGTATGGACGAGCCACTCTCCCTGCTGGTGATCGGCGCGCACCCGGACGACTGCTTGATCAAGGCCGGGGGCATCGCCGCGAAGTACGCGCAGGCCGGCCACGACGTCACCTTCCTCTCGATGACGGACGGCAGCGCCGGCCACCACGAGATGGGCCGCACGAAGCTCGCGGCGCGCCGGAAGCGCGAGACCGAGGCCGTCGCGGAGACGCTGGGCATCGACTACGACGTCTGGGACGTCGCGGACGGCGAATTGATGCCGACCCTCGAGAACCGCAAGCGGCTCATCCGCTACGTCCGCGAGGTCGACCCCGACCTCGTGCTGGGGCCGCGACCGAACGACTACCACCCCGACCACCGCTACTGCGCGCGGCTGGTCCGGGACGCCGCGTACATGCTCATCGTCCCCAACGTCTGCCCGCGGGTCGATCCGATGGACGGGAATCCCGTCGTCGGCTACGTGGCCGACGGGTTCGAGAAGCCGAACCCCTTCGAGCCCGACGTCGTGCTCGACGTCGACGACGTCGTCGACGACAAACTCGACGCCCTCCACTGCCACGAGTCCCAGCTGTACGAGTGGCTGCCCTACACCTTCGGGGAACTCGATCAGGTCCCCGAGGGCGACGAGACTCGCCGGGCGTGGCTGGGCGACGAGATGCTCGGCCACCTCGAAGCCAACACGCCGATGAACGTCGCCGACCGCTTCCGCGACGAACTGATCGTGCGCTACGGCGAAGACCGGGGCGGTGACGTCGGTCACGCCGAAGCCGTCGAAATCTCCGAGTACGGGGCCGAACTGACTGACGAGAAGCGGGACCGCCTGTTCTTCTTCTGAGCGGCGGCCGCTCGACGTGGGGGTGACGGCAGCCGGAAACAACCTCGCGAGTTCCGCGCAGGTAGCTCGGAACCAGTGTTAGGGGACTCCCGCCCCTGGCTACGCGTATGAGTGACCAGTCGGAGACGGACCCGCAGTCGACGATTTTCCACCGCTCGGTCGAACCTCGGGAGTCGACGGAAAACGAGCGCGTGCTCGGCGTCATCGCTGACGTCGAGGACTGCGACGTGACGGACCTGCCGCCGATCTACAGCCGGATCGACGACGTCCTCGAGGACCTGTTCAGCGACCCCCCCGTCCGGGAGGCGCAGGTCGAGATCTCCTTCTCCTACTACGGCTACCGGATCACGGTCGATCAGGAGGGCGACATGACGCTGCGACGGCTGGGCGAGAAGTCGCCGAGCGATCGGACGCCCGAGTAGCCCCGGGCTGCCTCCCGGCCGGTCAGCCGGGCGACGTCACGAACGTCGGTCGCGCTCCCCCGCTCGCAACCGCTCGACGCGACGTTCGACGGGCGGGTGCGAGGACGGCAGGACGCGGCCGATCAGGTCCTGGCACCGTCGTCTCGCCCGAGCGACGACGTCGTCGCGCTCCGCGTCACCGCCGTCCCCGACGGCGTGGGGCAGGATACAGAGCTCGCGTACCCCCGTCCGGGCCGTCCGGAGGTCGGTCGACGGACTCGGCTGCGGCCCCGACAGCGTCTCCAGCGCGCCGGCCAGCGCGGCCGGCGAGCCCGATATCGCGACGGCTGCTTCGTCGGCGCGGAACTCCCGGATCCGCGACAGCAGCCGGTAGCACGCGCCGCCGGCGACGTACAGCGCCGTCGACGCCACGAGCGTCGCTGGTCCGACGATGAGCATCGTCATCGCGAAGTGGTGGCTGTATCCGACGTCGCTCCAGTCCCTGTCGGACTCGACGCGCGGGAGCAGCGCCCTGAAGTATTCGACGAGTCGCTCGTTGACGCGGCGTGTCACGCTCGGGAGGAAACTCGCCGCGGTCATCACGAACGCGTCGCCGTTCTTCAGGTGGGCGAGTTCGTGTGCGAGGACGGCGTCGAGCTGGTCGTCGTCCAGGCGTTCGAGCAGCGCCGTGGTCGCGACCAGCAGCTGCTCGCCCGGACGACCGATCACGAAGCTGTTCGGCGTCTCCGAGCCGATCACCCGCACCTCCGGCGGGGCCATGTCCGCGACGTGCGCCAGGGCCGTGGCGCGCACTTCCAGTCGTCGTTCCATCTCGTCCCGGGTCGCGATGGCCTGTTCGATGGAGTCCCGGTCGGGCGCGTCGTCCGGAGACGAGTCTGTCTCCGCGTCCGCGCCGGCGTCGGCTGGAGACGGATCGCCGGACGCGTCGACGTCGCCGACTTCGGGGAGCGCGCTGGCGCTCTGACGGTAGCCGAACCGCGACTGGACGACGAGTGTCAGGACGGTACCGACGGCGAGCGCCTCGACCGACGGGAGCGTCTCGAACCGGAGCGCGTCGACGAGCAACCCCGTGATCTCGTAGTCGAACGCCGTGACGACCGCGCCCACAGTCAGGTGGCCCAGCCAGTAGGCCACGGCGACGAAGACGACGTCGAACGCCACCAGCGCCCCGCCCAGCGCCGCCAGGCGGACCGGAGACCGCACCGAACCGCGGATCGATCGCATGGAGGGCATACGCGAGTGTACTGACAGCAGAACTGAAAGAACTGACGGAGCGGCGGGGCGGCCGTCAGGCCAGCGCGCTGCCGGCGCGGATGATCTCGCGCTCGTCGAAGGCGGGGCCGACGAACTGGAGGCCGACCGGGAGATCGTCGCCCGTCTCGCCGGCGGGGACGGTGATGGCCGGGAGGTTCGCGAGGTTCACCGGCGTCGTATTGGCGTCGGCGAGGTACATCTGCAGGGGGTCGTCGAGGCTCTCGCCCAGTTCCATCGGCGGGACGGGCATGGTCGGCGACGCGAGCACGTCGGCCTCGGAGAGCGCCTCGTCGAAGTCCTGCTTGACCCAGGCGCGGGCGTCCTGGGCCTTCCGGTAGTACTTGTCCTGGTAGCCCGCGGAGAGGGCGTAAGTGCCCAGCAGGACCCGGCGTTTGACCTCCTGGCCGAAGCCCTCCTCGCGGGAGCGAGCGAAGCTCTCGTTCCAGTCGCCCTCGAAGCCGCCGCTCTGACCGTACCGGACGCCGTCGAAGCGGGCCAGGTTCGAGGAGGCCTCCGACATCGCGATGACGTAGTAGGCCTCAACGGCGTGCTCGACGGAGGGGAGGTCGACCTCGTGGTAGGACGCGCCCTGCGATTCCAGTTCGTCCAGGGCGTCCCAGAAGACCTCGACGACCTCCTCGTCGGCGCCCTCGACGAGCTCCGTGGGCACGCCGATGGACATGCCGTCGACGTCGCCGTCGGCGGCGTCGGCGAACTCGTAGTCCGCGCCGTTCTCTTGCTCGCGGGCGTCGCCCGCTCGCTCGTCCGAGGCGCGTAGCGCCTCGCGGGCGTCCCTGGTCGTCGCGTCGCGCTCGTCGGGGCCGGCGATGACCTCCAGCAGCTCGGCGGCCTCCTCGACGGTGGGCGCGATGGGCCCGATCTGCTCCAGGGAGTTGGCGTAGGCGACCAGCCCGTACCGGGAGACCAGCCCGTAGGTGGGCTTGAGGCCGACGACGCCGCAGAAGGCGGCGGGACAGCGGACGGAGCCGCCGGTGTCGGTGCCGAGCGCTGCGTCGGCGTCGCCCGCGGCCACGACGGCGGCCGAACCGCCGGAAGAGCCGCCCGGGACGTGGCCCGGCGCTGCGGGGTTGTCAGTGGCGCCGAACGCCGACGTCTCGGTCGTCGTCCCCATCCCGAACTCGTCCATGTTGGTCTTCCCGGGGATGGTCGCGCCGGCCTCGGTCAGGCGCTCGACGACCGTGGCGTCGTAGGGCGGGACGTAGTCGGCCAGCATGTCCGACCCGCAGGTCGTCCGGACGCCCTCGGTCGAGATGTTGTCCTTGACGGCGACGGTCCAGTCGGACAGCGGGCCGTCGTCGGCGCCCTCGATGCGCTCCGCCGTGACGTAGCCGTTGTACTCGCTCGACATCACGACACCTTCGGACCTTTGAAGTACCCCTCCTCGGTCTCGGGGGCGTTGCGCAGCGCCTCCTCCCGGTCGAGGCTGTCGCGGACCTCGTCGGGCCGCATCACGTTCGTGAGGTCCGCCTCGCGGTCGACCTCGGGGACCTCGTCGAGCGTCTCGAAGTACGAGAGGATGTCGCCGAACTGCGCCGTGAATCGCTCGACCTCCTCGTCGTCGAGGTCGACGCGGGCCAGGTCCGCCACGTGGCGGACGTCGTCCGGATCGACGGCGTCGTCGCTCATGTTCGCCCCGAACGCCGGACCGGCGGTAAGGGTTTCGGTGTAGCGGAAATCGAGGCTATCTCCACGTCGAGACCGACTCAGCGGCCTCGACCGTACAGCCGCGTTCGATATCCGCCACCTCGACGAACGCCAGTCGGCCGGGAACGTTGCTTACCACTATACCCAACGTCGGTTTCCGAATCGAAAAGATGACCTAGCTGAATAGGCAAAACTTTTAAGTCGGCGTGGCAAGTATACGCAACCGGAAAGCGAGTTCTTCGGGCACGTGGCCCGGTAGCCCCCCTAACCAATGACCGACACCACTATCAGACGGTACACGAGCGAGAGCGAGCGCACCGACGAGACGGAAGACGAGCAGGAGGAGGAACTGGTCTGTCCGGAGTGTGGTGGCGACCTGGTCTCCGACGAGGAGCGCGGCGAGACGGTCTGCGAGGAGTGCGGTCTCGTCGTCGAGGAGGACGAGATCGATCCCGGGCCCGAGTGGCGTGCGTTCGACTCGAAGGAGAAAGACGAGAAGTCCCGCGTCGGCGCGCCGACGACCAACATGATGCACGACAAGGGGCTGTCGACCAACATCGGCTGGCAGGACAAGGACGCCTACGGCAACTCGCTGTCCTCGCGCCAGCGCGAGAAGATGCAGCGCCTCCGAACGTGGAACGAGCGGTTCCGGACCCGCGACTCCAAGGAGCGTAACCTCAAGCAGGCGCTGGGCGAGATCGACCGCATGGCCTCCGCGCTCGGCCTGCCCGAGAACGTCCGCGAGACGGCGTCGGTCATCTACCGCCGCGCGCTGGACGAGGACCTGCTGCCGGGCCGGTCCATCGAGGGCGTCGCGACGGCCTCGCTGTACGCCGCGGCCCGACAGGCCGGCACGCCCCGATCGCTGGACGAGCTCACCGCCGTCTCCCGGGTCGACAAGGACGAGATCGCCCGCACCTACCGCTACGTCGTTCGCGAACTCGGCCTGGAGATCCAGCCCGCCGACCCCGAGAGCTACGTCCCGCGGTTCTCCTCCGACCTGGAGCTGTCCGACGAGGTCGAGCGCCGCGCCCGACAGCTCCTGCAGAACGCCAAGGATCAGGGCGTCCACTCCGGCAAGTCGCCCGTCGGCCTCGCCGCCGCAGCGGTGTACGCCGCCTCGCTGCTGACCAACGAGAAGGTCACCCAGAGCCAGGTCAGCGAGGTCGCCAACATCTCCGAGGTCACTATCCGCAACCGCTACCACGAGCTGCTCGAAGCCGAAGAGGACATCCAGAGCGTCTGATCGCAAGGCAGTAGGCGACGCCGACGCAGCGGGGGCACATGGAGACCACCCGTCACTTTACTGCGACCACGTACGTCGTCCACGAGGGAGCCGTCGCTCTCCACGAGCACGACGGCATCGGCACGTGGCTGCCGCCCGGCGGCCACGTCGACCGGGACGAACTCCCCCACGAGACGGCGGTCCGCGAGGTCCGCGAGGAGCTCGGCATCGACGTCGAACTCGTCGCGGAGACGGACGCCATCGAGAGCGACACCGTCGAGCCGCTGCCGCAACCGCGGCACTTCCAGCTCGCCGACGTCAACGTGACCGAGCAGGGCGTGGGTCACCAGCACGTCGACATGGTCTACTACGCCCGCGCTCCCCACCGCGAGGTCGACCCCGCCGAGGGCGAACAGCCCGTCGAGACCTGGACGTGGTTCGACCGCGAGGACCTGACGACCGACGACCGCCTCGACGCGGACGTCGTCGCCATCGGGCTCCGGGCCATCGACGCCGTGTCCGACCGCAGGTGACCCCTCGCGACGGCGCGTTTGCCCGCCTCCGGGTCCAGACGGCTGCCCTCGGCGGCCCCACGGTTGTATAGCGCCGGGGCACGTATTGCCGACCATGGACCGACGCTGTCCCGACTGCGACGTCCACATGGAGGACGTGAAGCTCCGGACCTACGACGCGAACCCGCTCGCCGTGACGACCGACGAGCACCGCGAGGGAATTCTCGGAAAGCTGGGGGTACACGAGCGCCTCGACGTGAAGGCGCTGATGTGTCCCCGGTGCGGACTGGTGCGGACCTACGCCGACCTCGGCGACCTCGACTGACAGCGGTTCCAGAACTCCGGGCGAACCGCCCGGCCCTCGCTCACTCGCCGACCAGCGACGCGACGTACTTCGTGACGTGGTCGTCCATCCGTCGCTTGTAGCCGGCCTGCCGGGCCAGCCGGTCGAGTTCGCGGGCCGCGAGGCTCCCGTACTGGGCGGCCTTCTTGTCGCGGTCGACGACTGCGTCCGGGAGCCACTCGGCTGCCGCCCGCCGCAGGGCCCACTTGCGCTCGTCGCCGCGGACGAGCTGCGAGCCGGACAGCCCCAGCGCCGCCGCGACGACGCGGTCGGAAAGCAGCGGTGTCACCGGCTCGACCCCGGCGGCGCGCAGCGCGAGGACGTCCCGTTCGAGCTGGTCGGGCAGCCCAGTCAGCACTTCCCGGCGCGCCCCCCGGACCGTGTCCGCGTCGACCCGGGGGTCGTCGGGCGCCTTCGCTACCTTGGCGTAGCCGCCGAACAGCTCGTCGGCCCCCTGTCCGAGGACGAGCCGGTCGTGCCCGTCCGCCGCGGCGCGCTCCGCGGTCAGATAGAGGGGGAGCGCTATCTGGACGGCCATGGCGTTCGTCCGCCCGGTCGCGGCGACGATGTCGGGCACGGCCCGCTCCAGGTCGTCGTGGGTCAACTCGACGACTGTCAGGTCTCGGCCCAGCAGGTCTGCGGCCGACCGGGCCGCCTCGACGTCGTGGCTGTCCGGGAAGCCGGCGACGTACAGCGGCGCGTCCAGGCGGGCGGCCAGCAGCGCCGAGTCGACGCCGCCGGAGAAGGCGACGGCCGTCGACGCGTCGCCGTCGTCTGCGATGGCACCCCCGTCCGCCGCGTCCCCGACGGCCGCATCGAGCGCCGCCCGGACGGCTGCGACGGCGCGCTCGTCGTCGTCGACCGGCTCCGGGTCTGGTAGCGACCAGAGCCGCTCGGTGCCGTCCGCCGTGACGCGGTAGCCGGCGGGGACCGGCTCGGGGTCCGAGAGGTCTCTCCGGTCGTGGCTCCACGCGCCGTCGGCGGTGGGAGCGGTCGCGTCCGGCGTGTATTCGCCGGCCGCACCCGTGGTCGCGTCCGGCGTAGACTCGCCGGCCGCCCCGTGGGACGCACTTTGATCGTAGAACAGCGGCTCCCGTCCGAGGACGTCCCGGACGAGCGCGCCGTCGAGCGGGCCGGCGAAGCCGCGCGTCCCCGGGAGCGGGTCGCCGTCGTCGACGGCCGTCCCAACGAGGTCCGGCGATGCCCCCCGCATCAGTCGAGGAGGCCGTCGATGCGGTTCTTCACGCGGCGCTTGGCCCCGCCGGCGGCCTGCCGGAAGCTGATCCGCCAGGGCGTTCGCTTGCCCTCGACGGTGGTCCGACCGTCGACGATGGCACCGAGGATTCCCTCGAGGGTCCGGTCGGCGGCGTCGACGCGCGTGACCGCCTGGCCCACCATCTCGCTGACGTGCGCGTCGCTGCCGGCGGTCATGGACATGCCGCTGCGGCGGGCCAGGCGCTCGGCCTGGCGGTTCGCCCGACCGGTCAGCAGCCGGGAGTTGTACACCTCGACGGCGTCCGCTGCGGTCAGGTCGTCCGTGGTGACGTTGGCGAGGACGCCGCTGCGCGACTCCTGGAACGGGTGGGGAACGACGGCGATGCCCCCGAGGTCGTCGATCCGGTCGAGCGTCTCCCCGAACGGCAGGCCGGAGGGGACGGCTTCCTCGACGCCGAGCGCGAGGACGTGCCCGGCGCGGCTGGTCACCTCCATCCCGGGGATGCCGACGAGCCCGTAGTCGGGGGCCAGTTCGGCGGCCCGCAGGCTGGCGTCGATCTCGTCGTGGTCGGTGACCGCCAGCGCGTCGAGCCCGACGGCCGCCGCCTGCTCGAGCAGGAGTTCGACGGAGTCCCGGCCGTCGTAGGACAGTTCCGAGTGGGCGTGGAGCTCGACCGACAGCACGGACCCCCGTTCGCAGTCAGATGGCAAAAGGGACTCGGTACGCGCCGAACCGGCCGAATCGGCACCGAGACGGCGAGCGGGCGTCGTCGGCGGCGTGCGAGCAGTCCCGTCTCGACGGGGTTCGTGCCGACGAAGCGAAACGAAAAAGGCAGAGAAGCGGAATCCATCCGATATAGTAGAAATTGAACGCAATGACACACTCGAGGGGCGCCTTGGGTGCGCCTCGATGTGTAAATAGTTTCAATTTCTACTATAGCTCTCGCCGCGTGGCTGTCCGCATCGCTCGCAGACCAACCAGCGACGCCCTCGCTTCGTATGAACGTGGAAGACAGACGCGACATCTCACGGGAGTACTTCACGAAGGAACGACTGGCCGAGCACCACTTCCGCTCGTTCAACGCATTTCTAGAGCGGGGGATGCAGGAGGTCGTCGACGAGAAGGAGACGATCGAGACGGACATCGGCGACAAAGAGGGACAGGAGCCCGTCTTCGTCGAACTGGGCGACGTGCGCGTGCTGACGCCGCGGGTCCGCGAGGCCGACGGCAGCGAGGAGCTGCTCTATCCCCAGGAGGCCCGCCTGCGGAACCTCACCTACGCCGCGCCCGTGTTCATGGAGATGGCCATCGTCCGCGGCGGCGAGGAGGAGCCCGAGCAGGTAGTCGACCGCTACGAGGCCAAGGTCGGCCGGCTCCCGATCATGGTCGGGTCGGCCAACTGCAACCTCACGGGCGAGCGAGGCGCGTGGCGCGACGACGAGGAGCTGATCGACCTCGGCGAGGACCCCGCCGACCCCGGCGGCTACTTCATCGTCAACGGCTCCGAGCGGATGCTCATGACCAGCGAGGACCTCGCACCGAACAAGGTCCTCACCGAGCACGACACCAGGTACGGCGACGAGATCCAGCGGGCCAAGACCTTCTCGCAACGGCACGGCTACCGCGCGCTCGTCATGGTCGAGCGCGGCCGCGACCGCCTGCTGGAGGTCTCCTTCCCGGGCGTCTCCGGCGACGTCGACTTCGTGACGCTCGTCCGCGCCCTCGGACTCGAGTCGGACGAGGAGATCGTCCACCGGGTCAGCGACGACCCGGAGATCGTGAAGTTCATGCTGGAGAACCTGGAGGCCGCCGACGTCCAGACCACCGAGGAGGCCATGGAGAAGCTGGGCAAGCGCGTGGCCTCCGGCCAGGGCAAGAACTACCAGCTCCGCCGCGCGAACTACGTCATCGATCGGCACCTCCTGCCGCACCTCCACGAGGACGGCGTCGACGAGGAGGACGTCCGGATCAACAAGGCCTACTACCTCTGCCGGATGGCCGAGGCCTGCTTCGAGCTCGCGCTCGGTCGCCGCGAGTCCGACGACAAGGACCACTACGCCAACAAGCGCCTGAAGATCAGCGGGGAGCTGATGAAGGACCTCTTCCGGACGGCGCTGAACAAGCTCGGCCGGGACGTCAAGTACCAGCTCGAACGCGCCAACATGCGCGACCGCGACCTCTCGGTGTCGACCGTCGTGCGGTCGGACGTGCTGACCGAGCGCCTGGAGCACCCGCTGGCGACCGGTAACTGGGTCGGCGGCCGCTCGGGCGTCTCCCAGCTCGTCGACCGGACCGACTACATGGCCGTCCTGTCGCACCTGCGCCGGCTGCGCTCGCCGCTGTCGCGCAGCCAGCCCCACTTCGAGGCCCGCGACCTCCACGCCACCCAGTGGGGGCGCATCTGTCCCTCCGAGACGCCCGAAGGCCCCAACTGCGGCCTCGTCAAGAACTTCGCACAGGCCATCGAGATCAGCCAGGACGTCGAGGACGAGCGCGAGGTCAAGCGCACCCTCGCCGACATGGGCGTCGAAGGCATCCCGGGGATCGATGCGGCGGGGCAGGGGGCTCCCGCCGACGACTGACCAACGAGCCGGTTTATCGGCGAGTCTCAGTCGGCGGCGGGACGAGCCGACGACTAGTCAGCGAGGCGTTTCATCGCCGAACCGTAGTCAGCCGCAGAACGCGTTCGTCCCGTTTTCAGGGTCGCGTCTCGGGGACGGTCGGCGCCTGGTCGCTGGGCGGCATCGGCTTCCGGCCGGCCGTAGTGTCCTTGCCGATCAGGCCGTTGACCATGCAGTAGCCGGTGACGGTGTTGAACGCGAAGCTGGCCGCACCCATACTCGCCAGTTGGGCGATCCTCCGGTGGTTCGATCGGTTCGCACGACGGGCCAGCGCCAAGAGGCCCAGTGCCATTCCGGCGCGCATCAGACGCTGCTTCCCGCCGACGTTCTTCGCCTTCATGTGGTCGCGTTCGACCGCCGTCGGGAAGTGTCCTCACCCGGGCACCTGCAGGGGGTATAAACCGGCGGAGGAAAACGGCGGACCGCGTCGCCCTCAGTCGTCGCTGAGGACGCCCTCGGCGACGGCCATGTCCTCGGGGCTGGGGTCGTCGGCCGTCCGGCGGAGGACGAACCGCTTGCGGACCAGATCGGCCGCGAACAGCACCGTACCGAGGATCAGCAGGGTGTCGCCGGGCATGCGCGCCCAGAACAGGTCCTGGATGATCGGCTGGCTGTAGAACTCCAGGCTGCGCGCGAAGGCGTAGTTCTGCGTGAACGCGGCCTCCAGCTGGAGGAAGCCGACCGGGAGCAGGGAGACGAACACCATCAGCGCGAGGCCGACGTTCCACAGCCAGAACGCCCCGCGGAGCCAGGAGCCGTCCCAGCGCTCCGGATCGATCGACAGCTGGAGCATGTAGGTGACCATGCCCAGCGCCAGGAAGCCGAACGCGCCGAACATCGCGGCGTGGGCGTGGCCGACGGTGAGGTACGTGCCGTGCTCGTAGTAGTTGATCAGCGGCAGGTTGATGAAGAACCCGAGCACGCCGGCCCCGACGAAGTTCCAGACGCCGGAGGCGACGATGAACATGAACGGGAGCTTGTAGGGGAAGTCCCCGGACTCCGTCATCGCGCTGTACTGACCCAGCGCCTCGTAGAGGATGAAGACGAGGGGGATCAGCTCCAGCGTCGAGAAGACGCTCCCGATGGGGATCCACATGTCGGGCATGCCGATCCACCAGTAGTGGTGGGAGACGCCGATGACGCCGGTGCCCATCACCAGCAGGGCCTGCAGCATGACGGCCTTCTCGGCGCTGCGGCGCTTCAGCAGGTTCATCGACACCAGCGTCAGGCCGACGATGGCGACGATGAAGAACTCGAAGGCTCCCTCGACCCACATGTGGACGACCCACCAGCGCCAGAACTCCGTGACGGCGAGGTTGGTCTCGGGGGTGAACAGGAAGCCGGCGGTAAAGAGCAGCGCGATCGAGCCGCCGGCGTAGAGGATCATGTGCGCGAGGCCGTAGGGCGGCTCGCGGTCCAGCAGCGGCTTCAGGCCGCGGATCGACAGCACGGCCCAGATCAGGAAGCCGGCGAGGATGCCGAACTGCCAGACCTTGCCGACCTCGAGGTACTCCAGGCCCTCGTTGCCGACGAGCCACCACAGCGCGCCGTCGAGGTAGCCCTGCGCGCCCAGCCAGATGCCGACCATGCCGCCGACGGTGACGAAGACGAGCGCGCCCAGCAGGCCGTTGACGTAGGTCGACTGGCGCTTCGGTTCATGGCCGGTCAGCAGCGGCGGGAGGAAGAGTCCGGCGCCGAGCCACGTCGCGGCGATCCACAGGACCCCGAGGTCGATGTGCCAGGTCTTGGCGAGCGCGAAGGGAGCCCACTGGAGGATGTTGACGCCGATCAGTTCCTCCAGCCCGAAGAAGCTCGCCCGCTCGACGTAGTAGTGGGCCAGCAGGCCGCCGAGGAGCACCTGTGCGAGGAACAGTCCGGCGGCGACGGGGATGAACCGCAACGCCGCCCGCTGGCTGGGGAAGATCTCGACGTCCTCGGGATCGGGGATGGACACGCCCTCGCCGGACGGCTCGGGCAGGCTGACGGACTTGTACAGCCAGACGCCGGCGCCGGCCCCGGCGACCAGCAGCACCATCGCGATGACGCTCCAGGTCATCGCGGCCGCGGTGGCGTCGTTACCCGCGCCGGGCTGGTAGGGCCAGTCGTTCGTGTAAGAGTGCTCGCCGCCGGGGCGGTCGACGTGGGAGAACCACGCCGTCCACAGCGCGAAGTCGGCGAACTGCTGGGCCTCCTCCTCGGAGTCGATCATGTCGACGGGGACGCCCCGCTCGGCCTCGCCCTCGTGGTAGCGCTCGACGTACGTCTGGCGCACCTGCTCGTGGGCGTACGCCTCGGCGGCGGTGTACTGGACGGGCCCGCCGTCGTACTCGCGGTCGAGGTCGGACTGGACGGCGGTGTCGATCGCGGCCTGCTGCTCGGCTGACAGCGCCCCGTAGTCGCTCCCGTGGCGCTGGTCGGCGTAGTACTCCCGCATGTGCTCGACCTTCAGATCGAGCGAATCTGCGGTGTAGTCCTGGCCGAAGTAGGCTCCGTTGCCCAGGATCGACCCGTGGTTCATCAGCGCGTCGCGCTGGAACGTCTCCTTCCCGGTCTGGACGTCGGCGCCGGTGGCGACCGTCTCGCCGTCCGGTCCGACGATCCGATCGGGGATCGGCGGTGCCTCCTCGTAGGCCATCCACGCGCCAGCGCCCATGACGACCAGATTCAGGACGAACACGGCCGCGAGCGCCTTGGCGATAGTCGCGCGTCGCAGTTCCATGACAGTCGATCCTTTACCCCCCTCTCATAACGTACTCTCGCCGATTCCCGTACGACGGCAACCCGGCCGAACAGATTCGGCCACTCCGGTATCGGCGAGTGCGTGTCGGTGCCGTTATGTTCGTCGGGTAGTGAGCATCTTCCCACGGATGGTGCGGGACCCGTTCGCCGACGACGACTCACCGGCGCTAGAGGACGTCCTCGACGCACTCGACGACGAAGACTGTCGAGCCATCGTCAGCGCCCTCGACGAGCCGATGACGGCCAGCGAGATCTCCGACGAGAGCGGCGTCCCGCTGTCGACGACGTATCGAAAGCTCGAACAACTGACGGAGGCGTCGCTCCTGTACGAGGGCGTCGAGCTACGGCCCGACGGGCAGCACGCCAGCCGCTACGCCATCGGCTTCGAGGACGTCGTCATCTCGCTGGACGAGGAGCGCGCGTTCGAGGTCGACATCTCCCGGCGTCCGCGGACCCCGGACGAGCGCCTCGAGAACCTCTGGTCGGAGGTGCGCAAAGAAACATGAGCCCACACATCCCCAGTTCGCAGGTCGGCATCGTCGTCACCAAGACGCTCACGCTCATCCTCGGGAGCCTGATCACCTACTACTCCTACCGGGCCTACGCCCGGACGAAGGCCCCCGAGTTACGGGCGCTGACCTGGGGGTTCGGCATCATGACGTTCGGCGCCATACTGGCTGGGTTGATCGACATCGGAGTCTCGGCCTACCTCGGGCACAACCTCCTGCCAGTCAGCGTCTTCGCCCAGAGTGTCCTCACCACGATCGCCTTCGCGATCATCCTCTACTCGCTGTACGTGGAGTAGATCGCTCAAACCTCGGCTGACCGTACACAAGGGCTTTTCTCCCGGCTCTCGCATCGGCGGGCATGCGAACGCTTCCGCTGGTGGCCCTCCTCTCGCTCGCAGCGCTCGCGGGGTGTAGCGGTCTCGTCGACGGGGCCGGACAGCCGGGCGACCCGACGGCCGAGACGCCCGCCGCGACGGCGACTCCCCCGCCCGGATCACCGGACGCCGACGGGAGCGCTGTCGCCTACGAGAGTCTGACCGACGAGCAGCAGGCGGCGGTCCGCGAGGCCGTGAACGGCTCGGTCCGGTTCGTCCCCGACTCCCCGTACGTGAACGACAGTGCGGGCTACTCGAACGCGATCATCGATCCCTTCCGCGGGCACGACTACGTCCGCTACGACGGGACCGACTACGAGATACGGATCTCCAGCGGCCGGCTGTACGCCTCGTACGGGATCCACGCCGAGCGCGGATCGCCGGGGGAGAACGACACGGTCGTGCCGGTCGAGGACCTGCCGGAGAGCGTCCGTGAGGAGGTCCGCGAGGCCGTCGAGACCGGCGACTACCACGCTCCGATGGGCAGGTGGGACTCCCTTCCGGAACCGCTCGGGGAGACCCGGTACGTCCGCTACGACGACGAGACCTACCGACTGATCTACGCCGTCGGCGACTACTGGGCGCCCGTGATGGAGTTGCGGGAGGTCCACGACCGCTGATCCGTCAGGGACGAATTCGTTCGAGACGGCCGATATCGGGCCCGATCACGTAGCCACTCCCGTGACCGACAGGACACAGAGCTGTCCGACCTCGCCGGGCGAAGCGCCGAGCGCGGGGGCGTACGGGACGCGTGGACGGCCAAGAGCTTCACCGATCGCATCGTCGTGGCGGAGGGACCGCCAGCCGCGGACCTCCCGGCGGACGCGGAGCGGGCGCTCCACGAGCACGACTACCGGGGGGCCGACGTGGCGTACGACGTCGACGGGGGCGAGTCGGCGGCCTTCGCCGGCGAACTCGACGACGGCCGGCGCTACCGGTTCGTCGACACGCGCTCGCGGGGCGAGTTGCAGTCCTGCGTGGTAGACTGAAGCCTCGGGGACTCGATCCGGAGCTGCAGAGAAACGGACCAGGCAGACGGTCTGGTTCAGTCGGACGCAGTCACGACGGTCGGCGTGCGGTGGCTCGTTCGAGCGCGAAATCAGCCTTCGTAGCCGGCGTAGTCCATCAGCTGGGCGAAGACGTCGGTGTCCATCGCCTCCTCGTAGACGATGCCGCCGACCATACCGCCGGGGTAGGTGGTGCCGTTCATGGCGTGGTTGACCTTGTGGCAGTGCATGAGGTAGATGCCGGGGTCGGCGTCGGCCTCGAACTCGATGGTCTTGCGCTCGGCCGGGGCGACGTTGCAGATGTCCTCGTCGTGGCGCGCGGCCTCGGGGATGGTCCCGCCGTCCTTCTCGACCACCCGGAAGCGGTGGTTGTGCGTGTGCATGGGGTGGCTCATGTAGCCGGCGTTGACCATGTGGACGCGGACGGTGTCGCCCTGCGAGACGATGATCGGCGAGCCGTCCTCGGGGTGGAGCGTCCGGGGCGCGCTCTTGCCGTTGATGGTGAACACGTCGGGGTTGCGGTTACGCGGGCTGTAGGAGGCGTCGCCGCCGGCCATCATCCGGTTGAGCCGGGAGTCCCAGTCCTTGAGCGTCATGAACACCTCCTGGTCGGCCGGCTCGTACCCCTCGGGGTCGACCCGGAAGATGCCGTACATGCCCATGTCGACGTGGCGCTGCGTCTGGAAGTGGCAGTGGTAGAAGTGCGTCCCCGGGACGTTCGCGGGGATCTCGTAGGTGTGCTTCTCGCCCGGCTTGACGGTGATGCCCGTCGTCGTCGGGACGCCGTCGTTCTCCCAGGTCTTGCGGGCCCCGTGGAAGTGCAGCGTGTGGGGCATGTCGGCGTCCGTGTTGTCCAGCGTCACCTGCATGTCCTCACCCTCGGTCGTCCGGAGGATGGGACCGGGCACGCTGGGCTCGCGGTCGTCAGCCTGGAACGCCCACACCTTGGGGAGCTCGACGGGGCCGCCCATCTTCTCGCCGGGGTGAGCCTGGTGGCGGGCGTTGACGGTCGAGATGGTCACCTGGCCGCCCTGCTCGTCGACGTTGACGACCTCCGGCGGCGACGTGGTCGGGAGGTTGCTGTCGACCTGTTTGGGCGTCGAGTCGACGGCCGACTGCCCCTCCTGCTCGACGGTCGCGGCCGGCGCCTGGCACCCCGCGACGGCGGCGGTACCGGCGAGGCCAGTGGCTTTCACGAAATCGCGGCGACTCATGTCCGTTCCGGGGGCACCGATGTTATCGGTCATGTGCTCACTTCGGAGTTTGTAGTCGACCCTTATAGCCCGGCCAGGGGATTCCCAGCAACTGAAAAACCGCTAAACTGGGGGTAGCGGACGTGAACGGTGTGGCGAACATGTTCGACAAAGAGATATCGTCGCCGCGGCGACCGCGGCCGCGCCGGCGACGTCGGCCAGCGGGCGGTCCGGCGGCGCGCCCGTGCGCGTGTAGTTAGATTGGAAAGCGATTTAGCCGCCCGGTGGCGACGGAGAGGTAATGAGCCTGTCCGATCGGGACCACGACCTCGTGGTCGAGGAACTCGGCCGGGAGCCCACCCCGGCCGAGGCGGCCCTCTTCGAGAACCTCTGGAGCGAGCACTGCGCCTATCGATCCTCGCGACCGCTGCTGGGCGCGTTCGACTCCGAAGGCGACCAGGTCGTCGTCGGGCCCGGCGACGACGCCGCCGTCGTCGCGCTGCCGACCCACGGCGACGGCGACGAGACCTACGTCACGATGGGCATCGAGAGCCACAACCACCCCTCGTACGTCGACCCGTTCGACGGCGCCGCGACCGGAGTCGGCGGCATCGTCCGGGACACGATGTCGATGGGCGCCTACCCCATCGCGCTGGCGGACTGCCTGTACTTCGGCGACTTCGACCGCGAGCACTCCCGGTACCTGCTGGATGGCGTAGTCGAGGGGATCAGCCACTACGGCAACTGCATCGGCGTCCCCACCGTCGCCGGCAGCACCGCCTTCCACGACGACTACGAGGGCAACCCGCTCGTGAACGTCTCCTGCGTCGGCCTCATCGACGACCCCGACCGGATGATCACCGCCGAGGCCCAGGAGCCCGGTAACAAACTCGTGCTGGTCGGCAACGCCACCGGCCGCGACGGCCTGGGCGGGGCCTCTTTCGCCAGCGAGGACCTCGCCGAGGACGCCGAGACCGAGGACCGCCCCGCGGTTCAGGTCGGGGACCCCTACGCCGAGAAGCTCCTGATCGAGTGCAACGAGGCGCTGCTGGACGAGGACCTGATCGAGTCGGCCCGCGACCTCGGCGCGGCCGGCCTGGGCGGAGCCTCCTCCGAACTGGTCGCCAAGGGCGGACTGGGCGCCGAGATCGAGCTGACGAACGTCCACGAGCGCGAGCCCAACATGAACGCCGTGGAGTACCTGCTCGCCGAGAGCCAGGAGCGGATGTGCTACGAGGTCGCGCCGGAGAACGTGGATCGGGTCCGCGAGCTCGCCGAGCGCTTCGAGCTGGGCTGCTCGGTCATCGGCGAGGTCACCGACACGGGCCGGTACGTCTGCACGTTCGACGGCGAGACGGTCGTCGACGCCGACGCCGAGTTCCTCGGTGAGGGCGCGCCGATGAACGACCTGCCCGCCGAGGAACCGGTCGAGCCCGAGCGGGACCTGCCCGATCCCGCACCCGATCTGGCGGAGGCCTTCGAGGCCGTCGTCGGGAGCCCGAACACCGCCTCGAAACGGTGGGTCTACCGCCAATACGACCACGAGGTCGGCGTCCGGACCTCGATGCGGCCGGGCGACGACGCCGCGATCGTGGCGGTCCGGGAGGCCGGCACGGGCCTAGCGTTCACGGCCGGTGCGGACCCCAACTGGACCGACGCGGCCCCCTACGAGGGCGCCCGCGCCGTCGCGCTGGAGAACGCCACCAACGTCGCCGCCAAGGGCGCCGAGCCCCTGGCCGCCGTCGACTGCCTGAACGGCGGCAACCCCGAGAAGCCCGACGTCTACGGCGGGTTCAAGGGCGTCGTCGACGGCCTCGCGGACATGTGCTCGACGCTCGACGTGCCCGTCGTCGGCGGCAACGTCTCGCTGTACAACGACTCTCAGCACGGGCCTATCCCGCCGACGCCGACGCTCGCGCTCGTCGGCGCCAAGGAGGGCTACGACGCGCCGCCGATGTCGCTGTCCGGCGAGGGCGACCTCCTGCTGATCGGCGCGAAGGCCATCGAGGGCGACGCCGAGGCGCGGCTGGGCGGCTCCGAGTACCTCGCGCAGTTCGGCGGCACCGACCGCCTCCCCGAACTCCCGAAGGACCCGGACGGACTCGTCAGCACGGTCGCCGACGTCGCCGACGACGAGTCGACGCTGGCGACCCACGACCTGAGCCACGGCGGCCTCGCCGTCGCGCTCGCCGAGATGATTCACGACGAGGCCGGCGCGACCGTCGAGGTGGATGCGCCGAGCAAGGGCAGCGCCGCCGAGCTCCTCTTCGGCGAGCAGCCCGGCCGCGTCGTCGTCGAGACGACCGACCCCGCCGCCGTGCGACAGGCCTTCGACGGCGTCGCCCCGGTGTACGACCTGGGCAGCGCCGACGACAGCGGCCGCCTGAACCTGACGGTCAACGGCGAGTCGCTTTCCTACGACGCCGCGGACGTGGCCGACCTCCGCGACGTCATCGAGCGAGAACTGGACTGACAGTCGTCGGTACCACGAGTCCTCTCTCGAATTCGAGAACTGCAGTGGATTCGCCCGAGATCGACGCGTCGCGTGTGCGACTGTCGTTGGCTTCTGGGTAGTTTTACGAACGAGAGAGAGGGACTAGTGTGTCCGCAACGGGGGACACGTGAGCGCGAAGGGGTGCGAACGCTCTTCCCCGAGTAGTGTTATCGTACGGCGCATGCCACTGTTCATGGACGTCCACAGGAACGTCGACGCGAGTCCCGAAGAAGTCGCCGCTGCCCACCAGAAGGATCTCGAAGCCCAGGACGAGTACGACGTAGATTTCAAGCAGTACTGGTTCGACGAGGACGAAGGCGCCGTGTTCTGCCTCTTCGAAGCTCCGGACAAAGAGGCGGGCGAGAAGGTCCACAGCGAGGCGACCGGACTGATCGCCGAGGAGATACACGAAGTGCAGCGAGGAACGTAAGGCAGTCGGGCGAGCCGGTTGCCCTCTCGGAAGCGGGCGAGCGACAGACGCTACAGTCGACCGTCACGGCGACCGGCGAAGAAAGCAACCGGGTTCCGCCCCGCTGAAAACCGACGTTTCAGACCAGAGCGACCGACAGACCGAACACCACAGCCAGGCCGACCGCGAGCACGACGAAGCCGGTCGCGACCTGACCCATCGTGAAGTCGCTCTGGGGCGCCGTCTCCCGCAGCGGGGGTTCACGGTCCGGGACCTCTGGGTGCTCCGGATCGTAGTCGGGGCGGTCCGCCTCGTGTTCGCCTTCGTGGCCCTCGTCGTTCTCGTCCATGTGCGGACGATTCCCCGCCTGCTACGAGTAGTTGTCGGAATTCGGCACGTCGCCTGGCGGGGCGCTCGACTCCGCCGTGCACACGGCCCGCAGCGCCCGTAGCAGGCGCGAGTAATCGGGGCGTAGGCCGTCACGGAAGAGTGGTAACGCGACCCAAAGGACCCCGTCGTCGCGCAAGGCCGTCCGTACTGCGAAAACGATCACGCCGGTGTTTTCGGCGGCGCACCAACCGCTTCGTGATGTCCTCGTCAGTACGATCGATAGCTATCGCGCTGGTCGCCGTCGTCGCGCTGAGCGGCGCGGCCGCGCCGGCGCTCGGGAGCACAGCCGCACAGGCGAACGCCCAGCAGCAGGCATCACCGGGAAGCTGCGACTACGTGTCGCTGTACGACGAGACGATCGGCTCCGTCGTCTCGATCCAGACCGACGCCGGCATCGGCTCCGGCTACGTCTACGAGACCGGGGGGAACGGCTCGGCGATCGTCGTCACCAACGCCCACGTCGTCGGCGAGTCCGACGAGGTGACGGTCCAGTTCACCCGCGGCGAGTCGGTGACGGGGACCGTCGTCGGGAGCGACACCGGCACCGACCTGGCCGCCGTCCGCATCAACGAGAGCCCGGAGTACGCCCAGGCGCTGCCCACGGCGGCGTCCCAGCCCAGCCACGGAACGCCCGTGGCCGCGCTCGGCAATCCCTTCGGCCTCGAGGGGACGATCACGCAGGGCATCGTCAGCGGCCTCAACCGCTCGCTGCCGACCCGGCAGGGCCCGCCGATCCCGGACACCGTCCAGACGGACGCCGCGATCAGTTCCGGCAACAGCGGCGGCCCGCTGGTCAACTGCCAGGGTGAGGTCGTCGGCGTCAACACGGCCGGCATCGCCGCGCCCGGCGCCGAGAACATCGGCTTCGCCATCTCCTCGGAGATCGTCCAGCGGGTGGTCCCGAACCTCGTCGAGTCCGGCGAGTTCGACCAGCCGTACCTCGGCATCGGCGTCGCCCAGGTGACGCCGGCGGTCGCCGAGGCCAACGACCTGAACCGGACTACCGGCGTCTACGTCGCGTCGGTCGACGAGGGCGGTCCCTCCGCCGGTGCGCTCCAGGGGGCCGCGGAGCTCGCCGTCGTGGACGGCCAGCGCGTGCCCGTCGGAGGCGACGTCATCGTCGGCGTTGCGGGCCAGGAGGTCCGCGGCATAGAGGACCTCTCCTCGATCCTGCTGACCGAGACCGAACCGGGCGAGAACGTCTCGATCACCGTCGTTCGGGACGGCCAGCGGACCAACGTCACGGTGACGGCCGGCGAGCGTCCCGACCCGGACGCACGGAGGACGGGCGGCCTGCCCGCGGCGCCGTCCCAGAGCTGAAGCGGAGGAGCGTCCGGCTCTCGTGACCGGGTGACGGCCGCGTCCGTCAGCCGGCCCCCGGAATCCCTATTCGCTACGCTCAGCCGGACGCCGCTGGAGCACGACTCCAGCGAGCCCTGACTCGCTTCGCTCGTCAGGACGCCGAAAGGCTCACTTCGTTCGCCTTTCGAGCCCGACTTCACTGGGTTCAGTCGGACCCCTTTTGACCCCGCGCGCCCGACAGTCGCCTATCAGATGACGCTCACCAAGCGAATCATCCCCTGTATCGATGTCGACGTCGACGAGGAGGGGAACGCCGCCGTCTACACGGGTGTCAACTTCGAGAACCTGCAGTACACGGGCGATCCGGTGGAGATGGCACGGAAGTACAACGAGTCCGGGGCCGACGAGTTCGTCTTCCTCGACATCACCGCCAGCGCCGACGGCCGGGAGACGATGCTGGGCGTCGTCGAGGCCGTCGCCGACGAGGTGTTCATCCCGCTGACCGTCGGCGGCGGCATCCGCACCCGCGAAGACGTCAAGGAGACCCTGCGGGCCGGCGCCGACAAGGTGTCGATCAACTCCGGCGCCATCGCCAACCCCGACCTGATCACCGAGGGCGCCCGCGCGTTCGGTAGCCAGTGCATGGTCGTCTCCGTCGACGCCAAGCGCCGCTTCGACGAGCGCGGCGAGTACTACGCCGAGGTCGACGGCGAGTCCTGCTGGTTCGAGTGCACCGTCAAGGGCGGCCGCGAGGGCACCGGCCTCGACGTGATCGAGTGGGTGACCGAGGCCGAGGAGCGGGGCGCCGGCGAGCTGTTCGTCAACTCCATCGACGCCGACGGCACCGAGGACGGCTACGACATCCCGCTGACCTCGGCCGTCTGCGACGCTGTCTCCACGCCCGTCATCGCCTCCTCCGGCTGCGGGGGCCCCGAGGACGCCCGTGAGGTCCTCCAGGACGCCGGTGCCGACGCCGCGCTCGCCGCCTCCATCTTCCACTTCGACGAGTACTCGATCCGCGAGGTCAAGGAGTACCTGGACGACCACGGCGTGCCGGTTCGTCTATAGTTACCGCGAGCGACCGGCGGGAGCGAGCGGCTTTTTCGCCACCGGGAGAGCAAAGCTCTCCCGAGCCCTGTCTCGCTACGCTCGACAGGACCACGTTTTTCGAGGAGTGGTTGCGAACGGAGTAAGCAACCCGACGAGAAAAAGGCGATAGCGGAGTACCTGGACGACCACGGCGTGCCGGTTCGGTTGTAGTCACCGCGAGTGACGCGAGGGCCGCTCGCTGAGCGGGCCTCGGGACGTGCGAACGGCACCTCCTTGCAGATTCCTGCCCGTCCCTTTTGTCGCCCAGCCCCGGAGGTACGGGCATGGCGACCAACCGCCCCAGCGAGGAGGACGTCCGGCGCGGGATGACGGTCAAAGTCGTCCAGAACCAGGAGAACAACGACGGCGAGCCCCTGATCGGCGACGTCCTGCACGTCGTCGGCGACGACGATCCCGGCGGCGTGGTCGTCGAACTCGAATCCGGCGTGACGGGCGAGGTCGTCGAGATACACCCCGACGAGGGCGGCGGCGACGTCCCACAGGGCGGCCAGGGGACCTGATCGGCCGCGGACCGGCCGCGGCGACCCGTCCACCGGGCCGCTGTCGAAACCCCTTTCTCCGCAGGTCGACGACTTCGACGGCATGGAGTGGCGGTGTGCCCGGTGCGGGGCGATCCAGGACGAGGACGACCCGCCCTGCGACGACTGTGGCTTCCACGGGTTCGAGCGGGCGCCCAGCGACGGCGAGACCGGCCCAAGCGACCCCGTCTGGGTGTGTCCCGAGTGCGGCCGCCAGCACCAGAAGAACTCCCCGCCGTGCAAGCGCTGCGGCCACGTCCACCTCGAACAGCGTGATCCCGACTACCGGGAGTTCGACGACATCGGCGGGACGTCCTACCGCGACGTCCTGGAGCCGCGCTACGTCGCCGGGTTCGTCTTCGCCGGCCTCCTCGGCGCGGTCCTCGTCCTCGGCGTCGCGGGCGTCATAACGATTCCCGGGACCGGACCGCCAGAACCGCCGGAGGCGCCCGCCGGCGACGCGGCCGGACTGAACCTCTCCGGCGTCGAGTCGCAGTACGTGGCCGAGCTGAACGCCCAGCGGTCGGCTACCGGCGTCGACGAGGTGTCACCGGCCGATGACGTCGACGCGATAGCGACCTACTACAACAGGCGCGTCGTCGAGGCGCGGTACGGCGACGCCGAGACGCCCAGCCAGGAGGAGATGCAGCAGTTCGACGTCCGCTGCGGCGAGGCCGCCGCGTTCGTTCCCTACTCGGTCGAGCCCGCGCAGCCGCTCGCCGAGTACGACGAACGGGGACTCGCGAGCGAACTGGTCGGCGCGCTGGAGAACCCGGACCGAGTCACCGCCGAGAGTCAGTCGCGCGTCGGCGTCGACGTCCACGTCGCGCCCGACCAGCGCGTCTTCGTGACCGCCGTCGTCTGCTAAGCGGGACCGGCAACGCGTCCGTGACCGTCAGCGACTGATTCTATCGTAACCCCAGTAGAGCGCGGGGACGCCGAGCGGGAGCGAGAGCAGGCCGAACGAGGCGGCGAGCCACCCGCTCCCGCGAGCGTCCGCTCGGGTAGCGAGCCACGCACCGAACCCCAGCAGCCCGACTGTCAGCGTCGCGAGCCCCCACGTCGGGTCACCGGTCGCGCAGTACGCCCAGCACACGCCCGTCGCCGCGGGCCCCAGCGGCGTCGGCGTCACGTTTGGGAGGTAGTGGAACCGACAGTACAGGTACAGCGCGAGCATGTAGGCCACCGGCAGGCCGAGCAGTAGTCCCCGGTTCGCGCGCGCCGTCGTTCCCCACCGCCGGGCCGCCGCGAGGACGACGAACGGGAACGTGAACTCCCAGAGCCACATTCCGACGAGGTAACTGGCCGCGGAGTGTCCCCAGTGCGGTTGCGTGACCGGCGCGGTGGCCGGGAGCCCGACGCCAGGCAGATCCTGCGTCGGCGTCGGGTTCGTCAGGAACGCGATGACGACCAGTGCGACCGCGACGGCGAACAGCCGCGTTCCGATCGCGGTCGCCGTCGACAGCGGTTCCGGGTACCGCGTCCGCGATTCGCTCGAAGACAGGTTCGCCTCCGTCATCCCACGCTGAAAGACGGGTACATCCGTTTCCTCGATTTCGGTTACGCCAGCAAACCTCGGAGAGAACACTGCTACCCGTAGATTGTAGCGATTGCGTGAGAACGGATCCCGTCGTGACTCGACGGCGATTCGGGATCGAAAGCGAGCGCCGACAGGAGCGATGGATGCGTAGCGGCGGTCCCTATAAAATCAGGCCGCGGCCTCGAACGCGTCCTCGAAGTCCTCCGTCTTCTCGATGACCCGGTCTGTCCCCGCCTCCAGCGCGTCCAGCGCGTCGACGTCGGCGTCCGTCTTGATCGTCAGCACCGGATCCGTCTGGCCGCCGGACTGCTCGGGGTTCATGTCGTACGTCGCGGCCTGTACCCCCTCTGTCTCCAGCAGCGCGCCCTTGAGGACGTTCATGAACGTGTGGTCCTCGCCGGCGATCTCGATAGAGAGCTCCGTGTCAGACTTGTCGATGACGCGCAGGTCCATGCCCCCTCGTATAGCCGTAGCGGGGATGAAAGCTTCGCTTCGCGATAACAGCACCGTAGACGGCGACTACGGGGACGCCAGCGACGGAGCGGAGTACGAGAACCAGAAAGCCCCGGCTGGCTGCGGTCCCGTGAGTCGCTGTCGTCCGAAAATCTTCGATTTTCGTGATGACGAGAGACGCCGAAGGCGTCTCTCGAACCACGCGCGCTCCCTTCGGTCGCGTGCTTACGTCGTCAGGGTTCCCGCAGCCAGCCGCCCCTTTCAGTCCCGCCCAGCGTCGTTTGACCAACCGGGTACGGGCGGGACTGAAAGGGGCCGGGCGCTCAACCAGCCCGGACGACGCAAGCACCACAGGAGCGAACGGAGTGAGTGACGAGGAGCGCAGCGAGGCCCGGCGGTTGAGCGCCCGGGGGCTTTCTGTTTCTGCACAACGACGACAGCAGCAAAAACAGCGGTTTCTAGCGGTCCTAGAGCACCGCGTAGACCATCAGGAGGCCGAAGTAGATCAGGATCAGCGCGCCCAGGGCCTTCAGTCTGAACCGTCGGATTTCGGCCTGTTCGTCGGCGAAGGCGTCGCGATAGGTCTCGACCTCCTCGTCGTCGAGGGCGTCTGGGTGGTCGATCCCGCGGTGGAGGCGGAGCCAGTCCTCGCGGGCGAACGGGCGGCCGCAGCGGTCGCAGCGATAGACCGGTTCGTCGGTGGGGACGTCGTAGTCGTGGGCGTCGGTCGCGGCGCGGTCGACGTCGGCCGGGACGTCGCGTCCACGGACGTCGGACTCGTGTGCGTCGCTCATAGGTAGGGGACGGTCACCTCCGGCTGTGAGACGACCCAGAGGCTGATCATGGTATACAGCACCATCGCGGCGGTGAAGGGGTACTGCGAGCGGATCGCCTGCAGGCGGCCGGCGAAGAGGTCGTAGGCGGTGGCGTGGGCCACCCAGATGGCCAGCAGGTGGCCCAAGAGGACGGCGGCCAGCGCGACGCCGCCGAACCAGCCGGGGAGGTCCAGGACGAGCACGGCGGCGGGCGCGGAGAAGGGCGTCAGCGCGGCCTCCGCGAGCGCGGGCGCGAGGTTCAGGAAGTATCCCAGATAGTGCGCGAGGTGGTAGCCGGCAGCGATGGCCAGCAGCGGCGGCGCGAACCGGCGGGCCAGTTCCTCGGCCGCGACGAACGTCCGGGCCGTCCGGCGGCTCGCGTAGACGGCCAGCCAGTAGGCGGCCAGGAAGAAGACGTACCCGAAGAGCATGCCCGCCAGGTAGGCCGCCAGCGGCGGGACGCCGGCGGTGACGACCGGCAGGAGGAGGTCGCGCCAGGCCGGCGTGGTCACGAGGCCGTCGTAGGTGGTCACCCACAGCAGCGCGACGACGAATGCCACCTCGTCGACGCCGTCGACGAGTTTCGCCTCCGAGAGGGCCGTGCCGGGCAGGCGTACCCGGAGGCCGCCCTCGTCGGCGGCGACCGGGGCGACGCGGCCGTAGTACCGGAACACGCGCGCGGGCGGGTCAACTCGCCGGAACCACGTCGCCGGGCCGAAGACGGCGGCCCCGACGAGCGTGACCGCGGTGTAAGCGGCCACGGTCGTCGCGAGCAGCGGCGGGTCGTCGGCCAGCGGGCTGATCACCTCCAGCCACACCAGCCCCAGCAGGCCGGCGACGCTCGGCCAGGCGCCGAACCGATCCGGGTAGGACCGATCGAGGGACGGCAGCAGCCACGCGAGCGTCCGCCAGGGGTTGAGCACCGGCCAGGCGTTGCCCAGCAGGTACGCGCTCATCGACAGTCCGGCCCACCAGCCGACCCACACGAGCAGAACGGCGAGGTTCGCGGTCGGCTCCTCGGGGCCCAGGAATCCCACGACCAGCACCGCGGCGAGGCCGGCGACGCCGACGACTCGGGCGGCGGCGACGGCGACTCTCCGGGCCGGCACGCGGGCGCGGCGGTGCCACGCGTGAATCGCCTCGATCAGCGATCGGTCGGTGACGAAGCTGGCCAGCAGGAACGAGGCCCCGACGGCGGCCCCGCCCGTCGTCAGGAACAGCCACGTCGGGACGGTGACCGTCCGGCGGGCGCTTTCGCCCAGACTGCCGCCGTGAGCGCTCGCCCGTCCGACCAGCGCCAGCGCGGCGACGGTGACTGCGACCGCGATTGCCGCGAATCGCCGACGTCGAGCCATTTGCGCCGGATTCGCACCGGCCGGCCGTCAAGCCGTCGATTCCCTCCGCGCCGTCGACGAACACGTTCGCCTAGCGGTCGAGCTGGCGCGCACACTTGGATGGGTTTTTGGTAGTCCGTTCGCAAGAGCCGCACATGACCGTTGCCGAAGACTCATCGGAGGACCACGGCGGCCACCACCTCCCCGCCCCGGAGGACTGGCCTCGCGGCTTCGGCGAGGCCAGCTGGTGGCCCTTCATCACCGCCGCGGGCGCGGCGGGCATCTACGTCGCCGCCGGCCTGTTCGTCCTCTCCATGGGAGACGAGCCGTTCGTGCCGTCCATGTACGGGGCCGTCGCCGCCGTCGGGAGCGTCGGGCTGTTCCTGTTCGGCCTCTACGGCTGGCTGTACCACGCCTTCGTGGTCAACTTCTGGGAGCGTGGGACCGACAAGTACTCCGGAAGCGCACTGCGCTTCGCCATGGTACTGTTCCTGGGAAGCGAGATCGGCACGTTCGGCGCCGGCTTCGCCTACTACTTCATCCTCCGCGGGAGCGAGGTCTGGAGCGCCGACCTGCTGCCCGGCCACGGGAGCGTCCTCGGACCGCTGGTGATCGCCAACACCATCATCCTGGTGATCAGTTCGATCACGCTCCACTGGTCCCACCACAAGCTCCTGGAGGGCGATCGCGGGAGCTTCGTCCGCTGGCTCGGCATCACGCTCCTGCTCGGTATCATCTTCATCGGCGGCCAGGTGTACGAGTACTACGAGTTCATCGTCGCCGAGGGCTTCACCATCGCCGAGGGCGCCTACGCCAGCGCGTTCTACGGCCTGACCGGCCTCCACGGCCTCCACGTCTCGCTGGGTGCCGTCCTCCTCGGAATCGTGTTCGTCCGCGCCGTCTACGGCCAGTACTCCCCCGAGCGGCACACCTCCGTCTCGACGGCCTCAATGTACTGGCACTTCGTCGACGCCGTCTGGATCTTCCTCGTCGTCGTCCTCTACGTCGGCGCGACCGCGCTGTGAGCGCTCACTGTTAAGTCGGTCGTTCGCGTTCTCCGGGTATGGACCGGCTGGACGTCTCCAACGGCTTCGACGTCCACGAGTACCGTCACGGGCTGAAGCTGATCAAGGAGGAACGGGACACGATGCACCTCGCAAACCGCGAGGGCTTCGCCTGTCCGGCCTGCGGCGAGCCCTTCGACCGCCTGTTCGTCTCCGAACGACGCGAGAACACGTTCGGCGACCCCGGCAGCCCGTTCTGCCTCGTCCGTACCGACGAGGCGGTCCTGCTGTTGACCCACTGATCTAATAGTCGGTGGTTCATATCACTGGTCCGACTTTCGGGCCGATCCGGAGCTACAGTAGAAATTGAACGCACTGACACACTCGAAGGGCACCCGTGATGCCCCTCGATGTGTAAATAGTTCCAATTTCTACTATAATCGCATTACTGCGACCCATCACCACTCGCCCGCCCGGTCTTCAATCCGAGCTTTCGCCAAACGCGTTCCAGTCGTTCGATCGGTGTTTTACGCTGTTTTACCGCGAGCGTTCCGATTCGGCGATGAAGCGTCACTATAGTTTATCACCGGGTGGGTGGATACCTCCCATGGCATGGCGACAGAGACTGGCACGCGGGAAGGGGCATACGACGGGCGGTTGTTCGAGTTGTACACGAAGTACGTCAGCGAACCGGAGTCGAGGAAGGACGTCTACGGGTACACGCTGCTGGTGGTGGGGTACGTGCTGGCCATCGGCGGTATGCTGGTGTACCTCCTCGGGCCGACCGGGGCGGAAGTTCAGCAGTCGACGCTGTTTCTGGTCAGGGAGGTCGCGGCGGTCCCCTCGGCGCTGGGGCTGGCGTTCTCGCTGCTGGGCATCGTCCTCCTGCTTCCGGTGACGCGACGGAGTCTCCTGGGGGCCGTCGTCGGCGCGATCGTCTCGGTGGCGGCCGTCGGGCTTTTCGTCTGGTACTATCCGAACCACTGGCACGTCGGGACGCCGGCCTACAGCGGGATGATCATCGCGCTGTACACGGCCGGCATCGCGCTGGTCGCGGGCGTCGTCATCATGGTGCCCGTGATCACTGGCGAGCGCAGCTACTTCTCGGAGACGACCGAGGGACACGAGTACGAACACCCGGAGATCATGATCGGCGACGCGGACCGCGGCGGCCTGTTCACCCTGTTCAAGCGCGGGCAGGGGTGGAGCTGGCGGTTCATCGACCAGAGCGCGGTCGCGGCCAGCCGAACGGACTTCTTCTCCCGGCTCGAGGCCGAGGAGTCCGTCGAGGCCGTCAAGGACGGCATCGCCGACGCGGGCCTGCTCGAGATAAAGAACGCCGCCTTCCGGCTCTACGAGTCCGGCGACGGGGCCTGGCAGTGGTACCTGATGCGCGACGACGGCACCGCGGTCGCCGAGGGCGGCAGCGACTTCGGCTCCCGCGACGACGCCGACGCCTCGATCAACCTCGTGAAGGACCACGGTCCCGACGCGGACACCGTCGTCCTCGACGAGGCCACCTACGACTGCTACCGCACCAACGGGGAGTGGGGCTGGCACCTCGTCGACGAGGACCGGAACCGGCTCGCCGTCGGTACGGAGACCCACACCGACCGCGCGGACGCGACGACCGGTCTCGAGACGTTCCGCGACCTCTCCGGCGACGCCACCGACCTCGTCGTCGAGTCCTACGGCGTCGAACTGCTGGCGGACGACGACCGCTGGCACTGGCGCATGCGCGACAGCGCCCACCGGCGCGTCGCCGCCAGTGTTCCCGACTACGAGTCCAAGGGCGTCGCGGAGAACGCGGTGTACGACCTGCTCGAGCGTCTGGAAGCCGCCAGTGTGCTCGACGGCGACCAGCCGACCTACGACGTCTACCAGTCCGGGAGCAACTGGGCGTGGCGCCTCGTCGACGAGAACGGCCGCCCCGTCGCCCGCGGTCGCGACGAGATGGGCGCGGCCGAACCGGCGACCCAGGCGGCCCGCACGATGCGCTCGCTGGCCGGCGACGCCGACGTGGTCGAGATCGAGGACATGGAGTTCGAGACCTACCGGACCGCCGACGGCTGGCGCTGGCGACTGGTCACGGCCGACCGCGAGGTCCACGCGGAGAGCACCGACACCTACGAGTCCGAGGAAGCGGCCTCCCGCGTCGTCGACCGCGTCCGCGAGGAGGCGCCCGACGCCGACCTCATCGAGTTCGACACCGCGGCGTTCCAGGTCTACGAGGCCGAGGACGGCGCGTGGCGCTGGCGGCTCATCGACGAGGACGGCAACGTCATGGCCGACAGCGGTCAGGGCGAGTACGACTCCAAGACCGACGCGATGAGCGCCATGACGACTCTCCAGGAGAACGCGCCCGACGCCGAACACCTCGAGATCGAGACCGCGGCCTTCGAGATCTTCCAGGACGACCGCGGCTGGGGCTGGCGGCTCGTCGACGACATCGGCGACACCATCGCCGACGGCGCCACCCGCCACGACTCCGAGGAGGGCGCCCGGCAGGCCATGGAGAGCCTCGTCGACTCCGTCGGCGACGTCGACGAACGTCGCATGGCCGACGGCATCTTCCAGGTCTACGCCGACGACGACGACGAGTGGTGGTGGCAGTTCGTCCGCCCCAACGGCACCGTCCACGCCGAGGCGGCCCGCAGTTTCGGCACGCGACACGAGGTCGAGTCCGCCGTGGAGGACGTCAAGCCGGCCGCTGCGAGCGCTCCCGTCGAGACGATCGGCCGCCTGGCCGTCCTGCTCGATCCGGAGGACTGGTCCTGGGAGCTCGTCGACGAGGACCGCGACCGCGTCGCCGTCGGGACGGTCACCTACGACGACCGCGACGCCGCCGTCGACGCCGTCACGGACCTCCAGCGCCACGCGGCCGACACGACCGTCTACGAGATCCGGGACGCCGCCTTCGACTGCTACCGCTCCGACGACGGCTGGACCTGGCGGCTGATCGACGACGACCACGACGCGATCGCCCGCGCGCCCGAGACGTACGGCGACCTGGCCGCCGTCGAGGACGCCATCGACGCCGTGGCCCGGGCCGCGCCCGACGCCGAGTTCGTGGACTACGACGACGCCGCCTTCGAGCTCTACGACGACGAGGACGGCTGGACCTGGCGGCTCGTCGACGAGGACCGGGCCGTCATCGCCGCCGCCGCGAGCCACTACGAGGACCGCCAGGCGGCCGAGGACGACCTCGACGAGGTGCACGAGGAAATCACCGGCGCCAGCGTGATCGAGATCGACTCCGCCGCCTTCGAGTTCCACAACACCGACGACGGCTGGCGCTGGCGGCTCGTCGACGAGCAGGGCAACGAACTCGGCGAGAGCGTCGAAACCTTCGAAACCCGTGCCGAGGCACAGGAGCAACTCCAGACGGTCAAGGACCTCGGTCCCGACGCCTGGGTCTCCATCGCCGAGTGATACGAGGCGACGGCAGTCCACCTGCCGCCGATCGATAGCCCGTCTGCACTCTTTTCTTCGCGTCGAGAATGGATCCCGAAGCAGCGGCTGCTCTCCCGCGAGAGTCGTGACGGGTGCCGCTGCTGGCCGGCTTCGATGGGTGACCCCGACCAGCGCTGTTGCTGGCCGGGGTTCGAAATGCGAAACCCCCCGAACAGCAGCGGCGCTGTTCGGGGGTGAACGATGAGCCCGACGCGAAATGCGCCGGGTATGAATGGTAGGCGGCGAACCGGATTTCCCAGAGGTTCGCACACTCCAGTACTCGCCGGAACGCAGGCGGGCTTAACTTCCGTGTTCGGGATGGGTACGGGTGTTGCCCCGCCGCTATGGCCGCCTGAACGCCGATCCGCGGAATCGAACCGCGATGTGGTACGGACCACCATCGGTGGTAGATCACCGTGTGTACGTGCAATCCAAGTTCCGCCTGGACCCGCTTCAACGGGTCAGTGCGTCCGGATGAGTGGAGTGGCAATTGGTCTGTTAGTGCTCGCGGACTGAACGCCTCGTCACCTCGGCGCGTACATCCCGAGTCTATCGAACTCGTCTTCTACGAGTGACCTCAGCGGTGTCTCTTTTTCAGGTGGGGTTCGAGCTTAGATGCGTTCAGCTCTTAACCCGTGGTGCGTAGCTGCCCGGCAATGCCCTCTCGGACAACCGGTACACCAGTGGCACCCGTTCGTAGTTCCTCTCGTACTATACGAACGTTCCCGGCAGACACCATTGCACCCCCAGTAGATAGCAGCCGACCTGTCTCACGACGGTCTAAACCCAGCTCACGACCTCCTTTAATAGGCGAACAACCTCACCCTTGCCCGCTGCTGCACGGGCAGGATGGAGGGAACCGACATCGAGGTAGCAAGCCACTCGGTCGATATGTGCTCTTGCGAGTGACGACTCTGTTATCCCTAAGGTAGCTTTTCTGTCATCTATTGCCCGCATCAATCGGGCTAATAGGTTCGCTAGACCACGCTTTCGCGTCAGCGTTCCTCGTTGGGAAGAACACTGTCAAGCCATCTTTTGCTCTTGCACTCTTCGCCGGGTCTCCGTCCCGGCTGAGATGGCCTTGGGGCGCGCTCGATATCATTTCGAGCGCGTACCGCCCCAGTCAAACTGCCCGGCTACCGGTGTCCTCCTCCCGGAGTGAGGGTCACAGTCACTAACGGGTAGTGTTTCATGGGTGACTCGGCGACGTGCTGGCGCACGCACCTGTGTAGCGTCTCCTACCTACCCTGCACATTAGCGACCATGTCCCAGCGACAGCCTGCAGTAAAGCTCTATAGGGTCTTCGCTTCCCCCTGGGGGTCTCCAGACTCCGCACTGGAACGTACGGTTCATCGGGTCCAACGTCGGGACAGCGGCGCTCTGGTTGATCCATTCATGCAAGCCGCTACTGAAGCGGCAAGGTACTACGCTACCTTAAGAGGGTCATAGTTACCCCCGCCGTTGACGGGTCCTTCGTCCTGTTGTACCAGGTGTTCAGATACCCGCACTGGGCAGGATTCAGTGACCGTACGAGTCCTTGCGGATTTGCGGTCACCTATGTTGTTACTAGACAGTCCGAGCGCCCGAGTCACTGCGACCTGCTCCATTCCGGAGCAGGCATCCCTTCTTCCGAAGGTACGGGACTAGATTGCCGAATTCCCTGACGTCGGTTGTGGCCCGACAGGCCTTGGCTTTCGCCGCCACGAGCACCTGTGTCGGATCTCGGTACGGTTCGCATGCTCCCTTTTCACGGGTCCCAGGTTGAACCGAGTTGCCCTATCCCGCCGTTCGCTCGCTTCGTGCCATTACGGCTTCCACGAACTTGGACGGTTGGACCGGGCGATGGCCCGGTTCGGTCGACCCCGAGACGTCGGTTTCACTGCATGCGAGCACTGGAATATTAACCAGTTTCCCATGTCGTCCCATTCGAGTTACGGTGGGACTTAGGACCGGCTAACCCTCAGCTGATTGGCAGTGCTGAGGAACCCTTGCTCGTTCGGCCGTCGGGGTTCGCACCCGACTATCGCTACTACTACGGCCAGGATTGTCGTCACTGATCGGTCCACGCGAGCTCTCGCCCGAACTTCCACCCGATCAGAGCGCCGACCTACGCGGTCAGGATCTGACTCCTGCGGTCAGGTCTCGGTGGCAGACTTGAGCCCCGATCATTTTCGGCGCCTCGAACCTCGGCCGGTAAGCTGTTACGCTTTTCTTGGAGGGTAGCTGCTTCTAAGCTCACCTCCCGGCTGTCTAGGGCTCGAGACCACCTTCGATCGCACTTAGTCTGCACTTTGGGACCTTAACCCGACTCTGGGTTGTCTCCCTCACGGTACACAGGCTTACCCCGTGCACCGGACTCCCCGCGTCCACGGCGTCCGTGAGTTTGGAGTTCGACAGGATGGCCGACCTCTCTCGAGGGCGGTCCATCCAATCGGTCGCTCTACCCCACGAACTACCTCGGCGGAGGTCATGCTTCGACATGTTTCGGTCGGAACCAGCTGTTTCCGGACTCGATGGGCCTTTCACCCCTACACGTAGATCACGGGAGGGTATTGTAAAACACCAACCCTAGCAGGCCTCCACGCGCCTTTCGGCACGCTTCACCTTGTCCACGCGTAGATCGTCCGGTTTCGGGTCGTGTCCGCGGGACTCCCCGCCCTTGAAGACGGCGACCCTGGCGCAAAGCGCTGCGGTCGTGTCGGTTTCCCTATGCCTTCCCGGATGAACCGGTTAGACTCGCCTCGCAGACACACTCCCTGGCTCGTTTTTCAAAACGCACGACGGAACATCGGCTCCCCACCAGTCCTACTGCGCGGTCGCCCGCGTGTCGTTCCGGGTGGGGCCTTTCATGCCCCGTCGCTCAATAACCACCTGATTTCAGGCCCTGTTGCACCTCCCTTCTGAGGGTGCTTTTCAGCGTTCGCTCACGCTACTTGTTCGCTATCGGTCTCGAGGAGTGTTTAGCCTTGGCCGTACGATGCCGGCCACATTCACGAGGGATTTCCAACCCCCGATACTCCGGGACTGACGCACGCTCTACTGGTCGTCGATACGGGACTGTCACCCTGTTTCGTACTCCGTTCCAGGAGACTTCTCGACGGCGATCGAGCGCTGCATGTCAGCCCGCACACCACATTGCCCGTGAGGGCTTCGGTTTGGGCTGTGCCGCGTTCACGCGCGGTTACTGACGGCATCACGTTCGTTTTCTCTTCCTGCCGGTACTGAGATGTTTCAATTCCCGGCGTTCCCCATTGCGCGAAGCAATTGCGATGGAGATTCTCATTCGGAAATCCTGAGTTCTTCCCCTCCGTGCGGGTCCCTCAGGCTTATCGCAGCTTGGCACGTCCTTCGTCGGCTCTCGAGCCGAGCCATCCACCAGGTGGCGTAGTAGCCACTGATAGATTCGCTGTGATGAATCACAGCAATGTCGGACACACGTTCCACGATGAAACGGGTCCAGTTGACGTCTGGATTGCACGTACACACGGCGTCATCGTACACTCCCGTGGTGAACGGGAGCGACGGTCTACCCTTCCCAGCCGCGCTTTCACGGGCTGGTGCATCGGTTCGCCTGACGGCGTCAGCCGCCGGCGGTAGTAGCCGACCCGGAATCGAACCGAGGTCGCCTCCGGAATGGAGGTGCTCTTCCACTGAGCTATCGGCCCGTCCCTCGAAGAGGGACGAACTGTAAAGCCCTGACAGTTCGGTGCCCGATCGGCGCGATCGGAGTGTCACCGGTGCCTGCCGCGAGGGCAGGACTTGCAGGTGGGCCTGGCCCGAAGGCCAGGTCCCGGTCAGTAGGAGGTGATCCAGCCGCAGATTCCTCTACGGCTACCTTGTTACGACTTAAGCCCCCTTGCGAAGCCCGGATTTGACCTGGGAATCCAGGCCTCATCCGGACCTCACTCGGGTGCTTTGACGGGCGGTGTGTGCAAGGAGCAGGGACGTATTCACCGCGCGCTTCTGACACGCGATTACTACCGAATCCAGCTTCATGTGGGCGGGTTTCAGCCCACAATCCGAACTACGATCGGGTTTCAGGGATTACCGCTACCTCTCGGTATTGGAACCCGTTGTCCCGACCATTGTAGCCCGCGTGTTGCCCAGCACATTCGGGGCATGCTGACCTACCGTTGCCCGTTCCTTCCTCCACGTTAGCCGTGGCGGTCTCCGTAATGTACCCGACTACCACGAGGGTATCGCTGGCAATTACGGACGCGGGTCTCGCTCGTTGCCTGACTTAACAGGATGCCTCACGGTACGAGCTGACGGCGGCCATGCACCTCCTCTCACTGACTCGAGTAAGGTCGTCAACCTGACTGTCATTATCAGTGTCGGTGCTGGTGAGATGTCCGGCGTTGAGTCCAATTAAACCGCAGGCTCCTCCGGTTGTAGTGCTCCCCCGCCAATTCCTTTAAGTTTCATCCTTGCAGACGTACTTCCCAGGCGGCCCGCTTCCGTCTTCACTGCGGCACACCGCGCGCTCATGGCGAGCGGCGTACCTAGCGGGCATCGTTTACAGCTGGGACTACCCGGGTATCTAATCCGGTTCGAGACCCCAGCTTTCGTTCCTCACTGTCGGATCCGTGCTCTCGAGGTGCTTTCGCCATCGGTGGTCCGTCCAGGATTATAGGATTTCACTCCTACCCCGGACGTACCCCTCGAGTCTCCCGGTCCCAAGCCGAACAGTTTCCACTGGACGCCCAGCGGTTGAGCCGCTGGATTTCCCGGTGGACTTGCTCGGCAAGCTACGAACGCTTTAGGCCCAATAAGATCGGCCATCACTCGGACTGCCGGTATTACCGCGGCGGCTGGCACCGGTCTTGCCCAGTCCTTATTCGTCGACCTCCCTACGGTCGACAAAAGCGAGGGCGCTATGCCCTCGCACTCGGAGTCCCCTTATCGCACTGGCGTGCAGTGTAAAGGTTTCGCGCCTGCTGCGCCCCGTAGGGCCCGGTATCTTGTCTCAGATACCGTCTCCAGGCTCTCGCTCTCACGACCTGTACCGATTATCGGCACGGTGGGCCGTTACCCCACCGTCTACCTAATCGGCCGCAGCCACATCCTACGGCGCCGGGGCGTTTCCAGCTCTCCGCGTTCAAGCGTGAGAGCCGTATCCGCGATTAGCCTCAGTTTCCCGAGGTTATCGCGGTCCGTAGGGCAGTTCGGCCACGTGTTACTGAGCTATCTGCCACGGGTCTAAACCCGTGCGACTAGCATGGCTAAATCGGACTCCGATAGCAATGGCCTCCGGCAGGATCAACCGGAATGGTGTCCCTGGCAGAGCCAGGGATCTGGCGGAGACACGCATTGTCTCTCTGGTCCGTCGAAGTCGGTGACACCGTCGGACGCACCGATCGGGTATCACCGAACTATCAGGGCTTACATCACATCCCATCTGTACGGCGGACCGCAGGGGTGAGATGCTCATGGGTGTTCGTACTCATCATCGACGGGGAAACCCCGTCTAGAGCGGGACGGCGGAACGAGCAGGACTCGTACCCCGCAGCCCCTCGAACGGATATCATCGTAGGGCAGAACCCTACTTAAGGATTCCGTTTTCCCCGGCCGTGCGTCGAAGAACCACGCGACGTCACCGGTACGGCGTGAGACGCCGTACCAAGTTTAAGTGCGGTCCCACGACGCCGGTCAGGGCATCGGAATCGCTCCGTCGAACGGGGCAGCGGTGCGAACCCATCCGGGTTCCCGCCATCCCTCGAACGTATTTCTTCAGATGGGAGGGGAATATAAAAGGCCGTCGTTTCTGGGACCTACGTGCCAGAGAAAACCACACGACGGCGACGGGGGGCCCTGATCGGTGGAAGACCTCTTTAAGTATTCGATCGCCAACCGATGACGGCGACGAGTCGACGAAAGTAGATGCGGGCTGCCCCGTGCAATTGTGCTGGAATCGTGCGGAGAACTGACGGGAGTAGCTGTTCCGATCCGGTTCGATCATCAGTCGTCGGCGGCCCGGCCACTGCTCCACAGTAGTCGTCTACCGCGGCGATGATGACTGGTTCGTCACCTCGGAAAGGACGTACTCGTCGACGGACCCCCGCGAACGCGCCGAGGCGGAGCCCATGAGCCCGTCCAGGTAGTTCTTCAGACGTCGGCGACGGTATGCCGGCCGGCGAGTGCGCTGTGGCCGGCGGCACTGACAGCCTGCCCGCTTCAGTCGGTCACCAGCGACGCGACGTACAGCCCTCGACCGGTGTCCGGCCGTCGGAGTCCCCGTACTCGCGGTCGAATGCTCCTCGTCCTGTCCGTCACGCCGGTGACTGACGAACAGCTCCCCGTCGCGAGCGGACTCCTCGGCGCGTTCGCACCCGACAGCTGCCGCATGGTCGTGCGAGGGCGTCGAAGGTCTCGACGTCGATTCCCACCGGAGGATTGAACCGTCGAAGGCGTTCTCGGGATCAGGTACCCGTGCTCGGAAGGCGCAACCACACCCAGCGCGGTACACACTGACTTGGTCGCAGCAGAAGAGAGCCGGTGGAGGGATTTGAACCCTCGACCTAATCCTTACGAAGGATTCGCTCTAGCCAGTCTGAGCTACACCGGCAGGCTTCGCTTTGCTCGCCTGCCGAGCCCATCGTCGTTGCACTCCGATGGACACCGGCGGGCTCACTTCTTACTGGGCGGATAACCGCAATAAGGATTGCGGATCAAAGCAGGTTAGCGAGTGAGTCGCACGTCCAGCACCACGTTCAGTTCGTGGGGGGCGTACGACCGGACGGTGTGACGTGTCTCGACCGTCACGTCGTACTCGGGTTCCGCCGCTGCCCGGACCGCCCGCTCGCCGGGGCCGTAGGGGTCGTCCTCGTGCTGGATGTCGTAGTAGTGGAGCGTGCAGTCGTCGCCGGCCAGTCGGACGGCCGCGTCGAGGAACTCGTCAGCGCTGTGGGGCAGGTTCATCACCAGTCGGTCGGCCCAGTCCTCGTAGTCGTCGGCCACCTCCCTGACGTCCGCGTTGATGGCCGTGACTCGCTCCTCGACGCCGTTGCGGCGCGCGTTCTCCCGGAGGTACTTGACAGCCGCCTCGTTGACGTCGACGCCGACCGCCTCCGCGCCGCGCTTGGCGGCGGGAATGACGAAGGGTCCGACGCCGGCGAACATGTCGAAGGTCCGCTCGTTCTCCGCGACCTGCTCGACGACGCGGTGGCGCTCGGTCGCCAGCCGCGGCGAGAAGTACATCTCAGCGAGGTCGAGTGCGAACTCGCAGCCGTACTCGCGGTGGACGACCTCCGTGGGGTTCGTCTCGTCCTCGGTGGCCAGCACCTCCCAGTCCCGGACGCGCGTCTCGCCCTTGACCTTCGAGGCGCGGTTCAGGACCGTCCGCGCCGGCAGGTCCGACGCCATGATCGCGTCGGCTAGCGCGCGCGCCCGCTCGGAGTCGTCCTCGTCGATCACGATCACGTCCCCGATGCGCTCGTAGGACGGTTCGAACGACACCTCGTCGGACGGCATCGTCTGCGTCTCGCGCGCGGGCGCGTCGTACTCCACGACGTCGAGGTCGGCGGGCACCTCGGCCGGGTCCGTCACCGGGAGGTAGATAGCCGCTTCGTCGACGACGATCTCGTAGCCCCCGGCCACCAGGTCCGCCTCGGCGAGGCGGCTTCGGGTCTCCTCGCCGGCCTCGCGCTCGACGCGCACGCAGGGAACGCCCATACCTCGACTGGCCGGCGACCGGCGGTAAGCCTGACGCTTCGCGTCCTTTATGGCCCGCCGCCGTCCAGTGAGTCCATGCTCACGTTCGTCGGGTTCGGGCTGTACGACGAGCGCTCGATCACCGTCGAGGGCAAGGAGGCCCTTCAGGCGGCCGACCGGGCGTTCGCGGAGTTCTACACGAGCCAGCTCGTCGGTACCGACCACCAGCGGCTGGAGTATTACCTCGGTACCGACCTCGAAGTGCTCGACCGGGAGACAGTCGAACAGGACCCCGAACGCGTCCTCGCAGCGGCGGAAGAGGAGGACGTCGTCTTCGCCACCGCCGGCGACACGATGGTGTCGACGACCCACGTCGACCTCCGCCTCCGCGCGCGCGAGCGGGGGATCCACACCAGAGTCGTCCACGGGACGACCGCCCAGACCGCCGCCTCCTCGCTGACCGGACTCCAGAACTACCGCTTCGGAAAGGCCACCACGCTGCCCTTCGAGGCCGCCCACGGCGCCGACGGCGTCCCCGACAGCGTCGTCGAGACAATCGAGGCCAACCGCGAGCGCGACCTCCACACGCTGGTCTACCTGGACATCAAGGTCGACGACCCCCACTGGGAGGGCGAGGAGGAGTTCATGACCGCCGACCGCGCCGCCGACCTCCTGCGCGAACCGCTGGGCGATCCCCTGGGCGTCGTCGTCGCCCGCGCCGGCAGCGCGACGCCGGTCGTCGAGGCCGACAGGCTCTCCGAGCTCGCCGACGACGACTTCGGCGGCCCACTACACCTGCTCGTCGTCCCGGGCGACCTCCACGACATGGAGCGAGACGCACTGAGAGAACTGGCCGGCGCGCCGGAAGACGCGCTGTAGTTCACTCCTCGCCGCCGTCGGCCCGGACCGTCGACGACCCGAGCGCCCCTTCGAGGTCGTACTCGCTCCCGGTCAGCAGGTACAGCAGGTCCTCGATGGGCGTCACGACCTCCGGGAGCTCCCGGACGACCAGCCAGGTGATGGCGACCAGCGCGATCACCGACCCGAACTGCGCCAGCAGGCGGTCCGCGATGTAGTAGGAGACCATCTGCTCGTCGGTCGTCCCGAAGACGGACGTCACCAGTCCCGGGAACCACTGCATCCGCTGCTGGCCGAAGGCCGTCGCGATGAAGACGTTCCTGACGAGGTTCAGTCCGTAGATCACGGGAATCGAGACCGCCAGGGCCCGTAGCTTCCGGCGGAGCGGCGCGCGAACGGCCAGGATGGCGCCACCCAGTATCGCCATGCTCCCGATCCCCGTGCAGGCGACGATGATCGTGTACGTGATCGGTCGCTCGTTCCCGGGGAACACGAACGTGCTGCGGTAGGTGTAGTCGACCCCCCGGTCCTGGCCGAAGTACTCCACGCCCCGGACCATCTCCGGGTCGACGCCGATAGCGTTCAGCAGGAGGTGCGTCTGCGCGGCGACCGTCTCCACCAGGAACCGGCGGGCCGGATTGGCCTCCAGAAACGGTACGTAGGCGAACGGGAGGTAGATCAGTCCCATGATCCCGATAGCGCGCGTCAGCACGAACAGCGAGTCCCGGCCGTTCCACAGTCGATACCCCGCGTACGCGGACAGCGGCGCGGCCAGCACGCTCCCGATCCCCTCCACGATCGACTTCTGCTCCAGGACGAAGTGGGGCACCAGGACCAGCCAGAAGAGGCCGAAGAGCAACCAGGCGCCGACGGCGACGCCGCGCGCCCGGTCCTCGTCGCGCCGCTCCAGCAGCGCCGCCGCCAGAAACGCTCCGACGACGATCCACGACAGCGGCCGCGCGATAGCGAGCGGCGCCGCGGTCAAACCCTCGGCCGTCATGCTCTGGCCGTGCCTTGGCCGATGGTCGGCATATGCTTTCCCATCCGTGCAGAACCGGAACGGTGCGTCCGATCGGCAACGCGTCGCGAGTGAGGGTGAACAGTGCGGCCGCTACTCGGTGGAGCGGGCCAAGAAAAAGCGAACGTCGAAGACCGGACGAGGTCCGGTTCAGTCGGGACCGGAAGCAGTGGCGCACTCGATGGGCGTCCACCGTCCATCATGATGCGAACCGGTTCGATGCCGACTGTGGTTAGCGGGCGTTAGTTGTCGCGGCGGACCGCGAGCAGCGCAGCAGCGACCAGCGCGACCAGCGCGAGGACGGCCGTGAAGCCGGGGCCCTCACCGGTGGTCGTCTCGGTCGGCGTCTCGTCGCCGCCGTTACCAGGCGTCGCGGTCTCGGTCGGAGTCGCCGTCTCCGTCTCCGTCGGGGTCGGCGTGCCTTCCGTCGGCGTCTCCGTCGTCTCGTTGCCGCCAGCGTCACCGACAGTGACCTCGGCGCTGTCCGTCACCGGTTCGCCGTCCTCGGTGTACGGAGCGTCCGTGTCGCTGCCGTTGAAGTCGAACTCCTCGTTGCCGTTGGTGTCCATGTGCGGCATGGCCACGAGGGTTGCGCTCTCGTTGAGCTCCTCGTCGAGGGTGACCTCGACGTCCTCCTGGCTGCCGGATTCGAGGTAGTCGCTGACGCCGACGACCGAACCGCTGGCGTTGTCAGCGTGGATGGCGATGAAGCCACCGGCACCCAGGTCAGCGGAGTCGACCGTGACCGTGGAGCCGTCGGACTCCTGATCGCTGAAGGTCACGTTGGCGCCTGCGGCCTCGGTGACCTGTCCGTCGATGGAGTCACCGATCGAGTCACCATTGATGCGGGCCTGGGCCGTGAAGTTCGTGTCGGGGTTCACGTCGCTGAAGTCACCTTCGACCGTGAAGGTGCCGTTCTCCGTGACTTCCGTCTCCGGAGTCAGCTGGAACGGCTCGTCCGTGTCCGTCGACCGCATGCGGACAGTCACTTCCGTGCCCGGCGCAACGGAGGTTTCGCCGGTGACCTGCTGACCGGCCTGGGCGCGCACCGTCACGTCGTCGCCGTCGTTGAGCGTAGCGTCACGCTCGACGATCTCGTAGGAGTTCTCCATCGACTCGTCGTCGTCGGACAGCTGGCTGTCGTCTTCGTCGATCGAGAAGTTGGCAGTCAGCTCGTCACCGTCCTCGAGGTCGTTACCGTTGAGCTGAATCTCGTCAGTGTCCACCGCGAGGAAGTACGTGTTGTTCGCGGGGTCCGGGATGAGCTCACTGGCGTCCAGAAGGTTGTCCACGTTGTCCGGATCGGCGTTCGGACCGGGATCGCCCTCCTCGAGCGTGAACTCGAACTGGCTGTTATCGTCGTTGGCTTCGTTGATCAGAGAGGAAGCCTGATCGCTGCCACCGCTGGCGTTGAGGACGCCCTCGATGCCGCTGACCTCGATGGCGTGGATCGCGTAGTCCTCCTGAGCGACCTCGTTGGTCTGGGTCAGGTTGGAACCGATCCGTGCGTGGATGTCAGCTGCATCGACGTCACTGAAGTCGTCACCGCTCGGTGCCGTCCAGATGCTCAGCGTCCCGGTGCTGCGCTCCTGGAGCGAGAGTCCACCGACTGCGTCGGGATCGCTGTACTCGTCGCGGTCCTCGTCACCCAGCTGGTAGGCACCAGCCGTGACGTTCATGTCGTAGTCCGCGACCGCGAGGAGGTCGTCGGACGGGTCGGTGTTGTCCTCAGTGAAGTCACCAGACTGCTGCTCGAGCGAAACATCGTCGTCGCTGTCCATGGCGGTGGCGATGACGTCACTGCTCACGTCAGATGCGCCGGCCGCGTAGGAGTTGAACAGGACGGTGGCTTCGCCGTCGTCGTCGCCGTCCTCGACGTGGACGTTGGCGATGTAGTTCTGGTCCTCGCTACCGATGAGCAGCGTCGCCTCGTCGGTGTTGGAGAACTCGACCGGGATGCGAGCGACATCACCGATCTCCTCGGTCACGAAGCCGTCACCGGCGAAGGTGACCTCTTCGTCGCCGGCTTCTGAGACCTCGATCGTGTCGGTCTCGGTGACAATACCGGTGTCGTCGTGTTCGACCTCGATCGTGTAGTTACCGGTGCCGTAGTCTTCGTCCTCGGCGGCCGGGAAGCTGACCTCGGCCTCACCCGTCCCGTCGAGGGTCGTGGTGAACTCCTGATCCTCACCGTCACTCTCGACGACGTCACCGTCGCTGTCGAGCAGGCGGTAGGTGATGTCAGTACTCGAGGCGGCCGCGCTGACCTGAGCCTCGATCTCGTCCGACTCCGTAATCGATGTGTCCGAGGCGTTCGCGGTCAGGTCCAGACCGGTGACGCGGAGGGGATCGACCTCGTTAGTGCCGTCACCACCGATGCTGACGACGTACGACTCACCGGAGTCGAGTCCGGAGGTGTCGTAGTCGAGAGCCTCGTCCAGATTACCGGCGTCGAGACTGCGGACGCTAGTGCCGCGGTTGTTGCCGTCGTCCGTATCCCGCTCGTAGATCTGGATGGACGTGTCACCGTCCGTGTCCTCATCAGTGACGAACCGGAGCGTCTCGCCGCGGTAGACCGTCAGGTCCTCGTTCGTCTGGTCAGCAGAGATGACGGCGCCCTCACGCACGTCCGTCAGGATGCGGTATTCGACGTTGGCGCTGTAGTCACCGTCGACCTGCTCGAACTCGTGGGTCGCAGAGGCTTCAGACTCGGCGTCCGTCGTGTCCCACTGAAGTTGGAGTTCGGCTTCTCCACTTTCGGTAACCGTGAACTCGACCTCGTCGTCGTCGAAGTCATTCACCTCTCCATCGCCGGTCGCTTGTACGAGGGCAGCATTGTCGAGTTCGAGGCCTGCGTCTTCGGCGTCACTGGTATCAACAGTGAACGTCGCCGAATCAGCGCCGTCCAGATTGACGGTGAACCCGATTTGCTGCGTCACTGTGCCATCTTCCTGATCCTGATACGCGTCGATCGACTCGATGTTATCAGACGCGCTTGACAACTCCTCGTCGAACTGAAGGATGTCGTCGTTGGCTGTCTGCGCAGCGGCTGCTCCACTGAGCGACACACCCATGGCCACGACGGACGTGACCATCAGGGCCGCGAGGAACAGGCTGCGAAGTTTGTCGGTAGTTCCTGTCATAGTTTGTTGGATCGCTTCGGCGGCGCCAGCGACTTTCCCCCTGTCCGGACGCGACCACCGCAGTCGCGTACAGACCGAACCGGCGTACTCGTTGCTGACACCATGGGTAGGGGTACGATTGAGAGGTCTGGTGGGTGTTATAAGTGTTTTGTGGTTTAACAGTCTGATTGACATGCATCGACAAACCCTGAGGCTGTGGATTACACCAATATTAGGCTAGGGGCCGAAACAATTTACAGAGGTAGATATCGCAGACATCAGCGTTCAGTTTGCAAGTATCGACGTCACTGCTAAATTCCAGGCCACCAGCCAGTACTAGAATCTGCCAGTGGTATAATCGACAGAGAACGTTGTTCGAGAACTGATTCGGCCGATGCAGTGAGCGACACGCCGTAGGCACTATGGAAACAGTAGTCGCTTCACAATCTGAAGCGCCACGGCTCGACCGCCTGAAGGGAGCCGTCGAAGATCGACGAGAAGCAGCTCGAGTCGTCGAACGACGCCATTGCCGCTGCTATCAGACGTAGCGCACCAAAAGAAAGCGAACGTCGAAGACCGGACGAAGTCCGGTTCAGTCGGGATCGGAAGCAGTGGCGCACTCGATGGGCGTCCGTCTCCCATCGCGGTGCGAACCGGTTCGATGCCGACTGTGGTTAGCGGGCGTTAGTTGTCGCGGCGGACCGCGAGCAGCGCAGCAGCGACCAGCGCGACCAGTGCGAGGACGGCCGTGAAGCCGGGACCCTCGCCCTCGGTCGGCGTCGGCGTCTCGTCGCCGCCGTCGCCGCCTTCGGTCGCGGTCGGCGTGGCCGTCTCAGTCGGCGTGGCCGTCTCAGTCGGCGTGGCCGTCTCGTTCGTCTCAGTCGGCGTGGCCGTCTCGTTCGTCTCAGTCGGCGTGGCCGTCTCCGTCTCGTTCGTCGCCGTCTCGTTCGCTTCGAGGACCTGACCGTCGACGGAGTCGCCGAGCGAGTCACCGTCGATGCGGGTCTGGGCCGTGAAGTTCGTACCGGGGTTCACGTCACTGAAGTCACCTTCGACCATGAAGGTGCCGTTCTCCGTGACTTCCGTCTCCGGAGTCAGCTGGAACGGCTCGTCCGTGTCCGTCGAGCGGATGCGGACAGTGACCTCAGAGCCGGGTGCGACCGAGGTCTCGCCGGTAATCTGCTGACCGTCCTGCGCACGAACGGTCACGTCCTCGTCGTCGTTGATCGAGGCGTCGCGCTCGACGACCTCGTAGCCGTTTTCGACCGACTCGAAGTCCTCGGCCAGTTCACTGTCGTCAGTGACCGAGAAGTTCGCGGTCAGCTCGTCGCCGTCCTCCAGGCCACCATTACCGAATCCGGCCGCCCCGGTGTCGACGACAACGAAGTAAGTGTCGTTCACGGGGTCCGAAATCAGGTTAGTGTTGGAGGAGTTGAGTTCGACGCTAGCCGGGTCGGCGTTCGGACCAGGGTCAGCCTGCTCGACAGTGAGGTTGAACTGGTCGTGGTAGGCATTATTGTCCTCGCGGTCGATGATGGAATCGACGTCATCGTTGCCTTCAGTGGCATTGAGGACGCCCTCGATGCCGCTGGCCTCGATAGCGTGGACAACGTAGTCGTCAGCTGCGACCTCGTTGGTCTGGGTCAGGTTGGAGCCGATCCGCGCGTGGACGTCAGCGGCTTCGAGGTCGCTGTAGTCGTCCGCGTCAGGACCCGTCCAGATGCTGACCTGATCCGTGCTACGTTCCTGAAGGGAGAGCCCACCGACCGCGTCGGGATCGGTGTACTCGTCGTCATCGGACAGGGTATAGGTCCCAGCCGTGACGTTCATGTCGTAGTCCGCAACAGCCAGGAGATTGTTCTCCGGACCAGTTTCACCTTCCTCTACGCCCTCAATATCCGTACTATCGTGGACGAAGTCACCCCGCTGTTCGTCAAGGGTGACCTCGTCATCACTATCGAGGGTCTCAACGATGGCGTCCGAGTTCGACCCAGCCGCGTAGGAGTTGAACAGGACGGTGGCTTCGCCGTCGTCGTCGCCGTCCTCGACGTGGACGTTGGCGATGTAGTTCTGGTCCTCGCTACCGATGAGCAGCGTCGCCTCGTCGGTGTTGGAGAACTCGACCGGGATGCGAGCGACGTCACCGATCTCCTCGGTCACGAAGCCATCACCGGCGAAGGTGGCTTCCTCGTCGCCGGCTTCGGAGACTTCGATCGTGTCGGTCTGAGCGGTAATGCTGGTGTCGTCGTGTTCGACCTCGATCGTGTAGTTACCGGTGCCGTAGTCTTCGTCCTCGGCGGCCGGGAAGCTGACCTCGGCCTCACCCGTCCCGTCGAGGGACGTGGTGAACTCCTGGTCCTGACCGTTGCTCTCGACGACGTCACCGTCGCTGTCGAGCAGACGGTAGGTGATGTCCGTACTCGAGGCAGCTGCGCTGACCTGGGCCTCGATCTCGTCCGACTCCGTGACCGACGTGTCCGAGGCGTTCGCGGTCAGGTCCAGACCGGTGACGCGGAGAGGGTTAACTTCGTTGCTGTCGTCGCTACCGATAGCCACGACGTAGTTCGTACCAGTGTCCAGGTTCGACGTACTGAAGTCGATGGCGTTGTCCAGATCGCCACCAGCATCGAGCGTGCGCACGGTGGTCCCGCGCTCATTGGTACTGTCGTCCGTGTCCCGCTCGTAGATCGAGACCTCCGTATCGGTCCCGTCAGTCACGAACCGGAGCGTCTCGCCGTGGTAGACCGTCAGGTCACGAGCGCCATCCGTGTCGTCGTCGTACGAGATAACGGCAGCGTCATCACGCACGTCGGAGAGGATCCGGTAGTTAACGTCGGCCGTGTACGGGGCGTCGTCCCCATCACCGCTGGCCTCGAACTCGTGCGTGGCCTGCGCGTCGGACTCCGCGTCCGACACGTCGTAGGAGATGGTGAGCGTAACCTCCTCGTTGTCGACGTCACCCTCGAGATCAACCTCAATCTCATCGTCACTCACGTCAGTGACGGTAGCGGCGTCCGAGTTAGCCGAAATCTCGGTTCCCTCTTCAAGGATCTCTAGACCAGCGTCCTCAGCATCAGACGTGTCGATGGTGAGGGTCTCGCTGGTGCCGTCACTCGTGTCGACATTGAATGAGATCGTCTGGGTGTCTCTACTGTTTTCCGAGTCGCTCGGATCCTGTGCGTCGACTGCAGTTACACTATCGGGAACGCTATAGATGGTATCGTTCCCTGAATCAGTGTTGTCCGCTGCTGCTGCTCCACTGAATCCGATGGCCACAACCGACATGACCATCAGAGCCGTGAGGAACAGGCTGCGGAGTTTCGCGTTAGTTCCTGTCATAGTTTGTTGGATCGCTTCGGCGGCGCCAGCGACTTTCCCCCTGTCCGGACGCGACCACCGCGGTCGCGTACAGACCAGACCGGCGTACTCGTTGCTGACACCATGGGTAGGGGTACACTTGTGAGGTATGACCATCTATATAAATGCTTTGTGGTCCATTATGTAGATTGAGAAATCAGTTCGGGGAGAAGGATTGTATTTCACGCTCTGTACTGCGTGAGAAACAGCCCCTATGGGAGGAATAGTTGTATCGCTAACAATAAAGAAGAGTATATAAATGATAGCCAGTTCACACGACTGGGGTCGACTGGTGTGTGGAAAAAGCAGTTACTCGGTGTACCATCATCAGGGGCTCTACGCGTCGAGGACTGGCGTACCGAATGCAGTGATTCGCCACGGACGCGTGTGCCTGGCTCGTGGATTGATCGAAGGTCCGCATACGCGCGTTTAAAATAAGTAATCGAAGACCGGTCAAAAACCGGTAGTGAGCGAGCGTTAATCGTCGCGGCGGACCGCGAGCAGCGCAGCAGCGACGAGTGCGACCAGTGCGAGCACGGCCGTAAAGCCGGGGCCCTCACCTTCCGTGGTGGCGGTCGGCGTGTCGCCGCCGGTGTCGTCCTCGGGCGTCGGCGTGGCCGTCGGAGTCACCGTCTCCGTCTCCTCAGGAGTGGCGGTCGCCGTCGGCGTCGCCGTCTCCGTGCCGGTGTCGCCGACAGTGATCTCGGCGCTGTCCGTCACCGGCACACCGCTTTCGGTGTACGGAGCGTCGGTGTCACTGCCGTTGTAGTCGAACGCCTCGTCGTCGTTCGTGTCCATGTGCGGCATGGCCACGAGGGTGGCGCTCTCGTCGAGCTCCTCGTCGAGGGAGATCTCGACGTCTTGCTGACTACCGGATTCGAGGTAGTCGCTGACGCCGACGATGTCGCCGCTAGCGTCACCAGCGTGGACGGCGATGAAGCCACCGGTACCCAGGTTTGCCGAGTCCACCGTGACAGTGGAACCGTCGGACTCCTGGTCGCTGAAGGTTACGTCAGCGCCCTCGGCCTCACGGACGACGCCGTCGACGGAGTCGCCGGTTTCGTCACCGTTGACGCGGGTCTGGGCCGTGAAGTTAGTGCCGGGGTTCACGTCGCTGAAGTCGCCTCCGACCGTGAAGGTGCCGTCTTCGTCGACCTCCGTCTCGGGAGTCAGCTGGAACGGCTCGTCGGTGTCCGTCGAGCGGATGCGGACGGTGACCTCGGAGCCGGGCGCGACCGACGTCTCGCCGGAGATCTGCTGACCGGACTGCGCACGGACGGTCACGTCGTCGCCGTCGTTGAGCGTGGCGTCGCGTTCGACGGTCTCGTAGTCGGCGTAGACCATCTCGGAGTCGTCATCGGAGAGGACGCTCTGACCGCGCACCGTGAAGTTCGCGGTCAATTCGTCGCCATCAGTGACGTCACCAGTGGGTTCCGAGTTGCCACCCCACTTGTTGGCGTCCACGTACTCGAGTTCCTCCATGTCGACCGCGACGTAGTACGTGTCATTCTCAGGATCCGAGACGAGGTAACTATTGCCCTCGTGTAGGTTAATTCGGTCAGCATCGGCGTTCGGACCGGGATCGGCCTGCTCGATCTTGAAGTGGACCTGATAATCGGCGTTGTCGTAAAGTAGCGATCTCACATCGTCGCTACCACGGGCGACTTCGAGAGCGCCCTCGATACCGGTAGCCTCGATAGCGTGGACAGCATAGTCCCCTTCGGCGACTTCGTCAGTTTGAGTGAGGTTGGAACCGATCCTTACGTTGATATCCTCGGTCTCAAGGTCACTGTAGTCGTCACCGTCGGGACTAATCCAGAGACTGACCTGATCGGTGCTACGCTCCTGCAGCGATAGGCCGCCGACTGCGTCCGGATCGGTGTACTCGTCGTCATCGGACAGGGAGTAGGTCCCCGCCGTGACGTTCATATCGTAGTCCGCAACGGCGAGCAGATTACCCGACGGAGCCTTCGTACCGGTGTAGGGATCGTAGTTAGCCGTAGGATAGTTTTCGCGGAAATCACCTGTCTGTGTCTGGAGCGAGGCCTCGTCGTCATCAGCCTCTGCCTCGACGATGTTGTACTGGTCAGACTGGTCGGCACCAGCGGCGTAGGAGTTGAACAGGACGGTAACTTCACCGTCGTCGTCGCCGTCCTCGACGTGGACGTTGGCGATGTAGTTCTGGTCCTCGCTACCGATGACCAGCGTCGCCTCGTCGGTGTTGGACAGTTCGACCGGGATGCGAGCGACGTCACCAACCTCCTCGGTCACGAAGCCGTTGCCCGCGAAGGTGGCTTCCTCGTCGCCGGCTTCGGTGACTTCGATCGTGTCGGTCTGAGCCGTGATGCCGGTACTGGTGTCCTCGACCTCGATGGTGTAGTTACCGGTACCGAGGTCCTCGTCAGCGGCCGGGTTGAAGCTGATCTCAGCTGCACCGGACCCGTCGTAGGTCTCGGTGAATTCGGCGTCGTCGCCATTCGCGAGTTCGACGACGTCACCGTCGCTGTTGAGCAGACGGTAGGTGAACTCCTCGTTGGGCGCGTCGGCGCTGACGTCCGCCTCGAACTCGTCCTCAGTGGTGATGGACGTGTCAGTCGCATTCGCGCTCAGGCCGAGCTCGGTGACCCGCAGCGGGTTGACCTCGTTCGTTACACCATCGCTGTCCTCGTTGATGGCGACGACGTACTTCTGACCGGTGTCGAGCTGCGACGTGTCGAAGTCGATGGCGTCCGCGAGCGTCCCCGTGTTCAGGGACTTGACGCGGGTGCCACGAGTGTCGTCGCTATCGTACTCGAAGATCTCGATCTGGACGTTGTCGTACTGGGTGCTCTGAGTATCAGCACTGTGCTCGAACCGAACGGTCTCACCGTGGAAGACCGTCTGGTCGTAGGTGTTGCCCGACTTGAAGATGGCGTCACTGCGGACATCCTGCAGGATGCGGTAATCGACTTCCGCAGTGTACGGGGTGTCGTCTGCATCACCAGTTGCGGTGACCTCGTGGGTCGCACTGGCGTCGGACTCGGCGTTATCGACGTTATCGTACTTGATCTGGGGGACGAAGTAGCCACCCTTGACGCCACCATCAACGCTGACTGAGAGGACGACTTCCTCGTCGTCTGCTTCTTCGACGGTAACGTCGGACTTGAAGAGACCCTCGCCGGCTCCGATGATTTCAACTGAGTCGGTGCCGGAGATTTCCAGTCCGGCATCAGCCGCGTCAGAGGTATCGATGGTGATAGTTTCGGTTTCACCATCCTCCAGATATATGCCAGCAATGGCGAAGGAGTGTGAGTCTGTACTACCGGCCTCTCCGTCCACCGGAGTTGCGTCTGTAGCAGCACTGATAGTACCGTAAGTACCAGTGTCGTTTGCCACGTCCGCGGCTGCTGCTCCAGTGAACGAGACGCCGACGGCCACGACGGACGTGACCATCAGGGCTGTCAGGAACAGGCTGCGGAGCTTGTCGTTGGTGTCTGTCATAGTTTGGTGTTGTGCCGCATCTGCGGTGCCAGCGACTTTCTCCCTTCCCAGACGCGACCGTCATGGCCGCGCACAGACCGAATCAGCGTACTCGTTGCTGACACCATGGGTAGGGGTACGCCTGATAGATACTGATGTCTATATAAATTGTTTGTGGCTATTATGTGATGTGAAAACCCCCGTTCGTCCTGAAAAGTAGTAGTTTAGACCACAAGATGCGAGAAAATCAGTCCTGCCAAACTGTTGTTCATTCAATAATAGCATAGGCCATAGATTTAAAGTGGCGCTGTCTCTACAGGATTGGGAATATCATCACTAGTGCACTGGGTACCTCCACGGTAGCCTCCTCATGCTGGCGGCGTTACCGGCACCCGGTTACAGCGTCCACTAACTCACTGACGCGGTGAGAACGATACGGGCTGTCCCGAAACAGACCTGCTCGAACGTGAAACTGAACGCCAGTTCAGCAACCAGTCTTGCTCGAGGGGACAGCAATCAGAACTCACTCCGGCGCTCCGACTATCGCCCGCAACGCCGGCCACTCGTACCACCAGACGACGGCGAACAGCGCCACCGCTCCGACGGGGACGGCGTACCGCCCGGGTTGCCGAGAGAACCCCCAGGCGAAGGACAGTTGCGTCAGCCCGGCGAGGACGAGCAGCCCGGCCGTGATGCGATGGTCCTCGCGGCCGGTCAGGTGCCCGACGGCGGCGCTGGCCAGGGCGCCGAGGTACAGGCAGACGCCGACGGGCCACGCCAGGAGGTACTCCGGGAGCCCACGCGTATACGCGAAGACATAGTGGTAGAGCGTCGTCAGCGAGAAGGGGTCTGGATCGACCAGTCCGAAGGCGAACACCAGAGTCGCTTCGCCTCCGGAGACGACCAGCGACCAGGGAAGGAGGCCGACCGCGGCGAGGGCGGCCAGCCTGCGAGTCATTCCGTCAGAATGCGCAGCACGTCCTCGTCGGCCAGTTCGTGGTCGCGGCCGACCTGCTGCTCGTCGTGCTTGGCGCTGGGGCCGGAGACGCGGGCGAATCGGAACCGCTCCTCGAAGTCGCCGCCGAGCTTCTCGCAGGCGTCGTCGACGGTCTGGCCCTCTCGGAGGATCAGCGGCTCCTCGTAGTCGACGCCGCGGCCGGGCTTGTCCATGTAGATCCGGATCAGGCCCAGTTCGTCCCAGATCCGCTCCCTGAGCGCGTCGAGGCCCTTCTCCTCCTCGGCGCTGATGAACACGGCGTCCTCGGGGTCGACGCCGTACTCGCGCAGCTGCTCGTCGACGGTCTCCTTGTAGTCGGGCTCGATGAGGTCGGCCTTGTTGACGGCGACGGCGGAGGGGAGGTACTCGCGGTTGTCCATCACGCCGTCGATCAGGCGGTCGATGTCGACGTGCTCGCCGACGGTGACGTCGGCGTTGACGTAGCCGTGCTCGCGGAGGACGGACTTGATCGTCTCCTCGTCGAGGTCCAGATCGACGCTGGCGTTGACGGAGATGCCGTCCTTGGCCTTCCGGCGGACGGAGATCCGCGGAGGCTCCTGGTCGATCCTGACCTTGTTCTCGTACAGCTCCGTGCTGAGCCGCTCGTACTGGTCGATCTCGAACACGGAGAGGACGAACACGACGAGGTCGGCCGTCCGGACCACGGAGAGGACGGCCTGGCCGTCGCCCTTGCCGCTGGCGGCGCCCTCGATCAGCCCGGGGACGTCGAGCATCTGGATGTTGGCGCCCCGGTACTGGAGCATGCCGGGGTTGACGTCCAGCGTGGTGAACTCGTAGGCGCCCGTCTCGCTGTCGGCGTTGGTGAGGGCGTTCAGGAGCGTCGACTTCCCGACGCTGGGGAACCCGACCAGCGCCACCGTGGCGTCGCCGTGCTTCTCGACGGCGTAGCCGCCGCTCCCGCCGGACGAGGACTGGCGTTTCTCGAGTTCCTCCTTCTTCTCCGCGAGCTTGGACTTCAGCCGGCCGATGTGCGCCTCCGTCGACTTGTTGTAGGGCGTCTCGGCGATCTCCTCTTCGAGCTCGCGGATCTCCTCTTCGAGCCCCATCGTTTGTACGTCCGCCGTCCCCGCCGAATAAGGCTTTCCTCACGGCCGTCACTCGGGCCGCGACTGTTGGGGATCCATCAGTCGAGTCGCGACGGAGTCCGGTTTCACCGGCGATAGCGCCGCGAAGCGGCGAATCGCGCGGGAGTGAGACTTCGATACACTAATACGAAAGCCGACACGATTCTTCGATAATGGCAAGTGCGGATCGGTTTCGCGACAGCACGCAGATCCTCCTGCCGGCCGCGGCGCTGGACGGCGTCCGCGAGGAGCTCGAAGAGCGGTTCACGCTGACGGTCCACCGGGAGGGGTCGCAGGTCCGCATCATCGGTTCGCCCGTGGAGATCAAGCGGGCCTCGGACTTCCTGGCGATGAACGGCGTCAACCTCGCCTGACGCCGGTGGGCGTCCCGAGAGTCCCGGCCCGTACGCTCCGGTCGTCGCGCGTCTCGTCGCCTGTTCTGCGTCGCTCGTGCGCTGTCCTCCGAACCGAACACCGGCACGTGATCACCCGGGCGCGCCGCCTCGGGGCGGGTACCGACCGCCTCTCGGCGTCGTGTGGCCGATTCACACGCGATTCGGGAAAAGCAATCCTTAAAACTGCCGCGCGGGTTCGATAGAGTATGGCTGGAACTATCGAAGTGCTCGTGCCCGGCGGCCAGGCCGATCCCGGCCCGCCGCTCGGTCCCGAGCTCGGTCCGACGCCCGTCGACGTGCAGGCAGTCGTCGGTGAGATCAACGACCAGACGGAGGCCTTCGACGGCACCGAAGTCCCCGTCACCGTCGACTACGAGGACGACGGCTCCTTCTCCATCGAGGTCGGCGTCCCGCCGACGGCGGAACTGATCAAGGACGAGGCCGGCTTCGACACCGGCTCCGGCGAGCCCCACGAGGAGTTCGTCGCGGACCTCTCGGTCGATCAGGTCCGACAGATCGCCGAGCAGAAGGCGCCGGACCTGCTGGCCTACGACACGAAGAACGCCGCCAAGGAAGTCGTCGGCACCTGCGTCTCGCTGGGCGTCACCATCGAAGGTGAAAACCCCCGCGAGTTCAAGGAGAAGGTCGACGCCGGCGAGTACGACGACCAGCTCGCGGAAGCGTAACTCGCGGTTCTTCTCTCCCGTTCACACCCGTGTGAGAGCGGTGCGTCCGCGGATGGGGTTCGACGGGTTTAAGTGTCGCATTGGCCACGTTCCGGACGAGACAGGCGATCGTACTGGCACTCGTCAGTACCCCTGTTTCACTGACCCGTAGCAGCCTTCGGGCGTACTACGGAGGTGAACAATGGCAGATCAGGACATAGAGCAAGCAGTGTCTCGCGCACTCGAGGACTCGCCGGATCGGAACTTCACCGAGACGGTCGACCTCGCGATCAACCTGCGCGACCTCGATCTTAACGACCCATCGAATCGTGTCGACGAGATGGTCGTGCTCCCGGCCGGGACAGGCCAGGAGACGACCATTGTCGTCTTCGCGGAGGGCGAGACCGCCCTGCGCGCGGAGGACGTCGCAGACGACGTCCTCGACGGTGACGACCTTGCCGACCTCGGCGACGACGACGACGAGGCCAAGGACCTGGCCGACGAGGTGGACTTCTTCCTCGCGGAAGAGGCCATGATGCAGGACGTCGGTCGGTACCTCGGTACCGTCCTGGGGCCGCGGGGCAAGATGCCCGACCCCATCAGTCCCGACGACGACGTCGTCGAGATGGTCGAACGACTCAAGAACTCCGTGCAGCTCCGGAGCGGCGAACGGCGCACATTCCACACGCGCGTGGGCGCCGAGAGCATGTCCGCCGACGAGATCGCGGACAACATCGACGTCATCGTCCGGCGCCTGCACGCGGACCTCGAGAAGGGCCCCATGAACGTCGACTCCGTCTACGTCAAGACGACCATGGGCCCCGCCGTGGAGGTGGCCTGATATGAGCGCCGACGTCCGCAAGACCGAGACCATTCCGGAGTGGAAGCAGGAGGAGGTCGACGAGATCGTCGAGATCCTCGACTCCTACGAGAGCGTGGGTGTCGTCGACATTACCGGCATCCCGTCGCGCCAGCTGCAGGACATGCGCCGCGACCTGCACGGTACCGCGCAACTGCGCGTCTCGCGGAACACCCTGCTCAAGCGCGCGCTCGACGAGGCCGAGGCCGACATCCAGGAGCTCTCGGAGTACGTCTCCGGGCAGGTCGGCCTCATCGGGACCGACGACAACCCGTTCGGCCTCTACAAGGAGCTGGAGGCCTCGAAGACCCCCGCGCCGATCAACGCGGGCGAGGTCGCGCCCAACGACATCGTCATCCCCGAGGGTGACACGGGCGTCGACCCCGGCCCGTTCGTGGGCGAACTCCAGAACGTGGGCGCCGCGGCCCGCATCGACGAGGGTTCGATCAAGGTCACCGAGGACTCGACCGTCCTGGAGACCGGCGAGGAGGTCTCCGACGACCTCGCCAACGTCCTCAACGAGCTGGGCATCGAGCCCAAGGAGGTCGGTCTCGACCTGCGCGCCGTCCACGCCGACGGCGTGCTCTTCGAGCCCGAGGAGCTGGAACTGGACGTCGAGGAGTACCGGTCGGACATCTCCGCGGCCGCCTCGCGGGCGTTGAACCTCTCGGTCAACGCCGAGTACCCGACCGAGCAGAACGCCTCGACCCTGCTCCAGACGGCCCGCGGCGAGGCCAAGGCCGTCGCGCTGCAGGGCGCCATCGAGGAGCCCGACGTCATGCCTGACCTCGTGAGCAAGGCCGACGCGCAGGTCCGCGCGCTGGCCTCGCAGATCGACGACGAGGAGGCACTCCCCGAGGAACTCCAGGGCGTCGAGGCCCAGCCCGCAGCCGCTGAATCGACCGACGAACAGACCGACGCCGAGGACGAAGCCGAAGCCGAACCCGAGGAGTCCGAGGACGCCGCCGACGATGGCGGCGACGACGAGGACGACGACGCAGGCGACGCGCTCGGTGAGATGTTCTAACCCACACGATTACAACAATGGAATACGTTTACGCCGCACTCATCCTGAACGAATCGGGCGAAGAGATCAACGAAGACAACCTGACCGACGTGCTCGACGCCGCGGGCGTCGACGTCGAGGAGTCCCGCGTCAAGGCCCTCGTCGCCGCGCTCGAGGACGTCGACATCGAGGAGGCCGTCGAGGAGGCCGCCGCAGCGCCCGTCGCCGCGGGCGGCGCGGCCGCCGCGCCGGCCGAGGGCGGTGCCGAGGAAGAGGCCGCCGAGGAAGAGGAAGCCGCAGAAGAGGAAGCCGCCGAAGAAGAAGCGGGCGACGACGACGAGGACGAAGGCGACGGCGGCGAAGGCCTCGGCGAGCTGTTCGGCTGATACGGCCTGTCGCAAGTCACCCCCGGACGTCGCCGACCCCGGGTCGGCGATCGCCGGGAGACAGTGACGCCAGTCCGTACACGCCGGACGACTCAGCCCAGTACTCGCATTTCTTTCGCACGGTCGCTCGTGAGCGGCTGCGCTCGCTGCCGGTAGCGAGCCGTCGCGGGGGCCGTCGTAACCAGAGTTCGACCCGGACGCTGCAACGAACGACCGCGCGTACGTCTGCGAACGGGGAGTGCTATCGGTCGCTCGGAGAGCCGCTATGACGTCGTTGCGGTCGCTGCACTGGGTGGTGCGACGGCGGAGTCGCCACCGCGTTCGAGGAGGCCGCCGCGACCAGCGTGCTCGAGCGACCGGACGGAGCGGAACTCAAGCGCCGTGGGAACCGTACTCGGCGTCCTGATCGATTTCGCGGACGACCTCGGCTGGATTACCTCGAACGAGTGCGTCCGCCGGGACGTCGTCCGTGACGACGGCACCGGAAGCGACGACGGCGCGATCACCGATCGTCACACCGGGGTTGATCGTCGCCTGCCCGCCGATCCAGACGTCGTCACCGATCGTGACGGGCCTGGCGTACTCTTCGTAGTCCTCGTCGAGCCGGCGGCCCTCGGCGGGAAGCGGATGCGTCGAGGTGTAGATGTGTACGCCCGGTGCGATCAGGACGTTCGATCCGACCTCGACCGGACAGGCGTCGAGGATCACGCAGTCGTAGTTCGCGTAAAAGTCCGCTCCGACGTGGACGTTGTAGCCGTAATCGCACTGGAAGGGCGGGTTGACGTGCGCGGAGTCGTCGACGGTTCCGAATAACTCCGACAGTAGTTCTGTGCGGCGTTCGGACTCGTCGTCGGTCGTCTGATTGTACTCGCTGGTGAGCTCCCGCGCCCTGGCCCGCTCCTCGACGAGCGTTTCGTCGTCTGGATCGTACATCTCTCCGTTCTGCTTCTTCTGACGTTCGCTCGCCATACAGCAGCCACCCGCCCGTCCGACATAAGGATGAACGTCTCTGACTCGCTCTCGGTCGCTGGTCGACAGACGGCCTGTGGCGTTACATCGGCTCCCCGACGCCCGGCCGTTTATACGGAATGACGGTGCCATTTCGCCGCGATGGAGGTCCCCATTCGCCTGATCGTGTCGCCGGCGTCGACCGCAGCGACGCTCGCGGCGATACTGATCGGCGTGGCGCTGGGGACAGCCAGCGGCCTGACACCGGGGCTGCACGCCAACGCGTTCGCGCTCGGGCTAGCGAGCCTCGCGGCCGCCGTGCCCGGACCGCCGCGTCTCGTCGGGGCGGCAATGCTGGCCGCGGGGACGACCCACACCTTCCTCGACGTCGTCCCGGCACTGGCGCTGGGCGTGCCGGACCCGTCGATGGCCGCCGGTGCAGTGCCGGGCCATCGGCTGGTGATCGCCGGGCGGGGGCGGGAGGCGCTACGGCTGTCCGCGCTGGGCAGCGGGCTGGCGGTAGCGGCTGCGGTCCCGCTTGCGGTTCCGGTCACGCTGGTCATGGAACGCGCCTGGCCGGTCCTGCGGGCGCACCTGACGCTGGTGATGGCCGCCATCGCGGCGCTGCTCGTCCTCGGCGAGCGGGGTCGGCGGGCGATGGTCGGCGCGGCGCTGTCGCTGGGAGCCAGCGGCGCCCTCGGAATTGCGACGCTCGACCTCTCCCCGGCGGCGCCGCTGTCGGTCGGCGGGATGCTCGCCCCGCTGTTCGCCGGCCTGTTCGGCGCCCCCGTGCTGCTTGAGAGCATCGGCGGGGCCGGGGTCCCGCCGCAGGACGACGCGACGGTCGCGCTCCCGAAGCGCCGCGTCGCCGTCGTCGCCCTCGTGGGCACCGCCTGCGGCGCGGTCGTCGGGTACGTCCCCGGCGTGTCGGCAGCCGTCGCCGCGTCGGGCGCGCTGGCCGTCCTCTCGGGTCGGGCCCGCGGGCGTACGTGGTCGCGACCAGCGGCGTCAACACGGCGACCGCCGTGTTCGCCCTGTTCGCGCTCGTCTCGCTGGGCACGCCCCGTACCGGCGTCCTCGTCGCGCTGGAGAGCGCGAACGCGCCGCTGGACCTCCCCGTGCTACTCGCGAGCGTCGCAGTAGCCGCCGCCGCGTCGTTCGCGCTCGTCCCCGCCGTCGGCGACCGGTACCTCGAACGGATCCGCCGGTTCGATCCGACGCGACTGGCCGTCGCCGTCCTCTGTCTGCTGGTCGTCCTCTCGGGCCTGTTCGCCGGCGGGATCGGCGTCGGGACGTTCGCCGCCGCGACCGCCGTCGGCCTGGTCCCGGCGCGGTTCGGGGCCAAGCGATCGAACCTGATGGGCGTGCTCGTCGTCCCGCTGGCGCTGTAGCCGGACGCACGGCGTCACGCGTCTCTCCGTGCGAGAGCCCTACACTCAGAGGTATCCCCGCCGCCGGAAGTGGACGAGCATGATGGCGCCCATCAGCGCCATCCCGACCATCACCGCGGGGTAGCCGAGTGACCACCCCAGTTCGGGCATGTTGTACGGGCTCGCGCCGGGGTCGAAGTTCATCCCGTAGACGCCGGCGACGAAGGTCAACGGGATGAAGATGGTCGCGACGACGGTCAGCGTCTTCATCACCTCGTTGGTGGACTGCGAGAGGGCGTTGAGGTAGATGTCCCGTGACCCGACGACGAGGTCACGGTAGGTCTCGGTGAGGTCGACGAGCTGGACCAGCTGGTCGTAGACGTCGCGGTAGTACTTCTCCGTCTCCTCGCGGACCTGGTCGGGGTCGCCGCGGGCGAGAACGCCCACGGCCTCGCGGGCCGGCCAGATCTGCTTCCGGATCGAGAGCAATTCCCGTCGCGTACTGTTGATCCGGTCGAGCGTCTCGCGGTCGGGCGACTCGACGACCTCCTCCTCGATCCGCTCGATCCCCTCCTCGATGGCGTCCAGCAGCGTGAAATACTCGCCGACGACGGCGTCGAGGATCCGGTACGCGGTGAAGTCGGGGCCGCGCTGGAGGAACCGCTCGTCGCCGGCGTGGACCGCCTGCCACGCCCTGTCGACCGGCGCCGCCTCGCCGGGCGAGGCCGAGACGACCCAGTCGTCCCCGAGGAACAGGCCGACCGGCGTCGTGACGACCTCCTCGGCGAAGGTGGTCTCCCCGCGGGCCAGCGCGGCGATCTGCACGAGCAGGAAGGTGTAGTCCTCGAACGACTCGGTCTTCGCGCGGACGTCGTTGCGGACGTCCTCGATCGTCAGCGGGTGGACGTCGAAGACCTCGGCGATGGCCTCGAGCTCCGTCCGGGTGGCGTCGGTCGCGTGGACCCACGTCGTCCCGTCGGCGGCGCAGGCCGCGCCGAGGTCGTCGTACTCGACGACCCCGTCGCCCCCGTACACGACCGCGGAGATCACGTCTCTCCCTCCCTGCGCCCGACGAGCGCGAGCGTCACCCCGGCCATCAGCGCCGTCAGGGAGAGCGCCCGACCCGGGTAGACGACGTGGACGCCGGCGACGTAGCCGCCGATCCCGGCCAGCGCCAGGCCGACGCCGATCGCGAACGTCAGATGCATGCCCGCGTCAACAGCGCGGACCAGCAAAAGGATTCGTCCGGGAAGGGCGGCCCGACAGCGGATTTCGAGTGCTACTCGAACCGGAAGGTCGGTCCATCGTCGGTGTCCTGCACCTCAACGCCGAGCGCCGCCAGTTCGTCGCGCAGTTCGTCGGCCCGCTCGTAGTTGCCGGCCTCGCGCTCCTCCTCGCGGACCTCCAGCACGAGTTCGATCAGGTCCTCCGCGACGGCGACGTCGCCCCCATCGCTCCCGCCGAAGGAGAGTCCGAACACGCCGCCGCCGAGGTCCTCGAAGGCCTCGACGGCGTCTTTCAGCGCGGCGAAGTCGTACTCCTCGCGGTCGTCGACGTAGGCGTTGACTTCGGAGGCCAGGTCCAGCAGCGCGGCCATCGCCTCCCGGGTGTTGAAGTCGTCGTTCATCGCCGCCTCGAACTCCGCCCGGGCGCCCGCGACGGCCTCGCGGAGCTCGGGATGTTCGACCCGGGCGTAGGCGTCGACGCTGTCGCAGGCCTCGACCGCCCGCTCGTAGCCCCGATCCAGGCGCTCCCAGCGCTCCTCGGCCTCGGCGACGGTCTGCTCGGAGAAGGTCGGGTCGGCGGAGTAGACCGTCGACAGGAAGAACGTCCGGAGGACATCGGCGCCGAACTCCTCGACGGCGTCCGCGGCGGTCGTGAAGTTCCGCAGGCTGGAGGACATCTTCTCGTCCTCGACCTGGACCATCCCCGTGTGGAGCCAGTACCTGGCGAACTCGACGCCCGTCGCGCACTCGCTCTGGGCGATCTCGTTCTCGTTGTGGGGGAAGACGAGGTCGGAGCCGGCGACGTGGATGTCGAACGTCTCGCCGAGGTGAGCCGTGCTCATCGCAGAGCACTCGATGTGCCAGCCCGGGCGGCCCTCGCCCCACGGCGAGTCCCAGGTCTGTGCGGTCTCGGCCGCTTCCTCCGGCGGCGCGGCACCCCCGTGCTGGTGGTCGGCGATCTCCGCCGGGTCGACGCCGCCGGCCTTCCACAGCGCGAAGTCCGCGGGGTTGCGCTTCTCGGAGCGCTCGTCGGGGTTCCCCTGGGACTCCATCTCGTCGAGGTCCTGATTCGAGAGCTTCCCGTAGCCGTCGAAGGCCTCGACGTCGAAGTACACCGACCCCTCTGACTCGTAGGCGTAGCCCTTCTCGATCAGCGTTTCCACCATCTCGACGATCACGTCGATGTGCTCGGAGACCCGCGGGTAGACGTCGGCTCGCTTGAGGTTCAGGTCCCGCATCACCTCGAGGAACTGGGAGATGTAGTGGCGGGCGACCTCGCGCTCGTCGTCGCCGACCTCGCCGACGCGGGCGACGATCTTCTCGTTGACGTCCGTGAAGTTCTCCACGTGGCGGACGTCGTAGCCCAGGTACTCCAGCCAGCGGTGGATCACGTCCGTGTGCGTCCACGTGCGGGCGTGACCGACGTGCGCGGGGTCCGACGTCGTCAGCCCACAGAGATAGAGGAGTACCTCGTCGTCGTTGGCCGGCTCGAACGCCTCGCGCTCGCCCGTGAGCGTGTCGGTCACGTGAAGCGTCATTACCAGGAATCTGCGCGGCTTGGCGTTTCAATCCGTCGGTGACGGGCCGGCCCGGGGAGCGCGTCGGGTCGGAGTGAGTGGCGCTATCGTCCGTCAGGATCGATCCCGGCCGACTGTCTCCTCCAGAACCCGGAGCGCGTCGGGCCCGTCCCGGCGGCCGACGACCGCCGCGATCGTCCCGCCCCCGACCGCGGCGGCCTCGACGTCGACGTCCGCTGCGTCGAGCGCCCCCAGCGCGGCACGGAGGTGCTCGGGTCCCGCGTCGCCCCGCGCCACGAGCGCCGTCAGCGACCCGGCGTCCGGGACGAGCGCGAGGTCGCCCACCACGAGCAGGGCGTCCCCGGGGTCGCCCTCGCCGAACCCGCTCTCCATCGAGACGGGGGCCGACGTGGTCGGGGCCTCGTACTCGCCCAGTTCCTCGGCGTAGCGCCGCAGCGCCGCGACGACCGCCTCCGTCTCTCCGTCGACGTCCAGAAAGCGGGCCGCCGCCGCGTAGTTGACCACGCCCGCCCGCAGCGCCTCGACCAGAAACGGGTCCCGCCGGGCCGCCGCTCTCGTCCGCTCCGCGACTGTCATACGAGTCCTCTGGTGTGGTCACGTCCAAAAGCTTGCGCTAGGAATGACTGGCGAGTGACGTCTCTGGACGAGAGCAACAGTCGAGAACAGCCAGAAAGTCCCAGCGTGCTACGCTCGCGTGCTTGCGTCGCCGGGGTTCGCGTAGCACGCTGCCCCTTTCAGTCCCGCCCAATGCCGGTTGACCAATCAGCGCTGGGCGGGACTGAAAGGGGCGGCCTGTTCGACGACGGCTGGCGAAGCAAGGACCGCAACGAACCAGTGAGTGAGGACCGCAGCGAGCCACCCGAGTCGAACAGGCCGGGGCTTTCTGGCTGTTCACCGAAGCGGTAGAGCTGCCGAACGAACAGCACACCGATCAAGTTAGAGTTGCTAGAACGACGTTCGGTTGGACATCGCTGACAGAACCCCTAAGGCCCGTTCGTCCTAACCCCGGGACATGACTCAGGCGCTCGTCATCGCGGCCCACGGGTCGCACCTCAACGCGGAGTCGTCGACGCCGACGTTCGATCACGCGGACACCATCCGCGCGACGGGGGCGTTCGACGAGGTGCGGGAGGCCTTCTGGAAGGAAGAGCCCCACTTCCGGGAGGCCCTGCGGGTGGTCGACGCCGACGAGGTGTACCTCGTGCCGCTGTTCATCTCGGAGGGGTACTTCACGGAGCAGGTAATCCCGCGGGAGTTCCGCCTGGAGGAGTGGGAGCCGGAGCTGTGGGACTCCGACGGGACCAGCGCGACCCACGCGACGCTCCGGGCCGCGGACACCGGCCAGACCGTCCACTACTGCGGGCCGGTGGGCACGCACGACTCGATGAGCGACGTCATCGTCCGGCGGGCGGAGTCGGTGACGGGCGACGACGACGTCGGCGACGGGTTCGGCCTGGCCGTGGTCGGCCACGGCACCGAGCGCAACGAGAACTCGGCGAAGGCCATCGAGTACCACGCCGACCGGATCCGCGAGATGGACCGCTTCGACGAGGTCGAGGCGCTGTTCATGGACGAGGACCCGGAGGTCGACGACGTCACCGACTTCTTCGAGAGCGACGATATCGTCGTGGTCCCGCTGTTCGTCGCGGACGGCTACCACACGCAGGAGGACATCCCCGAGGACATGGGGCTGACTGACGACTACCGGACGGGCTGGGACACGCCCGCGGCGGTCGACGGCCACCGCATCTGGTACTCCGGCGCGGTGGGGACCGAGCCGCTGATGGCCGACGTGGTGCTGGAGCGGGCCGCCGACGCCGGGGCGGACGTCGAAGGGGCCATCGAGCGCGTGAAGGCGGAAACCGGCGGCTCGCCGGCGACGGGCGACTGAGAGAACGAGGCGTATTCGACACGACGACTCATGACAACCATGCACGACTCGCAGGTGGCGGCGGTGACCGAGGCGGCCGCCGACGGGATCGACTTCGACGGATTCGAAGTGCGGGCCGACGGCGACGAGTACCGCGTCGCCGCGAACGGGGCCGAGACGACCGTCGGCGAGGACGACCTCGACGCCGCCCTCGCCGAGCACGTCGACTACGCGACGAACTGGTACTTCTGGCACGCGACCGCGCCGCAGGCTGAGCCCCGGTGGGCGTACCTGCGGTGGCTGGAGCGGTCCGACGAGCTGTCGGTCCCCGAGCGCTACGACGCGCTCCGGGAGGGCGTCACCCGCTCGTGGGGTCAGTTACGCATCACGGCGACGGTGGACGAGGGCGGTCAGCGCCGGTACGCCCTCCGCAACGAGGAGGACGCGGACGTCCCCGACGAAGACCTGGCGACCTACGAGGACCCGCTGGAGGCGCGCTCGCTGGCCAAGCGGGACGACGACGGGAAGTACCGCCCGCTGAAGACCGCCCCCACGCTCCGGACGGGCTGGCGCTTCGCCGGTCTCTCGGCTGAGGGGCTGGTCCAGGCGGTCGACTTCTTCTACCCCGCGACGGTCGCCAACTGGTACGCCGAGCGGGAGGGCGAGCTGGACGTCGACCACTGGCGTGAGACGATGGAGCGCCAGACCGGCATGTTCGGGCTCGTCGAGACCTGGGACCGCGGCGAGGGCCACGAGCACGTGAACTGGGTCGCCGAGGCCTGCTGCGTCGACTCCCAGTGTCTGAAGCGCCGGGAGTGGCAGTACGACGACGAGACCGACCTCGACGTGGACGGCGGCGACGGCCGCTTCCCCTGCCGGGAGCCGTGCTCGGTGGTCATCTCGGCCGCCCGCCAGTGGACCAAGCTCGAGGCCGAGGAGCCGCGGACCTACGAGTTCGAGCTGACGCCCAGCGAGAAGGAGCAGATCGAGGCGATCGTCGACGCCGTCGCCGACGGCGAGGCCGAGGAGATCCGCGAGGCCGACGTCTACGAGGGGGCGAACCGCTATCGGGCGCGGTTCCTCCGGGCGAAGCTGTTCGACGAGGACGGCAACCTCGCCGGCGTCGAGACCGACCGGGAGTGACGGGCGAACGGAGTTCCGTTCAGTCGTCGTCGCGGCGCGGGCCGGCGGCCGCGTAGAGACCGGTCAGGACGGTCAGCGCGACGACGGCGGCGCCGACCCGGACGGCCGTCGACTGGACGAGGGCGGCCGCGACGGCTGCGACGAGCAGCGCAAGCCCGCCGAGCAGGAAGACGGAACGCTCGCCGTCGAGCAGTGAGCCGGTCGACTCGTCGTCGGTCCCGGCGTCGGGCTGGGGCTGCGCGAGCGACTCGTCGACCCGGACTTCGTCCTGCTCCTCGGTCGGTTCGGTGATCCGGACGTCGACGTAGCGCGTCTCCGCGCCGTATCCCGTCGCTACCTTGAGCTTCCCGAGGACCGACCCCTCCTCCCGGAGGGTGACGCCGACGGGCCGCTGGGAGTCGGCGTCCACGTAGTGGTTGGTCGCCTCGATGGTCGCGATCTCCGAGAGCGAGTCGTCCAGGTGGAGGTGGACGTGGACCGGTTCGCCGTGATTGATCAACCGGACGTCGAAGGAGTCGTCGGTCTCGAACGAGGCCGGCACCTCGAGCGAGTGCAGCGACTGCCGGTTGACGTGCACGGGGAGCGTGTCTGGCACGGCCGGGTGTGGGTGACGCCGGCAGAAAAAGGTTCACACTGCCGTTTCAGACGTCCCCGGCAGGAATCAAGTATAATCCCACTGCCGTCCAGCGATCAGGCCGGGCTCTCCTCGCGCATGTCCGGCGGCAGCAGGTTCGGGATGCCGTCCTCGATGGGGTAGGTCTCGCCGCACTCGGTACACACGAGCCGCCCGGCGAGAATCTCGCCGTCCTCTTCCTCGTCGACCTCCAGCTCGAGTTCCTGCTTGTCCAGCGGACAGCAGACGATGTCCATCAGGTCCCGCTTCATGTCTCGCCGTCCGGCCGGACCGGTGAAAAGCGTGCCGGGTCGCCGCAGCGATCAGGCGACGGCCGGGCTCGTCCGGCGTCACCCGGTGCGTCAGAACGGGCGCTCGCGGACGACCGTCTCGGACCGGCCGGGACCGATCCCGACGGCGTAGATGGGCACGTCGACCTCGTCGCTGACGTACTCGAGGTACGTCCTCGCTTCCTCGGGGAGGGCCTCGTAGCCCTCGTCGGCGACCTGCTCCCAGTCGACGTCCGACCAGCCGTCGAAGATGCGGTAGTCGGGCTCGCAGTCGCCCCACCGCTCGGTCGTCGCCGGCATGGTGAGAAGCTCCTCGCCGTCCAGCGTGTAGGAGTGGGCGGCCTTCACCTCGTCGAGGCCGGCGAGCGTGTCCACGTGGTTGACGGCCAGGCCGGTGAACTCGGACACCCGGCTGGCGTGGCGGAGCATGGGCACGTCGAGCCAGCCGACGCGGCGGGGACGGCCCGTGACGGTGCCGTACTCGTCGCCGGCCTCGCGGATGTAGGTGGCCAGCTCCTCCTCCTGTTCACCGGCGTCCCCGTCGTAGCCGGGCGTGTCGCCCTCGACGCCGGCGAGTTCGGTCGGCATCGGTCCGCTGCCCACCCGCGTGAGGTAGGCCTTGACGATGCCGATGACCTCGCCGTCGCCGACGACGCCCGGACCGAGGCCGGTCCCGGTACAGGCGCCCCCGGCCGTCGGGTTCGAGGACGTCACGTACGGGTAGTTGCCGTGGTCGATGTCGATGACGGTTCCCTGGGCGCCCTCCAGCATCACGTCGTCGCCGTCGTCGATCCGGTCGGACAGGTACTTCCCGGCGTTGACGAGCATGCCCTCGTTTGCCAGGCGCTGGCCGTACTCGCGGTACTCCTCGTACAGCGCGTCGACGTCGAACTCCTCGCCGACGTCGACCTCCAGAACGTCCTCGGCGAGCGCGCGCTTCAGCGGGACGACGTACTCCAGGCGCTCGCGGAGCACGTCGGGATCGGTGAGGTCGCCGATCCGGACGCCGCGCCGGCCGGCCTTGTCCTCGTAGGTCGGGCCGATGCCGCGGCCGGTGGTGCCGACCTCCTGGTCGTCCTCGCTCTTGACGTCCTCCTCGATGCCGTCGAGGACGCGGTGGTACGGGAAGATGACGTGGGCGCGTCGGGCGACGCGGACGTCGGGATCGAGCCCGCGGTCGCGCAGCGTGTCGATCTCGTCGAACAGCGTCCGCGGGTTGACGACGCACCCGTTGCCGAGCACGCCGGTCTTGCCGCGGATGGCCCCGCTCGGGACGAGGGAGAGCTTGTACTCCTGGCCCTCGTGGACGACGGTGTGGCCAGCGTTGTCGCCGCCCTGGTACCGGGCGACAACGTCCGCCGCGTCGCCGTACAGGTCGACGACGCCGCCCTTCCCCTCGTCGCCGAGCTGCGAGCCGACGATTGTTACGGTCATCACGGGTGGATTCCGCCCATCGTGGTAAACAGATTACGGTCGCGCGCGACCGAACCGGGGACCAGTCGGGGAGCGCACGCGCCACGACACCTTTAAGCACACCTGCCGAGAATTCCCAAATCCAGCCCGAAACGAGGGGGTCCCGACCGACAGGACCCCGTTGGACAGCAACTTTTAAATCCCGCAAACACAAGTTAACAATTGCCATGATAGACAGGCTTGAGAAGGAAGTGGACATGTTGGAGCGCCACCTCCAGGTGCTCCGGATGGTGATCGAGAACGAGCCGATCGGCATCGTGAAGATGTCCAACGAGACTGGCTACCCACACCACAAGGTACGGTACTCCCTGCGCGTCCTCGAGGAGGAGAACCTCATCGAGCCCTCCAGCCAGGGCGCGATCACGACCGAGCAGACCAGCGAGTTCGTCAACGACCTCGACGACAAGATCGACGAGATCATCGACAAGCTCGAGGGGATGAAGATCGAAGGCGCCGCGGAGATCGAAGGCTGACTTCGTTCGGAGCTACAGTTCCGGCACGGCGAGGTGGAACTCGCGGTTTCTGGCCTCGACGAGACACAGGTGGAAGCCGCTCTTCCGCGAGAGGTTCACGAAGCTCTTGCGTTTGTCGCGGCTGAACAGTCCACTCGACGTCTCCTCTTCTGCGGTCTCCAGTGCGCCGGGCTCGAAGAAGCTCTCGGTCACCAGGAAGGCCCCGGCCAGCGAGTCGCTCGATCCGCCGACCCGCTCGGACCGCGTGACGAGCTCGGTCATCATCGACTGCGTCGCCGGGTCCCGCGAGTCGTTGATGTTGGCGACGACCAGCGGGTTGCCCATCCGGTCGCGGACGACGACGTCGAACCCGACCTGGGTACGCTGGGTCTCGCCGTCCTCCGTGTACTCCACGCTGATCTGCCCGTTGAGCTCGGCGCGGTCGACCTTCGGGAGCGCGTCGTAGAGGTCGGTCATCGTGTCGGCGTTGCCCGTGTCCCGGATCTCGTAGATCAGGTTCCGGACCAGCCAGTCGACGAACCGATACCGGACGGTCTCCTGGAGGAACTCGTCGAAGGACTGCTCGCCGACGGCGGTCGAATCGGCGTCGAACTGGGTGTGGTACTCAAGCCGGAGGTTCGAGTCGACCGTCGACCGGTCCGCGTCGCCGCCGTGAGCCGTCTCCAGCGTCGCCTCCCCCTTCGAGTCGTAGCGGACGAAGAGATTGGTCTGGTCGATGGCCTCGGCGGGGCCCAGGCGCGTCTCCGCGTCGGCCGTCGCGCTGTCCTCGGCGAGTTCCTCGACCCGCCGCTCCAGACGCTCGATCTCGTCGCGGGCCGCAGCCAGGTCGGCCTGAAGCTCGTCGCGCTCGGCCGCCAGGTCGTCGCGCTCCTCCCGCAACTGGTCGCGTTCGGACTCGACGCGGGCGAGTTCGCTCTCCAGGTCGTCGGCCCGCTCGTGGGCCTCCGCCAGGTCGGCCCGGAGGTCACCGTCCCCCCCGCCCGTTGACCGCCCGGCGTCGGCGGGGGCGTCAGCAGCCTGTGGATCGCCCGCGGTCGACGGCTCGCTCGCCCGCTCCGGACCGGCGCCGGCATTCCCGGTCGGTTCGACCGATTCGTCGCGGGCGGCGGTCCCGGTCGACTCGCCGCCCGCCGGCCGGCCGTCCGCCGACGAGGGTTCGGCGTCGACGTGCGCCGTCGCGTCGCCGCTCTCCCCGACTGGTTCCGGTCGGGCGCCGGGAACGCCGGCGCTCGCCGCCTCGGTCTGGGCCGGGTCCAGCGAGGGGATCGAACGGACCTCGAGGTCGGCGGCGCCGCCGGCGCTACCGGCCGCCGGTCCCGCCTGTTCGGACGCGGCGGCCGCGTCGCCCGACGAACCTCCGGACGCCCCGTCCGCTGCCGAGGACGCGCCGGCAGTCGGCGATCGCGTCCTGTCCGCAGCGTCCGCACCGCGTCCCCGGTCGGCCGAGGACGGCGCCCGGCCGGCGTCGTCGGTCGCGCCCGATTGCGACCGCTCGGTGCGCCGCCGGTGCTCAGCCGCCTCGCTGCGCGCCTCGGACCCCGTTCGGTCCGCGCCGTCCCCGGCCGGACGCCGGTCGGCGCCGGACTGCTGGACGCCCGCGTCGTCGGTGCCCTGTTCACCGGTCCGCGCGTCGCCGTCCGCTCCTCGCTGCTGCCCCGCCTCGCGAGTGGTCGTCCCGTCCGTGGCTGATCGGTCGGCACCGGATTCGTCGGTCGCCGCGGACGAGTCCGTCGTTTCGCGGTCGCGCCGCTCCGGGCGGGACCCCGACCGTCCGCTCTCCGCGGTCGAGGCGTTCCTGGCGGACGCCCGTCCGTCGCTCGCGGCCGACTCGCGCGCCGACGTGTCGGTCGTCCCGCTCCCGGCGTCGGCACCGGCCTCGCGGTCCGCGGAGTCACCCGCCTCGCCGACGCCCGACCCGTCGCGGCCAGCGGAGCGGCCCCCGGCGGCTTTCGCGCCCGCGGGCGCACTGCCCGCGTCGATTCCCGTCGTCGTCCCCGCGTCGTCCGCGGGTTCGTCTGCGGCAGACCGGACGGACTCGCCGGCGTCAGCCCCCGAGGCCGCGCCGGTCGGAGAATCGACGGACCCGTCCGTCCCTGCGGTCGCGTCCGGCGTGGAATCGCCGGCCGCACCCGCGGTCCCGTCCGGCGTGGAATCGCCGGCGGCCGCGTTGGCGGTCGACGATCCAGCCGAGCCGGCGTCGACCCCGCCGGAGTTGGGGATGTCGATCACGTCCACGTCGGCCGGTCGGACCTCGAAGATGCCGACCTCGTCGTTGGCCTGCTCGAAGGCGTCGTCGTCGGTAACCAGCCGCTCGGCGCTGCCGACCCACGCGACGCTCATCGACCGGCCCTGGTGATACACCTGGTAGTAGTCCCCCGAGAGGACGTTCTCGCTGAGCTCGACGTAGCCGGTGAACCCGCCGTCCGAGAGGGTCCGGTCGACCTCGGCGATGGAGGTGTCCTCCGTGTAGTACTTCGCGCGGACCTCGTCGGACCGCTCCTGCATCAGCGCCAGGAGCGGGAGCGCCCGGTGGGGCGCCCGCCGCGCCGTCCCGTCGGCGTCCTCGAAGGCCTCGATCGAGCCCTCGAGGACGCCGATGACGGACCCGCCGAGCATGAACAGCTTCGCGGGGCCGCTCGTGACGACGCCGGAAAAGTCGTCGTCCGCGAGGTCTCGCAGGCCGCCGTACCCGCCGGAGAAGGGCACCGTGTCCCAGTCGTCTACCTGCTCGACCGTGCGCATAACCATTAGTTGCCACAAGCCGGATGCGGGACAAATACTTTGCGCCCGAACCGGCCACGACCATCCGACGGACCTTTGGGCCCCTGCGAAGTAGTCACGGACATGAACGAGGAGCGCGAGGAGCCGGGGTTGAGCGACCAGTACAGTCGGGCCAGCCCGTGGCCGCTGTTCGTCGCGCTGGGGCTGACGCTCTCGGAGGTGGGCGTGTTCATCGACATCTTCCCGGTGGCGGTGTTCGGCCTGCTGCTGTTCGGGGGCAGCGTGGCGGGCATCCTCACCGAGTCGGGCTACGCCGAGCGGCCGTGGCCGGCGCTCGTGGCGCTGGGCGCCCTGCTCGGAGTCGCCGGCGTCGCGGTCGTCCTCTGGCAGGTGCCCCTCGCCGAGGTCACGCTCGCGAACTTCGGGGAGAACGGAATCCTCTCGCGGGCGCTCGCGGTGGTCGCTGCGGGCCTCATCATGGCAGTCGCCGGCGGCGTCGCGTCGATCATGGAGCAATCGGCCGCGTGAGGCGGGCGTCGGGCGTCGCACTCGGCGGCACCGGAAAACCGACATTCTATTAGTCCGCGCGGGCCCAACCGTCGACCATGACACTCCTGGGCTTCGAGAAGGACACCCTGCTCGACCTGACGGTGAACTTCATCCCGCTGGCGATCATCGCCTTCTTCATCGCCGCGTTCGCTATCTTCCCGGCCTTCAGCTTCGATCCGGTGTTCAGTACGATCCAGTTCCTGCTGATGATCGGGATGTTCGCGGCCCTCGCGATCCTGACCTACTACGCCGGCCGGGCCGTCGAGGACGCCGAGAAAGGCACCGAGCGGGAGTAGCGACACTCCGCCGACGCGCCGAACGGGGCGTCCCCCGAGACGCGCCGCCCGGCCCCGGTTCTGCGGCTCGCTAACCGGCAACCGGTAGCAGTCCGTGCCCGCACCGTCCATCGCTTCTCGAACGTGTTCGAACGACCATTCACGTAGGAATCGACCCTTTCATTACGGGCCAAGCCACAGACACACCCATGGCAGCAGAACAGCTGGCCCTGACCGCGTTAATGGCCATCCTTCTTGTCGGTATCATCGCAATTCTGACCCGGCTGGAGGACTGGCGGTCGTACACGCCGCTGGCCGGTGGTGGTGCCGGCTACGGCGACGAGACCGTCGGCCACCACGAGAAACCCGGCGGACTGATCCGCTGGCTGACGACCGTCGACCACAAGGACATCGGCTTACTGTACGGAACCTTCGCCGTCATCGCGTTCGCCGTGGGCGGGATCATGGCGTTCCTGATCCGCGTCCAGCTGATCGTGCCGAGCGGCGCCATCGTGGGCAACAACTTCTACAACTCGATCATGACGAGCCACGGGATCACCATGCTGTTCCTCTTCGGGACACCGATCCTGTCGGCATTCGGTAACTACTTCGTGCCGCTACTGATCGGGGCCGACGACATGGCGTTCCCGCGGATCAACGCCATCGCCTTCTGGTTGCTCCCGCCGGCGGCACTGCTGATCTGGGCCGGGTTCTTCACCGCGCCGCTGACCGGCAACGAGATCGAACCCGCCCAGACCGCCTGGACGATGTACACGCCGCTGTCGACCAGCCAGCCCAACCCCGGCGTCGACTTCATGCTGCTGGGGCTGCACCTCTCCGGAGTCTCCGCGACGATGGGCGCGGTCAACTTCATCGCGACCGTCTTCACCGAGCGGGGGGCCGAGGTCAACTGGGCGAACCTCGACATCTTCTCGTGGACCATCCTCACCCAGTCGGGACTGATCCTCTTCTCGTTCCCGCTGCTGGGCAGCGTCCTCGTGATGCTCCTGCTCGACCGGAACGTCGGGACGACGTTCTTCGCCGTGGAGGGCGGCGGCGCGCTGCTGTACCAGCACCTGTTCTGGTTCTTCGGCCACCCCGAGGTGTACATCCTCGTGCTCCCGCCGATGGGGCTGGTCAGCTACATCCTCCCGAAGTTCGCGGGCCGCGAGCTGTTCGGCTTCAAGTTCGTCGTCTACTCGACGCTGGCCATCGGCGTCCTCTCGTTCGGCGTGTGGGCCCACCACATGTTCGCGACGGGGATGGACCCGCGCCTGCGGGCGAGCTTCATGGCCGTCTCGCTGGCCATCGCGATCCCCAGCGCCGTCAAGACGTTCAACTGGATCACGACGCTGTGGAACGGCCGCCTGCGGCTGACGACGCCGATGCTGTTCTGCATCGGCTTCGTCTCGAACTTTATCATCGGCGGCGTCACGGGCGTCTTCCTCGCCTCCATTCCCGTCGACCTGATACTCCACGACACCTACTACGTCGTCGGCCACTTCCACTACATCGTGATGGGTGCCATCGGCTTCGCCGTCTTCGCCGGCATCTACTACTGGTTCCCGCTCTACACCAAGCGGATGTACCAGCGCACGCTGGGCAAGTGGCACTTCTGGCTGTCGATGGTCGGGACGAACGTCACGTTCTTCGCCATGCTGGCGCTGGGCTACCTCGGCATGCCGCGTCGGTACGCCACCTACGAGTTCGATCCGGGACTGGCGCCGCTGGCCCAGGACGCGCTCTGGCACCAGATCGCTTCGATCGGCGCCCTCCTGCTGCTGATCGGCCAGATCATCTTCGTCTGGAACATCGTGACCTCCTGGCTCGAAGGACGGCGCGTCCGTGACCCCGACCCGTGGAACCTCGAGCGCGACGACATGTTCGGCCGCGACTTCGCCTGGTTCGAGCGCCAGTTCGAGGACACCCTCGCCACCGACGGCGGCGAGGACGAGGAGTCCGTGGCGACCGACGGGGGTCAGCCCGTGGACGACGAGGAGTAACGCGGACGATACCGACGGCCTCTTTTCCCGGCGTTCGCGGCTGCAGTCGCGTTCCGGTCGACGGCGAGCCGCGCCGACGATTCGGGACCACACACTGCCGGCTGTAACCGTACGAGGATAGTGCCACCCAAAGTGGCGAACCGCGTCGCGGGCGTCCAGCCGGCGGCGTCAGAGCCCGCCGCCGACGAGCACGATACCCGTCGTGAACATCATCAGTGCGATGCCCGCCAGCACCAGGAACAGCAGATCCTTCTCGGCCATACCGGGTGTTCGTCGCGGAGTGAAAAAGGCTAATCGACTACGGATCCAACGGCCGCTGTGAGCGAGCGCGTACAGTCACGGGCCGGGAGCCGGGTCGTCGTCACCATCTACCTGATCATCGTCGGGCTGGCGGGCGTGATGGGGTTCATACTCGGCTACATCCGGCCGGAGAACCTCGATCCCCGGCTGTTCGGCGTCGTCGAGTTGCCGCCGACGCCGTTCGGCGTGGCGGTGTACGGTCTCGTAACGGTCGCCGTCGTGCTGGGCGTCTTCCTGGCACTGGTCTCGTACGTCTCAGAGAAGTACCCGAACGCGTGAGACGATCGCGTCGAGAATAGGGCCGACGCGGCGCTACGGCGGCGACCGGACGGGGTGTCTAGTCGCCGTGGACCTGTTCGCGGATCTCCTCGGCGACGCTGGGGTCCCGGAGCGTGGTGGTGTCTCCGAGGTCCTCGTCGTTGGAGATGTTCTCCAGGAGGCGCCGCATGATCTTGCCCGAGCGAGTCTTGGGCAGGTCGCCGCAGAAGATGATGTTCGCCGGCCGGGCGAACTTGCCGATCTCGTCCTCGACGGACGAGATGATGCGATCGCGCACCTCGTCGCTGGCCTCGATGCCCTCGCGGAGGACGACGTACACGTCCGGCACTTCGCCCTTCTCGGAGTCCTCGCGGGCGGCCACGGCGGCCTCGGCGACGTCCTGGACCTCCGAGACGGCCGACTCCAGCTCCATCGTGCCGAGGCGGTGCCCGGCGACGTTCATCACGTCGTCGAGGCGGCCGAGGATGCGGAAGTAGCCGTCCTGGCCGTGGACCGCGCCGTCGCCGGCCTTGTACACCCAGTCCTCGGGGTCGTCGCTGTCGGTGTCGGAGAAGTCGCGCCAGTACTCGTCGATGAACCGCTCGTCGTTGCCGTAGACGGTCTGGAGCATGCCCGGCCACGGCTTCTCGATGACGAGGTTGCCCGCCTTGCCGCTGGCGGGCTCCAGCGGTTCGCCCTCGTCGTCGTAGATGGCCGGCTGGACGCCCGGACAGGGGTAGCCGGCGCTGCCGGGCTTCATGTCCTTCAGGGCAGGCAGGTTCGTGATGAGGTGGCCCCCGGTCTCGGTCTGCCACCAGGTGTCGACGATGACGGCGTCCTCGTCGCCGATGTACTTGTAGTACCACAGCCACGCCTCGGGCTGGATGGGCTCGCCGACCGTGGTCATGTGGCGGAAGTCGAAGTCGTAGTCCTCGACGTACTCCTCGCCCCACTTCATGAACATGCGGACGGCGGTCGGCGAGGTGTGGAAGATGTCCACGTCGTAGCGCTCGGCGATTTCCCAGATGCGGCCCTTGTGGGGGTGGTCGGGCGTGTCCTCGTACATCACGCTGGTGGTGCCCAGCGACAGCGGGCCGTAGACGATGTAGGAGTGGCCCGTGATCCACCCGATATCGGCGGCGCACCAGTAGGTGTCCTCGGGCTTGATGTCGAGGACGTACTTCGAGGTGGCGGTGACGTAGGAGAGGTAGCCGCCGGTGCGGTGCTGGCACCCCTTGGGCTGGCCCGTGGTCCCCGAGGTGTACATCAGGAAGAGCGGATCCTCGGCGTCACGGGAGACGGGGTCGACGCGGCGGCGCTCGTTCTCGGCCAGCAGGTCGTCGACGAGCACGTAGGGGTCGTCGCCGGTGATCTCGACGTCCTCGTGCAGTTCGTCGTGGCGGGTCCACAGCAGGACCGTGTCGACGTCGGTCTCGGCCTCCTCGAGGGCCTCGTCGCACTTCTCCTTGTGGTTGAGGAACTCGCCGCGGCGGTAGTAGCCGTCGACCGTCACGACGACGTCGCTGTCGGCGTCGTCGATGCGGTCGGCCAGCGCCTGCGCGGAGAAGCCGGCGAACACCTCGGAGTGGGGCGCGCCGATGCGGGCGCAGGAGAGCATCGTCACCGGGAGGGCGGGAAGCATCGGGAGGTGGCAGGTGACGACGTCGTCCTCCTCGACGCCGACGTCCTGCAGGACGGCGGCCGTCTCGTTGACGCGGTTGTATAAGTCCTGGTAGGTGATGGTCTCGCGCTCCTCGGCGTCGGTCCCCTCCCAGATGAGCGCGGCCTGGTTCTTTCGCTCGTCGAGGTGGCGGTCGATGCAGTTGTAGGAGGCGTTGAGCTGTCCACCCGTGAACCACTCGTAGAACGGCGGGTTCGAGTCGTCGAGGACCTCGTCCCACTGCTCGTCCCAGTCGAGCAGTTCGGCGTACTCCTCGAAGGCCTCCGGGTAGTCCTCGTCGAACCGCTCGTAGATGTCCGGATCGGTGACGTTCGCCTGGCCGACGAAGTCGGTCGGCGGTCGGAAGTAGTCCTGTTCCGTGAGCCGTGCCTCAAGTTCTGGGCCCTCATCTGACATAGGTAATTGTCCCCATGCCAAGGTCAGACGGTACCCGTATTAATTTATCCCCATTATTCACAACAGGCATCTGTCAAAATATTGTACAGCTGTGCAGAAACCGGTAGACGGCATCATCTCGTTCCTCCGTTCGGAATCGTACTCGAAGTGACGCGCGCTCGCCACTGACTGGGCGCGCAACGCCGCGTTGCGAGGAAATTCCGCGACGGTGATCGTACGCGCTGCGTCGTCGCTCCAGCCGAAATATCACCGCCGATAATCGGCCACAACCGTCTTTACGACATAGACGGTCCTACCGCCCAGAACGTCTGAATCGGGAGACGATCACACACGATGGTCGCTGGAAACGATAGCGTCGGCCGGGACAGAGCCACGGTGCGGAGACCGCCCGGACTGACGGGTGGAACGCGACCCGGACACCGATCATGCCGCGATTGACGACCGTCCGGACCGGCGTGGTCGTCGTCCTTGCCTGTGTGTTGCTCGCGTCGGTCGGCACCGCACAGGTGACCGCGGACTGCGCCGGGGACGGCGACGGTGCGCTGTTCGTCGCGGACGGCGGCCTCACCGTGGAGCACGCGGCTGGGACGTCGGTCAGCGAGGGAGAGACGTACCGCAACGCCAGCGCGCTCCGGTTCGGGAACGTGACCGTCGTCGCGAGGGGCCCGGCGTCGCTCCGCCTGGACGCCGTCGGGGGGACGGTATGCGCGGTCGACGTGAACGCCTCCGAGACGCCGATCAGGATCGCAACCGACGGACAGCCGGCGATCACCGTCAGCGGACGGGCGTCCGCGTTCGCCGTCGGTCAGGTTTCGACGGACGACCCGTCCGACGCCGACGTCGCGTACGAGGCCGCGGATCCGATCGGCGTCACGCTCGGCCCGCCAGACGGATCTACCGATCGACTGGTGGCGGTCGACGTGGCGACGAGCGAGACAGTCGCGATGTCGACCGACGACCCGGCCACGCTGTCGCTGCCGGCGGGTCGCCACCGGATCGCGTTCGTCGCCGCGACGACGACCGTCGAGCCGTCCTCGACCGGGTCGCCGCGCGGCGACTCGACTGCGACCGGCGGGACGGCGACGGCCACGGGGCCAGCGACGACCGCGACAGGGGACGACGCGACACGGACCGCGGAGTCGGGGTCCCGAGCGACGCCGACGCAGCGAGCGACCACGACGGCGCGAGGAACGACGACGACCGGGAGCGGACCGGGATTCGGGGGGCTCGCGGCGCTCACCGGGTTCGCGGGCGCGGTGCTACTGGGGATACGACGGAGGAAGCCACGATGACAGACGACGAACTCGCGGAACTCCGACGGCGCATCGAACGGCTCGAACGGGAGCGGGGCGGCAGCGGCTCCGACGGCGACTCGCCGGACGACGGGGACGAACGGTCCGGGCGACGCGGCGGCCGCGTGACGAGGCGCTCCCTGCTGCAGGCTATCGGCGTCGCCGGGCTCGTCGGCTACGGCGCGAGCGCCGCGAGCGCAGATCCGCAGGGCCAGCTCGGGACCACGTCCAGCCCGCTCAGGCGCCTGTACCTCGAGACGCTCGCCGGCGGGCTCACCGGCAGCGACGTCCTCTCCGGGCTCGACGGACCGGGCCTCCGGATCGAGGATGAGACCCTCCGGGCGGTCGTGAGCGAGGTCGAGAACGCCGGCGACGGCGTCCCGCTCGTCGAGGTCGCCGACGGCCAGGTGGCCGTCCGCTCCGTCAGAGACGGCAGCGGCATCGGCGTGGAGCGTGACGGGGACGAGGTCGTCGTCGAGAACACGCGCAGCGGCGGCGGCGAGAGCAACGACGGCGAGAACCTCGCCTCGAGCGGAGCGCGCGTGTACGCCGGCATGGGCCGCGACACCCTCCAGTTCCGCCGACTGACTGAGGGCACCGGCGTCTCGCTCTCGGAGGGGGACGAGACGGTCGCGACCTCGGCCAGCGGCGGGAGCAACGATGGCGCGACGCTCGGGAGCGGCGACACCTCGATCTACGCAGGGCTGAACGGGGACACCCTGGAGTTCCGCCACCTCGACGGCGGTTCGAACGTGTCGCTGTCGGCCGGAACCGACGCGATCACGATCGACGCGTCTGACACCGACACGCACACGGGCGTCTCGGACAGCGGCACCTCGATCCGCTCGGACGTGACGGACATCGACTTCGCCGCGAACCTCTCGGTGACCGACCAGGGCGACGGCTCCGTCGCAGTCGACGCCAGCGATACGGGCGAAGCGAACGACGGCGCTAACCTCGGAACCGGTATCGGACTCTACGCGGGGAAGTCCGGGTCTACGCTCGAACTCAATTCGCTAGTCGGCGGCTCGAACGTCTCGCTGTCGTCGGCCTCCGGCGAGGTGACGATCGACGCGAGCGACACCAGGACCGACGTCTCCGACGGCGGGACGACCGTCGCCACGGGCGTCTCCGACATCGACTTCGCTACGGACCTCACGGTGACTGACGACGGGAACGGAACGGTCAGCGTCGACGCCTCGGTGGCCGACACTCACACGGACGTCTCGGACAACGGGACGACTGTCGTCTCCGACACGGGCGACATCGACTTCGCCGCGAACCTCTCGGTGACCGACGACACCGACGGCACCGCCACCGTCGACGCGAGCGACACCCACACAGACGTCACCGACAGCGAGGCGGGCGTCACCGTGAGCGACGTCGACGGCGTCGACTTCGGGAGCAGCCTCTCGGTGACCGACGACGGGGACGGCACCGTCACGGCGGACGTGAACCTCTCGATCGGCGATATCGCCCAGAACGGCGCCACCGACGGCCAGGTCGTCACGTGGGACGGCTCCGCCTGGAAGACCGACTTCCCGGGGACGACGGGCGACGCCGCCTTCGACCTCCTGGCCGGCGGGACGCGGGGACTCCGCCTCGACCCCGACAACAGTTCGAAGGCGGTCTCCGTGGTCGGCGGCCACCCGAACAACGCCGCCGAGAGCACCGCAGCGGCGGTTGGCGGCGGTGGCCTGGACGCCGACGGCAATCCCAACGTCGTCCACGACTCCGGCGGGACGATCGGCGGCGGGCGGGGCAACCAGGCCGGAAGCTCGTCGAACAACGAGGCGACCGTCGGCGGCGGTTACAAGAACACCGCGAAAGGCAGGAAGGCGACCGTCGCGGGCGGGAACTCGAACACCGCGAGCGGTCTGGAATCGGCCGTCGCGGGCGGCTATGGCAACTCGGCGTCGGCTGACTACTCGACCGTCGCTGGCGGGAACTCGAACGCCGCCTCGGGGGCCAAGTCGGTCGTCGCCGGTGGAACCACCAACACCGCGAGCGGCCAGGAGTCGACCGTCGGTGGCGGATACAACAACACGGCCTCGGGGCAGTACTCGGGCGTCCTCGGCGGCATGAACAACACTGCAGGGGGCAATTACAGCGTCGCGATGGGGCGAAACGCCACTGCGAGTCACGCCGGTGCGATCGTTCTCGGCGACTCCACGTCCACCGAAGAGCAATCGCAGCAATCGGACGAGGTCCGCTCGCAGATGGAGATGTACGCGCCGGCGTTTAACAGCCCCAGTGCCCGGTCGAAAAAGGAAGCCATCGATCCGGTCGATGAGGAGTCGATTCTGAAGGGGCTTCTCGACCTCGAGATCAGTACCTGGGAGTACATCGAACACGATAACGGCCGGCATATGGGTCCGATGGCCGGCGACTTCGCAGATGCATTCGGTCTCAGTGACGACGAGGAGATGATCGGCGCAGTAGACGCCGATGGTGTCGCCTTCGCGGCGATCCAGGGCCTCGCCGAGCGCCTCCGCCGGAAGGGCGAGCGCATCGCGGACCTGGAGTCGACCGCCGACTCGCTCCGGAACGAGGCCGACGAGCTCGAGTCCGAGGTGGACGAACTCGCGGCAGAGACCGACGAGCTACGGGCCGAAAACGACGAACTGCGCGCCGAGAACGACGCGCTCCGGAACCGCTGTGACGAACTCGAGGAGCGCCTGGCCGCGGTCGAAGCGCGCCTCGGCGGGGAGTGACTCGTCAGTCGGGCCCGCCGTTCTGGAGCCGCTCGGTGGCCTCGACGAGCGGGTGGTGGGCGTAATCGACGACCTCGATGTCGCTGATCTCCTCCAGCCCCTCCTCCTCGGCGGTCCGGGCCATGCCGAGCTCGACGGGTTCGTCGAGGACGATGACGTAGGCGTCCATCTCCTCGATGCCCAGCCGATTGGCGGCCGTCGCGCGGTGGTGGCCGTCCGCCAGGAGGAGGTCCCGCTCCCGGGCGGCGGTCTCGCCGGCGAGCTCGCCGACGGTCGCCCGGTTCTCCGGCGTGGCGCCGCCGTTGTCGATGACGACCAGCGGCTCGGCCAGTCCGCGCTCGAGCTCGTAGATCCGCCCCTCCAGTTCGTCGGCGTAGACCGTCCCCTGGGTCGGCACCAGGTCGGCGAGGGCCACCTCGCGGCGCTCCTCGCGAGCGTCGACCCCGTGGATGGTCTCGAGGGTCCGGGTCAGCTTGTCTACCTTGCCCGGCGTGGCGCGCTCGATCTGCGAGCGGATGGCGTCCGCGTTCGAGATGATCCCCACGAGGTGACCGGCGTCGTCGACGACGGGGAGCTTCTGGATGCCCGACCGGAGGATCACGCGCGCGGCCTCCTGGACGGCCATGTCCGGGTGCGCGACTAGAAGGTCCTCGCTCATCACCCGGAAGATCGGCTCGTGGTCCTCCCGCAGGAGGAGGTCCCTGGCGCTGACGAACCCCTCGACGTGCCGGCCCTCGCAGACCGGGAAGCCGCTGTGCCCGTCGCTCTCGGCGATACGGCGGGCGACGTCCTCGACCGTGTCGTCCGGCGAGACGGTCGCCACGTCCCGGGTCATGTACTCCTGGACGCGGGGTTTCGGCTCCTCGCTCACGGATGGGTGGTGGCGTCGGCGCGGGAAAAACCTCGCGGCGGTCGGGTCGGCGCGTCCGTCAGCAGTCCGGCCGGCCTTCCCGCCGGTCGGCGGCCTCGCCGTCCCGGTCGCCCCCGGCTGACTCCGCGCCGTCGGCGTCGGAGCCGTCGTCGGTCTCGGCACCGGGGTCGGTCGACTCGTCCCCGTCGGCGCCGCCGTCGCCGTAGGTGCCGGCAGTGTACTCTCCGGGCGCGTACACCGGCGTCAGCAGGCGGTTCGACCGGGACTCGATCGCCTCGAGGAAGCGCTCGTCGACGACCGATCGGACGATCTCGTGGAGCGACTCGTCTCGGTCCTCGATCGAGTCGAGCACGCCGAGCGTGATCTGAGCGCCGGCCATGTCGGCGTGCCCGCCGGCGCTGCCGATCCGGCCGAAGGCGTCCCGCAGCACCTCGCCGACGTCGAGGTCGGTGCCCCGCGCCCGCGCCGAGGCGTAGATCGTTCCCTCCATGACGCCGTAGACGAGCGTCGTGTTGACCTCCTCGAGGTCGAGCAGTCGGTCGGCGGCCTGGGCCAGGGCGTCGCGGTCGGACAGTTCGCCGATGCAGGACAGCAGCACCGACCCCTCACGGGTCCGGTTGCGGATGGCCCGGGCGATGGTGTCGAGCGTGTCCGCGCCCATGCTCGGGTCCTCGATGCGCTGGAGGACGCTCAGGTCGGCGTGAGGCAGGAGGTAAGCGGCGGCCTCGAAGTCCTCCGGCGAGACCTCGCGCCGGAACTCGCGGGTGTCGACGCTGATGCCGAACAGGAGACCGGTCGCGATGGTTCCGTCGAGCAGCGATTCCGACTGGCGGAGGTAGTCGGCCAGGAGGGTGCTCGTCGCGCCCACGTCGCTGCGCAGGTCGACGAACCGCGCCTCCACGGGGACCCGCGGCGGGTGGTGGTCGATCACCACGTCGATCGGCGTCTCCGGCGGGAGCTGGTCGTTGACCCCTGCTCGGGAGTGGTCGACCAGGGCGAACCCGTCGTACTCCGAGATGTCGGCCTCCTCGTCCAGTTCCCGGAGGTCGAAGTCGAGCACGTTGACGAACGCCCGGTTCTCCTGGTGGGTGATCTCGCCGTAGTAACAGACGTCGGTCTCGCAGCCGACGGCCTCGGCGATGCGCGCCAGCGCGACGGCGCTGGCGATGGCGTCGGGGTCGGGGTTGTCGTGAGTCACGACGGCCAGCCGGTCGCCGACGTCACGCAGGACCCGCCGGAGTTGTCGACTCCGGAGCGACTCGTCACCGACCCGCTCGGTGACGTGGTCCGTCACGGCGCGGCCGTGGTCGACGACCCGGTCTGCGACGCCGTCGACCGCCTCGCGGACCGCTGCAGATGCGCCAGGGCCGGTCGCTGCCACCAGCATCGCGTCGGGGAACACCCGGCGGGCGTTCTCGGCGAGGGCGGCGTTGCGCTCGGGCTCGTCCGTCGCGACGACGACCGAGTCTGGATCGAGCCCCAGGCCGGCGAGACTCGCCTCGTCGATCGGATCGACCCGCTCGACCCGCACGCCGTTCGACCGGAGCGTCTCAGCCCGGTGCTCGTCGCTCGTGACCACGAGCAGGTCGCCCCGCCGCTGGGACAGCTCGTCCACGACTGCCCGCCACAGCGGGCCGGCTCCGACCACCAGACGAGAGACCATGAGAAAAGAGAGGGACTGGAGACAGTTACTTCAGTCGTTCCTGGAGGAACGAGGGGTGGGCCGCGGTGACGCCCTCGATGGAGAGGACGTCCTCCTCGATGATGTCGCCGACGGCGTCGCCGTCGGCCGCGCGGATCTCGGCCATCAGCATGTGATCACCGCTCGAGGTGTACAGCGACTCGATCGCGTCGATCGACTTCAGTTCGCGGGTCACCTCGACGTAACAGTCGCTGGCGACGTCCATCCCGACCAGCGCGATCGACTGGCTGGCGAGCTTCTTCGGATCGACGTCGGCCGAGTAGCCGACGATCACGCCCTCGTCTTCCAGCTTGTTGATGTACTTGCGGACGGTGGGCTTGGAGACGTCGGCCCGGTCCGCGATCTCCGCGTAGGACGCTTGCGCGTCCTCCTCCAGAACCGACAGTATACGACGCTCCGTAGACTCGACGCTCATACCCACTTCTTTTGGATGGACGGAAAAATATGTTCCGAACGGCAAAAGGATAGTTGACAGGAAGATCCGATCCCGGTACCGTCGTGGGGAAATCGGGCCACGGCGGCGCTCGGGTCGGTTCTCCCGTCTGTCTATTTGTGGTAGTCGAGCAGTTCGTCGGCGGTCCGCTCCCACTCGGCGTCCTCGTCGAAGTACCGCTCGGCCAGCGGCTCGTCGGGCATCTCGCCGGTCGCCGACTTCTCCTCCTGGTAGGACGGGCGGTCCTCGTCGACGTAGTACCGACCGGTCAGGACCTCGCCCTCGTAGAGCTTCGACTCCGTCTCGTACATGATCTCAGCGGCCTCCTGCCGGTCCGAGACGTCGTGGTCGTACTCGTCGGACTGCTGGATGTCCGTGTACGGGACGTACTGCTTGGCGTCCTTGTTCCAGGTCGGACACTGGGTCAGGAAGTCCACGTGGGCGAAGCCGTCGTGCTCGATGGCCTCCGCGAGGATCTCCTTGGCCTGGTTCGGGTTGACGGCCGCGGTGCGGGCCACGTAGGACGCGCCGGCGGTCAGCGAGAGGCTGAGCGGCCGGATCGGCGACTTCGCCGAGCCGGACGGCTGGGTCTTGGACTTGTGGCCCTTCGGGCTCGTCGGCGACGTCTGGCCCTTGGTCAGCCCGAAGATCTCGTTGTTGAACACGATCGAGACCATGTCGTGGTTCTCGCGGGCCGTGTGGATGAAGTGGTTTCCGCCGATGCCGTAGTTGTCGCCGTCGCCGCCGGCGGCGATCACTTCGAGCTCGGGGTTGGCCAGCTTCGCCGCGCGGGCGACGGGCAGTTCGCGCCCGTGGATGGTGTGGAAGCCGTAGCTCTCGAAGTAGCTGTTGAGCTTGCCCGAGCAGCCGATGCCGGTGAACAGCGCCACCTCGTCGGGGTTCTTGCCGACCATCGGCATCGCCTGCTTCAGCGCCTTCAGGACGCCGAAGTCCCCGCAACCGGGACACCACGTGGCCTGCGGCTCGATGCCGGGTGTGAACTCATCGCGGTCGGTCTCTCGTTCCTCGCCGATTGCTGAGAATGCGCTCATTGGTTAGTCACCTGCCGCGGGTACGTACTTCATGTTGTTCGCGGCGAGTTCCTCGCCGTTGATGCTGGACTCGAAGCCCTCCACGATCTCGTGGGGCTCGAAGGGGTTGCCGTTGTACTTCAGCAGGCTCGAGAGCTTCGGCCCGAAGCGGCCGATCTCCTTCTGGGTGAGACCGCGGAACTGGCCGGTGGCGTTCATCTCGACGACCAGCGCCTGGTCGACGGACTCGAGCCACTCCGAGACCTCCTCGACCGGGTACGGCATCAGGTCGGAGACGCCCAGCGCCTTGACCGAGTGGCCGTTCTCGTTGAGCCGGTCGACCGCCTCGAAGACGGTGTCCTGGTGGCTGCCCCACACGAGGATGCCGTGGTCGGCGTCCTCCGGACCGTGGTACGTCTGGTGGGAGGCGTTCTCGTCGAGGTCCGTGCGGATGTCGTCGAGCTTGCCCAGCCGGCGGTCCATCTGGAAGACCCGGTTCTGCGGGTCCTCGCTGATGTGGCCGGACTCGTTGTGCTCGTTGCCGGTCGCGAGGAAGCGACCGTCCTTCTGGCCGGGCACGGAGCGCGGGCTGACGTTCGAGCCGTCCTCGGGCTCGTGCTGGAAGCGCTGGAACTTGCCCGACTCGTGGTGGGCGGCCTCGGCGATCTCCTCCTCCGTGAGGACCGAACCCGGATCGCCGCTGGGCTCGCGGTCGAAGAAGCCCTCGTCGACGTTGCGCAGTTCGCCCTGGAGCTTCTGGTCGTAGACGACGATCGCCGGGATCTGGTAGTCGTAGGCGATCTCGAAGGCCTTCCTGGTCTGGTCGTAACACTCCCGGAGGTTACCGGGCGCGAAGACGACCCGCGAGGAGTCCCCCTGGCTCGTGTACAGGACGTGCTCGAGGTCGCCCTGTTCGGGCTTGGTCGGCATCCCGGTCGAGGGACCGGCGCGCATGGCCTCGACCAGCACGACCGGCGTCTCCGTCATCTCGGCGAGGCCGAGCGGCTCGGACATCAGCGCGAACCCGCCGCCGGAGGAGCCGGACATCGCCTTGACGCCGGCGTGGGACGCACCGATCGCCAGCGACGCGGCGGCGATCTCGTCCTCGACCTGCTCGGAGATGCCCCCGAACTTCGGGAGGTTCTGGGACATGATCGTGAAGACGTCGGTCCACGGGGTCATCGGGTACCCGGAGATGAACCGACAGCCCTCGTCGAGCGCGCCGTAGGCGATGGCGTTCGAACCGGAGAGGAGGACCTGATCCTCGTCGTGGGCCTCGGCCTCCGGAATCGTGAGGTCGTGGTCGTGATCCATCTCGGAGACCTCGTCGTAGGCCTGATCGAGGACCTTCAGGTTGGCCTCCATCACGTCGCCGGACATGTTCTCCTGGATCAGCTCCTCGAAGTAGGAGGTGTCCATGCCCAGCAGCGCGGCGGTCGCGGCGACGCCGGCGGTGTTCCGCATGACCTCGCGCCCGTGCTCGCGGGCGATCTCGCGCAGGTTCAGCGGGTACACGTGCCAGTCGTTCTCCTCGGCGCGCTCCTCGAGGTTCAGGTCCGCGATGTCGTCCTCTTCGAGGAGGCCCTCGTCGTAGACGATGACGCCTCCCTCGCGGAGGTCGTGCAGATTCTCGGAAAGCGGCTTGACCTCCTCGTTGCCGTAGTACGCTCCTTCCTGCGGGTTCCGTGCGAAGGAGTCACCGAGGGCGAGAAGGAAGTTGTACCCGTCACCGCGCGAACGTACGTCGTCGTTGCTCGCGCGTACCTCTACGAACGTGTGGCCGCCCCGGATGCGCGACGGGTAGTGGCGATGAGTGAACACGTCGAGTCCCGACCGCATCAGGGCCTTGGCGAAGTTCTGGCTGGTCGAGTCGATCCCGTCCCCGGAACCGCCAGCGATTCGCCAGATTAGTTCCTGGCCTGTCATGGTAAATCATCGGCCCCAAAGCAGGTGCCGTATCTGAGGAAAAGAATGGCCCCGACTAAAGATTTTCCACTGATTTACGTCCCATTAATCGTTATCGATTGGGAGATGGCCCCTCGCTCCCGATTTCGGGAGGGCGAGAAAAGAGCTAACAAACCGTATTTGCACCCATTATGTAATGGAATAATCAGGATCGGGAATGGCGAGGGCGTACATATCCCTCGTAAGCAATAAATCGCCGAGCGGAGCGGGGCGGACGGAAACGAGAGAAAACAGATCGATCCGGTCAGACTTCGATCTCCTGCATCAGGCCGACGAGTTCCTCCAGTCGCGGGAAGGTGTAGACCGTGACGTCGATGTCGGACTCGAGGGCGTGCACGCGGGAGTCGAACATCAGGGCCATGTCCGTCTCCCGGTCGCCGACGAGCTCGTCGACCATCCCGCTCCCGGGACCGAAGGTGAAGTTCGGCGTCGACATGTCGATCGTCGTGTCGAGGACGTTCGCCCACCCGTCGATGAACCCGCTCGTCATGATGTTGCCGATCTCCCGGATCGCAGACCGCTCCATGTCGGTGAACCCGCTGGCCTCGGGGTCCGTCTCGCCCATGTCGCCGATCATGCCGTGGGCGAGTTCCTTCGCGCTGGCGGCGTTGAACAGAAAGAGGATGTGTCCGTGAGGCGGTTCGAGCATCTGGATGCTGATGCCGATCTGCTTCTGATCGCCGACGTGGGTCTTGATGTCGGGGACGTCGATGAAGTTGATCTTGGTGATCTCCATCTCCGTCTCCATCCCCGTCATCTGGCTGAGGTGGTTGGCGACCGTGTTCCCGCCCTCCTTGGCCATCCGGTTGAACAGCCCGAGCTTCCGTATGTCGATCATCAGACTCATAGCGAGGGGTACTGGGGCCACGTTTCCCGCCCTCCCACATAAGAGGTAGACCCCCATTCTCGGAGACGAGAATCGCGGGCCTCGGGGCGATCGCGGGTCGTATCAGGCCTCAACGCTTTTCACGCAGTACGTGTATGGTACGGGGACACGCGATGAGTCACCTGCTCGAAGCGCCGACTGCCGTCGTGGTGGTCGGCGACGACGCTGACTCCGGCGTCGAGTCGGCGTTGACTGGGGGAGCGGTCACGGACGTCGTCCACCGAACCGCGGCCGACGGGGCAGTCGTGACGATGGGGGAACGCGACGACGTCGGCTGCGTCGTCCTGTTCGAGCCCGCGAGCGAGGGCGCTACCCACGCCTGCCGTATGATCCGGGACGCAGACCGGAACGTGCCGATCGCAGTGGTGACCGGGGTGGGGCCCGACGTCACCGCAGCGCTCGCGGACGTCGAGCACTGCCGCCTCCTGCCGCGGTCGGTCTCGCCGGCCCGCCTGCGGGAGGTCGTCGACGGGGCGCTGGCCGACTACGAGGAGCGCCGCGACCGGACCGCGAACAGCAGCATCCTCGAGACGCTGCTCGAGGAGAGCGAGGTCTCGATCTACGCCAAGGACGAGCAGGCGCGGCTCGTCCGGATGGCTGACCTGGAGTACAGTCCCGACCCCGACGAGGCGCGCGGGAAGACGGACCCGGATATATGGGGCGACGAGACGCCGGAGATGGCCCAGAGGACCTACGAGGACGACCTCGAGGTCATCGAGACCGGCGAGCCCGTCTACGAGCAGTGCGAGCGGTTCGACCAGGAGGACTACACGTACTGGTCGGAGACGACGAAGGTGCCCTGGCGCGACGGGGACGGCGAGATTCAGGGGCTCGTCGGCGTCTCGCGGGACGTCACCGAGCACATGGAGCGGGCCCAGGAGCTCCACGAACGGCGCCGCCTCATCGAGCGGTTCGCGAGCTACGTCTCCCACGACCTCAAGACGCCGCTGCAGGTGGCCAGCGGCTCCCTCCAGCTCGCCCGCGAGACCGGCGACGAGGAGGCCTTCCGGAAGGTCGACGAGGCCCTGGAGCGCATGGAGGAGACCATCGACGACCTCAGCGAACTCGCCAAGCGGAAGGCCGAGGCGGCCACGACCGACGACGTTGAGGAGAGCCTATCCGACCTGGAGGCCGACGAGTCGATCAACACGCCGGCGCTGCGCGGCCTCGTCGAGGACGTCTGGAGCGTGATCGGCGCCGAGGAGGCGACCCTCGAGGTCGACGCGCCCGGCGGCGCGACGGTCACGGCCGATCCGGAGACGCTCCGCCCGCTGATCGAGAACCTGCTGAAAAACGCCGTCGTCCACGCCGGCCCCGACGTGACCGTCCGCGTCGGGCTCACCGACCGGAACGGCTTCTACGTCGCCGACGACGGCCCGGGCATCCCGCCGGAGGAACGCGACCGCGTCGTCGACGAGGGGTACACGACGGACGAGGACGGCACCGGGATGGGCCTCAACATCGTCGACGAGATCGCCGCCGAGAACGAGTGGACCCTGGACATCACGGACAGCCGGGCCGGCGGCGCCCGCATCGAGATCAACGACTGCACCGTCGTGGGCGAGCGGCCCCGCGACTTCGTCCCCGGACGCCCGGTCCAGCTGGTCGACGACGTCGGGGTCGCGGGGACGGCCGAACACGTCGAGGCCGTCGACCGCTGGATCGTCACCGGCGCCGGAGAGAACATCTGGGCCGGGACCAACGAGTTTCACTTCCTCTACGGCACGACGACGCCGGTGCGGATTCAGGCCCGGATCCGCGACCTGGACGCCGTCGACGAGTACAGCAAGACCGGCGTGACGATCCGCGGCGGCCTCACCGAGGACGCCCCGTTCGGGTTCGTCGGCCTGACCGGCGGCCACGGCACGGAACTGGCCTGGCGCGAGACCGCGACGGGACCCACCGAGACCCGGCAGTTCGAGGAGCCCGAGTCGACCTACGAGTGGTACCGGATCGAGTGCGTCGACGGGACGGTCACCTGCTCGGTCTCCCGGGACGGCGACGAGTGGAGGGCCATCGACCAGCGGACCCTCCCGTTCGACGGCGAGGTGTACGTGGGACTCGCCGTCTGCAGCCACGACGAACACGTCCACAGCGTCGCCGAGTTCGAGGCCGTCAGCGCCTACCAGCTCAACGAGCGGTGATGGCAGCGTCCACGTGGTCGACGAGCGGTGACGACGGCGCCTATTCCCCGTCGACTCTGATGCTCGCGGCCACGCCCTGCCCCAGCGGCAGCAGGCCCGTCTCGAAGGCGGGGTCGTCGCGCACCGTCGCCAGGTAGTCGGCGACGCCGCGGCTCCCCTCGCTGGCGTCGACGGCCTCGCCCGCCAGCAGGGCCCGGACGTCCTCGAAGTCCAGCGACCCGGCCTCGACGGCGTTGTCGGCGACGACCACGCCGCCCTCGGAGACCTTCGGGCGGACCGCCTCGAAGGCCTCCCGGTAGCGGTCCTTCTCGTTGTCGATCAGCACCAGGTCGAACGGGCCCTCGTAGTCGGCGACCGTCTCGATCGCGTCGCCGTGCTCGAAGCGGGCGCGGTCGGCGTAGCCGCCCCGCTCCAGGTTCTCGCGGGCGTCGGCCAGTTCGTCCTCGTCGATCTCGGTGAGGACGATCTCGCCGTCAGCGGGCAGCGCCGGCGCCGTCCAGTAGGCCGAGTAGCCGTAGCCGGAGCCGAACTCGAAGACCCGCTCGGCGTCGACGGCGCGGGCGAGCAGCCGGAGCCACCCGCCGACCGCGGGCCCGACCGTCGGGAACCCCTCGCTGTCGGCGCGGGCGTCCATCTCCGCGATCACATCGTCGCGGTCCGGCGCGAGCGTCCGTGCGAACTCCTCTGTGACGTCCGGGAGCGGATCTTCGTCCATGCCGGGCGGTCCACGTCGCACGGGATAAATCCCCTCCCCGAATCACGGCGGCGACGGGAACGGTCGGGGTCAGAGGGCGTCCACGAGGCGTCGAACCCGGTCCTCGTCGACCGGGTTCGCGACCTCCCCGTCCCGCTTGAACGCCGTCCCAACGATGGCCCCGTCGGCGACGTCCAGCAGGTCCGGGGCGTTCTCGGCCGTGACGCCGCTCCCGACGAGGACGGGCACGTCCGGATCCACGTCGTCGCGGACGCCGACCACGGCGGCGAGTTCGTCCGCGTCTGCGGACGACCCCGTCGCCGGTCCCGAGACGACCAGCCCGTCGGCGCGGCCGCGCTCGGCGGCGTCGGCGACCTGCTCCGTGACGGGTCTCGCGGACAGCGGCGCGGAGTGTTTGACCGCCACGTCGGCCAGTACGGCGACGTCGGCGTCGATCCGGTCGCGCAGGCGCAGCGTCTCGTGGGCCCGGCCCTCGATCACGCCCTGGTCGGTCGCGCGGGCGCCGACGTGGACGTTCACCCGGACGAACGATCCGCCGGTCGCTGCGGCGACGGACAGCGCCGCCTCGGCGTCGTTCCGGAGGACGTTCACACCGACGGGGCAGTCGACGGCCTCGCGGACGGCCCGGGTCGCCGCGGTCATCTCGGTGATGACGTGGTCGGGGACGTCGTCGGGGTAGAAGGGCGCGTCCCCGAAGTTCTCGACCAGTACCGCGTCGACGCCGCCCGCGGCCAGCGCCTCGGCGTCCGCGACGGCGCGCTCGCGGACCACCTCGCGGTCCTCGAACCCCGGCGCCCCGGGCAGCGGGGGAAGGTGCACCATGCCGACGACCGGCGACCCGGCGCCGAGTCGCGCTGCGACGTCCATTGCGGGGCCGTTCGCGGGGGCAGGCCAAAACGCCACCGGCGGCGGCTCAGCCGCCCTGCTCCTCTTCCTCCTCGGCGGACAGGACCAGCACGGGCACGTCGAGGTCCTCGACGAGTTTCGTCGCGACGCTCCCCAGTAGCTGTCCGGAGAGGCTCCCGGAGCGCTCCGAGGCGATCACGACGACGTCGACGCCCGCCTCGGCCACGTAGGCGTCGATCTCCTCGTGCGGGGTCCCACGCCGGACCTCCCGTTCGACGCGGGCGCTGGTCGCGTCCGCCACCTCCAGGAACTCGTCGACGTCGTCGGCCGCCTCGCGCTCCAGCCGGTCCAGGTACTCCGAACTCGCGCCGCCGGCGTCGAAGCTGCCCGCCTCCGTCGAGAGGTCCACGACCCGGGCGACGTGCAGCGTCGCGTCGAACTCCCGCGCGAGCAGCGACGCCCACGGCGCCGCGTATTCGGCCTCGTGGCTCCCGTCGGTCGTGGCGAGCACGTCGTCGTACGCAGTCGCCGGGTCCACGTCGGCCGTCTCCGGCACGGCGAGGACGGGCACGTCGGTCGTCCGCAGCAGGCGATCGACAGCGCTCCCGAACAGCCGCTCGCCGACGCTACTGGGGTCGCTCCGCCCGATCACGACCACGTCCGCGCCCGTGTCGCGCACGTGTCGCTCGAGGGCCTCGGGAACGTCCCCGTCGATCACGTGCGACTCCCGGTCGACCGACCCGGCGTCGACCGTGGCGTCGGCGACGGCGTCCCTCGCAAGCGCCGCCGGATCGCCCGACGTGCCGTCGTCCGCGACGTGGACGGCGTCCAGCGTCGCGTCGTGGGTCGCCGCGAACGCCTTCGCCACGGCTGCCGCTCGCCGGGCCGATTCCCCGTCGCCGACGGCGACCATGATCCGGTCGATCATCACCGTCCCCTTCGGCCTATCGACGGGTAAGTGTTGACGTGGAACAACGATCTGGCTAATCGCCCGTCGGTCGAGGGGGGCGAACAGACGCGGTCGAGAGCGGATCGCTATGCCTCCCAGTAGTCGGGCTCGTTGCCGGGCTTCCACTTGATCGAGCAGCCACGCGAGGGCTTCTCCTCGGCCGTGACCTCGTCGCCGGCCAGCAGCGTCTCGACGTGAGCCCTCATCTCGCGCTCGCTCGGTTCGTCGTCCGGATGCAGCGCGTCGTCGATGCGACCGTGGTAGGCGACGCGGAAGGTGCCGTCGTCGTTCTGTAGCAGGAACGGATCGGGCGTGCAGCGGGCGCCGTACGCCGCCGCGACCTCCTGGGACTCGTCGCGGAGGTAGGCGTCGTAGCGGATCGTGCCGTCCTCGACGAGTTCCGTCATCCGGTCGAGGGAGTCGTCCGGATACTCCCCCTCGTCGTTCGCGTTGACGCCCACGACGGCGAGGTCGTCGTACTCCTCGGCGAGCGCGTTCAGCTCGTCGAGCTTCGCCTGCGCGTACGGGCAGTGGTTGCAGGTGAACACCACCAGCGCGGCCTCGCGGTCGGCGAACTCCGACAGGGCGTAGGTCTCGCCGTCGGCGCCGGGCAGTTCGAATGTCGGTGCCTCGTCCCCGCGCGCGAGGACGTCGTCCTGGGACTCGAGTGCCACCATGGTCGTCCCGACCTTCACGGCCGCTGACAAAGAGGTTCGGGGATCGACGGATCAGTCCGCGGTCGCGGCGTCGAACGCCCGCGCGGCCTGCAGGGCCTCGCTGTCAGTCGCGAGGGCGTACACCGGCTCCTCGTCCCCCCGGTCGCGCTTCTCCACGAGTCCCAGGTCGGCGACGGCCGCCAGCGTGCCCTCGAGGTACAGCGTCCTGTACGGCACGCCGGTGGCGCCGCTCAGTTCCGTCCGGGTGTAGGTCTCGCCCGGATCGAGGTCCAGCAGGGCGGCGACCAGTGCGGCCGCGTCGTCGTGCTCGGCGAGCGCGTCCCACCCGCTGTGGGTCCCGTCGGTCATGCGGATGGGGTTGCGTCCGGTCGTCTTAAATGTGCACCCTCCCGCCGCTGGACCGGCGCGTGACGCGCGCCACCGGCGGTCCCGCCCGTTGCCGCGGAGGCGTGTGCGGACCGTCGGCACGGGGTAGCAACGCTTTAGTCCGCGCCGGAGCGGTGGTTAGGTATGGACGACCGCGGCGAGATCCTGGCGCTGTTGCGCGAGAACGCCCGCTACACCACCGAGGACATGGCCCGCCAGACGGGCCTCGACGAGGCCGAGGTCGAGGCGGCGATCGAGGAACTGGAGGCCGAGGGCGTCGTCCGCGGCTACCAGGCCGTCGTCGACTGGGACGCCCTCGACGAGGACGAAGAGCGCGTCCGCGCGACGGTCGAACTCAACGTCACCCTCGACCGCGAGACCAACTACGTCGACATCGCCGACCGGATCGCGAAGTTCCCGCAGGTGCGATCGCTGCGGCTGGTCAGCGGCGACTACGACTTCGACCTCGAGGTGGAGGGCGACTCCATGCAGGAGGTCTCGCACTTCGTCAGCGACAAGATCGCCCCGATCCCGGAGATCACCCAGACCGTGACCCACTACGTCATGGACTCCTACAAGGAGCAGGGCATCGAGTTCGGCGACGGGGACGACGACGACCGACTGTCCGTCTCGCCATGACGTTCGAGCCGGCCGACCGCGTCGCGGACGTGCCGCCCAGCGGCATCCGCCGCTTCTTCGAGCTGGCCGAGGAGATGGACGACATCATCTCGCTGGGCGTCGGCGAGCCCGACTTCTCCGCGCCGTGGGCCGCCCGCGAGGCCGCCATCGCCTCGCTGGAGCAGGGGAAGACCTCGTACACGGCCAACCGCGGCAAGCGCGAGCTCCGGGAACTGATCGCGGCGGACGTCGACCGGCGGTACGACCTCGACTACGACCCCGACGAGGAGATCCTCGTCACCACCGGAGCGAGCGAGGGGCTGGACCTGGCCTTCCGCGCCCTGCTGAACCCCGGCGACCGGGTAGCGGTCGCTCAGCCGTGCTACATCTCCTACGTTCCCGGTGTGGAGTTCGCGGGCGGCGAGGTGATCGACGCCCCCACGCGCGCGGCGGACGAGTTCAAACTGACCTACGAGGTGCTCGAGGAGTCCGGCGCGGCCGAGGCGGAGGCGCTGGTGTACTGCTACCCCAACAACCCCACCGGCGCGACGATGACCGAAGCGGAGCTCCGGGAGGTCGCCGAGTTCGCTCGCGAGCACGACCTGATGGTCTTCGCCGACGAGATCTACTCGGAGCTGAGCTACGAGCACGACCACACCTCCATCGCGACGCTACCGGGCATGCGCGAGCGGACGGTCGTGTTCAACGGCTTCTCGAAGGCCTACGCCATGACCGGGATGCGCCTCGGCTACGCCCTGGCGCCGCCGGAGGCGATCACGGCGATGAACCGCGTCCACCAGTACACGATGCTGTCGGCACCGACGACCGCCCAGTACGCCGCCATCGAGGCCCTGCAGACCTGCGGCGACGAGGTCGTCGACATGCGCGAGCAGTACGACCGCCGCCGGCAGTTCGTCCTCTCGCGGTTCGAGGAGATGGGCCTGGAGTGCTTCCCCGCGGCCGGCGCGTTCTACGCCTTCCCCGAGTGTCCGTGGGACGACGGCGACGAGTTCGCCGAGGCCCTGCTCGAGGAGGAGCGGGTCGCCGTCGTCCCCGGCAACGTGTTCGGCGAGGGCGGCGAGGGTCACCTCCGCGTCTCCTACGCGACCGGCCTCGGCGAGCTGAAGGAGGCGATGGCGCGCATAGAGTCGTTCATCGACTGAGACGCCACAGCGAGAGGGCCGGGTCGCCGCGGGGCGGCGACGTCGTGCCTCCGATGCGTCGAAAGAGGGACAGGGTGGTCGACGCCCCCGACGAAGGGTTCGGGCTCCGAGGACCGGTGGGACCGCCGCAGGCCGGGCCCGGTGACCACCCGTAGCGGGGCGGCCAGACCGGGTGCCGGCTCCGGCGGTCCGTGCGAGGCACGCGCACCGACCGACTGGCTGTGTCGTGCGGACGGCCGTCGCCAGCGGATCGACCGCCGGGCTACGTGCGGCCGACCCGGAGATCGCGACGGCAGTCCGGGCTTCGTCAGGGGCACTAGCGTCGGAGACCCGTATTCGATTGAACCTTTACCTACCATGGTCGGGTACGGGGCAGGTATTTTTGCCCCGGAGCAGAACGTGAACGTAATGGCATCGCCGAAGCGCGAACTCCTGAGCGTGGAGCTGGAGCTCTGGCACCCCGACTGCTGGACGAACGAGGTGATGGACGAGACGGACGCCGGCGTGTTGGGCCACGGGAGCGTCCTGGATGGGCGACGGGCCTACGAGCGGTGTACGGTCTACGGCGACTCGCCGGAGCACGTGGCCGAGGCCGTGGGGACGGCCGAGGAGTCCACGCGGATCGGTGACGTCCAGACCGTGCAGTCGACGCCGGCCGAGAGCGTCGTCCCGGAGTCGGCCATCGGCACGTTCGCGCAGGACGTCTTCATCGAGTACGAGTTCTCCGAGGGGATCGGACCGGCCTTCGCCTCCCGTGGGTTCGTCCTCGACGGCGCGTCGCAAATGGAGAACGGCAGGGAGGTCTGGCCCTTTCTGGTGCAGATGAACCGGTCGTCGCTCGGCCGCCGGATCGAGGAGATCCGCAACGAGTACGACGCGAACATCACCATCAGGCAGGTCACGTCGGCCGACCGCGAGCGGTCGACGTCCTCCTTTGAGGACCGACTGAGCGAACTGACCCCGCGCCAGCGGCAGGCCTACGAGCTGGCGCGGCGGCGCGGGTACTACGAGTGGCCCCGGGAGACGAGCGTGCAGGAGCTCGCCGACGACCTGGGCGTCTCGAAGACGACCTTCCTCGAGCACCTCCGGTCGGCCGAGAACCACCTCCTCGACCCGCCGGAGTCGCGGGATCGGTCCGGTGACGGTAGCGGCGGCTGAACGCCGCGACGGACTCGCACGACGTCCGGGACGCGGCGTCTTGATCGGTACGACGGTCGCCCGATCATAGTAGGGTGAGTTCCTTACCGGTGCGAGCGCTGGCCGCTACCATCGATCCGGAACGCGGCACCGACCGGACCGACCGCGCGCTGGGAGGGTATCATGACAGACGACACCGGGAAACAGTGGACCGAGCTGTATCACGCGAACGAGGACGAGGACGCGCCCCTCATGCCGTCGGAACCGCTTCCGTTTGTCGAGGAGATCGTGGGGGTCCTCGAGGAACGGGGCTACGGGACCGTCCTCGAGGCCGCCGCCGGCGAGGGCCGGAACAGCCAGCGGTTCGTCGAGGCCGTCTCCGATCTCCACGCGTGTGACATAAGCGAGGCGGCGCTCTCCGTCTGCGCCGAGCGGACGGGGGGACGGGTCACGGCGCGGCGCGCCGACGTCCGGGACCTCCCGTACGGCGACGGCGCGTTCGAGGCGACGATCATGCTGGACGCGCTGACCCACCTGCGGGAGGTCGAACTCGTGCTCCGCGAACTCGCACGGGTGACGGAGACGGGCGGACACGTCGTCTTCAACATGCCCGTCGAGGGGGACGACGCCGCGTCGACGGGCGAGCTCGTCGGCGGCTGGGGGGCGCTCGCGGAGTACGAGTACGCGACGGGCGGCCACGACGTGACCTACATGTTCGTCGGAGAACGGGATCGGTTCACGGCGCTCCTGTCGTCGTACGGGCTCCGGGTCGAGCGCGTCACGACGTGGGAGTGGCGGGACCCGCCGCATCCGCAGTACCGGCGCGAGGAGCACGACCACAGGAACGTCGTCGTGTACGCGAGAACCGGGGGCTAGCGAACATGGAGGCGCACGCCGGGCCGGACGAGGCGGAGTTCAGCCAGGAGGGGCTCGTCGCCGGCGTTCGGGAGAGCGTTCCGATCGCGCTGGGCGTCTTCACCTACGGGGTCGTGTTCGGCGTCCTCGCGCGGCAGTCGCCGCTCGGCCTCGGCGAGGCCGTGCTGATGAGCGCCTCGGTGTTCGCCGCGTCCGCGCAGTTCGTCGTCCTGGACCTGTGGGAGTCGCCGCTGCCGGTGGTCGCCATCGTCGCCACGACCGTCGCGGTGAACCTCAGACACCTCCTGATGGGCGCGTCGATCCAGCCGTGGCTCGAACGGCTCGCGCCCCGGACGACCTACGGGACGCTGTACTTCCTCAACGACGAGTCGTGGGGACTGACGATGCGCGCCCGGTCGAACGGGGAGCGCGACGCCGCGTTCCTGCTGGGCAGCGGCCTGGTCGTGTTCGTCGCGTGGGTCGGCGCGACCGTTCTGGGGGTCGCCGTCGGCGGCCTCGTCGAGAACCCCGCCCGGTACGGCCTCGACATGGCCTTCGTCGCCGTCTACATCGCGCTGCTGGTCGGCGTCTGGGACGGCCGCGGGGACGCCGTTCCCGTCGGGACGGCGGCGGCGGTGGCGGTCGTCGCCTCCGTCGTCGTCCCGGGGAGCTGGTACATCCTCGTCGGCGGGGTCGCCGGGAGCCTCGCCGGCGTCGCGCGGGACGAATATGTCTGAACTGGACGTCGACGGCCTCGCACTCGTAGCCATCGTCGGCATGGCGGTGGGTACGTACGTCACCAGGGTCGGCGGCTACTGGCTGGTGAGCCAGTTCGAACTGACCCTCCGATTCCGGGCGTGGCTGCGCTACCTGCCAGGCGCGGTCCTGGTGTCGCTGATCGTCCCCGACCTCGTGAACGGCGGCCCGGCGGAGTGGGGGGCGGCGCTCGCCGCGCTCGCCGTCGCCTGGCGCTCGGGGAACATCCTGTACGCGATGCTGGCCGGCGTCGGCGTCGTCTTCCTCCTCCGGCGTCTCCCGGTGATCGGGTGACCGGGGCAACCGGCCGTCAGTTACCCGTTCACGCGCGTCTCGACTCCTCCCGAGAACCGGGTCGTCACGCGCGGTGCACTACAGTTAGATGCCAAGTGGACTGAATCCGCCGTAACCTTTTTTTCGAGTTAGAAGGCAGTTACGCGCTGATGGCTATCGACGATTCCGGGGGCGGGGGGGCAGAGCAGGTCGGCCAAAATAGAGACCTCGGGGAGGGCGAGTCCGCCGCGGTCGGGGAGTACACGTGGGACGACCTGCGGCGGGACCACCACGACGGGGGTCGGTTCGACCGCAGCGAGTACCTCGGGTTCGAACCGAAGCGCATCGGCGACAGACTGGAGACCGCCGCCGGGAACGCGGAGACGATCGACGAGGTGTTTCAGGCCTACGTCGATCCCGAGGCCACGCCGGTCGTCAAGGGAGTCTACACGTGGGAGCACTTCAAGCAGGAGTACTACTACGAGGATGACGGATCGCTCCCGCGGGACGGCGAGGGCGAGCAGATCCCCTTCGAACCGGAGGATCACCTCGGGTTCGACCCGGACGAGACGGAGAACAGGCTCTCGCACGGCGAAGACGCCGCCGTGACGCTTTCGAACCTCGTCGACGAGCGGACCGTCGACGTCAACGAGGACCTTGACGAGGACGACTTCTTCTCCGATCAGGACGGCGATACGACGGTCGTCAACCGCTACGACCTCGAGAAGGCCGTCCCGATGTCCAAGAAGCGCCACTTCACCGAGATCGAGCGCTACTGGGTCAACAAGCCCTACGCCTGCGTCGTCATCTTTCACTCGCGCAAGGAGAACGAGAAGAAGTACTACGTCGTCGAGCCCTACCTCAACGAGATCGAGGAGGACCTGGCGGAGTTCCTCTCCGGGAAGCTCAAGACCGCCATCAAGTACGCCGAGGACGACGTCATCGTCGAGGGGTCCGAGGCCGACCGCGCCGACGTGATCCAGCGCGAGGCCGAGCGGCTCCTAGAGCGGTACGACCTCTACGAGGGGGCGATCGGCGGCCTCGGGACGGTCGACCAGGTCAAGGAACTACTGGGCATGGAGGTCCAGCGGCACGAGCCCGAGGACAGCCTGGAAGGGATCTCGGCCCGACCCGAGCCAGCGATCATCGAGGACGACCCCGAGGAGCTCAACGAGTACCAGGTCGAGAAGTTGCTGTACAAGCTCAAGCGGGACTTCATCGGCTACGCGCGGATCGACCCCGTCAAGCACGACATCAACGTCGAGGACGTCTCCTGCGACGGGTACAACTCCCGCGTGTTCGTCTACCACACCGACTACGAGCAGATCATCTCCAACGTCGAGCACGGCGAAGAGGAACTGGACGACTTCGTGGTCAAACTGGCCCAGCGCTCGGGCAAGGGTATCTCCAAGCGCCAGCCGCAGGTCGACGCCACGCTGCCGGACGGCTCCCGCGCCCAGCTGACGCTCGGCCGAGAGGTCTCAGACCACGGGACCAACTACACCATCCGCCAGTTCAAGGACGTCCCGTTCACGCCGATCGACCTCATCAACTGGAACACCTTCTCGCTGGACGAGATGGCGTTCCTGTGGCTCTGCATCGAGAACAACAAGAGCCTCATCTTCGCCGGGGGTACCGCTTCGGGGAAGACCACCAGCCTGAACGCCGTCTCCCTGTTCATCCCCTCGAACGCGAAGATCGTCTCCATCGAGGACACCCGCGAGGTGGAACTGCCCCAGCGCAACTGGGTCGCCAGCGTCACCCGCCCGTCGTTCGGCGACGACGACACCGGCGACGTCGACGAGTTCGACCTGCTTGAGGCCGCGCTGCGCCAGCGGCCCGACTACATCGTCATGGGCGAGATCCGCGGCGAAGAGGGTCGGACGCTGTTCCAGGTCATGTCGACCGGGCACACCACCTACACCACCTTCCACGCCGACTCCGTCGGCGAGGTGATCAAGCGGTTCACCACGGAGCCGATCAACGTCTCGAAGACGCTGTTCACGGCGCTGGACCTGGTCTCCATCCAGACCCAGACGCGCGTCGACGGCCGGAAGGTCCGCCGCAACAAGACGCTGACCGAGATCAACGAGTACACCGCCGAGAACGACGAGATCAACGTCCGCGACGTCTACGAGTGGCGCGCCGAGACGGACGAGTTCATCCAGATGGGCAACTCCAACACCCTGGAGGAGATCAAGTTCGACCGCGGGTGGACCCAGGAGCGGCTCGACGAGGAGCTGTTCAAGCGGAAGGTGGTGCTGGCCTACCTCATCGAGAACGGCCTCAACACCTACACCGAGGTCGCGGCGACCATCCAGGCGTTCATCAACGATCCCGACACCATCCTGACGCTGATCGCCAACGACCAGCTCGCCCAGTCGCTTTCGGACCTCCGCGAGATGGAGAGCGTCAGCATCGACATCGACCAGGAGAAAGAGGAGATGGTCCCCCGGCCGGACGCACCCGACGAGATGCTCTCGGAGGCGGGCGACATCCTCGACAACGCCGGGCCGCTCTTTAACCGCTACCTGGAGATGGAGACGCCGGACATCGTCTCGGCGCTGACCGGCATCGAGGACGACGGCGACGACGGCGGGGCCGCCGACGACGGGGACGGCATCGACTTCGGGCAGTTCGTCCCCAAGGCCGGCAAGGAGGCCGATAGCGAATGAGCATCGAGGCGAAAGGCAGCGAACAGCTCAGCGCCGGCGGCGCCCTCGGCGACACGTTCTACCCCGCCTTCCAGTACCTGTTCGACGAGGAGGGGGAGTTCGTCAGCAACGTCGAGGACAAGCTCGCCGAGGCCCGGATGGCCGACAACGTCGAGATGTTCCTCTCTCGGGCGCTCGCGGTCGGCGCCATCTCGGGGGTCTCCCTGTGGATCGTCGGTACCTTCATCGGCTACTTCCTCGTCACGCTCTTCTTCGGCGGCGGCGGCGAGTCGCTGGTGTTCATCGGCGTCCCGCTGCCGACCTGGGCGGAGCCGGTCGTCCGCGCCATCAAGCTCCCCGCGGTAATCGGCGTCACCGGCGTCGTCTTCGGGGCTATCGGCTTCGGCATCGGCTTCGGCTCCCTGATATCGATCCCCTACTTCCGTTCGAGCGCGCGCGAGCGCGAGATCAACGTCCTCCTCTCCGACGCCATCTCCTTCATGTACGCGCTGTCCGTCGGCGGCCTCAACCAGCTGGAGATCCTCCAGGCGATGGCCAAGGCCGACGACACCTACGGCGAGTGCGCCAAGGAGTTCCAGTCCATCGTCCTCGAGACGGAGTACTTCGACACGGACTACCGGACCGCCATCCGCAACCAGGCGATGGAGACCCCCTCCGACGAGCTCTCGCAGTTCCTGACGGACATGCTGTCGATCATCAACTCCGGCGGGGACATGACCACCTTCCTCGAGGACCAGAAGGACAAGCACATGCGCACCGCCAAGCAGGAGCAGCAGAAGATGCTGGACACCCTGGAGCTGTTCGGCGAGATGTACATGACCCTCTCGCTGTTCCCGCTCCTGCTCATCATCATCCTCGTGATCATGTCGATGATGGGCAACTCCCAGGAGATGCTCCTCTACGGCACGGTCTACGGCCTGATCCCGCTGACCGGTCTCGGCTTCCTCGTGCTGGTCTCGACGGTCACCCAGGACACCATCGGCGACGGCTACCTCCGGCCCGACGGCAGCGAGGACGAACTCGTCGTCGACGACGGGCTGGGCATCCTCGACCTGGGCCGCATCGAGAACTACACCGGCGGATACGCCGTCTTCGACCGGATCAAGAGCCGCGAGGGGACCTACGAGCTGATGCAGATCGTCCGCAAGCCCCACCTGTTCTTCCGCGACCACCCGCTGATGGTGCTCGGGCTGACGATCCCGCTGACCGTCGTCGCGGTCACGATGACCATCGCCTTCGACTGGGCGCCGCTGTCGATCGAGGGCATGACGTCCAATCCCGTCCGCGGGACCTTCTTCTGGGTGTATGTGCCGCTGTACATCAACCTGATCCCGCTGGCGGTCTTCTACGAGTGGAACGTCCGCTCGCGGAAGGCCATCATCGGCAACCTCTCGGAGAACCTCCGGAAACTGGCCTCCGCGAACGACACGGGGATGACCCTGCTGGAGTCGATCAAGGTCGTCTCGGAGACCTCCGCCGGCAAGCTGGCCGACGAGTTCGAGGTCATGCACTCCAAGGTCAACTACGGCACCAACCTCAAGAACGCCCTCCGGGAGTTCAACAACAGCTACCACGTCCCGCGGCTGGCCCGGACGGTGAAGCTCATCAGCGAGGCTCAGGAGGCCTCCAGCCAGATCCAGGACGTCCTCTCGACGGCCGCCCAGGCCTCGGAGAACCAGGACGACATCGACCGCGAGCGCATCTCCCGGACGCGGATGCAGGTCGTCATCATCCTGATGACCTACCTCACGCTTCTGGGCGTCATGGCGCTGCTGAAGGCGCAGTTCCTCAGCGAGATGGCCGCGCTGGCCTCGCAGGGCGCCTCCAGCGGCGGCGGTGCCGGCCCGGCCGGCGGCTTCGGACAGAGTCTCGACACAGACCTGCTGTCGATGCTGTTCTTCCACGCCGTCGTGATCCAGGCGATCCTCTCGTCCTTTATCGCCGGCTACATCCGGACCGTCAAGATCCTCGCCGGGGTCAAGTTCGCCGTGTTGCTCTCGACCGTCGCGCTCGTCGTCTGGATGGCGATCTAACGATGCCGGGGGGTAGGGACCTGACGGAGACGGGGGACGCGGACCGCGGCCAGACGAACCTCGACTTCGTCATCGGCGTGAGCATCTTCGTGGTGGCGGTCATCGTCGCCGTCACGTTCGTGCCGGATCTGATCGGCGGCGTCGCCGGCACCGGCCAGTCGAACGGCGTCCTCGCGGACAGGGTGGCCTCGGATCTGGCAACGACGACCTCGGCCATCCCGCAGCGGCGGGTCGACTCCAGCTCGACTGCACCGTGTCGCTGTTCAGCAGCTCGAAGGGGTTCTGCGGGCTCGACGACGGCGACCCCGCCGACAACCTCGAACAGGCGAGTTCAGTCAACGTCTCGCTGGTCTACAGGGAGCGGGCCTGCCGAGACGCGAGCAGTTCGGACATCGTCCCCGCCGACAGTTCCGACTGCGGCGACGAATCGGGCGACGCGACCCTCGACAGGAACGTCCGGGCGTGCTACGAGGCGGACGCGGGACGGATCGTCCGGGAGGGATCCTGTTCCAGCACTGACGTCCTCCTGCTCGGCGGGCCGCAGCCGGGAAGCAGCCAGGACACCTCGATCGCCCGCCGGGGCGTTCAGCTGGACGGCAAACGGCTGATCCTGGAGGTGCGCACATGGTAGACCGCGGCCAGGCGTACACGCTGGAGGGGATCGTCGCCGCGCTGGTGGTGCTGGCCGGCGTCTTCTTCGCCATCCAGGCGACCACCGCGGCGCCCCAGGCCGCCGGCGCGTCCAGCCCCCACGCCGAGCAGCACGACCGCGCGCTGACCGCCAGCGCGCTCGTCGCCGCCGACGACGAGACGATCCGCGAGGCGCTGCTGTACTGGGACGGCAGCGCGTTCCACTGCACGACCGGCGAGTCGTACTACACCGGCGCGGCCGACGACGGCGGGGACTGTCCGTCCTCCGACGCCGTCCCGCCCCTCGACTTCGGCGAGTCCATCGCGGACGCCCTCGGCCCCAGGTACACGTACAACGTGATCCTCGCCTACAACGACACCACCGACAGGACGACCCGGCGGATGGTCTACCAGGGCGAACCCGGCGACGGCGCGATCCGGGCGACGACGACCGTCGTCCTGACCGACGGCCACAACCTCACGAGGGAGAACGGCGACGAGAGCGAGCAGCGCCTCGGCGAGAGCGGGAGCTTCTACGCGCCGGACCTGGAGACGGACGGCCCCTCCAGCGGCCGGGAGGAGTACCTCTACAACGTCGTCAGCGTGGAGGTGGTGGCGTGGCGCGCGTGACCGACCGCGGCCAGGCCCTGCTCGTCGGGGCCGTCGTCCTCGCCGTGGCCTTCCTCGGACTGGCGCTCGTGCTCAACGGCGCGATCTACGAGACGACCCTCTCGACGGAGGCCAGCGAGGACGTCAGCGGCAACGGCCTCGTGACGATTCAGGACGCCGTCCGCGGCGACGTGGCGACGGTGATAGAGCGGGCGGTGAACCGGAGCAGCGCTGCCGGCGATCAGAAAGCGTACGTCGAGGCGGCGTTCGAAGAGGGTCGCGTCGGGGCCAACTATACCCGTCAGTACGCCGAGCGAGACGTCTTGGTGCGAGTTTCCTACAGCGATTCCCGGAACGGGAGCGTTGGCGAAGATCCCGACTTTACCACGCTGTCGTTCAGTGACCGGATGCGCGTCTTCCGGATGACGTTCAATAATCTTGACGGCTCCGACCCGCTGACGGTATCCTTCGAGGACACCGACGGAAGCGAGTGGAACGTCACGGCCGACGGGGACAGCGGTGAACTAACAGTCGATCCGCCGTCGGAGCCCGAGGTCACCTGCGCCAACAGCGAGCCCGACTACGTCGACTTCACGAACGGAAGCTATCGGACCGGCTCGGGGATCGAACGCTGTCCGGCGTTGAACGTCCTCGCACATATGGACGGCGTCAATTCCATCGAAGCGCACAACGGGAGCCACGTGAGCTCCGGTAGTTACCGGTACTTCGTCAACGACGGGACGGACGACCGGATCTATCAGGTCAGCGTCGACCTCGTCGTCTACTCCGAATCGATCGACTACGAGGGGACGCTCCGGGTCGCCCCGGGTGAGCCGCGATGACGGGGTGGTCTCGCCGGGAGAGCGCGCGCGACCGCGCCGTCCAGACCACCGTCTCCTACGTCATCACGGTCGGCATCGCGCTGGCGCTGGTCACCGGCCTGATCGCCGCGGGGACGACCATGGTCGAGGACCAGAACCGCCGCACAACGGAGTCCCAGCTTCGGACCATCGGCCACCAGGTCGCCGGCACGCTCGAGCTCGCCGACCGCACGGTCCGGGCCAGCGACGACGTGGACACGCTGAACCTGACGGTCGATCTGCCCGATCAGGTCGTCGGGTCGGAGTACTACGTCGACGTCGACAGCGACCTGGTGGCCGTCAGCGCCAGCGGCGTCGGCGTCTCCATGCCGGTCGACCACACCGCGGAGACGGACGTTCGCGACTCGCTGGGAAACGCCTCGGAGGGATCCTACGAGGGCGGGCGGCTGTACGTGACCTACGACACCGACGACGAGCACCTGAAGGTGAACGATGACTGACCGCGCACAGAGCGACACGCTCGGGTTCGTCCTGCTGTTCACCGTCCTCATCGCCTCGCTCGGCGTGGTCGCGACGGCCGGCGTCGGAACCCTCGAGTCCGGCCGGGACGTCGCGACCAGCCAGAACGTCGAGCAGTCCATGATCGAACTGGCCGGTGCCGGAACCGACGTCCACCGCGAGAACGTCTCCGTGCGCACCGCGCGGATGGGGCTGGGCAACGGCCAGCTCGAAGCGGGCGAGGAGACCGAGATCGCGGTCGAAGTAGACGGCAGTCCGGCGGATGTCGGCGGAACGAGGATCGACGGACTCGCCGTCCAGCCGATCACGTACAGCCTGGACGGACGGGCGGTCACCTACGAGGGAACTGCGGTCGTCAGGCACCAGGACGGCGGCTCCGTGCTCGTTCGCGAGCCGGACTTCCACTTCGATCCCGACGGCGGCGTCGTCGCCGTACCGGTCGTCAACACGACGCTGGTCGGCGACGCCGACTCCGTCGGAGGCGGCAACGCCGAGGTCCGACTGCTTCGCGGCGACGCGAGTACCAGAATTACCGACAGCGCCACGTCGTTCACCCTCACCGTGGATCCGCCGGCTGACCGGGTCGACGCCTGGAAAACGGCGCTGGAATCGTCCGCGGAGTCGAGCACCGATTGCAGCGAGGACGAGTCCAGCGGCACCGTCTCCTACGAGTGTCCGTCACTGGGACCCGACGAGCCGACGATCGTTCTGCGGCTCGTCACCGTGGCGTTCGAGTTGAGCGGGTGACTGCACCGACCCCCGGGGTGGTCCCGGGGCGAGGTACGGATCGCTTTCGGGACGCCGCGCTCGTAGAGCGAGTCGTAATCGCCGGAATCGGGACGAGACCAGACCCCGTGCCGAGGTTTCTACGGTTCAGGCGTCGTCGGCCGTCACTGTGGTCGTCGTGACGTGGAGGAAGCCGACCCGCTCGGACTGCGAGCCGCTGCCACCGCCGCCACCGCCGCCGACGCCCGTCCTGGCTTCCAGGGTCTCGTCGAAGTGGATCTTCGCGTCGGTGTTGATGCTGTCCGATTCACCGACGATCGCACCGAACAGTTCGACCTGGTTCGTGAGCTGGTAATCCGTGCCCCCGCCGGAACCGTCCGCGCCGTACAGGACGCCGGTGATCGAGGCGCCACCGTTGGTGTTGATCCGGGCGCTCGGCATGGTGTAGACGAGGAACTGGCTCGCGTTGTCGTTCTGCGTCGTTATCTCTGCCCCGCCACCGAACGTGATGTCGCCGCCGTCCATCGCGACTTCGATCCGTGCGTCGTCGTCCTGAACGTCGACGTTCGTGTCCTGTACGTCGAACGGGTGCCCGTTGACGTACACGTTGACCTGGCTCCCGTCTTCGACGTTGATCTCGCTGTTGCTGATCAGATTGACGCCTTCGCTCTCGACGGTGATGTTCACTTCACCGCCTCCCCGGACGTTGACCTCGCCGTCCTGCATCTCCCAGCCGTGGGATCCCCCTTCGACGTGGATGTCGACGTCGCCGGAATCCGTCTCGACGTCCAGCCGTCCCCCGTCGGTGATCCGCATCTGGTCGAGGTGGTACTCGCCGGCGGAGAGCGTGCAGGGGTTCGACGGGGACCGGTCGCAACCGTCCCAGGTTTCGATGTCGCTGATGTCGCTATCACTATCACTGTCGGCGGGCTCCACCTCCATGGATCGCACCGGGTCGATGAAGTCCTCGGCCGGCGCGTTCGACGGGATGTCCGGCGACCGCGGACTCGGGATGGACGGGGAGTCCGGCGTTCTGGGCGTGCCGCCGTCGCCCGACTCGCCCGTGACGGTCCCGCCCGCGACCACCTCGTGGTCGTCCTCGACGTCGCCGTACACGTAGACGTCGCCGCTCGCGTGCACGTCGCCGTCGACGGTCGCGCCGCTCTCGACGATCACGTCGCCGCCGGCGACGACGTCCGCGTCGTACGTGACCGTGGACTCGGAGTCGTTGACGTACACTGTCCCGGCCGCGTGCACTTCGCTCCACGAGTCCGAATTGTCGAACGAGACGCCGTCACCGATCTCGACGCTCCCGCCGGTCGAGACGATATCGCCCGTGATCTCGGCGTCGCGTTCCGCCCCGGATTCGTTGAGGTCGATCGGTCCGCTGGCCACGACCGAGCCGTCGATCCCACCGCTGTTGTGGACGTAGAAGTCGTTCCCGTTGTCCATCAGCGCGCCGTTCACGTAGATCGATCCGTCCACGGTCGCCGCGTGGAGCTGGACGAAGTCCCCGCCCACGATGACGTCGTCGCCGATGGTCACCAGGTTGGATACGCCCGTCCCCATATCGAACGCGTCCGCGACGGAGACGCTCCCCCCGAACTCGCCGCTGTTGTCGACGTCGGACGAGCCGCCGATAGTGGCGTCCCCGTGGACGACGAAGGAATTCGTTCCGACGAAGTCGCCACCGACTTCGAGGTCGCCACCGATCTCCGGACTCTCGGAGAGGTCGATAGTACCGGTCGCGACGACGTCCCCGTTCGTCCGGCGCGGGAACGAAGCGGCCGTCGGATAGCCGCCGGCGTCCGAGCGATAGCTGTCGATCCGGCCGACGTTCGTGATCGACCCTGACCCGGTGAACATGACCCCGGTAATCGGACCAGCGGCAACCCCGCCGCCGGGCGGCGACGACCCGTCCCGTTCGAGCGTCACCTCGCCGTCGCCGTCGTCGTAGGTCACGCTCCCGTCCGTCCGACGCTCGAACGTCGTCCCCCAGGCGCGGTAGAACTCGCTTCGGACGGTGATCTTGACGGTGTAGTCCTCCTGCACCGGGTTTCGAAGTGCCTCCGGCGAGACGGTGCTGTCGGGTACGTCGCTCGTGTCGTCCTCGAGGCAACTCGCGCTCGGGAACCCTCGCTGCTGGCTGCCCGTCTTGCTGAGCGAGATGTCGCTTCCCGTCGCGTCGCCGTCGATGCGGACGAGCGGCAACGAGAGTGTCTGCTGTCCGTTCCGGTACTGGTACTGGAAGCCGGGCGCGGAGACGACGGAGCTGTCGTCGGCGCCCGCCGCCAACTCGAAGATGCCGCCACCCTGATACGCGAGCGTCTGGCCGCCCTGCTCGTAGATCACTCGTCCGAGGGGCTGGGCGGTGACTTCGTCGTCGCCATCGCCGTCAGTGTCCGCTATCCGACCCACGACGGTACAGACGGTTGGTCGGGCTCGCCCCGTCCGGATCAGTGATCTGAACGGTCACGTTTCCCTTCCCGCTCTGTACCCTCGCCCTTCCGTCTCCGAGGTTCGCCATCGAGACGCTCTCCTTCGAACCTGACACCACCTGCGCGAGGTCGGCGTCGAGCCGCTGGAACGACGCGCGCACCGACTCCATCGACGTCGCCTGCTGGCGGTCCTCGAGAGCCTGCGCCCCCACGACGACCACGGTCACGGAGACCACGATCACGATGGCGAACAGCAACGTCACACCCAGGACGTGTGACTGTCCACGCCCCCTCGTTCGACTCCACTATATCTTAGTATTAGTTGATTATAGTCTGTAGACTAATGCCTGTCGGTCGTTAGCACGATTGGTGAGGTAGTAGACAGATCAGCTGCGGAAATGACAGTCAGGTAGTCTGAGCGCGAAGACGTCGGCCACATTATAGTAGGAATTGAAACTATTTGCACGTCGAAGGGCATCCGTGGTTCCCTTCGAGTGTGTCAGTGCGTTCAATTTCTACTATAGCTACAGCCTCACACGGCTGTCTGAGTTCCTTCATCCTCCCCACTGTGGACTCGCCGGGATTCCCGTGAGCGGAGCGAACGGGAAGACGGTGAGGGAACGAGACGAACCAGATGAGTCGAGTGGACTCGCCGGGACTGAGCGAAACCGGAGGCTTCGCGAAGGTCGGCGAGTTCACGAACGACTGACGAAGCGAAGCGGCGGAAGGAAGTGAGTGGACTCGCCGGGATTTGAACCCGGGGCCTTCCCCGTGCCAGGGGGATGATCTACCACTGATCTACGAGCCCTCGCACCCTATCGTATCCGGCGGGTTTTCTTAAACCCATCGAAGGCGGGACTCCCGTGCCAGATGGTGACGGGGCGCCGCCCGTCGGACTGTTCAGTCCGTCTTCAATTACTGATACTCGGAGACCAATTAGCCACAACGGATAAGAGCGAGCGGACGATGATCAACGGAAGGAAGTCGTGTCCGACGAAGCGCGTGCGTCGAGGGAGTCAGAATCAACGAATGTAACGCGGCCGGTCCGCACTGAGAGCGCCGGCCGCGGGCAGACGACGCTGGATTTCGCCATCGGGACGAGCCTGTTCCTGGGCATCGTGTTGCTGGTCTTCCTGTTCGTGCCCGGGGCGCTGGATCCGTTTACGCAGGGTGCCCAGGCGGAGACGGTGACGGCCGATCGCGTGGCCGACGACCTGGCCTACGGGCTCCTGGGGTCGCCGCGTGAGCCGGGCGTGCTCGACCGCGAGTGCACGGTCGCGTTCTTCGCCAACGAATCGCCCGGCGAGTGCCGGTTCGAGGGAGCGACGACCCACGAGCGGCTGGGGCTGTCGGACCGCAGGGGCGTCAACGTCACCGTCCGGGGGAACGTCTCGGGCGCACCGGACGGACCGAACCGGCTCTGCTGGAACGGGGACGACACCCGGCTCGCCGAGACCGACGACGGGGACTGCGGGTCGAGCGACGACGTCGCTCTGACGGCGGGCGATCCCCTGACGCAGACGGACACCTCGACGGTGACCGCCGTGCGAACCGTATCGCTGTTCCGAACGGACGTCACGATCCTGGTGGAGATGTGGTAACGTGGGGCTGAAAATCATGGATGGAGACCGCGGGCAGGCGCACACGCTGGAGGCCATCGTGGCGGGGCTACTGCTGCTCAGCAGCGTCGTCTACGCGCTCCAGATGACGGCGGTGACGCCGCTATCAGCGAGCACGTCGAGCCAGCACATCGAGAACCAGCAGTCGTCGGTGGCGCGGGGCGTCCTGGCGGCGGCGGCCGAGCGGGACGCCCTGAGGCCGACCCTGCTCTACTGGAACAACGACTCCGCCGAGTTCCACGGGGCCCCGGGGACGGGCTATTACACCACGGGGCCACCGAACACCACCTTCGGCGGCATGCTGGAGCGGGCGTTCGACGACGCCGCCATCGCGTACAACGTCGACGTCCGCTACCGGACGACCGACGGCGACGTGGCGCGCAAGCCGATGGTCCACCGCGGCGTCCCCAGCGACAACGCGGTGCGGTCGGCCCGCGCCGTCACGCTGACCGACGACGACCGACTGGTCGACCCCGACGGGTCGCGCAACGTGACGGTCGCCGAGTCGTCGACGTTCTACGCGGACGACCTGAACGGCACCGTCTACAACGTGGTCCGCGTGGAGGTGGTCGCGTGGCGCATCTGAACGGGGACCGCGGTCAGATCCTCCTCGTCGCCGCCCTGGCGCTGGCGGCCGTGTTCGTCCTGCTGACGGTCGTGGTCAACTCTGCCATCTTCACGGAGAACCTCGCGAGTCGGGGCGAGACGGTCGGCAGCGACGAGGCGCTCGCGCTCCGGGCCGCGGTGGTCGATAACGTCGGCGAGACGGTCGCGTACGCGAACCGGCACAACAACAGCGACTACGACGCGCTCGCACGGAACGTGACGGCTGAGACGGCCAACGTCAGCGCGGCGCTGAGCCGTCACTACGTCGCCGACGGCGTCGTCGTCGAGGTCACCGGCCCCAACGAGTTCGCCAACGGCACCCGAATCGTCGACGAGAACGAGAGCGGGTCGACCTTCGCGGGGGCCGACGGCAGCGTCGCGAACTGGACCGTGGCGACGGACGTGGACGGCGTCCGCGCCTACAGGCTCAACGTCTCGAACGGCAGCGTCAGTACGTTCGGCTCCGACGACGCGTTCTCACTGACCGTCGAGAACGACACCGCCGAGTGGCGAGCGAACTTCACGAGGAAATCGGGTACGTTCACCGTCGGCGTGGACGGAACGTCCGACGACGGGACGTGTCAGGTCGCCGGCTCGCCCGAGTACGTCCGCGTCGACCTGACCGAGGGCACCGTCGCGGGCGAGCCCTGTGCGCCGCTGCAGTTCGCCCGGGACGTCTCGTCGCCCTACGACGTCAGCTACCGCAACGGCGACGCGGTGAGCGGGAACTACTCGCTGGTAGTGAACGAGAGCGGGCACAGCAACGACAACCTGACCGACACGGCGGGCACGGACGATCCGTACGTTCACGACGCCGTCTACTCGGCCGACGTCCGGTACCGCTACGACGGACCGCAACTGCACTACGAGACGAACGTCACCGTCGCCCCGGGTGAGCCGGAATGACGGACCGGGCCGTCTCGTCGGCGCTGAACTACGCGCTGACGCTCGCGATCGCGACGCTGCTGGTCACCGGGCTGTTGATCGCGGGCATCGACTTCGTCGAGGCCCGACAGGACCAGGTGCTCAGGACGGAGCTGGCGGTGATCGGCGAGCAGGTCGCGGCCGACCTCGACCGCGCGAATCGGCTCGCGGCGGCCGGCGACGGGACCACGGCGGTGTGGATCAACCAGTCGTTCCCCGAGCGCGTCGCCGGGGCCCGGTACTGGGTGCGGCTCGAACCGGAGACGGGGTCGGAGCCGCCCCGGGTCGTCGTGGAGGCGACCGATCCCGCAGTGACGGCCGCGGTCCGGCTCAAGCAAACCGTGACGGTCGCCGAGTCGCGGACGGACGGGGGCGACGTGGCCGTCGTGTATAACGACAGCGGCGACCCGTCGACGCTGGAGGTGGCCGATGGCTGACCGGGCCGCCAGCGAGGTGCTGAGCTTCGCCATGGTGTTCGCGCTGGTCCTCGCGTCAGTGACCGTGGTGTCCGTCGGCGGGCTGGAGAGCCTCCAGACGGCGAGGGACGCCGAGCAACTGGACAACGCCGAGCGGGCCTTTGACGTCCTCGCTGACAACTTCCGCGACGTCCACCAGCGGGGCGCGCCCAGTCGGGCGACGGAGATCAGCCTCGGCTCCGGCGAGCTGTACACCGGCGCGAACGTGACCGTCGAGGTCTCGGCCAACCGGAGCGACGGCGGGTGGGACAACGTCAGCCGCGAGGTCAGGCCGCTCGTGTACGGGGGCGAGAACGAGCGGGTCCTGACATACGAGGGCGGCGGGGTGTTCCGCAAGAACCGGTACGGCGGCCGCGCGCTGGTCGACCCGCCCTTCGTGTTCCGGGACGACCGCGTCCTGCTGACGCTGGTGGCGCCGCAGACCTCGACCGTCGAGAGCCACGGCGACGCGACGGTGCTGGTGCGGACGAACCGCGAGGACAGGGCCGTCCCGATCCACGGCGGCGACTACGACGACGTCTACCTCAACGTCACCTCGCCCCGGCGGAACCAGTGGCAGCGGTACCTGCGGACCGAGACCGAGGCCGCGAACTGCGGTCCGAACGGCGACGACGAGGCGTACGTGGTCTGTCGGTACGACGATCCGGGGCAGCTCCACGTCGTGGTCTACGACCTCGGGCTGACCATCGAACGGTAGTCGACTCAGCTGCCTCGATCTGGCGCTATCCGCCGGTGGTTCGACGGGGCGCTATCCGTCGGTGATCTCGACCGGGTTCTCGGAGACGTGGAGGAAGGTGATGTAGATGACGTCGTCGCCGTTGAGGCTCAGCGAAGTGTCCTCGATGGCCTCGTCGTAGGTGAACTCGTTGGGATTGCCGTTGATGTCCATCGTCTGGCAGACGGCACCGCCCGTCAGGTTCGCGTTCCCGTTCAGGTCGCAGGTCGACCCCGGCGCGTAAATGAGGCCGACGTACTCGGCCTCCCCGTTGAAGTCGACCTCGCCGTCGGAGTGGACGGCCGTCTCCATGTTGCCGGCGTCGCCCTCGACGACGTTCACCTCTTCGCCGCCGTCGACGACGAAGTCGTTCCTGACGTACACCGATACGGACTCGTCGTCGTCGACCGCCTCGAGCGTGACGTTTGTCGGCTCGTAGGCGCCGTCGACGAGGATGGTGACGTTGCCGTCCGGATCCTCGACGGTCAGCGACCCGTCGAAGGTACCGTCGTGGATGTACCAGCCGGCGCTGGTGACGGTGTCTCCCTCGGAAACGTCCGTGCAGTTGTCACCCCCACAGTCCGCGATGGCGTCCTCGATGCGGCTGTCGATCGTCGGGTAGTTCATCCCCTCGTCGTAGGGCTCCGGCGGGTCGTGGTTACCGTTGACCGTGACGCCGGCCTCGCTCGTCGTGGCTACGGCGTTCTCGTAGCTCTCGTTGATCGGGACGATCAGTTCCGCTCGCACCGTGTCCGCGGTGTGGTTGTAGTAGACCTTGCCGTCCGTCCGCTCGTCGAAGTAGCTCCCCCACGCCCGGTAGTACCGACTGCTGACGGTGACGTTGATCCGGCCTTCCCTGAGGGGGTTAGTCCGGTCCGCAGCGCGGTCTGGGAAGTGCTGGGTCGACGAGCCGTCCTTCCGGACGACGACCTGCCCGTCGAGCGACCGGTCGCCGGAGACGGTCACCAGCGGGAGCGTCAGCGTGGCGTCCCGATAGTGGAACTCCGGCGGCGAGATCATGCGGGCGCCGCCGGGACCGCCGCGCCAGACGCCGCCGCCCTGGTAGGCGATAGTCCGCTCGCCGTCGTCGTACGTGACCGCGCCGAGCGTGACGTCCATGAGCGACCTCGTGTCGCCGGTGCTCTCGTTCGTGACGGTGACGTTCATCCGCCCGGCGCCGCCGTGGACCCGATAGCTCGCGTCGCCGGCCTGCGAGAGCGGAACGCGCGTCTGCCGGGAGTTCCCCAGCGCCACGAGCGCCGTCTGCGAATCGAACTGCGTGAGCCCCTTCTCGGCCCGCTCGACGTCCAGCGACTGGCGGGTGTCGAGGATGGCCGACCCGCCGACGGTGACCACGAGCGCCGCCCCCGCGAGGACCATCGAGAGCACGAGGAGCACCCCCAGCGGCTCCGACTGCGCGCGCCCGTCGCCCTCGCTGCCCGCGCCGAATATCATACCGGCTACATTGCTATCGCTCGTGATAAGTGCGGCGGCTGGTTACCAGTTGTCGTCCGACGCCAATTGAGAGAGCGTGACAGGCCGGTTCTGGTTCGACTGACTCGACCCGGCTGGTATCAGCCCCGATATCGACTCCCGACTGGCGCGGGACCGTCCGTTCCGCCAACCGTCGGCTGACCGGCGGCCGCAGGCGGCGCTACAGCGGACGCGCTATAGTAACGGTTTTAGGCGGGGAGGCGCGACCGTTTCGTGGGAACGGCACGACCGCAAATCCGACGCGTCGCCCGTTTGGGCGGCTTGGGATTGCGGCCGTGTTCGGCGCGGACCGGCAGTCGCCGGTCAGGGACGCCTGTCCCGTGCGCCAACACAGCGGCACCGACGGTTGTGCAGTTCCAACCCAACTATGGCACGAATGCACACCCGACGCCGCGGCTCGTCCAACTCTGACAAGCCCGCGGCAGACGAACCGCCGGAGTGGAGCGACGTGGACGAAGACGCCATCGAAGAGCGCGTGGTCGAGCTGGCCGAGCAGGGCCACTCGCCCAGCGAGATCGGCCTGAAGCTGCGCGACGAGGGCGTTCAGGGCACGCCGGTCCCGGACGTCTCCCTCGCGACGGGCAAGAAGATCAGCGAGATCCTCGAGGAGAACGACGCCGACCCCGACCTCCCCGAGGACCTGCGGAACCTGATGGAGCAGGCCGTCCGGCTGCGCGAGCACATGGACGAGAACCCCAACGACCATCAGAACAAGCGCGCGCTCCAGAACACGCAGTCGAAGATCCGTCGCCTCGCCGACTACTACCGCGGCGACGAACTCGACGAGGACTTCACCTACAGCTACGACAACGCCGTCGAGCTGCTCGAGTAGATGTCCGCAGCCGGTCGCGACCACGCGTCAGCCACGGCCGCCAGCGACGTCGCCGCCGCCGTCCGCGAGGCCGACTTCGTCCGCCTCGTGGCCCGCGCGGACGGGGACGCACTGGCAGCCGCGGGCGTGCTCGCCCGGGCGCTCGACGCCCGCGGCACGCCCTTCCAGGCGACCGTGGCGCGGCCGTTCGAGGACGCCGACCGCGGGACCGACGCCGACCTGACAGTCGCCGTCGGCCACGGCGGCCCCGCCGACGAGTCCGTTCGCGGCCGACCCGCGAGCGCGACCGCCTTCAAGGCCGTTCAGGAACTGGGCGTCGAGCCCGACGCGACGCTGGCGCTGGCCGGCGCCGTCGCCGCCGACGACCCCGGCGCGATCCCGTCGGCTCCGGAGCGGGCCGGCGTCGAGCGGCGGCCCGGCGTCGCCGTCCCGGTCGCCGACCTCGCGGACGGGCTGGCCCACACCACGCTCGTCCACGCCCCGTTCACGGGCGAGGAAGGGCGAGCGGCCGACGCGCTGGCCGACCTCGACCTCGGGGACGCCGTCGACGAGGAGGACCGCCGCAGGGTCGCCTCGCTGGTGGCCCTGACGGTCGCCGGCGATCCCGGCGCGACGGAGCGAGCGACCGAGGCCGTCGAGCGGGCGCTCCGGCCCCGCGTCGGCGGCCCGTTCGAGACGCTCGGCGGCTACGCCGACGTGCTCGACGCGACTGCGCGGGAACGGTCCGGCATCGCGGTGGCGCTGGCGCTGGGCGGCGACGTCCGCGAGGCGGCGCTGTCCGCCTGGCGTGACCACGCCGACCGGGCTCACGCGGCCGTCCGCGGGGCCGACGCGTCTCGCTACGAGGACCTGTCCGTCCTCCGCGACGCTGCCCCAGTCGGCACCGTCGCCCGCCTCGCGGCCGACTTCCGCTCGCCCGAGCCCGTGACGCTCGCGCTGGCCGGCGGCGAGGCCGCGGTCAGATCGACCGACGGCCGCGACGTCGCCGACGCCGTCGCCGCGGCCGCGAACGCCGTCAACGGAGAGGCAGTCGGGCGCGGCGACCGGGCGCGCGCACGAATCGACGACGCGGACGCCTTCGTCGCGGCGCTCCGGGAGGCACTATGAGACGCGCCGAGATCCGGACCACGCACGGCGACGCCGAGACCGCCGAGCGGATCGCCGCCGCGATCAGCCCGGACAACACCGACGAGATGTCGACCCGGACCGACGGCGACGCCGTCGTGACCGCAGTCGAGCGCGAGACGACCGGCGGACTCCACGCGACCGTCGACGACTACGTCGTCAACCTCCGCGTAGCGGCACAGTTATCCGACCGACTCACTTCACACGACACATGAGCGAACGATCCGTCTCACGACAGAAGCAGGAAAAGCGGTGGTACACCGTGCTCGCCCCCGAGCAGTTCGACCGGGCCGAGCTCGGCCGCACCACCGCCGACGAACCGGACAAGGTGCTCGGACGCACCATCGAGACCACGCTGGGCGACCTCGAGGGCGACGCCAGCGAGAACAACACCAAGCTGACCTTCAAGATCAACGAGGTCGCCTCGGACTCCGCGTACACGGAGTTCGTCCGCCACGAGCTCACGCGGGACTACCTCCGCTCGCTCGTGCGCCGGGGCTCCTCGAAGATCGAGGCTTACGTCACCGTGCTGACCACGGACGACTACCGCGTCCAGATCCAGCCCGTGGCGTTCACGACCAAGAAGGCCGACGCCAGTCAGGAGCAGGCCATCCGCCGGACGATGATCGACCTCGTCGAGGAGGCCGGCGACGAGCGGACCTTCCAGGACCTGATCGACTCGGTCGTGGAGGGCCGCCTCTCCTCGGCCATCTACGGCGAGGCCAAGGACGTCTACCCGCTGCGCCGCGTCGAGATCCAGAAGGCCACCCTCGAGGCCCGTCCCGAGGAGGTCGCCGAGGAAGAGGAGACCTCGGTCGCCGCCGACGCCGACGACGTCGACGTCGAGGCCGAATAAAGGACTTCGCGGCGGGGACTTCTTTCCGACCGCGACTGGGTAGCGGTCGCTCTGGACGGCGACGGCCGGAACCGGACAGCGGCGGCACTACTCCTCGACGACGATCCGACCGAGCATCTCGCCGGACTCGTGGGGCAGACAGACGTAGTCGTAGGTCCCGGGTACCTCGAAGGTGTGCTCGAAGGTCTGGGCCTCCGTCAGGACGCCGCCCGACCTGTTGCGCCAGGCGTCCCTCGCGGCTGACTCGCTGTCGTAGTCGCCGGAGGCGAAGTACGCCGCCTCGTCGGGGATACCGTCCTCGTAGGCGGTGACGGTGTGGCCCTGTTTGCTCGTGTTGCGCCAGACGACGGTGTCGCCCGCGGAGACGGTGTGCTCCTCGGGCCGGAACTCGATGGTAGACATCCCGATGTCGTACTCGTCGGCGCCGGAAGCACCGACTCCGAGACACCCCGCCAGTCCAGCGGCCGAGACGCCGGCCGCGGCCCGCAGGTACGCGCGGCGCTGCATGCACATACCTCTCGGCCGGAGCGCCATAGACGAATCGCTTCCGGACGATCAGGTCGCGTCCGGATCTGCACCCGAGACCACGTCGGCGTCGGTCGGCCCCTGCCCGTCGAACTCGGCGACGAACGCGTCGAGTTGCTCGGGGTCGTCGGCGCCCGGTAGCGCCCGCTCGGCCGTCCCGCAGTCGGCGTCGACGCCCAGCCGGTCGCAGATCAGGTCCGCCGTCGACTCGGCCATCAGCCGGTAGGTCGTCAGCTTCCCGCCGACGACGCTGACGCAGTTCCCGACGCCGTCGTCGGCGTGGTCCAGCCGGAAGAACCCCCGCGAGATGCCGCGGCCGCCGCGCTCGTCCTCGTCGGGCGCGTACAGCGGCCGGACGCCCCACCAGGTCCGGCGGACCGGGGCGTCGGCCGCCGGCGGGAACATCGCCGCGCACTCCTCGACGGTCGTCTCGACCTCCCAGTCCGCCCGCTCGTAGTCGTCCGGATCGGAGACCGGGACGCTCGTGGTGCCGAGGACGGCCTCGGTCTCGTGGGGCACGACGATGTCGCCGTCGTCCGGCGCCCGGCAGCGGTTGAGCACCGGACCGAGGCCGTCGTACTCGACCGACACCATCACGCCGCGGGTCGGTCGCATCTCGACGTCGAGGCCCGCCATCTCGGCCACCCGGCCGGCCCACGCGCCCGCGGCGTTGACGACGTACTCCGGTTCGACGACGTCGTCGACCGCCCCGCCGAGGCGGGCCTCGGCGACCCGCCCGTCCTCGACGGTCAGGTCCGAAAGCGGCGCGTGGGGGTGGACGTCGGCCCCCTGCTCCCTCGCGTCGGCGGCGTTGGCCGCCACCAGCCGCGATGGGTAGATCACCGCGTCGGGCACCCGCAGCGCGCGCTCGACGGCGGCGGCGAGGTCCGGAACCGCCTCGCGGGCCTCGTCGCCGTCGAGGGTCTCGACGTCCATCCCCACGTCCTCGCAGGCCGCGCGCTTGGCCTCGAAGTACGCCGGATCGTCCGATTCTAACTGGACGAACAGCCCGCCCGTCTCCCGGATCGCCGCGCCGGCGATCCGCCGGAGGATCCGGTTCTCACCGAGGCAGTCGTTCGCGTCTTCGGGCTCGTCCGGTACGTACCGCGCCCCGCTGTGGAGCAGCCCGTGCGAGCGCCCGGAGGTCCCGCTGCTCAGGCCGTCGCGGTCCACGAGCGTCACGTCCAGACCACGCAGCGCCAGGTCCCGGGCCACGCCTGCGCCCGTCGCCCCGCCGCCGACCACGAGTACATCTGTGGAGAGAGTCACGTCGTGCGCTTGGGGTGCCGGAGGGGTACACCTGACGCTCGGAGTGGAGGATGCTGTCGCTCCGGACAGTTAGCGGCGTAAAGAACCAGAAAGCCCCGGCCGGCTACGGTCGGGGGCTTCGCTGCGCGCGCTCCCGGCGGTAGCGTGCTTGCGTCAGCCGCCTTCCCGTAGCCAGCCGCCCCTTTCAGTCCCGCCCAGCGTTGATTGGCTAACCGGCTACGGGCGGGACTTTCTGGTTCTTCACAGGGATTCCAGATCCAGTTACTGCTGGGCGGTTCGCAACTGCAAAGTGCAGGGACCGGAAGGGTGGACTATGAAAGCGACCGCGAAGGCACACCCGATCCAGGGGCTGGTGAAGTACCACGGGATGCGCGACGAGGAGCTTCGGCTCCCGTACCACGACAGCATCAGCGTCTGCACGGCGCCGAGCCACACGCGGACCACCGCGGCGTTCGACCCCTCGCTGGAGGAGGACGTCTACGAGATCGACGGCGAGGCCGTCGAGGGGCGCGGGGCCGAGCGGATCCGGGCGGTAGTCGACCACGTCCGGGAGCTGGCCGGCGTCGACCACCGCGTCCGGTTCGTCTCGGAGAACTCCTTCCGGACGAACATCGGCTTCGGGTCCTCGTCGTCGGGGTTCGCCGCGGCGGCGATGGCCCTGGTCGAGGCCGCCGGGCTGGACATGACGCGGCCGGAGATCTCGACCGTCGCCCGCCGGGGCTCGTCCTCGGCGGCGCGGGCGGTGACGGGCGCGTTCTCGCACCTCCGGACCGGCCTCAACGACGAGGACTGTCGCTCGGAGCGCATCGAAACGGGCCTGGAGGACGACCTCCGCGTCGTCGCCGGGATGGTGCCGTCCTACAAGGAGACGGAAGCGGCCCACGAGGAGGCGGCCGAGAGCCACATGTTCGAGTCGCGGATGGCCCACATCCACGGCCAGATCGCGGAGATGCGCGACGCGCTCCGGGCGGGCGACTTCGAGCGGACCTTCGAACTGGCCGAGCACGACTCGCTGTCGCTGGCGGCGACGACGATGACCGGCCCGGCGGGCTGGGTGTACTGGCAGCCCCAGACGATCGAGATTTTCAACGCCGTCCGCGAGCTCCGTACCGAGGAAGACGTCCCGGTGTACTTCTCCGTCGACACGGGCGCCAGCGTCTACGTCAACACCACCGCCGACCACGTCGACCGCGTCGAGGAGGTCGTCGCGGACTGCGGCGTCGAGACGCGCCGCTGGGAGGTCGGCGGCCCCGCGCGGGTCCTCGACGAGGACGCGGCGCTGTTCTAGGAACGGCCTAGGGACGCGGATAGGCGAAGAGTACATTTCCGTGCGGGCCCATCTTCGACAGTAGTGCGGTCCGTACCGATGGTCCTGGTCGGGCTCGCCCTGACAGCCGGGGGCGCCGTCGCCGCAGTGTCGGGCTTCTTCTATCAGTTGCGCGAGTGTTCGGTCCTGCTGGGCCCGAACGGCGGCTGTCCGGAACCGTCGATCGTCTCGGCCCTGGCGCTCCTGCTGCTCGCGGTCGGAATCCCGCTGATCGGCATCGGCCTCCGGACCGTCTTCCTGTACCGGTGACCGGTCGGGCCGGGCGGAGAAAGCGTCGCCCTACTCGTCCTCGTCGCCGACGGCCGCGCCGAGGGCGACCTCGGGGTCGATCCAGACGACGAACTCGTCGTCGTCCTCGCGGTCGACGACGCCCTCGACGTAGTCGGTCTCGACCGGCGGGTCGTTGACCTGCGAGGGCGTCACGGGCACGACCTGCCGGACCTCGTCGACGAGCCAGCCCAGCGCCCCCTGGTCGTCGAAGGCGTCCGGGTCGAAGACGACGATCAGTTCCGGCGAGCCGTCGGCCTCGATGTCCAGGAGCTCCTTCGGATCCAGAATCGTCGTGATCTGGCCGCGCAGGTCGACCACGCCGGTGACGCAGTCCCGGGTGTTCGGGACCCGCGTCACGGACTCGCGCTCGACGATCTCCTCGACGCCGTCGATGTCGATGCAGTAGCGCTCGCCGCCGAGAGCGAACTCCAGTACGCGGGTCGAGTCCGCCCGGCCGGCGGCCTCGGCGCCCGCGGTCGCACGCGCGCCGCCGCGGCCGGCGTCGGTCGGGTCCCCGGCGTCGTCGTCCGCAGCTCCCGTCTCGGCCGCCGCGACTGCCTCCTCGACGGCATCGGCTGCCTCGTCGGCCTCCGGCAGGTCGATCGAACCGACGTCCGCGGCGGCCGCAGCGACGGCCTCGTCCGCGTCGTCGGACCGCGGTTCCGCCGCGACACCGGAATCGTCCGAGCCGCCGCCGGCGACCTGCGTCGCTGACTGCGCCGCCCGCCGGGCGGCCGCGACGGCTTCGTCGCCCGGTTCATCGCCGGTCACGGTGGTATCGTCCTCGCTCATCGCGTCGCCCTCGTCGACCGCTTCGGTCTCGTCGTCCGCCGTCACACGCTCCGCATCCTCGTTCCCACCGACCGCGGCCCCGTCCGCGTCGGCCGTGACCTCGTTCCCACCGTCCGGAGCCTCGTGCGCGTCGGCCGCGGCCCCCTGTCCGCCGTCGGCCACGCTCCCGTCCCCGTCTGCGGGGGCGGCCGACTCGTCGGGCACCGTGTCGTCGGGCTCGTCCCGCGGCGACTCGTCGTCGGCCCCGTCGGCCGCCTCGGACTCGTCGGCGCGTTGGCCCTCGCGCATCCGCCGGATCCGGCGGGCCCGATCCATGCGTTCGTCGTCGCTCATGCCGGCACCTCCGCTGCGCCGAGACGCTCGTCGATCTCGTCCGCGATGCCGAGGAAGACCCGCTCCATGTCGACCGAGTCCCCGTACTCGAACAGCGACACGCCCTCCGAGAAGGCGCGCTGGAGGGCGACGCGCTTGCGGACCTGCCAGACCGGGTAGTCCGCGAACACCTCCTCGAGCCACCGAAGCATGGTCCGGTCCTCGTTGGTCTTCTCGACGCGGTTGGCGACCACGCCCAGCGTCCGGACGGAGATGTCGGTCTGCCCTTCGAGCGCCGCTATCTGGTCGATCAGCAGTTCGACGGCCCGTTCGGAGGTCGCCTCGGTCAGCGCCGGCACGAGGACGTTCCGGGCGGCGTAGATGCCCGTGTCCGTGAGCTTGCCGTAGAACGGCGGTGAGTCGACGACGACGTAGTCGTAGTCGTCGTCGACGACCGCCAGCACCTCGTCGAGCGCGCCCAGCGCGTGGCCGTCGGTCACCGCGTCCGGCGTGACGTTCATCGCCAGCTCGGCCAGCGCGTCGGGGTCGACGCCGAACTCCGGGGCCCGTGCCGTCAGTTCCGCGATAGTCAGCTCGTGTTCGGCCTGGAGCATGTCGATGTTGCTCGGGACGACGTCCATCTCCGGGTGGGAGACGATCAGGTCCTCGACCACCGACCGCCCCTCGGGGTCGGTCAGGGCGTCGAACAGCGTCGGCGGGCCGGCGTCGTAGGCGTCGACGAGGCCCAGTCCCTCCGTGGCGTTGCCCTGCGGGTCGAGGTCGACGAACAGGACGTCGTGGCCGCGCTCGTTGAGCGCGCCGGCGACGTTGACCGCGACCGTCGTCTTCCCCGTCCCGCCCTTCGCGTTCGTCACGCACAGGCGCGCCGGTCCGGACCCTGGTTGGCTGCTCATCGTCGGGCTGAACGGGAGTCGAGGCTACCCGAGTATAAAAATACGCCCCCGATTATCAACGCTGCAAGTCGGCTCGGTGCGCGGCGAGTCCGTTCCGCCGCGCTACGGTCGCGTCTCCGGTCCACACACCCCAGTTATCATCGTTTACTCCAACATACCGGATCGGCTACAATCTTTATCACGTAGTAACCAGTAGGTGGCCGCATGACCATCAACCCGCGCGATTACGACCTCGACGAGCTGCGGAAGATGGCCCGGCGGCCGGAAGACGGCCTCGACGAGGACCGCGACCCGGCAGAGATTACCGTGGAGACCGACGAGGACGTACTGGCCGGCGAGTCGTTCCGGTCCGGGCTGCACCGCGAGCTGTTGCCGTTCCTCGACGACGACCTGGAGAAGCCGTACCTGTCGTCGCTGCCCGAGACGTACGCCGCCGAGTTCGTCGTCTTCGAGTGGCTTGAGTTCCTGCTGATGCACTCCGGCCACCGGGGCGCCGAGGGGGCGCTGGCCTACTACGAGCGCGTCGACTGGATCACCGAGGACGTCCGGGACGCGCTCTCGGAGTACCTTCGGGGCATCGACGACGCCGGCGCGGGCGCCGGCGACGGCTCGGAACTCGACGTCGACGACCACATGCTGAGTCTCGTCTACGTCGCGAAGCTCAACTCGATGGCGTGAGTCGGTCGACTGTCAATTCTCATTATCTGAACTGATCCGGCCGGCACCACGGTAACGACCGGACTGTGCTGGCCTCCAATTATCACGAACGGAATTTTTGTCCGCAACTATATACCGGAGGAAAGAATACAGGGCTCCGTATGAGCGACGACGCAGACGATGCCGAACCGACCGCCGCCGCCGAGGAAAACGGGGGGACGGGCACCACCGTCCCCATCGGCGTGAAGCTCGGGAGCACGCGCACCGTCGTCTCGCTGCCGGGCGAACGGGGCGCCGACGACCAGATCATCCGCACGCTGACCTGTCTCGCCACCTACGAGGACGCCCTGACCGGCGAAGAGAAGGTCCTCTACGGCGAAGAGGCCGCAACCGAGTATCCCGACCGCGTGCAGTTCATGCTCCGCTCCGGGCTCCCCGAGGACGCCGACCGGGCGGACCTGACCCGGACGTTCTTCGAGGCGCTCATCGAGGAGAACGACCTCCCGGCCAACAGCGCCGTCGTCTACGCCATCCCCACCATCGACAACCCCGAGGGCCTCGACAACCTCCGCTCGGTCATCGAGAACAGCTCCATCGGCATGCGTCTGGTCGAGAGCTACCCCGAATCGCTCTGCGGTGCCATCCCCGCCTTCGGCGACGACCTGCAGGCCATCGACGAGATCTTCCTCGCGATCAACATGGGCTCGACGAACCTGGAGGCCTCCGCCTACCGTCGCGGCGAGCAGTTGGCCCCCTTCACGACCGGCGCGGTCACCGGCAACGAGGTCGACCGGATGATCGCCAACTACGTCGAAGAGGAGACCCAGGGCCGGGTCAACATCGACACCCAGACCGCCCGCGAGTACAAGGAGGAGCACGCCGACTTCGTCGACTTCGAGCCGTTCACGGACGTCATTCAGCAGCCCGGCGGCGGTTCCCACGAGTTCACCATCGAGCGCTCGGTCATGGACGCGCTCGACGAGTACGTCGACGACGCCGTCGAGGAGATCGCGAACACCTTCCTCCCCGAGCTGGCCAACGACTACATGAAGGTCTACCAGCTCGCCCTCGAGCGGCCGATCGTCGTCACCGGCGGAATGGCCTGCATCCCCGGCATCACCTCGGAGTTCGAGCGGCGGCTCGGTGAGGAACTGGACCGCGACGTCGAGGTCATCGCCGCGGACCGCCCCGACCTCGCCCCGACGATCGGTGCCCAGCGGATCGCCCGGCGGCTCGCTGCGAACGACTGATACGGACTGTCGGAGCCGTTTTTCGGTACGATCCCCGACTACGGACGGTCGTATCGGTACCGAACTATTGTGAAGTACCTCGGGGACAAGCCCCGAGGCTTCACCGTTTTGTCCATGTCGTCCAGAAATGGACGGATGGACGCAGGCGAATTTAATTCCCCTCGACCTCCCCCGAGTAGGGTCGGCTGGAATTAACACCCGAACACCTCGCTGGTGTCCGTGAGGGTTGGTCGCTCCACCACGACCCGACAACTCCCGTCTCACGCCCAATGGACGGTTTTGAGAGGAGTCGCATTTCCAAACCTCTGAACGACCGCTTCACAGTAAGGTCTTTAATGTCTGCCACGGTCGTTAAACCACAGTACGAGGCATGGTAAATTAAATCCTTTGACGGGCTTCACCCTCGGGGTCAAGCCCCGAGGCACTCGCCCTGCTCCGCCTGTAGAAATTGAACGCACTGACACACTCGAAGGGCACCCGTGATGCTCTTCGATGTGTGAATAGTTTCAATTTCCACTATACGACAGTCCCGCGAGCGGACCGATCGCGACGCCGATTCTCACCTGCGTTCGACGCCGCAGTCCGATCACCGGCAGGTTCGTGTAGTCGCGGTGCGGTCGGACGCGCGACGGCGGCCGAAAACCTTAATCACTTCATACAATATAATCAGTTTTAATGCCCGAGTGTCCACGGTGCGGCGAGCGGATGAGCTACAACGACCGAACGACGAAGCTGGTCGAGTACGTCTGTCCGCGCTGTCACGAGAAGCGCATCGACTGGACTGACCGGGCGCGACGGCCGTCCGGTTCCGCCTGACCGGGGCGAGCGAGGCGGCCCGAACGGCAGACGACGCCGCCTCGCGCCGGACAACGAGTCCTTTTTGCGTCCGCCGCGGCTTGCTGTGACATGGCCGAACCGGAGACAGCAGTCGCTCTCCTCCACGGAGGCGAGCAGTCGCCAGAGCAGGTCGCCGCCGAGTCGTGGTGCCGGTCCGCCGAGTTCGACGTGGACGTCCTCGCCGCCGGGGCCGTCGCCGGGGACGCCGCACTGACGCCCTACGACGTCGTCTGGTGGCACGCGGACGCCGTGCCCGGCACGCCGGCCGTCGCCGACCTCGGGACCGAGCTCCGGTCGTTCGTCGCCGACGGCGGCGGCCTGGTGCTGTCGCTGGCCGCCCTGTCAACCGTCGACGAACTCGGCATCGACCCCGTGGCGCCCGACGACGTCGTCGTCGATCCCGACGGCCCGCCCGCGGGGCCCCTCCTGAAGTCCCTCCACGACGACCTCCCCGTCTTCGAGGCCGTCGACCGCCGGTCGATCACCCGGGAGGCAACGGACGCCACCGTCGCCCGCTACGAGGCCGTCCTCCCCGATCGCGGCGAAGTGCTCGCGGCGACGCGCCTGCCGGACCGCGACGAACCCGACCTCGTGACCGCCGTCGGCTGGTCGATCGGCGAGGGTAGCGTCGTGGGACTGGGCGACTGCCTCGTCTTCGACGCCGAGCCGCCGGCGGACGTCGCGGCCGCGCGTGACGCGCTGGCGACGGGCCTCCTCTCGAACGTCGGCGACGCGGACGTCCCCGACAGGCCCCGCGACGCCGAGGAGCTGACCGCGCTGCGCGAGCGCCTGGCAGACGACCCCCACCGGCCGAGCTACCACCTCTCGCCGCCGGCCAACTGGCTGAACGACCCCAACGGGCTGATCGAGTGGAACGGCCGCTACCACGTCTTCTACCAGTACAACCCCGGCGGCCCGAACCACGACACCATCCACTGGGGCCACGCCGTCTCAGACGACCTCCTCCACTGGGAGGACGAGCCCGTCGCGCTGACGCCCTCGCCCGACGGTCCTGACCGCGACGGCTGCTGGTCGGGCTGCGCCGTCGACGACGACGGGACGCCGACGCTGCTGTACACCGGCGGCCGCGGGGCCGAACAGCTCCCCTGTCTCGCGACCACCGGCGACCCCGACCTCCGGACCTGGGAGAAGTCTCCGGACAACCCGATCATCGAGGAGCCGCCCGCGGAGCCCGCCGTCCTCTCGACCGACCACTGGGACGGCGAGTTCCGCGACCACTGCGTCTGGCGCGAGGACGGCACCTGGTACCAGCTGATCGGCGCCGGGCTCGCGGACGGCGGCGGGGCGGCGCTGCTGTACGCATCCGGGGACCTCCGCGAGTGGGAGTACCGCGGCCCGATCCTGACCGGCGATTACGGGATCGACGGCGTGGTCTGGGAGTGCCCGGAGCTGCTGGACCTCGGCGAGCGGAGCCTCCTGCACGTCTCGAACTACGAGGACGTCGTCTACTTCCTCGGCGAGTACGCCGACGGCGAGTTCGAGCCCGAGGAGCGGGGGCTGCTGGACCACGGCGACTTCTACGCCCCGCAGTCAATGCGGACCGGCGACGGGCGGCTGCTCACCTGGGGGTGGCTCCCGGAGGCCCGGACCGCGAGCGCCCACTGGGACGCCGGCTGGGCCGGCGCGCTGTCGCTGCCCCGCGAGCTGTCGGTGGACGGCGACGGCGACCTCCGCCAGCGGCCGGCGCCCGAACTGCGGGACCTGCGCGGGGCCCGCGAGAGCCGCGCGGACTGGACCGTCGCCCCCGACGATCCGGCGGCGCTCGACATGACCGGGCGGTCGCTGGAGCTCCGGGCCGAGGTGGCGCTGACCGACGCCGACGCGGTAGAGCTGGCGGTGCTGGAGACGCCCGACCGCGAGGAGCGGACGGCGCTGCGCTACACCCGCGAGGGCGACCTCGTCGTCGACCGGTCCGCCGCGAGCCTCGACCCCAAGGCGTCGGACGAGGAGCTACGGACGTCGGTGCCGCCGTACGACGAGCCGCTCGACCTACGCGTCTACGTCGACGGCTCAGTCGTCGAGGTGTTCGCCAACGAGCGCCACTGCCTGACGGCCCGCGTCTACCCGACCCGGGAGGACGCGACGGGCGTCTCGCTGACCGCGCAGGGCGGGGCCGCCGAGGTGTCGCTGGACGCCTGGGAACTGTCAGGGACGTTCTGAGCCGACCGGAAAAAGGCGCGGTTGGAGAGCCGAACGGCGTCGGCGCGGAAGGGGGCCAAGGTTCGGCCGTGAGAGGGTGGTCGCGAGCGCTTACCGGCTCATCATCTGCATGCCGCCCTGCATGCCGCTGCCCTGCATCTGGCCCTGCTGCATCGACTGGCCCTGCTGGCCCATCGAGAGGTACTGCTGGATGGCGTCGGTCGCGCGGTGCAGTTCCTCGGCGCACTCCTGGCAGTGGGCGTGGGAGTGTCGGCCGCACTCCTGGGCGCAGGCCTGCATCGCCTGCTGGAGCGTCTGGAGGACCGAGCGCTCGAATCGCGACTGCCGGGGCACGAACGTCTCGGCGACCTCGGCGAGCTCAGAGACGTCCTCGCACATCTGGATGCACTCGATCATCATCGGATCGGCCTCCTGGATGCACTGGTCGGCGCACCACTCGCAGGTCATGGCTGCCCGGTGGATCGTCTGTGTCATCTCCCGCATCTGCGGCGTCTCGATCTCGCTGAATCGCATCCCCTGGCCGCCCATCTGCTGGCCGCCCGTCTGGCTCATCTGTCCGCCTGTGCCCTGCATCTGCCCGCTCGTGGACTGGAAGTTCTGTGACATGGCTGTCTCGTGGGCAGTCGCACCCGGTGGGAGGGACACGCAGGACCGGGAAAGTTACTGGCGCGGTACGGGCGCTAACGCGGAATTACGCGCCGGACCGCGGGACGGCGTCCCGGGCGACAGCCGCGAACCAGCGGCGGCGACGCCGCCAGGGGGCCGATAACGCAAGCATACTGCAGGCGACCGGTGCCCAGGCGAAGCGAGCCGGTCGGGAACTGTCGTCTACGTCGATCAGGAGAGCCCGTCGCCGTACGGGCCCCGTGGGCGGTCGGCGGACGGCTCGAACAGCGCCGACTCCAGCGGCGGCAGGTCCTCCCGGGGGAGCGGCACGTGCCAGTTGTCGAGCTTGCCGCGGATCTGCGTGGTCCGCCCGTCGATGCCGAGGCGCAGCGTCGGCGCCATCGTCCCGCCGAACCGGCGGCGCTGCTCGGCGTCGGGCAGGTCAGCGACCGCGTCCATCGACGGGGCCGCGAAGTCGTAGTAGTTGAAGAAGCTCTGGACGAGCGCCTCGTCGCCGTGGGGCAGGACCATCCACGAGTACGACTGGTAGGGCGCGTTCTCGGGGTTCGTGACGACCAGTCCCGACCCGTTCAGGGGCTCGTAGTCCCCGCGCAGCGAGTCCGCGGCGAACCCGTACAGCGCGTCGAACCCGTCCAGCCCGGGCGCGAAGGTGTGGCGGTGGCTCGAGACGAAGAGGTAGTAGCGGCCATCGCGCCGGAGCACGTGGGGCCGCTCCAGTTCCTGGTTGACGCAGACGGCGTCGAGAATCGGCTCCCGCAGCTCCCACTCCAGCGGGTCGCCCGAGGGGGACTCGGCCAGCCCGACGCAGCCGTTGAACGCCTGCTGCTCGGGGTCCCCGCCGCAGGCGTCGCTGCCCTCGGGGACGGGCACGTTGGCCTCGAACAGGAGAGACGTGGTCCCCGTCTCGGGGTCCTCGTAGAACCAGGGGTCCCGGAAGGTGTAGGTCATCCCGCGGGACTGGTCCTCGCGCTCGTAGCGCTCGCCGTCAGGCTCGAAGAGCACCTGATGCTCCCAGGAACCCGTCACGGCGAGGCCATCACCACCATCGGCCTCGATGTTCCCGCCGCCCGCGCCGACGACGCGCTGGGTGTAGGTCAGCTCCTCGTCCTCGGCGCGGCCCGCGGCCGTGTAGAAGAGGTACAGGTCGCCGTCGTCGTACAGCGCAGACCCCGCCCACTGGCGCTGTCCCAGGGGAGCCTCGAAGACGGGCTCGCCCACCTCCCAGGACCGGCCGTCGGCGGAGTAGCTGTACCGTATCGTCGCGACGTCGTGGCGCTTCCCCGGTAGCAGGTCGGCCGGCGCGGTCAGGTGAAAGGCGACGCGGTGGCCGCCGACCTCGGCGATCCGTCCCCGCCGGTCCCGGAGCAGCCACGTGTCCCACACGTGGACGTCCTCGGCGGGGTCCGACTCGGGCGGGTAGAACACCGGCGCGACGGCGTCGTCGCCCCGTTCGAGCGCGGCCGCGTGGTCCCGCGTCCATCCCGAACGGGCCCGGAAGCCCGACGCGTGACCCTCGACTGGATCCATACCGGGAGGTGACGGAGCCGCTGGAAAAAGGTTTACACGCCAGTTGTAGCTACTCCTCGTCGGGGTCGCTCCGGTCGACGCTCTCCGGCCCGGTGATGTCCAGCGGCCGGATCCAGACGTACCAGAGCATCAGGATACCGGTGCCGTACCCGATGGCCCAGACCGCGCTGCCGACGGTCTGGTAGCCGAGTTCCTCCAGCGCGAAACTCGCCAGCCCGGGGAGGACGATCACCGCGAGCGCGGCCAGCGCAGGGGCGAGTTTCTCCCGACGGTCGGCGTCCATGCCCATACGGACCGAACGGCGGCCGCGCGCAAATGGGTGCCGGATTCCCGCTCGCCTGGTTCGAGGCCTCGCTCCGCTCGGCCTCGCATCAAACGAGTCGTGGCACGACCCCCGCCGCGGGTCCGCGACGACCCCACCGATCGCGCCGGCACGTCGCGACGTCGAAGCCGGCCTCCTCCAGCGCCGCGGCCAGCGCCGACACCGGCACTCGCCCGTCGACCTCGGCCGTATCCGTCTCGTGGTCGGCGTCGGCGTCCGTCACGCCCGCGACCCCGGAAAGGGCTGTCTCGACCGTCGTCGCGCTCTCCTCGCCGGTCATGCCGTCGACCCTGAGCAGTAACATTCGCCTCGCACTCCTGTTGTCTCCCCCACACTATAGTTGTCACGAACCGGAGAGTTCCCGGAACACCGTCCAGGCCGGGTCGGCGTCGGGTGTGCTGACGCGCTCGCCGTCGACGTAGACGCCCTCGCCGGCGGCGACCTCGCCGACGACGGCCGCCGGCGTCCCGCTCGCCTCCAGCGCATCGACGACCGCGTCGGCCCCGTCGGCGACGGCGATCAGCAGCGTCCCGGCGCTGCTGGCCGCCCAGGGGTCGATCCCGACGGCGTCGCAGACCGCCTCCACGCCCGGGGCCACCGGAACGGCCTCGCGGTCCACGTCGAACCGGACGCCCGCGCCGTCGGCCATCTCCACGAGCGCGCCCCGGAGGCCGCCCTCGGTGGCGTCGTGCATCGCCGACACGTCGCCGCTCTCGAAGGCAGCGCGCGCGTCCGCGACGACCGCGATATCGTCCACCCGCTCCTGTGCGGTCGCGACCGTCTCCGCGTCCAGCTCCAGCGCCTCCGGAAACAGCGTCGCGAACAGGCCGGTCACCTCCGCGGCGGGGCCCGTGGAGATCACAAGGTCGTCGCCCGGGCGCGCGCCGTCCGGCCGGACCACGTCGTCGTGGCCGCCCACGCCCAGCGCGGTCGCACCGCCGACCCACGACGTGTCGATGCCGGGGTAGCGCGCGGTGTGGCCCGACGCGACGCTCACGCCCAGCTCCGCCGCGTGGTCGCTGATCGCCCGCCAGAGCCGACCGAGTTCGTCGTCGGTCATCGACGGCGGCAGCGAGAGCGAGATGGCGAGGTGCGTCGGCGGGACCCCGGAGACCGCCACGTCCGCGAGGACGACCTCCAGCGCCAGCCGTCCGGCCCGCTCCCAGCCCAGTTCCGGCAGGATCGAGATCGGATCGGTCGCGAGGACGACCGCGCGGTCGCCCACCTCGAGCACCCCGAAGTCCACGCCGTGTCGCGGTCCCACGACCACGTCGTCCCGGTCGGCGCCGAGGTTCGGATAGATCACCTCGTCGAAGAAGTCGCGGTCGATCTTCCCCAGGTCGGTCATCGGTCTAGGTCGACCGTCCTCCCCCAAAGGCGTACCTGAGTCCGTCGGTCGGCAGCCTACAGGACGCACACGTCGTCGGCGGCCACGCCCAGTTCGACCGCTCCGGCGGGGGGATCGGTGGCGGCGGTCTTGACGATCAGGTCCCGGCCCCGCCACTCGCAGTGGACGCGGTAGGCGTCGCCCAGGAACTCGGCGGTCCGGACGGTCGCCGTCAGCGTCGCGCCGTCCGCCGTCGCGGCGCCATCGTGCATCCCGCCGACGGCGAGGTCCTCCGGGCGCACGGCGACCGTCACCCCGTCGCCGGGCTCGACGTCCGCGCCGGACGGCAACGGCAGGTCGACGCCGTCGGACGAGTCCGACGAGCCTCCGCTCGCTTCGCTCGCGGAGACCCCGTCGACCCGGACGCGCCCGTCTCCCGTCGCGACGCCGTCGAGGACGTTGTTGTCGCCGACGAACTCCGCGACGAACCGGGAAGCGGGCTCGCGATACACCGTCTCCGGCGTGGCCACCTGCTCGACGCGGCCGTCCTGCAGTACGGCCACGCGGTCGCTGATCGCTAGCGCCTCCGCCTGGTCGTGGGTGACGTAGATCGTCGTGATCCCCAGGTCGCGCTGGATGTCCCTGATGCGCACGCGCAGGCGCTGGCGCAGCTGCGCGTCCAGCGCCGACAACGGTTCGTCCAGCAGCAGGACGTCCGGCCCCGGCGCGAGCGCGCGGGCGAGCGCGACGCGCTGCTGCTGCCCGCCCGAGAGCTGTTCCGGATCCCGGTCCGCGAGAGCCGCCATGTCCACCAGTTCGAGCAGTTCGGTCACTCGCTCTTCGGTCGTCGCACCGCCGGGTGGGTCGGCGAAGCGGAGGCCGTAGGCGACGTTCTCGCGGACGCTCATGTGCGGGAAGAGCGCGTAGTTCTGGAACACGACGCCGACGTCGCGCTCCTCCGGCGGCCGGCCGGTCACGTCCCGCCCGCCGATGCGCACGCGACCCGCGTCGGGCGACTCCAGCCCCGCGACGGCGCGCAGGGTGGTCGTCTTGCCGCAGCCGGAGGGCCCGACGAGCGTGAAGAACTCGCCGTTCTCGACCGAGAGGGAGACGTCCCGCAGCGCGGTCACGCCGCCGAAGCGGACCGTGAGGTCCTCGACGGCGACGCCGGCGCTCTCCTGCCCGTCCCGCCGTGGCGGCCCGTCGGCGTCCCGCTGCTCGTCGCTCATCGCTCCCACCGCCCTCCGACGCGGTCGATGACCACGAAGCTGGCGGCCGTCACCGCGAGCAGCACGGTCCCCATCGCCGTCGCCGGGCCGAGGTTCGGCCCCAGCGAGCGGTTCCCGACGTACCGCTCCAGTGCCACGGGCATCGTGTAGCTGTCGACCCCCTCGGCGAGGAGGACCGTCGAGTCGAACTCGCCGACGCTGATGGCGAACGCGAAGGCCGCGCCGGCGACGAGCGCGCCGGCCACGAGCGGGAGTTCCACGTCGACGAGCGCCCGGGCGCGGGAGGCACCGAGCGAGCGGGCGGCGTCGACGAGTCGCCCGTCGAGGCCGCCCAGCGCCGGCGTCACGTTCCGGGAGACGAACGGGTAGGCGGCGACGGCGTGGGCCGCGATGACGGCTCCGGCGCCCGTGACCACGACGCGGTGGCCGAACAGCTCCGTCCCGAACACGAGCGTCTGCAGGAGGCCCAGGCCGACGACGATGCCGCTGACCGCCAGCGGCGCGGTCAGCAGGGCCTCGGCCGCACGGGAGCCCCGGCCGCCCCGCGTCGCCACGACGGAGACGACCACGCCCATCGGGAGCGCCAGGAGCAGCGTCCCGGCGCCGAACAGCAGCGAGTTCCGCACCGCGGGCAGCGGGCGGACCGTCCCGACGGCGACGCCGCGCTGTTGCTCCAGGAGGAAGGCGTAGTACTCCAGCGTGAACCCACCGTCCGGGCCGGTGACGCTCTCGACGACCAGACTCGCCAGCGGGCCGACGAACACGACCAGCGCGACGGCGGCGTAGGCGAGCAGGCCCAGGCGGCGAGCGTCGAGCGACCGCCAGCCGTCGAACAGGGGCGCCCGGCCGAGCGACTCGCCCGCGCTGCCGGCCTGGACCTGGGCGGCCTCGTATCGGAGGTAGGCGTAGGTCAGCCCCAGCGAGAGCGCCGTCTCCAGCGTGCCGAGCGTCGCAGCCTCCGCGAGGTCGAGGTCCTGAACGCGCGCGTACAGCCACACCTCGACGGTCGCCAGTTCCAGCCCGCCCAGCGCGAGCACGATGGGGAAGGTCATGAACGTGAACACGAACGTCAGCAGCGCGGCGGTCATGAGGCTCGGCAGGAGCTGGGGCGCGACCACGTCACGGAACGCCCGTAGCGGCGAGGCGCCCATCGTCCGGGCGGTCTCGACCTGCCGGCGGTCGACCGACTCCCAGGCCGTCGTCACCAGCCGCGTCACCAGCGGCGCGTTGTAGAAGGCGTGGGCGAGCACGACGATCTCCAGCGTGCCGACGAGTTCGACGGGCCCCAGGCCGAGCGGTCCGAGGAGGTCGTTGAACACCCCGGTCCGGCCGAACATGGCGAGAAAGCCCACCGCGACCATGATCGACGGCAGGACGAACGGGAGGATGGTCACCGACCGCAGCAGGCGGCGGCCGGGGAACTCGAAGCGGGCGAGCAGATAGGCGCCCGGCAGCCCCAGCAGGACACTGGCGACCGTCGACAGCGCGGCCTGGTAGGCCGTGAAGCCGAAGAGACCGAGCCTGACCGACGGCGCGCCCGCGGCGAGCCACTCGGCGACGCCGCCGGGGATCCCGAGCGGGTCCGTCACGAGGTAGTGAGCGACGCCGACGTAGAATGGATCGGAGAGAACCTCCGCGAGCGGCGCGAGCGTGAGGCGCCCGCCCTGGTAGACGGCCGCCGCGAGGACGCTCCCGACCGGGTAGTAGAAGAGGACCGCGAGCGCCGCGACGGTGGCGGCGACGCCCGCGGGAATCGCGACCCGGTCGGCCCGCATCGTCAGTTAGTGGCGACCTGCCGCGCCCACTGCTCGATCCAGCCGCTCACGTTGCCGACCAGTTCGTCGTAGCTGTAGGTGACCGGCTCGGGCGGTTCCAGTGCGTACTCGCCGAAGTCGCCGCCGGGCTCGACGCCCTCGACAGCGGGGAACTGGACGTTCCGGACGGCGATCTCCTTCTGGGCCTCCTCGGTGAGGGCGAACTCCATGAACCGCTCCGCGAGGGCGGGCTGGTCGGAATCGACGAAGCGGGCCATCGCCTCCGGGTTGGCGTAACCCTGGTCGTTGATGAACCCGACCTGGTGGCGGGACACGTCGACGTCTTCGCCGTGGTAGTACACCTGGTCGGTCGAGTAGGAGACGACCATCGGCGCCTCGCCCTCCGTGTAGGCGTTGTAGGCCGGCTGCCAGTCGTCCATGATCTGGACGCCGTTGTCGACCAGGCCCTGCCAGTAGTCGAGGTACTGGTCCGGGCCCTTCTCGTGGATGGTCCACAGGAGGAACGCGCGCCCGGGGTCGGAGTGCTGGGCGTTCTGCGTGATCAGGGCGTCCTCGTAGGCCGGTTCGAGCAGCGAGTCGAAGGTGTCCGGCTCGTCGACCTCGTCCTCGTCGTAGACGAGGCTGATGTAGCCGGTGTCGTAGGGGATCGCCCGGCCGTCGGGGTCGATCCACAGGTCCTGCTTGACCCGGTCGGAACCCTCGACGCCATCGGCCGCGGGCGCGAACAGTTCCTCGTCCAGTTGCTCGTCGACGCGGACGAGTTCGCCGGTGTTGAGGCCGACGAAGAGGTCGGCGTCTATGGGCGCGCCCTGTTGCTTGCGCTGGACGAACTGGTTGACGCCGTTCTCCGGCGTCGCGAACTCGACGGTGACGTCCGGATACTCCGACTCGAAGGCCGACTTGAGCCAGTTGCCGGCCGTGTCCTCGCCGGTGAACGAGCTGTAGGTCGCCACCATCAGCGTCCCACTGGGCCCGGCCGTCGTGCCGGTCGTGGTGCCCGTCGACGCCTCCGTCGCGGTGTCGGTCGACCCCTCGGTCGCCGTGCCCGCCTCGCCGTCCGATCCGTCGCCGACGCAGCCCGCCAGCCCCGCGAGGCCGGCGACGCCGACGCCGGTCCGCCCGAGGAAGGTTCGTCGTCTCATTACCCCGTTGTTTCATCGAGTGGTACTTGAACCGCACGTTCCGGACTCGAACAGTCGCCGGTCAGACACTTCTGGAAACCGGGAACCAGAACGCATACTTCCCGCCGTGCGGACTGTCGACGGGAATGGCGGACGAGCGGACGATACGGCGACTCCGCGAACGGGTCGGCAGGGACAGCGACGCCCACCGGGTCTACCGCGAGCGCGTCTCGGCTGCGCTGGCGGGCGACGGGGAGGATCGCCGGGCGTTCGAGGCGTGGCGGCGGGCGTTCGTCGCCGCCCACGGCGACGTCCTCGGCGACCTCGACGCGAGCGCCGAGGCGGTGTTCGCGGACCGCGCGTACTACGGGGCCGTCGTCGACCGCCTGGTCGACGCCGTCGAGGGCGCCTACGGCGTCGAGGTGATGAACCGGGGCGTCGACGGCGCTCTCGGCACTGGCGACTTGCTGGGAGACGCTGCCGACGGCGTCGATGCCCTGGCGGACCTGGCGGCGCTTGACCGGTCGACGCTCGCCGACCTCGACGCCGACGCGCTCCGCGACCTCTACGAGGGGATCGTCCCGCGCGAGGTGCGCCTGGCGCTGGGGGAGTACCACACGCCCCGCGGCGTCGCGGACCTCGCCGTCGACGCGCTGGCGGTCGACCCGGCCGAGGCGACCTACCTCGATCCCGGTTGCGGCTCGGGGGCCTTCCTCGCCGCCTGCGTCGATCGCGTGGCCGCGGCCGCATCCGACGACCCCGCGGCGGTCGTCGACCGCGTCACCGACACCGTGTTCGGTATCGACCTCAGCCCGGTCGCCGTCGCGAGCGCCCGGCTCACCTACCTGCTCGCGCTGGCACCGCACCTCGACGCGGCCGAGCGCGTGACCGTCCCCGTCTACCACGGCGACGCCCTGGGACTGGTGGACGCGCCCGACGAAGGCGGTGACGACGAGGGCGGGAACGGCCGAGACCTCGCGGCGTCGCTCCCGCCGGTCGACTGCCTCGTCGGGAACCCCCCGTGGATCACCTGGGATCGGCTGCCCGATCGACTCCAGGACCGCTGGCGGGACCGCTCCGAGGAACTGGACCTGTTCCCCCACGAGGGGGCCGCCGCGCTGCTGGGCCACGGCAACGACGACCTCTCCGTCCCGTTCGTCTGGGTGTGTATCGACCGCTACCTCGACGCCGGCGGCGAGGTCAGCGTCGTCCTCAAGCGGGACGTGACCAAGGGGCCCGCCGGCCGGTTGTTCCGCTCGCTGCGCGCCGGCGACCAGCCCCTCGCCCTCTCGCACGTCCACGACTTCGGGACGCTGTCGCCGTTCGGCGACCAGGTCGCCGCCGGTGCGGCCGTCTTCACCCTCCGGGCCGAGGAGGGAGAGTCGTTCCCGGCGCCGGCCACCGCGTGGGAGCGGGACGGGGCGGCCCCCGACTACGGGAGCGGCGACGCCGTCCGGGAGCTACTGGCCCGCGAGGGGACGGCGCTGGTCCCCGTCGATCCCGAGGACCCGGCCTCGGCGTGGATCCGCCGGGACGCCGAGCGGGCGGCGCTGGGCGATGCCGGCCAGGAGATCCGCCACGGCCTCAAGGACGACGCCGAGGACGTGTTCTCGGTCGACCGGGACCTGCTCGACCGGATCGAACTCGACCTGGTGTACCCCTATCTCAAGTCCCGCCACGTCGTCCGATACGGTCACTTCGGCCACGACCTGCGGCTGGTCCCGATGCGGGAGGCCCACGAGGACAACGAGGCGCGACTCCGCGAGCGCTACCCCGAGACCTACCGGTACCTCCGGGAGCGGCGCGGGGCGCTCGAAGAGCGGTCCTCGTCGTGGCTGGACAACGGCCCGTTCTACAACGTCTTCGGCCTCGGCGAGTACACCTGGGCCGACTACAGGGTCGCCTGGTGCCGGCTGGGGTACAAGCCACACTTCGCCGTCGTCTCGACGGCCGACGACCCCGACCTCGGCGAGAAGCAGGTGATCCCCGGCGACCACTACATGTTCGTCGCCACCGACGACGAGCGCGAGGCCCACTTCCTCTGTGCCCTGCTCAACTCCGCGCCCTACCAGCGGTCGCTCCGGGACGTCGCCGGCGACGGCAAGGCGAGCCTCACGAAGTCGACCGTCTCGCGGCTTGCCCTGCCCGACTACCCCGGCACCGAACGCGCCGAGGAACTTGCCGAGCGCTCGATGGCGGCCCACGACGTCGTCGCCGACCACGACCACCTGAGCAAGCGGGCCTACCGCGACCGCGAGGTTCCTGAACTGGCCGCCGTCCAGGCCCAGATCGACGACCTCGCCGAGTCGCTCGTGGCCGAGCGGAACGGGCGGCAACTCTGAGAGACACCCGACCAGTTTCCGTGAGAACGCCGCCGAAGATTCCGTGAGAACGCGTCGCAAACTATTTGGTCTCCGGATGCGTACGCCTTTCTAGCGGACGATCCTGTCTATCTCCCGTCGTCTCCCGGTCCGCGCCGCTGGTGGTCGTTCTGTCCTGCGCAGGCGCTGGACCGCCGGGGACAGCGCCGCGGGATCGTTCGACGGAGGACACCATGCCCCACGAAACCGACCTCCCCTGCCCGGACTGTGGAAGCGACCTCGAAGAGCGGTCCGTCGCGGCGTCTGACCTGGCACCGGGGGTAGCCCTGGAGGACCGCGTGACGGTCGCGGTCTGCCCTGCCTGCGACGCGACGTACTACCCCGATCGGACGCTGTCGCGGCTGTTCTCGACGGCTCCACGGTGAGCGGCCCGGACGGCGGGCCGTCCGCGGACGCCGCGGGCAACGCGGACTGGTAGCGAACTACCCTACTCGCTCACGGCTGACGCCGTTCGCTCCTCGAGGGTAGGGCTTCCTGCTTCTACGACGCGCTTTGCAGATACAGGTGTTCGACTTCGTGGGCCTGCCGTAATAGCGTCTCAATTCAGCTAAAAGGCCGGCGTCCCATGACGGCGTATGCAACGCGTCATCGTCGACACGGACACGGCCGGGGACGACACGCAGGCGCTCGCGCTGGCCTGCCTGACCGACCGGCTCTCCGTCGAAGCCGTCACCGTCGTCGCCGGGAACGTCCCCTTCGACCGCGAGGTCGAGAACGCCAAGTACGCGCTCTCGCTGGTCGATTCGACCGAGGTCCCCGTCTACGAGGGGGCCCGCCAGCCCCTCCTCAAGGAGCACGAACACGCCGAGGAGATCCACGGCGAGGGCGGCCTGGGCGGCGACCTGCACCCCGAGACGGAAATCGAGTCGGCCGACGGGTTCGGGCCCGACGAGATCGTCCGGCGCTGTCGGGACGCACCCGGCGAGATCACGCTGCTGTGCATCGGACCGCTGACGAACCTCGCGCTCGCCTACGCGCGCGAACCCGACCTCCCCGACCTCGTCGACGAGGTGTGGGTGATGGGCGGCAACGTGCACTGCCGGGGCAACGTCACCCCCGCCGCCGAGTTCAATTTCTGGGTGGACCCCGACGCCGCGAAGCGCGTCCTCGCCGAGTTCGACGCGACGCTCGTCGACTGGGGACTGTGCCTGCGGGACGGCGCGATGGGCGAGGCCGTCCTCGAGACGATCGACGGGATCGACACTGACCTCGCCGACTTTTTCGCCGCGGTGATCGGGACGCTGCGGGAGTCAGGCGACGCGGAGATCGGCGTCGACGGCGTCACCCAGCCCGACGCGCTGGCCGCCGCCCTGCTTGCTTACCCCGAACTCCGCGAGGCGACCGGGACCTACCACGTCGACATCGACGAGCGCGAGGGGCTGACGCGCGGCTACACGTTCGCCGACGTCGACGGGACGACCGGCGAGCCCGCCGACACGCGCGTGATCGAGGCCGCCGACGCCGACGGCTTCGAGCGCGTCGTCCTGTCGATGCTCCGGGACAGAAACCCCGACGCCGGGGTCGAGTGAGGGGGCCGGGAGAAGGGATCCCCGCCGGTGACGGCAGGACTTTTGCCGACACGCGGTACAGTGCCGATAATGGCCGCCCATTCGACGACCGGTCGCTGGCACTGCGACTACCGCGTCGACCTCGCCGGCGACGCGGTCCGGATCACGCTTCGGGAGCGACGACGCGACCGCGAGCGGCCGGACACCGTCGTCGGTCTGGAGCCGGGTGCGACCGAACCCGGCGTCGAGGCGGCGGACGGCCAGCGCCGCCGCACGCACCGCTTCGTCGCCGCCCCGGACTCCGTCGTGATCACGGGCGGATCCGCCGACGTCACGGTCGACGGCTCCGACGTCTCGCTCTCCGGGCCCGACGGGGGATCCGCGCCGGCCGCCGAGGCGTCCATCGAGCACCCGGCGGTGACGGCTCCGGCCCCGGTCGACGGGGTGACGGTACACCGGCTCCGGTTCGCGCCGGATCACGCGGAGACGTCGGTGACCGTCGAGGCCGACGATCCGATCGTCGCCGTCGACGCGCACAGCCGCGTCCCGTTCCGGGAGAGCGCCACCGACGACGCCGTGGAGTGGCGGGGGAGCGGCCCGCTGACCGCCGCCGTAGTCACCGCGAGCGGCGACCCGATCGACGGGGTCTTCGAGATGGACCGCGAGACGCTGGCGGTGGAGCCGGGCCGACCGGGCGCGGGGAGCGACGCGCCCGCCGTCGTTCTGGGCGGCGCCGAGTACGAGGACTGGTTCGGCCGGACGGTCCCGGTCGCCGGCCTCGACGGGATCACGTACGTCGACGGCTCGCGGATCGGGCGCGGCCCCGGTCGGCCGCATCGCCACGGCGAGCGGTGCCTGGTCCGCGACCACGACGGCGAGTTCGACCTCGACGTCCGCGGCGCGCCCGAGCGGTACGTGGCCGTCGACGACGAGCTGGCGACCGTCCTCGGGTGCGACCTCGGGACGCAGGTGCTCGTCACACGCTCCGACGGTGACGACGCGGTGTACACCGTCGGCGAGCGCGGCGACCTGTCGGACGTCGCCGTCGGCATGACAACCGGCGGGCGCGACCGCCTCGGCGCGCCGCGGGACGGACAGTTCACCGTCACCGTCACGCCGGTGGTCGCCGCGCCGCACCTCGCGAGACACGAGGCCCGGCGCGCCGGCGCGGTCGCGGAGCGGCTGGCCGACGCCGGCGGGGACCGCCTCGTCGCCTGCGCGCCCCACGGCGGCGTGATCGAGGGGAACACCGACCTCCAGGCTCACCGGCTCGTCGACCGGCTGTCGGCCCGCGAGGCGACGGCCTGGAGCGTCGAGGGGTGGGACGACGACGCCGCCGCCTTCGATCGGTACCACGTCCGCTCCTCGGACGTCGACCCGCGGTCGTTCCCGCTGCTCGCCCGGATCGCCGACCGCGGGTTCGAGCGCGCCGTCAGCTTCCACTGTCACGACAACGACGGCGTCGTCGTTGGGGGTCGCGCTCCCGAACCGATCCGCGAGGGCGTCGCTGCCGCCGTGTCGGAGGCGCTCGCCGGAACCGGCATCGAGGTCTCTCTCGAAGGTAAGTACATGGGACGGCGGCCCGAGAACCTCGTCAACTGGCTCACCGCCGACGGCGAGTCGGGGATCCAGATCGAGCAGAGCATCCCGACGGTCGACCGTCACTGGCGGGCCGTGGCCGACGCCGTCGCCGAGTGGTTCCGGGACCGCCGCTGATACCGCCGGCTGTACGCTCGTGAAGACACTCGCCACCACGGGGCGGCGAGTGCTCTCGAAGTGGTACAGCCGGCAGTACGAGGAGCGATTCGAGGTCAGGCGGCCAGGTCGGAACCGTCGAGTTCGCCGAGCAGGTCCGCGAACGACTCCTCGTAGTCGTCGAAGCCGTGCTCGGCCGCCAGCTCTCGACCGCGTTCGCACCACGCCCGCGCGGCTCCGGACGCGCCCGTCTCGACGGCGACCTCGGCCATCCGCTCGAGCTTCGCGAGGGCGTTGTGGTACCCGTCCACGTCGAGCAGGACCGCGACCGACTCGCCGGCGCGGTCGCGGGCGCGCTCGACGTCGCCGCGGCGGAGCGCGACCGTCGCGAGGTGCGAGAGCGTGTTCCCCTCGCCCTGCCGGTCGCCGAGCTCCCGCTTCACCCCGAGGCTCTCCTCGAAGTACTCCCGGGCGTCGTCGAGCTCGCCCTCGCGCTCGTGGACGGTAGCGACGTTGTTGAGACACCAGGCCACGCACTGCCGGTCGCCGATCTCCCGGGCGACGCCGAGGCTCTGCCGGAAGTACGAGCGGGCCTCGCCGTACTCGCCGCGTTCGCGTGTCACGAGCCCCAGCGCGTTCAGGACCCGTGCCTCGCCGAGCCGGTGGCCGATCTCCTGGAAGACGTCGAGGCTGTCGTGGTGGCGCTCGGCGGCGAGTTCCAGGTCGCCGCGCTTGCGGGCCAGGAGACCGAGGTTGTTCAGCACCCATCCGCGACCCAGCCGGTTGTCGAGGTCGTCGAAGACGGTCAGACTGTCCTCGTGGTACCGCTCCGCGGCGTCGAGGTTGCCGCAGACGCGGTTGACGCTGCCGAGGTTGTTCAGCGTCCACGCCTCCCCCGTCCGGACGCCGACCTCCCGGAACGTCTCGAGGCCGCGCCGGTGGTACTCCTCGGCCGTGTCGAGCTCGCCACGGCGGCGCGCGACGTTCCCGAGGTTGTTCAGCGTCCACGCCTCGATCTCCGTCAGGCGATCGGGGCCGAGTTCGTCCGGCTCGAGGTCGGTGATCCGCTCGTGGAGGTGCTCGAACTCGGCCTTCGCCCGGTCGAACTCCCCGCTGTCGAGGTACATCACGCCCCGGAGGTTCGTACAGCGGAGGCGCGTCTCCGTGGAGCACGCGTCGGGCAGCGAGATCCAGGAGTGCTCGGTCGTGCCGAACAGCGGGGCGACGTGGAAGATCGGCTGGCGCTGGCTGCTGGAGGCCCTGGCGAAGGCGTACTGCGGATCGGCGTCGCCCATGTTGAAGACGGTCAGGGCGAGCGAGTCGGCGGTCTCCGTCGGTGCCTCCTCGACGCGCCGGACGTACGGCGCGTCCCCCCTGAACCAGCGGTCGATGCGCTCGCGCGTCTGCTCGTCGTCGACCACGGAGAAGAGGGCGTTGACCACCTCCTCGAAGTGGTCCGCCGCCCGGCGCTCGCCGGCCTCGTCGAGGAAGTGACGGAAGAAGATCGCCGACCAGAGGGGATGGTGCGACCGATATCCCTCGCCGTCCCCCTCGAAGAGGAGCTCGTCCTCGAGGTCGTCGACGAGGTCCTCGATCCGCCGGTGGTCCCGCTTCTCCTCCGCCAGCGCGTGCAGGAGATCGGGATAGACGGTCATCTCGGAGGCGTTGAGGACGTTGATCAGGATCCCCAGGTGGAAGGGGAGGTAGTCGTCGTCGCCGCAGCGGTCCGTCAGGTCGTCGTAGACGCTCCGAACCGACGACTCCAGGACCGTCGCGGACCCGCTCTCGCCGGGCGTCGGAACCGTCTCCGTCGCGTGGCTGGCGAGCCGGTAAGCGAGGAGGTACATCTCGCCGACGTCGGTCGCGCCCAGGTCGGCGACGAGCTGGTCCACGTCCTGCGTGACCGACTCCCCGGTCGTCGCCTCGAAGTGTTCGACGGCCGCCGCGCACTCCCGCTCCGAGACGCTCGGGACCGGATAGCGCTCGATCCCCTGGTCCTTGATCTCCTGCAGCCGCGGGTCGTCCATCACGCTCTCGGGGTGTTGCCACTCGCTCTTCCGTGAGTCGAGGAGGAAGCGGACGGAGTCGTCGCCCTCGAACCGCTCGACGAGGTGGAAGACCGGGCTCGTCGCGGGCCTGGCGGCGTCCTCGACGACGATCAGAACGGGGCCGGCGGCCTCCCGGATCTGGGTCTCGAGCGGGCCGACCTCGTCGAAGTCGTTCGGCGCGTTGCTGCGCCGGTAGAACACGGCGCCCGTCGTCCGCTCGTACCAGGTCGTCGCGACCGCCTTGCAGATGGTACTCTTCCCGGACCCCGGGCGACCGAGGACGACGGTGTCGCGGCCCGCACGGAGTCGATCGGAGAGGTGCTCGGTGATCGTCTGTTCGTCGCCGTCCTCGTGGAACCGCTCGAAGTAGTGCCCCGCCCGGATCTCCGCGAGGCTGAACCCGGTCCGCCAGCAGGTCGCCGGGTCCTTCACCTCGGCCTGCTCGAAAAAGCGGGGCCCCAGCCGGACGAACCCCTGATCCCGGAGCCGGGCCAGCTCCTGTCGGTCGAGGCGGTCCTGAACAGTCTCGAGGCGCGTCTCGAGCCGGTTGACGGTGGCCGTGAGCTCGATGTTCGCCTCGGTGTCGAGAACCTCGGCGAGTTCCGTCCCCGAGATCTCCTCCGCGAACGCCCGGATCGCGTCGCGGTACGCGTCGGCGACGGCCGCCTCGAGCGCTCGTCGCAGCTCCGGATCGGCGTCGAGGTCGAGGTCCAGCGTCGCCCCGATCGCCCGGGCGATACGCGCGACGGCCTCGCGTTCGGTCTCGAATGCGACGTCGATCTCGTCCAGGTGCGCTGCGACCGCCGACCAGTCGTCGGCGACGTCGCTCGCCGACGCGCCGTCGACGTCCGCCTCGGCGAGCGCGGCCGGCACGGTGGCTTCGAGCGCCGCGTTGAACTCCGTCGCGAGCTCGTCGACGTCGCTCGAGAACCGTCGGCGGCGGATCACGTCCTCGATCTTGCCCTTCACGATACCGCTCCCCGCGGAGGCGCCCGCAGCCAGCCCGTTCGTCGCTATTCCGAGCGCGATCGTCTCCAGCATTCGAATCGACTGTGGCGTTGATTGGGTCGTCTATTAAGTATTCTGACCGCTCTCGCCCGTCGGGCGGTGATTCCCCGTCCCGGACTCGGTCGAGCCCGAACGTTCTTGTGCCAGCTCGCGAAACCGGGCGCGCATGGCAAGCGCGGCGCGCGACCTGACCGAACCGCGGGTCCTCGCACACGCGAAGCGTCGGCTCTTCCCCGGGGACGCCGAGGACGGCTACGCCGTCGTCGACACGCAGTTCGCCTCGGAGCGGTGGCTCGCCGATCGGCCGGTCGACCCGGACGTTCGGAACGTCCTCGCCCCGTTCAACCACGTCCGCGTCGGCTCGGGCTACCCCGACCTGGTCGGCGTCCACCCCCTCGACGACGACCTCCTGGCGGTCGAGCGCCTCGGCGACGACCCGCCGCTGGTGGCCGTCGAGGCCAAGGGCTACACCGACCGCGGCGTCGACGTCGACCGGGGCATCGTGCAGGCCCACGACCGCCTCGGCGAGGCCAACGCCGCCTACGTCACCGCGCCCGCCGACGCCGTCTCGGAGTCGAACCGGACGCTGGCCCGCGAACTGAACGTCGGAATCCTCGGCGTCGAGCCCGGCGGTGCCGTCGAGCCGATCGAGGTCCCCCGCGTCGTCGGCAACCGGACGACCACGGAGACGGACGCGATCCGGTTCCAGGCCAGCGCCCAGGGCGTCGCGGAGAAGTCGTTCGGCCTCAACCACCCGAAGAACTACCTCGGCTACGCGCTCGCCGTCTCCCACCCCGACGAGACCGACGTCGTCGTCGCCGAGCGCGTCGTCGGCGCCGTCGACGCCGCCCGGACCGGAGCGGCCTTCCTCGACCTCGTCGACGAGACGCCGGAGGGGGTCCGACTCACCCCGCTCGGCCGCGAGGTGGTCCGGTTCGCGCACCGGGAGTACGGATCCGTCGATGCCGCGCTCCGGACGTTCGAGGACTGGAAGGGCTCGCGCAGGCGGTTCCGCGAGCTGGCGCCGGCGTGGGGACAGCTCACCCGACAGGTCGTGTACGCCTACCCCGCGACCCGGCTCCTCGTCGAGGAGATCCAGCACCTGCACGACGACGGGATCTCGGAGCCGACGCTCCCGCAGCTCGTCGAGTACCTCCACCGGCTCCACCCCTCGTTCACCGTCGAGCTGTTCGTCCGCGGCGACGAAGACGTCCGCAGTCGCGTCCTCGACGCCGACGGCGAGTTGCGACCCACGACACTGACCGACGGCCGGGTGTACCACTCGCCGACGGTCTTCCAGCTGAAGGCGATGCTGTACCACGCCGGGATCCTGACCGAACGCGGCGCCGAGCCGACCAACCTCGACCCCGGGTCAGACGTGTGGGCGCTGTGCGAGCCCGTCTGAGCGAGTGCAAGTGGTAGCTTCTTGCATCGCAATGCGCCCGCATCTGACCCGTATCCTTTTGCATACCGTCGCGCTGGTATAGCCAAATGAAACCGCCGGACTCCGACCGGATCGCCTGCTCCCGGCGAGCGCTCCTCGGCGGCGTCGCGGGGCTGGCCGCCGCGGGGGCCGCCCCGGCGGTCGCGGCGACGCCGACGCTGACCGTCCTGACGCGCAACTGCTACACCGGCGTCGACCTCGCGCGGCTGTTCGGCGCCGACTCGATGGACGACGTCGCCCGCATCGCCGGCGAGATGCTCGACGAGGTCCGCTCCCATCCCTACGAGGCCCGCGCCGACGCGCTGGCGGCCGAGGTAGAAGCGACCGACCCCGACGTCGTCGCGCTTCAGGAAGCCGCGCTGATACGCGTCCAGTCCGAGAGCGACTTCGCGGACGCTCCCGTCCCGAACGCCGATCGCGAGGTGGTCGACCTGCTGGCCCTGCTCACCGACCGCCTGTCCGAACGCGGGCTGGACTACGAGGTCGCCGCCTCGACCGTCACCACCGACCTCGAAGTGCCCGCCGACCGCCCGGACGGCCGCGCCGACGTCAGGCTGACCGACCGGACGGCCGTGCTCGTCCGAAGCGACGCCGACGTGGACGGGACCTACGCCGACACGTTCGACGCGACGTACCGGTACGCCTTCGACGGCGTCGACGTCCCGATCCGGCGGGGCTTCTGCCTCGTCGACCTCGCCGTCGGCGGGGCCGACGTGACGGTCGCGGCTGCTCACCTGGAGTCGACCGCGGACGGCGTCCGCCGGGAGCAGGCCGACGAGCTGCTCGCCCTCCTGCCGGAGGACCGCCCGGTCGCGCTCGCCGGCGACCTCAACAGCGGCCCCGGCGGACCGCGGGCCGCCTACGACCGGCTGGTCGAGTCGTTCGACGACGCCCACGCGTCCGTCCGCGGCGACGACGGCGCGGGCGCCACCTGCTGCCACGCAAGCGACCTCCGGAACGACGACGCCGAGTTCTCCCGACGGATCGATCACGTGTTCGTCCGCGGACCTCTCGAACCGACCGACGCCGAGCGCGTCGGTGCCGATTCGGAGTCCCGCGTTTCGGCCGAGGTCGGCGGCGAAACCGTCGAGACCTGGCCCAGTGACCACGCCGGCGTCGTCGCGACCGTCGCGGTGAGCGCCGGGACGCCGACGCCCGCGCCGACCGAGTCCGCCACTGCGACCCCGACGGCCGCGAGAACGGACGCCGCTCCCGCATCGGGGTCCGGCTTCTGGGTGTTCGAACGGCTCCCGTTCTTCGGCGTCGCCGGCGTCGGCTCGTTCGCGCTCGCGGCGCTCGCACTGTACCGCCGGAACGGGCGGACGTGAGCCTCGCTCGTTCGGCCGGCAACGGTCGCGCTGTCGACGTACGCGGCCGGCGTGAGCGCACGCGCTTCCGTGAAATCGCCCTTGCTATCACAAGCTTCCCCGCCTTGTCCGTGGGGCCCCTTGCGCGGACGTGACTCCCTCTCGACCGGCACGCGTCGCCGCCGTCGCCGCGTTGCTCGTGCTCGCCGGCTGCGTCGGGGGAGCGGTCGACTCTCGGGCCGGTCCCGACCGGGGCGGCGTCGGCGCGTCGGCGAACGCGACGGCGTCCTCCGCCACGACCGCTGCCGACGGAAACGGAACGCTGGAGGTCCATCACATCGACGTCGGCCAGGGGGACAGCACGCTCGTGGTCGGCCCGACGAACGAGACGATGCTGATCGACTCCGGCGACTTCACCGAGGACGGCAAGCGCGTCCTCGAGTACCTCGACGCCCGCGGCATCGACCGCATCGACTACCTCGTCACCACGCACGGCCACGCCGACCACGTCGGCGGCCACGCGGCGATCATCGACCACTACGAGACCGAAGAAGAGGGCGTCGGCGCCGTCTACGATCCCGGCCTCGCCGCGAGTACGCAGACCTACGAGGAGTACCTCGACGCCGTCGAGGAACACGACGTCACGCTCTACGAGACGCGCGCAGGCGACCGGATCCCCATGGAGAGCGTGAACGTCTCGGTCCTGGGGCCACCCGAGCCCTACCACGAGAGCGGTGACCGGAACGAGAACAGCCTCACGCTTCGCCTCCGGTACGGTGAGACGGGCTTCCTGTTCACCGGCGACGCCGAGGCCACCCACGAGGAGTACCTCGTCGAGCGATACGGGGACGATATCGGCGCGACGGCCTTCAAGGTCGGTCACCACGGTAGCGCGACCAGCAACACCGGGGCGTTCCTCGACGCGGTCGGTCCCGAAGTCGCCGTCGTCTCCAGCGCGTACGACTCCGAGTACGGACACCCCCACAACGAGACGCTGACGCGGCTGGCCGAGCGCGACGTCGACGCGTACTGGACCGCGACTCACGGGGACGTCCTCCTGGAGAGCGACGGCGAGACCGTGACCGCGTGGACGCAGGCGGAGGCCCCCACCGATCCGCGGTCGCTGTACGAGGGGGACCCGATAGCGCCCGACGCGTCCGGCTCCCTGGAACGGCGCGCGACCTACGAGGCCGACGTCGGCAGTGAGGTTGACACCCCGGTCGCGACCGACGGCGGAACGCCGACCGCGACGGTCACCGAGGCCGGTGACGGCGACCTGGCCGTCGCGGAGGTCCACGCCGACGCCGCCGGCGACGACCGCGAGAACCTGAACGACGAGTACGTCGTCTTCGAGAACGTCGGCGACGCCTCGCTCGACCTCTCCGGCTGGGAAGTGGCGGACGACGCCGGCCACACCTACGCCTTCCCCGACGGCGTCACGATCGATCCGGACGACAGCGTCACGCTGCACACCGGGAGCGGGTCCGACACCGAGACGGACCGCTACTGGGGGCAAGGGTCACCCGTCTGGAACAACAACGGCGACACGGTGATCGTCACGGACGCCGACGGCGATCGCGTCCTGACGGAGGCGTACTCATGACCGAGATCCCCGACGACAGATACGACGCGGTCGTGGACCGGATCGAGGACGGCCTCGCGACGATGGAACTGAACGGCGACGAAGGTCGATACGAACTGGTGGTCGACGAGGCGTCGCTGCCGGAGGACGGCCAGCACGAGGGTGCCGTGTACGAAATCGTGGTCGAGGCCGACCGGCTTGTCGACGCGTGGTACGACGAGGCGACGACGCAGGAACGGCGGGCGGACGCTCAGGACCGGTTCGATCGACTCTCGGAGCGGCCGCCGGGCGACGGCGAGTGAAGCGTCCCTGAAGGAGGGCTTCGAACCGCGCCGGGCCGTCGCTCTCTCGGCGGATTTGAACCGGAGCAAGATTCACTCCGTTCGTCTTCCTGGGTTCAAATCCTCGTGACCCACACAGCCGAAAGAGGCAACGAGAGCCATGAAAGGCTCTCGCGGTGTTGTTTTCAGCAGAAGTGGGTTGGGGCGTCCTCGCGAGCGGAGTGAGCGAGGGCTCGGGAGAGCAAAGCTCTCCCGGCGGATTTGAACTACGGTCGGAGCGACGCTCCTCCCTACTTCAAATCCTCATCGACCATTTTGACGACACGGACCGCTCGCTGGCGCTCGCGGTGTTGTGTCGTCAAAAATGGGTTGGGGCGGATTTGAACCGCCGACGTCAGGCGCTCACGCCGGCCAAATCAAACAGTATGGCCGTTCGCGCCTGACCGCCAAGTGGTGAAGTTGGGTGCATAACATGTGTGGATCACACGGGCGGGCACTGGGTTGAGAGTCAACAATGTCAAAAGACAACAGCCGAACCCAGATGAAGCCTGAACGGGCCGTAAACCGATACCTCACAGAAAAGAAACCGGAGTGGGCTGACTCATCGTACTACAACAACAGCTCTACTCTCAACCGATTCCTCGAATTTTGTGAGGAGGATGGCTTAGACAACATTTGTGAGATAGATGGCTTCCATATCTCTGACTTCAAGCAGTATCGACGCGAGAGCGGAATCAACGAAGTGACCCTCTACAATAACCTGAGTTCACTTCGGGCATTCCTCAGCTGGTGTAGCTCAATGGGGCTTGTCGAGTCGTGGATAGTAGACGATATGGTTCTGAACGAACCGGACGACAAGGTACGCTCCGAGATGCTGGATGCCGACCGTGCAGACCACATTCTCGACTACCTCGATAACTTCGAATACGCTACTCTTCGGCACGCTCTCTTTGCATTACTGTGGGATACTGGGATGAGACTTGGGGCAGCCCGCGCGGTCGACGTTGAGGATTACAACTCTACGGATCAGTACATTGAGGTCGCTCATAGACCGGACAAGGGAACCCCACTGAAGAACAAGCATGACGGTCAGCGAGAGATTAACCTGCACTCGTGGGCTTGCGAGATTCTCGACGATTACCTCCAGATGCATCACGAGGATGTGACGGACGACTATGGACGCACACCACTGTTCTCGTCTCGGCATGGCCGTATGGTGCGGTCAAACTTGCGGATGCACATACGGCGGCTTACGCGCCCATGTCACTACACAGGGGAGTGTCCCCATAGACGGGATCTGGATGAGTGCGAAGCAAACCAAGACTACCGCGCTGCCTCGAAGTGTCCTGGTTCAGTCAGTCCCCACCCTATCCGACGTGGAGCGATCACTCATTGGTTGAACGAAGGACACCGGAAGGAACTCATCAGTGAGCGGATGAATGTCTCCGTAAACACGCTTGATGAACACTACGATGCCCGAACTGAGTCGGAGAAGCGGAACCTGCGTCGAGAAATGTTCAAGATGGACTGAGGGTCAACACAGACACCCTTCGAGGACCGCAGTAGTCGGGGATGATACCAGACTGATCTGAAACCACACTCATCGAGGCTCTTCCAGCTGCGGGCAAAAGCTACGGTGTAGCCCAGTGGGCGGCTTACGAGCAACCTTTTGACTCAGTTGAAATATTATCGTTTAGTCATAATTGAGCGTGAAACCTCCGATACGTAGGTGTGCTCATTGCTCATGATCGTGAGGAGCATCCAAAACGTCCCCATGGTGTCTTCGACCCGCCCCTCGGTCAGACAAGCTTCATTGGTGATCTGCAATCAGTTCCTAAGAACCATCAGTCCGATACCGACCGCACCCGGGATAGTCAGGATGAGAATGACACCGGTCGAACACTGCACAAACGCCGCTATTGCACCCGAACTTGGTGGGGTAGATGAGAACGCAGACAGTCCTTTGGAACACTCAGCAATCAGCGGCAAAGCCGCGTCGGACCTGGCTGATGAAACCGGAATCCCAACGACGATAGCGACGAAGATTGCGACGGGGAGTAGCAGCAATTTCTGTGGGCTTAGCTTCATAAATTCTGCAGACCCGGCATGGCTTAAATAGGCGTCGGCTGAAGTAATCTCTGGACTCATGGTGCACTTTTTGTTTCAGGGAGACACAGAGGATCAGATGTTCCTTAGACTCTCAATACTGATCAAAAAGATCTGAAACCATCAGCTGCTGATGATTTCACCAGAGCCGCATATTCTGACCTGAGGAACAGTGCATAGAGGCAACGGTACTCCTCGGCTCAATGCATCTTTTGATGGACCTGATTCCCCAGTTTGAACACAGGCGATATTCCTTTCCGATTGGCTTAGAATATACGATACTCAGATTCTACCTAAAGGCGTAATTCGGTGCCGTATGGTGGTTCGCCACAGAATTGGGAAGCACCTTCATGGGTTCCAAACCGGGTGCAATAGCACTTCGGCCCCGTCTTGCGATTAACTACGGAAGGTATAGGAAGTGAGCGTATGGGTTGGGGCGGATTTGAACCGCCGACGTCCTCCGTGTGAAGGAGGTATCATAACCGGACTAGATCACCAACCCGCACCTGCGGCTAATCGGAGCGACGACTTAAGAATTGCCTTCCCTCACCGCGACGCCAACCGTTCACGGGCGGTGGTGACGGCGTCCTCGACTTCCCGTTCGACTTTCGCCCGGACCCGGTCGACGTCGGTCCGGGCCTTCTCCGCGCGGGTGGGTTCCGGTTCCTCCTCGCGGCCAGTCAGCTCGCGGGCTCGCTGTTCGACGGGCTCCAGTTCGTCGCGCACGCCCTTCAGGGCCATCTCGCCGGCGCGCTTGAGGTAGTATCGCGCGTCTTCGAAGTGCCGGTTCATATCTGTCCTTACGCAGGCAACGAATAAAGTCCTTGTGGCGACACCGGAAGATACTTGTATGTTTTAGGCAAACCTAAATCCGCCGGCGGGCGGGAGATACGACGACCGCACACACGTCTGCCGTGGTCCGCTGCAGCGCAGGCGTCGGAGGGTACGGAGGACGATCAGTGGAAGTCCTCCAGTGGCCGAGAGACGCGCCGGGCCGTCCGCCAGCCAGAATCGTCAGCCAGTTCCCCTCTCCGTGAGCATCGAGGGGTCCCAGCCAGGCAGTATCGGTCCCACCGCGTCGGGGACTTCCGTGGGCATCTCACCCCGACGCCGTCCCCATTTTCGCCAGTCACGAGTAGCTATAGTAGAAATTGAACGCAATGACACACTCGAGGGGCACCCGGAAGCCCCTCGACGTGTAAATCGTTTCAATTTCTACTATAGTAAGCGGCGCGAGGTTCGCCAGCGACGAGTACGCACATCGCGAGAAGCCGAACGGCAGAATCGCGAACTCGACGCGAGCCGGCGAAAGGCAGTCGAAGCCGAGAGGCGCGCCGATTACACCAGAAGACCGGCGGCGCTCTCTGCGACGGCGGAGACGCCGCCGAAGCCGAACAGGAGCCCGAAGGTGATCACGGCGGCCGAGACGATGGCGGTGTACAGTCCCACCGGGTAGTGGTCGATGTCGAACCCGCCGTCGACCGGGTCCTCGATCCACATGGCCTTGACGACCCGGGAGTAGTAGAACAGGCTGAGCGCGCTGTTGACGATCAGCGCCGCGCCCAGGATCCACGTCCCGGAGTTGACCGTCGCCATCAGCAGGTAGAACTTCGACCAGAAGCCACCGCCGATAGGCAGGCCGGCCAGGCTGAACAGGAAGACGGTCATGGCGGCACAGGCCAGCGGCGCCTCGCTGCCGAGGCCGTTGTAGTCCTCGAAGGTCCGGCCGACGTCCCAGTACTCGGCCAGGGCGATGAACAGGAACGCGCCCGTGTTCATGAAGCCGTAGACCAGGAGATGAGCCATGCCGGCGCCCAGCACCGACGAGTGGTCGGCGCCGCTGGTCAGCGCGGCCAGCCCGATCAGCACGTACCCGGCGTGACCGATCGAGGAGTAGGCCAGCATCCGCTTGACCCGCTCCTGGGTGGCCGCCGCGAAGTTACCGAGCGTCATCGTCGCCACGGCGAGCACCTGGAAGACGAGCACCCAGTCGATGGTGCCCGCAACGGTGCCGATGGGGAACGCGGTGACGAACACGCGGAAGCCGAGCACGAAGGCCGCGGCCTTCGACGCCGACGAGAGGAACGCCGAGATGGGCGCGGGCGCCCCCTCGTAGGCCTCCGGCGCCCAGTAGTGGAACGGGACGCTGGATGTCTTGTAGGCGACGCCGCCGATCAACATCATGATGCCGACGCCGAGGACGCTGGCCGGCGCGTCGCCGAGTGCCTCGGCCACGGCGCCGAACTGGAGCGATCCGGTAGCGGCGTACACCAGCGAGATGCCGTAAGCCATGATCCCGGAGGACAGCGCGCCCACGAGGAAGTACTTCAGGCCCGCCTCGACGCTACCCTTGTTGTGCTTGAGGAAGGCCACCAGCGCGAACGAGGGCAGCGAGGCCAGTTCGAGGCTGATGAAGGCCGTCGCGAGGCTGTTGGACGCCCCGAGTAGCGTCATGCCGGTCGCGGCCAGCATCACCAGCGAGTAGAACTCGGCCTGGTAGGCCAGCCCCTCAAGGTAGTCGTAGCTCGCCAGCACGACCAGGAACGCTACGCTGGCGACGATGAAGCCGACGAACAGCGCCATCTGGTCGACGATCAGCTGGCCGGCGAACAGGTCGACGACTCCGCGGCCGCCCTGCTCGGTCGGCAGGCCGGTTCCCGAGATCAGGTACCAGACGCTGGTCCCGGCGGCCGTGAAGGTCCCCAGACCGGCGATTCCGGCCAGCAGACCGACGTTTTCGGAGTCCGGGTCGATACTGTCGACGACGAAGAGGACGAGCGCCGTGAGGCCGAGCACCAGCGACGGCCCGAGCGCCGCCCACGTTGGGAGTTGCACCATCAGACACCACCTCCGACTTCGAGGATCGGGTTAACCGCGTGCTGGATCATCCGGTACGAGAGGTCCGGCGCGACCCCCAGTGCGATGACCAGCAACAGCAGGACTGCCAGCGGCGCCACGTCGTGTAGCGGGGCCGGGCCGACGTCGTAGTCGGTCTCCAGGCGGAAGGGCCCGAAGATCGACCGCTGCATCGCCCACAGCAGGTACCCCGCGACGATCACGATGCCGAACATCGCGGCCGCGGTGAACAGCGGCGCCGCGGTGCCCAGCGTCGGCGCGCCGAACGACCCGACGAACACCAGGTACTCCGCGGCGAAGCCGGACATCAGCGGCAGACCCATGTAGCCAAAGGCCGCCGACACGAAGATGCCCACCGTCCAGGGCATCCGGTCGGCCAGCCCGGACATGTCGCCCACCATGCGCGTGTGCGTCGTGTTGTAGATGACGCCGACGGCCATGAACATCAGCCCGGAGATCAGGCCATGGGAGATCATCTGGAACGTCGCCCCGCCCATGCCGTGGGGCGTGAAGGCGACCAGCCCCAGGATGACGTAACCCATCGACGAGATCGACGAGTAGGCCACGATCCGCTTGAGGTCGCGCTGGGCCAGCGCGAGCATCGCCCCGTAGATGACGCTGAGCACGCCGATCGCCGCGATGGCGTAGGGCATCCACGCGACGAGTTCGCCGCGCGCGACGTCACCCAGCATCGTGAAGTTGAACCGCAGCAGCGCGTAAGTCCCCATCTTCAGGAGGACGCCGGCCAGCATGACCGACACCGGCGTCGGTGCCTCGACGTGAGCGTCGGGCAACCAGGTGTGCAGCGGGAAGACGGGCACCTTCACCGCGAACCCGAAGAACATGGCCACGAAGGCCAGCACCTTCAGCGTCGCCGGCTCGATGCCGGCCAGCGCCGACAGCTCGCCGCCGGTCAGCGCGGCCGTGATCTCCGCCAGGCCCAGCGACGAGATGGAGTCGCCCAGACCGAACAGGAGGGCGAAGAAGCCCACGAACATGATCAGCGACGCCACGTTCGTGTACACGAAGAACTTGATCGCGGCGTACTTCCGGCGCGGGCCGCCCCACACGCCGATGAGGAAGTACATCGGGATGAGGACGCCCTCCCAGAAGACGAACCACAGCAGGAAGTCCAGCGCCGCGAAGACCCCGATCAGGCTCGTCTCCATCAGGAGCATCAGCCCGTAGAACTGGGACTGCCGGTCGTCGATGGGCGTCCACGAACTGATCAGCGCGAGCGTCGTCAGCACGGCCGTCAGCGTGAGCAGCGGCATGCTGACGCCGTCCAGCCCGACCGAGTACTGGACGGAGAATCCGGCGATCTCGAACCACTCGACGGTCTGTGCGAAGGCGGCGTCACCGCCGAGCAGGGCGTTCCCGGTGGTCTCGTACTGGGTCAGGTACACCCAGTACATGTACAGCGATCCGACTGCGGGGACGGCGCTGATCGCCGTCGCCACCTTGCCCGCATAGCGGTCCGGCGCCAGGAACGTCACGCAGGCGCCCAGGAACGTCACCGCGAGGAGGGCAGCGATCCACATTCAGAACCACCCCCCGAGGACGCCGAAGGCGACCAGCAACACGACCAGCCCCGTGGTCACGAGGAGCGCGTAGTTGGTCACCACGCCCGACTGGATCCGGCGGACGCGACCGCCGGAGAACAGACTGACGCTGCTGATCCCGTTGACCACGCCGTCGACCACGCCCTGGTCGAACTTGTCCGCGGCGCGAGCCAGTGGGTACGTGACGCCCGTCGCGAGCCACACCTGATACTCGTCCTGGTAGTAGTTGTGCATGAGCACCGTCTTGATCGATCCTAGCTTGTCCGTGTGTTCGACCGGCCGGTCGACGTTGTACAGCGACCACGCGAGGCCGACGCCGACCAGCGCCAGCGCCAGCGAGATCGCGCCGGGCACGAGCGCGCTCAGCCCGGCGGGGTGGACGCCTGCGACCTCCTCGAGGAGCACTTCGTAGTGGTGGGCGCCCGTCACGAACTCGGCCGGCCAGCCGCCTTCCTCGGGACCGAGCAGCCAGTCGTGGAGGAACTCGAGGTGGATCCCCGTCAGTTCCTGCACGGGAACCATGTTGATGAACCCGACCGTCGCGGCCAGGATCCCAAGCACGCTCAGCGGGCCTTTGACGTTCCAGCGGACGCCGTGAGGGCTCCGGGCCGTCTCGGTCCGGGGCTCGCCGTGGAAGGTCAGGAACACCATCCGGAAGGTGTAGAAGGCCGTGAACAGCACCGAGAGCAGACCCATCGCGTAGGCAGCGAGCATCACGGTGCCGAGGCCGCCCTCGGTGCCGATCCCGTGGTTCAGCGCCTCGTAGAGCACCTCGTCCTTCGACCAGAAGCCGGCGAAGGGCACGATACCCGCCAGCGCCAGCGACCCGGAGAGGAACGTCCAGTAAGTGACGGGCATGCGCTCTTTCAGGCCGCCCATCTCCCACATGTTCTCCTCGTGGTGCATCGCGATGATGACCGACCCGGCGCCGAGGAACAGCAGCGCCTTGAACACCGCGTGGGTCGTCAGGTGGAAGACCGCGGCGACGTAGCCGCCGGTCCCCAGCGCGAGCATCATATACCCGTACTGAGAGATGGTCGAGTACGCGAGCACCTGCTTGAGTTCCTGCTTGACGACGCCCATCGTCGCCGCGAACAGCGCCGTGAAGCCGCCGACCAGTGCGATGATCGCCAGCGTCGTCGGCGAGAGGGCGTAGAACCCGTACATGCGCGCGACGAGGTAGACGCCGGCCGCGACCATCGTCGCCGCGTGGATCAGCGCCGAGACCGGGGTCGGACCCTCCATGGCGTCGGGCAGCCACGTGTGCAGCGGGAACTGGGCGGACTTGCCGATCACGCCGCCCAGCACGAGCAGCCCGAGGATCGTGAACCAGGTCTGGGGGTCGAAGCCGAAGAGGTTCAGCGCCTCGGTCTCGCCGTCGACGAGCGCGTGCTCGGCCAGCACCGGGAACGAGCCGTCGCCGGCGAACGCGCCCGTGCCGAAGGTGGCGAAGATGCCGGCGACGCCGACCAGGAAGAAGTAGTCACCGAAGCGAGTGACCAGGAACGCCTTCTTCGCCGCGCTCGGCGGGGCCTCCTCCCGGAAGTGGAAGCCGATGAGGAGGAACGAGCACAGTCCCACCAGCTCGAAGAACATGAACGCCATCAGGATGTTGCTGGCGTACACGAAGTTGAGCATCGAGAAGGTGAACAGGCCGAGGCCGGCGTAGTACCGCGGCAGGCCCGTCTCCCCCTCGTCGTTCATGTACCCCAGCGAGAAGACGTGCACGAGGAGGCTGATCAGCGAGACGATCAGCAACATCAGCGCCGTCAGCGGGTCGATCAGGATCCCCAGGTTCAGCGTGAGGCTGTCGATCCCGGTGACCCACGTGAACAGCGTCTCGTTGTACGTCTGGCCGCCGGCAACGGTCAGCGCGACCCAGGCCGACAGCAGGAGCGATCCGCCCGTCGCTGCGATCCCGGCAAGCGCGCCCCGCTTGGGCATGCGATTGCCGAGGAACAGCGCGACGAGGAACGATGCGAACGGGAGCAGCGCGATCGCGGGAGCGTAGTCGAATGCACTCATGTTACCACCTCATTGTCGCCGCCTCGGTCACGTCCACGTCCGCGAAGTTGCGGTACAGCACCAGGATGATCCCCAGGCCGACGGCGACCTCGGCGGCGGCCAGCGCCATCACGAACAGCGCGAACACCTGGCCGGTGAGGTTGCCGTACTGGAGCGAGAAGGCCACCAGGTTGATGTTGGCGGCGTTGAGGATCAGTTCGACGGACATCAGGAAGATCAGGGCGTTCCGGCGGGTCAGCACGCCGAACACGCCGATGCAGAACACCGCCGCCGACAGCAGGAGGTAGTACTGTGATGGGATCACTGTCCGTCACCTCCCTCGTCGTCGCGCTTGGCCAGCATGACCGACCCGTCCAGCGCCGCGTCCAGCAGCACGGCGATCAGGAGGAAGGCCGCGAGGAAGCCCTCGCTGGCGACCGCCGCGCCGTCGCCCGTCACGGCCGCGGGGTCGATGTCGAACAGCGCCGCGCCGATGCTGCGCACGATGGCCGCGTCGGCGCCGAAGCCAGTCGGCTCCGGGAACGACGCGTTCAGGAAGGCCGCCGCCATGACGACGAACAGCGCGACGGCGGCCAGCCCCGGCAGCAGCGTCGACTCGGTGCCGAGCTGGGGGCGGCTCATGTCGCCACCTCGAGGACGCTCTCGTCTTTCCGGGTGAGCATCACCGCGAAGGTGACCAGGATCAACACGCCGCCGACGTACACGAGGACCTGCATCGCAGCGACGAACTCGGCGCGCAGCATCACGTAGTGGACCGCGACGCTGAGCAGCGCCACGCCCAGCAGCAGCGCCGAGTGCCAGACGTCGCGCACGAGCACGACGCCCAAGCTGCTCGCGACGGTCACTATCGCGAACAGCGCGAACGCGATCGTCTCGTACAGTCCCATCATTAGTGGACTCTCCCGTCGGCTGGCTTTTGAATATTCCTCTTTCGTCTCGTCACAGCCGGGAAATGGCGCCGATACCAGCCCCTAACGAATCGAGCGTGCGCGAAACAAAACTGACCCCCGGTTACTGGTATAGTAGAAATTGAACGCACTGACACACTCGAAGGGCACCCGGGGCACCCTTCGATGTGTGAATAGTGTCAATTTCTACTATAGTCGATGTCGCCCTCGCCGATCCACGCGCCCCGGTCGGGCTCGCGGGACTGCAGCGGGTGGGTGTCCTCCACCTTTTTGCTTCGTCGGGTCGCCTGCGGCGACCGCTCCTCGCAAAAACGTGGGCGAAAAACGACTCGTGACTCGCTTCGCTCGTCGCGGTGAACCGCCTCGCGCGCGGAGTGCGCTCGGCGGATGCTGGAACCGACTACTGGTAGTCGATGTCGCCCTCTCCCTCGCCGATCCACGCACCCCGGTCGGGCTCGCGGGACTGCAGCGGGTCGATGTCCTTGTACCAGGGGACGTTCTTCAGTTGCTCCTTGTTGTAGGCGAAGTCGTCCTTCGTGTCCGCGGTGAATTCGAAGTTCTGGGTCAGTAGGATGGCGTCGACGGGACAGACCTCCTCGCACAGCCGGCAGTAGATGCACTGGCCGATGTGGAGGTTGTACTGCTCGCCGTTGCGCTGATCGTCGGTGACGATGTGGATCGTATTGTTCGGACAGACGTTCTCGCACTGCCGACACCAGATACACCGCTCCTGGCTGAACTTGTGGACCCCGCGGAAGCGCGGGCTCACCTCCGGAGTGGTCTCCGGGTACTCGACGGTGAACGTCTCACCGTCCAGCGCGTGCTTCATCGTCGTTGCCATTGATTTGAGGACGCCGATCATTGTTGGTCACCTCCGGTTGTCGCAGTCGGACGAAGCAGATCGCGCATCAGACGATCACCCCGACGATGACCGCCGTGAGGATCAGGTTGGCGAAGGCCAGCACGAGCAGGCCCTTCCACCCGATCGTGATCAGTTGGTCGATCCGGACGCGGGGCACCGCGGAGCGGGCCCACTGCGTGAACATGAACACGCCCCAGATCTTGATCAGGAACCACACGATCCCGGGCAGGACGGGACCGGCGGGGCCGCCCAGGAAGATAGTCGCCACGATGGCGCCGCCCAGGAAGATGTGGACGAACTCGCCGAGGTAGATCAGCACGAAGTACACCGACGAGTACTCGGTCTGGTACCCGGCGACGATCTCCGTCGGCGCCTCCGGGATGTCGAAGGGGTTGCGGCCCACTTCGGCGAGATTCGCGATCATGAACAGGACGAACGCGAAGGGGTTCACGAAGGCGTACCACGCGGGGATGTCGATCCCGGCGATCGAGACCAGCGTCTCCGCCTGGGCCGCGACGATCCCGCTCATCTGGAGCGTGCCCGCGAACAGCACCACGGACACGCCCGTCAGGATCAGCGGGATCTCGTAGGCGAGGTTCTGCGCGACCGCGCGCAGGCCGCCGAGGAACGAGTACTTGTTGTTCGAGGCGTAGCCGGCCATCACCAGCCCGAGCGAGGCGATCGAGGCCACCGCGAACACGTACGCGAGGCCGGCCTCGGGATCGGCGAGGTGGATGCCGCTGCCCATGGGGATGACGGCGAAGCCAAGCAGCGCCGAGGACGCGATGACGAGCGGCGCGAGGTCCCAGGCGGGGCGGTCGACGCCGTCCGGCACGATCAGCTCCTTCGATATCAGTCGGACGGCGTCGGCCACGATGATCAGCAGGCCGGCGGGACCGTGCCGGTTGACGGCGATGCGGTCGGTGAACGCGGCGGTGATCTTCCGCTTGGCCCACGGGCCCGCAAGCGCCGCGTTCAGCAGCATGATCGTGCCGATGATGGTCGCACCGACGATGCTCAGCACGGCGAGGACGCCCGGGTTCGAGGGGTCCAGGCCGAGCAGGTCCGCCAGCGTCTCGGGGAGCGGCGCCGCCTGCATCAGCGATCCACCTCCCCGAGCACGATGTCGAGGCTACCGAGCGACGCGACCATGTCGGGCACGTACTCGCCCTCGGACATCACCGGCAGCGTCTGCAGGTTCGAGAAGCAGGGACTGCGGATCTTGAACCGGGCCGGCTTGTCCGTGCCGTCGGCGCGGATGTAGATGCCGAGTTCGCCCTTCGCGCCCTCGACGGCGCGGTACACCTCCGTGTCCGGGTCCGGCCGGAGCGTGCGCGGGACGTTGGCCTGGATGTCGCGCTCCTCTTCGGGCCAGTCCTCGAGCAGGTCGACGCACTGCTCGATGATCTTTGCCGACTCCTCGACCTCGCGCATGCGAACGAGCAGGCGCGAGAAGTTGTCGCAGCCGTCCTCGGTGATGACGTCCCACTCCAGTTCGTCGTAGTAGCCGTAGGGGTCGTCCCGGCGGAGGTCGTAGTCGATCCCCGAGCCGCGAGCGACCGGCCCCGTCGCACCGTAGTTCTTGGCCGCCTCGGGCGGGAGGACGCCGGTGTCGATGGTCCGCATCTGGAGGATCTCGTTGCCCGTGATGAGGTCGTGGTACTCGTTGAGCTTCTCCGGCAGGTCGTCGAGGAAGTCCCGGATCTTCTCGAAGAACTCCTCGCGGGGCTGGGGGACGTCCCAGGCGACCCCGCCCAGCCGGAAGTAGTTGAACATCAGCCGCTGGCCGGTCAGGTCCTCCAGGATCGACTGGACGACCTCGCGGTCGCGGACGCCGTACTGGAAGATGGCGGTGAAGTCGCCGTAGACGTCCAGCGCGAACGTGGACACCGCCAGCATGTGAGCGGCGATCCGGGAGAGCTCGGCGCCCATCGTCCGGATGACCTGGGCGTACTCGGGGACCTCGATGTCCGCGAGGTCCTCGGCCGCCCGCGCGTAGGCCCACTCGTTGAGCAGGCCCGCCGAGATGTAGTCCCAGCGGTCGGGGTAGGGCATGATCTGGTGGCGGTAGGTGCCCTGCTGGCACATCTGCTCCTCGCAGCGGTGGAGGTAGCCGATGTCCGGTTCGACGTCGGCGACCTCCTCGCCGTCCAGCACCGTCTTCAGGTGAAGGACGCCGTGGGTCGCCGGGTGGTGGGGCCCGACGTTGACGAACATCGTGTCCGGATCGTCCGGGTCCCTGTGGTCCTCCTGGATCGGGTTGGCGTGCTCGCGCAGCGGGACGATCTGGGGCTGGTCCTGATCGAAGTCCCGCCGCAGCGGGTGGCCCTGCCAGGTCTCCGGCAGGAGGATCCGCCGGAGGTCCGGGTGGTCCTCGTACTCGACGCCCAGCAGGTCGTAGGCCTCCCGCTCGTGCCAGTCGGCCGTCTCGAAGACCGGTGCCGCGGACTCCGAGACCGGCTCGCCCCTGGTCGTCGGGACGACAACAGACAGTTCCTGGGTCGGATCCTCGAACTTCTTGAGGTGGTAGATCGTCTCGAACCGGTCCTCGTACTCCTGGGCGGTGACGCAGGAGCAGTGGTCGAAGCCGGCCTGCTCCTTCAGCGTCGAGAGGACCGACTGGACGTCGTCCGGCCGGATGACGAAGCCCTCGGCGTTCAGATGCTCCTCCCGGTCGATCACCTTGTCGCCGAGCAGGGCCTCCAGCCGATCGTAGTCCAGCCCGTCCTCGGTGACGCCGACGACGTCACCGGCGGCGTCGGTGCGTTCGAGGCTCATGGCGAATCAGCCCAGTTGTAGCGCATCACGAGGTCGTCTTCGTCGATCTGGTCCGCGAGCTTCTGGACGAGTTCGTCCTGCTCGAGGTCGCCGAACTGCTCCAGCTCGTAGGGCTTGACGGTGACGGGCGCGGACTCGCCGTTGGCGATCCGCTCCTGGAGCTTGGCGACGCCGTAGATGAGCGCCTCGGGGCGGGGCGGGCAGCCGGGGACGTGGATGTCGCAGGGGATGACCTCCTCGGCGCCCTTGACGACGTTGTAGCCCTCCTGGAAGGGACCGCCCGAGACGGTACACGAGCCCATAGAGACGACGAACTTGGGCTCGGGCATCTGGTCGTAGACGCGCTTCATCCGCGGGGCGAACTTGGAGACGATCGTCCCGGGGACGATGATCACGTCCGCCTGCCGCGGCGAGGCCCGGGGCACGCCGGCACCGAAGCGGTCCAGGTCGTGCTTGATCGCGTAGGTGTGCATCATCTCGATGCTGCAGCAGGCGATCCCGAACTGCAGCATGAACATCGACGAGCCCCGGACCCAGTTCATGAACTTGTCGAACTTGGTGAGGATGAACGGCGTCGAGCCGAACGCCTCGCGCAGCTTCGAGTTGAACCGGTTGTCCGCACCGCTGCCCATCCGGGCTTCCTGAGTAGACTGTGCGTCGCCGGGGGTCGATTGGTCACTGCTCATGATTAGTGTTCAGCCTGCCGAGTGGCGCGCGGGCTGCGAATCCACTTGACGGCGCCGTTGCGCCAGGCCCACCCGAGACCGAGAGCGAGCATCCCGAGGAACCCGAGCATGGGATACAGCGCACGCGCGAGACCGACCTGCGCGACGGCGTCTCCGTAGATGACCGTCCACGGGAAGATCAGGACGGTCTCGATGTCGAAGACGAGGAACAGCAGCGCGACCATGTAGTACTGGATGTTGAACTTGATGCGTCGGCTGCTGCCGGTCGGGATCTCGCCGCTCTCGTAGGTGGCGCGTTTCCCTTGTTCAGGCACGGTCGGCCGGAGGAGGTACGATACCGACATCATAGTCACCGGTATCGCGATCCCCACCAGCGCGAGCGCGCCGATTGCGATCCATGAATTAGTCATTCGAGAGTCTCCTATCGTGCGACGATTGCGACCGGTGGCATATAAGGGTTGATTCTTTCGATTCTCGGGGGTTCGTCGGTCGTCGCTCCGATACCATATCTCGGGGCCGCGACCGCAAAAACCCTCGCTCGCACCGGGTCGAACCGGTCCGAAGCCGGCGTCGCTCCGGCGGTCTCAGTCCCAGTACGCCGCTTTGAATCCCGGCGTCCCCAGCTCGTGGAGGTCCCGGGAGGCCTCTCCGACCCCCTCCTGGAGGCCGTCGTGGTACTCGACCAGTCGCTCGCGCAGTTCCGGGTGCTCACGGGAGAGGATCTGGGCCGCGGTCAGCGCGGCGTTGAACGACTTGCCCGCGTCGACCGCCGTGATCGGCGCGCCCTGGGGCATCCCGATCACCGAGTCGACGGACTTCTCCTGGACCGGCACGCCGATGACCGGCAGCGGGTACGCGATGGAGGCGGTCATGTTCGGCAGGTCCGCGCTCTTGCCGCCCGCGCCCGCGACGATCACGTCGAGCCCGCGGTCCGCGGCGGTCTCCGCGTAGGCGTACATGAGCTCGGGCGTCCGGTGTGCCGAGACGACGAACGTCTCGAAGGTGAACCGCGCCTCTGGCGGGTCCTCGTAGTCAGTCTGTTCCGTGAAGCCGAGTTCCTCCGCGAGCGCGGCGTACGCGCCCGGCCGCTTTCCCTTCCCGCCGGCCATCGTCGGGAGGTCCGAGTCCGATCCCATGATGATCCCGACGTCCGGCGTCTCCTCGTCGGGCAGATCCATCTCGGCCTGCTCGCGCAGCTGGTCGATCAGCGACTGCACGGAGTCTGCGGTCATGTTCGGGCGTGCGCGGGGGGCGACTGTAAGTGTGGGCGATACGGAACGGCGGTCAGTTCTGGAACGTCGTCCCGTCCCGCAGCGCGCCGACCGCTTCGACCAGCTCGTCGCGGTCCGCATCGGGCTCCCCGACCAGCGTCACGTGACCCATCTTCCGCAGGCGGTACACCTCGCGCTTGCCGTACCAGTGGAGGTGCGCGCGGTCGGCCTCGAAGATGGCCTGCTCGCCCGACATGGTCGCCTCCTGTCGCTCCGCGACGTCACCGAGCAGGTTCGCCAGCGCCGTGGGTGCGCGCTGCTCGGTCGTCCCGAGCGGGCGTCCCGTCACGGCGCGGGCGTGCTGCTCGAACTGCGAGGTGTGACACCCCTCGATCGTCCAGTGGCCGGAGTTGTGCGGCCGGGGCGCGATCTCGTTGAGGAGGACCTCGTCGCCGTGCTGGAACAGTTCGATCCCGTAGACGCCCCGGCCCTCCACGACGTCGAGTACGTCGAGGGCTACCTCTCGTGCGCGCTCGCGCACGGCCTCGCCTACGCGGGCAGGGGCGACCATCTCCCGGAGGATCTCCTCGCGGTGGATCGTCTCGGTGACGGGGAAGGCGTCCTGTTTGCCGTCCCCGAGACAGCCCATGATGGCGACCTCCCGATCGAAGTCGACCATCTCCTCGACCATCGCGACGCCCTCGGGGTCCTCCGGAGTCGCGCCCTGTGCAGTGTCGACGATCTCCGCGAACGCCTCTGCGACGTCGTCGGGCGACTCGACGGGGACGTTCCCGCGGCCGTCGTAGCCGCCGCGGCGCGCCTTCACCATTGCGGGGTAGCCCAGTTCTTCGCAGGCCCCTCGGAGGTCGGCCTCGCTGTCGACCCGGCGGAACTCGGGGACCGGAACGCCCGCCTCGGCGAGTTCCCGCTTCTGGACGAGCTTGTCCTGGATCAGCCGCAGCGTGTCCGGCTTCGGGTGGACGGGAGTCCCGGTCTCCTCGCTGACCCGCTCCAGGGCGTCCGGGTCGGCGAGTTCGATCTCGAACGTGAGGTAATCGGAGCGCTCGGCGAGGCCGCGGATGGTCGCCTCGTCGTCGAAGTCGCCGGTCAGCGCGTCGCGGGCGACCGGCCCCGCCGGCGGGTCGGGCGTCGGGTCGGTGACGACCACCTCGATGCCGAGCGGCGCGGCCGCCTCGGCGAGCATCCGCCCGAGCTGTCCGCCGCCGACCACGCCCAGCGTCGGTCCCGGTGTGGAGAGCGTCATTACCGGAGCGTTCCCGTCGGCGCGGTTAAACGTTGCTGCACGCGCTCGATCCGCGGCTCCCGCGTCCAAGCGGTCTCACTCGGCGTGCGACTCGTGGACCCAGAAGGTCATCTCGGTGCCGTAGCTGCGCATCTCGTAGCTCTCGCGCTCGTAGTTCTCCGAGAGGACGTCCTCCGGGACGGTGGAGTCAGTCTTGGTGGTGATGATGACGGGCGGCTGGTCGTTGACTGCGCGGACGCTCAGGTTCTTGTCCGAGCGCTCGCACGCCACGTCGGCGTCCGCGGACGCGAAGTACCACGGCAGCGGGAGCGTGTTGAACCAGTTGCTGCACAGCGGCCGGTAGTTCAGATGTGAGGAGTTCCAGTCGGCCGGATTCTTCTCGACCAGCGCCGACCCGTCGTCGTAGCGTTCGTCCGGTTCGCCGTAGTAGAGGAGAACGTCGTTGCCACCGTCCCCGTCGGCGGCGACCTCGCGGATGGTCTGTAGCTCCTCGCGGGGGGTGTCGCCGGGCTGAGCGTACTGGACGAGCGTGTTCGAGTCGGACTGGTCGTTCACGTACACGGCCGGTGCGCCGAAGACGGCGAACTGCGCGAGGAGCACAAGAAGGACGGCCGCTGCGGCACCGACGCCGACGCGGTCGTCGGCCGCCAGCGCCTCGCGCCCCCAGTCGACGACCCGAGCCAGGCCGACGGCGGCGGGGATCGACAGCGGGACCAGCGCGTGGACGACGATCCAGGCGCCGAAGATGTCCGTTCCCAGCGGGTAGCCCAGCACCGAGACGAACCCGCCGTAGGCGGCGAACATGACGAGGTTGCGCGAGCGGGCGCGCCCGTAGCGCTCGTAGATGAACCCGAGGACGGCGAAGACCGACAGCGCGGCCGCGCGCGTGCCCATGACCTCGACGTAGCGGCCGAGGAACTCGGCGTATACCGAGGTCAGAGACTCGTCGTCCCCGGCCTCGTCGGCCTGCGTGATCCAGGTACCGAACTGGTCGACGACCCGGTCGGTCGTCTCGGAGACAAGCGTCGGGAACTGGACCGGATTCGCGACTGCCTCCCAGAAGCCGAGCGTCGTCGCGGGGTCGGCCGGTGGGTACTCCAGCCCGGCGACGCCGGCCCCGCGGGGCGCGTAGAAGAACAGCGAGAGCAAGAGGAACAGCACGCCGGCCACGACGAGGTGGAACGCGTAGTCCACGACGCGGGCGCGGACGGCCACGGGCGCCTGACTGGTCCACTCGCGCGCCGCCGACACCTTGCTCCGGAGCAGGCCGGCGCCGCTGCCGTGCTCCCGCGGGCGATACAGCGCCTGGTCGACGAGCAGCCCGGCGGCGCCGATCCAGGTCGCGACGTAGATGATCGCGTTTTCCTTGGAAGCGAAGCCGGCGGCCATCAGCGCGGCAGCGGCGTAGACGTAGCGGAAGCGGCGCGTGTCGTAGAACCGGACGAACATTCCGAACGCGGCGAACATGAAGGTCGCGACCAGCAGGTCGCTGCGCATGAACCGCGAGTAGTACAGCAGGACGGGGTTCAGCGCGAGGAACAGCGCCATCACGGCCATCTCGATCCGGCGGAGGTGCTCGCGGAAGAGCAGCGCAGTCAGCGGGAGCAGGCCGCCGACGATCGCCACCGGCAGGCGCATCGTGAAGTCGTTTGCCCCCAGGATCGGGAACAGCCAGCGGTTGACGTGCTGGATGAACGGACCGTGGATGATCCGCCGGTAGGCGAACGACCCCGTCTCCTGGTAGTAGACGATCCAGTACCCCACCCGCCCCTCGTCCCAGTGGGCGATCCTGTCGCCCAGCAGGACGAACCGGAGGGCGAGCCCGAAGACCGTGATCGCGACTACGAGCCCCGTCGCGGTGAGGGCGTGCTGTCGCGCCCACGCGCGAGGCTCAGAGCGTATGCGCGGCCGCTCGTGACTGCCGGGCGATGCCATTACCCTCAGTGGGGCGGGCGGGATTTAGAATTCTTGTGGTCGCTCCGATCGCGATCGGAACGGCGGCCGGCCACGCGATCGTGGTATTTGCTGGTCCATGATTACATTCAACATATCTTGGTGGTATTAAATGGCGAGAACCCGCCCCGCGGGGCCTGGGGCGACCGATCGCCGGAGCCGGTGGCCTCCGGAGCGGCGGACAACGGTAGTTCTTTTAGCGCCGGACCCCGCCGGTCGAATATGGTGCAGCTCGGGCTGGTGATCGCCCAGTACGACAAACACGGCGAGGTGATCGACGCGATGGAGCGGTCGGCCAGGGAGGCCGCCGACGAGCGCGGCGCAGAGGTCGCCGCGACCCTGGAGGTGCCGGGGGCGTACGACGCGCCGCTGGCGGCCGACCGGCTGGCCCGCCGCGACGACGTCGACGCCGTGGCCGCGCTGGGCGCCATCGTCAGCGGCGACACCGACCACGATCAGGTGATCGGTGCGGCCGCCGCCCAGGGGCTGACGGACGTCAGCTTAGAGCGGGACACGCCGGTCACGCTGGGCATCGTCGGCCCGGGCATGAGCCAGGCCGAGGCCGAGGCGCGCACCGACAAGGGCGGCGAGGCCGTCAACAGCGCCGTCGACCTCGCCGAGGAACTGCCGTGAACGAACCTGCGGAGGACACGACCATGAACCTGGACTTCTCAGACCGCGTCGGACGAGTGGAACCGAGCGCGACGCTCGCGATCAGCAACACGGCCGCGGAACTCGAGGCCGACGGCGTCGACGTCGTCGACCTGAGCGTCGGCGAACCGGACTTCGACACGCCCCAGAACATCAAGGACGCCGCCGAGGAGGCCCTGGAGGCGGGCCACACCGGCTACACGTCCACGCCGGGCATCCCCGCGCTGCGGGAGGCCATCGCCGAGAAGCTCCACGACGACGGCCTCATCCAGTACGAGGCCGAGAACGTCGTGGTCACGCCCGGCGGCAAACAGGCACTCTACGAGATCATCCACACGCTGATCGACGACGGCGACGAGGTCGCCCTGCTGGACCCGGCGTGGGTCTCCTACGAGGCGATGGTGAAGCTCGCCGGCGGGTCGCTGACCCGCGTCGACACCGCGGCCCACGACCTCCAGCTGGAGCCCGCGCTGGACGACCTCGCCGCGGCCGTCTCCGACGAGACGGAGCTGCTGGTCGTCAACTCGCCGGGCAACCCCCACGGCGCCGTCTACTCCGACGAGGCCCTGGAGGGCGTCCGCGACCTCGCCGTCGAGCACGACGTCACGGTGATCTCCGACGAGATCTACAAGGAGATTACCTACGACGGCGTCGAGGCGACGTCGCTCGGTACGATCGACGGCATGGAGGACCGAACGATCACGGTCAACGGCTTCTCGAAGGCCTACTCCATGACCGGCTGGCGGCTGGGCTACTTCGCCGGCCCCGAGGACCTAGTCTCCGAGTCGGGCAAGATCCACGGCCACTCCGTCTCCTGCGCCGTCAACTTCGTCCAGCACGCCGGCGTCGAGGCCTTGGAGAACACCGACGAAGAAGTCGGGGAGATGGTCGAGGCCTTCGCCGAGCGCCGCGACTTCCTGCTGGACCTCTTCGAGGACCACGGCGTCCACGTCCCGGAGCCCCAGGGCGCGTTCTACATGATGCCCGAGGTCGCCCCGGACGGCGACGACGAGGAGTGGTGCAACGCCGCCATCGAGGATGCCGCCGTCGCCACCGTCCCCGGCAGCGCCTTCGGCACGCCGGGCTACGCGCGCATCTCCTACGCCAACAGCAAGGACCGCCTGGAGGAGGCGGTCGAACGGCTGGCCGACGAGGAGCTCATCTAGACGCGGAATCCGTCTCCGCGATCAGTCGCCGCGCTCGCGCAGCACTTTCTCGATGATCCGGGCCGTCGAGAGGAGCTCGTCCTCGTGCTCCTCCCGCGGCGACGCGGTCCTGACCTCGCAGTCGATGCCGCGGTCGGCCAGCGCCGCCCGGATCCCGTCGGCGTCGTGGTGCTGGTCGTACCCCAGCGCGATCACGTCGGGTTCGATCTCCTCGATGGGGACGAAGATGTCCTCGGGGTGGCCCAGTCTGGCCTCGTCGACGGGGTCTAACGCCGCAATCATCTCCCGGCGCTGCTCGTCCGAGACGATGGGTTTCGGCTTGTGCGTGACGTTCTCGCTCCGGGCGACGATGACGTGGAGGCGCTCGCCCATCGCCGCGGCCTCTCGGAGGTAGTGGAGGTGGCCCGGGTGCAGGATGTCGAAGGTGCCCTGGGCGACGACGCGGTCGGTCACCATTCGTCCTCCCGCAGCTCGCGGTCGATGTCCGTCTGGTCGAAGTCGAAGAAGGCCTCCTCGGGCGGCTCGACGTCGACGACGTCCAGGTCCATCGGCTCGCCCTCGCGGTCGAAGGCCTGCCAGTCGTCCCACCCGTAGGGCGCGCCGACGATGATGTGGACCTTGCCCTTGCCGAACGTGCCCAGGTCCGCGTCGCTGGGCCGCAACACGCCGTTGGGGTGGGAGTGGATCGATCCCGAAGCCCGCAGGTCGTTTGGCACCATGCTGGTCTTCACCGTCGCGCTCACGGGATTGGACTCCGTGCCCGGGATCACCAGCACGTCCGTCAGGACCGTGCCGTCCTCGTCGAGCCCGAGCTTCCGGGCGTCCTCGCCCCGGAGCAGCCCCATGTACTCGTCGGGGTGGGCCTCCTTCGACGCCTCGAGGGCGAACTCGAGGGCCGACTCGGCGATGCCGAGGATCCCACCCGAGCGAAACAGCCGCATGTCCGATTCTGGGGGAGCCCGCTTTCTAAGGTTTCCGACTGCCGGAAGAGCGGGGAAGTGAGCATCCGCTGACTCGATAGGCGGGGCGTTCTCGTCCTCCGTGCGCGATCTCGATACCGTCGGAAGCGCGCCCTCCGAAACCGAGACCGAAGCTTAAAAACGCGGGTGCGCCCAAGAGATGGAAAATGTCTCCGCCTGCAGGCACCGGGGACGGTGCCAACGTTCCCAGCGAGGGAACTGTCGTTTACGAACTCGCCGACGGCTGTACCCTCGACGACGTCGAGGAGGGCGAGCTGTACGTCGGAACGGTCAACGGCGTCGTCGAGTACGGCGTCTTCGTCGACCTCTCCGACGAACTGTCCGGCCTCGTCCACGCCTCGAACCTCGAGGGCGACTACGACGTCGGCGACGAGGTCGTCGTCGAGCTCGCCGAGGTGCGCGAGAACGGCGACGTCAGCTTCAACGAGGTACCGGTCGACGACTACGAGCGCCGTCAGGTCGGCCGCGGCGACCGCGTCAGCGTCGCGGAGCTCGACGACGCGACCGGCGACACCGTCGTGCTCGCCGGCGAAGTCCTCCAGATCAACCAGACCGGCGGTCCGACCGTCTTCCAGCTCCGTGACGACACCGGCGTCGCGCCGTGTGCCGCCTTCGAAGAGGCCGGCGTCCGCGCTCACCCGGAGGTCGAACTGGGCGATATCGTCCAGGTGACCGGCCGCGTCGAGACTCGCGACGGCAGCGTGCAGGTCGAGGTCGACGAGCTACAGGTGCTCGGCGGCGACGAGGCCGTCGAGGTCCGCGTCGCGATCGACGAGGCCCTGGACGAACTCGCCGAGCCCGCCGACGTCGAGCCGCTCGTCGAGTGGCCCGCCTTCGAGAAGCTGTGGGACGACCTCCGCGACGTCGCCCGGCGTCTGCGCCGGACGGTCCTGGAGGGCCGACCGATCCGGATGCGTCACCACGCCGACGGCGACGGCCTCTGCGCCAGCGTCCCGCTGCACGTCGCGCTGGAGCGGTTCGTCGAGTCGCACTACGAGGACGACGACGCCGCCCGGCACATGCTCAAGCGCCTCCCCAGCAAGGCGCCGTTCTACGAGATGGAGGACGTCACCCGGGACCTCAACTTCGCGCTGGAGAACCGCGAGCGCCACGGCCAGAAGCTCCCCCTACTGCTCATGCTGGACAACGGCTCTACCGAGGAGGACACCCCAGCCTACCGGAACCTGCGGCACTACGACATCCCCGTGATCGTCGTCGACCACCACCACCCCGACCCCGAGGCCGTCGAGCCGCTGATCGACGCCCACGTCAACCCCTACCTCCACGACGAGGACTACCGCATCACGACGGGGATGATGTGCGTCGAACTCGCCCGGATGATCGACCCGTCGCTGACCGACGAGCTCCGCCACGTACCCGCCGTCGCGGGCGTCTCGGACCGCTCCGAGGGCGAGGCGATGGACGACTACGTCGAGCTCGCCCGCGAGGAGGGCTACGACGAGGACGACCTCCGGGACGTGGGCGAAGCGCTGGACTACGCTACCTTCTGGCTAAAGTACGACGACGGCCGCGAGCTCATCGACGACGTGCTCAACGTCGACTGCGACGACCGGCAGCGCCACGAGGAGGTCGTCGACTTCCTCGCCAGCAAGGCCGAGCGCGACGTCGAGGAGCAACTCGACGCCGCGATGAGCCACGTCGAACACGAGGAACTGGACAACGGCGCCCACCTCTACCACATCGACGTCGAGAACCACGCCCATCGGTTCACCTACCCCGCGCCCGGCAAGACGACGGGCAAGATCCACGACCGCAAGGTCGAGGAGACGGGCGACCCCGTGATCACCATCGGCTACGGGCCGGACTTCGCCGTGCTCCGCTCCGACGGCGTCCGGCTGGACATCCCCGAGTACGTCGCCGAGCTCACCGACGAGCTCGACGGGGGCGGCGTCTCCGGCGGCGGCCACCTCGTCGTCGGCTCCATCAAGTTCGTCAAGGGCCAACGCCGTCGCGTCATCGACGCGCTGGTCGACAAGATGGCTGACGCCGAGATCGACGAGGACCTACAGAGCGCGGGCGTCCTCGGCGACTGACGCGGATCCCGGATCGATTCAGGGACCCACACCGACGGGCTCCTCGCCGACGAACTCCACTCTCCAGACCACGAGTCCCGCCAGCGCCAGCAGTCCGCCCAGCGCTGCGAGCACGCCGACCGGGAGCCCCGTCGATCCGCCGCGCCAGTCGGCGTCGAAGACGCCGCCGTAGTAGCCCGCGACCCGCTCGCCCGAGAGGACCAGCACTACCTCGCGGTTCGAGGTGGCGGCCGCCTCGTTCCAGTTGAGGCTCCCGAGGACGACGTGGCGGTCGTCGACGACGGCTCCCTTGGCGTGAATCTTCTCGAAGCGATCCCCGGGCTCGGCCAACCGGACCGACAGCGGCGCGTCCCGGCGGTCGGCCCACTCGCGGAGGCGCTCGGCCGTCTGCCTGTTCTCCTCGCGGGCGTACCAGGCGCCGGAGAGGAGGACGCAGACCTCGACGTCGCGCGCGGCCGCGCGCCGCAGCGTGCGCACGAGCGGCGCGTCCCACCCGCCCAGCGTCACCTGAATCACGTCGATCGACTCGTCGGCCCCGTCGAGCCGCTCGATCAGCCGGGGCTGGGCGTTGTCCAGCGCGACCAGGAGCGTCGTCCGGTCGACCGGCACCCGCTCGGGGTCGACGCGCGACGGGTAGTCCCCGAACGCCGGTTCGCCGCGCTCGAAGCTCCGGCCGCGGCGGAAGGACTCCCAGGGCCGGGCGTCGCGCCAGCCCGCGTCCGCCCGGAACGTCTCGGCGAGCCCCTCGACGATCTGCTCCTGCTCCGTCACCGCGCCCCAGCCGCGGCTGCTGTTGCCGCCCGTTCCGGCGGGCTTCCAGTTCTCCGTGAGCACGACCGCGCGGTCGTCGACGACGGCGTACTTCGCGTGGTGGTAGTCGTAGCGGGCGCCCGCGCCGCCGACGGCCTGGACCTCGACGCCCGCCTCGGCCAGTCGGTCCAGCGCGTCCGCCTCGCGTGCAGTCCGGCCGCCGACGGGCTCTCCCTCGACGAGCACGCGGACCGTCGCGCCACGCTCGCGGGCCCGGACGAGCGCGTCGACGACTCGTGCGGAGGTGAGCGTGTACCCGGCCAGGAGGAGCCTGTCGTCCGCGCCGGCGAGGACGTCGAGCGGGACGCCCGATGCGTCGGGCAGCACGAAGGCGCGGACCTCGCCGTTCCGGGCGCTGACGGGCTCGCGGTCGGTCGCGCCCAGCGGCCGCCACGTCGTCGCCGTCCCGTTCCAGCGGACGACGCTCCCCTCCGTCGTCTCGCGGTAGACGGCGGCGTCGACGAGCGAGCCGTTCCGGACGACTTCGAGCCGTCCGCCGTCGTTGGCCAGCGAGAGCGCGTCGACGCCGACGACGGGGCGGTCCGTCAGGTTCCGCGCGACGGCGGGCTCGGCGCTGACGGCGATCCGCCTCCGATCGATCGCCGCACCGGTCGCGGTCCCCAGCGACGCGGATCGGTGGCCGTCGGAGAGGTCGTAGCGCGAGAGGTTCGCGCCCGGCGGGACCGAGAGCACGGCGAACTCGCCGGCGTCGCCGCTCCGGACCGGGTCAGGGTAGGCGGCGACGACGTGGGGGTGCTGGTCTGCTGCAACTGTCTCGTTCGGGGTCGCCGCGCCGTCGGTCGCTCCGGCGGGCGCGGCGGACGGTTCGGCGGCGACGGACGTCGGGGCCGCGAGCGCAGGCGCGACAGCGGCGCTCGCGAGCGCTGCGACGAGCAGTGCGACGGTGGTGCGACCGGCCATCGGGGACGGGTGGCCGGCTCACCCTACAAGAAGGTGTGGAGAGACGGCGGAGCGCGCGTGGTACGAACGGCTGTCGTTCAGTCCCGCACGACGCCCGACTGCGGGCGGTCGACCGGCGCAGCGACAGGAGTCCGTATCAGACGCTGGCTGCTTTCTCGGCCTCGGCCTGGACGAGGTACGCGCGGTCGTCGGCGTAGTCGCTGGCGACGTCGAGCGCGCGCTCGGTGCCGATCTGGCGCAGCGCCCACGCGGCGGAGGCGCGCACGGCGTCGCTCTCGTCGTCCTCGAGGACGTCAGCCAGCGGCTCGATGGCGCGGGTGTCGCCCAGCAGCCCGAGCGTCCGGGCGGCCATCGACCGGACCTCGTGGTCCTCGGCGACCAGTCGCTGGGCGACGGGCTGGACCGACTCCTCGCTGCCCAGCTCGCCGAGCGCGCGCAGGGTCACCTTCTGGAGGGCCGGGTCGCCGTCGCCCTCGATGAACTCGTGGAGCGTGTCGGCGGCGCGGTCGTCGCCCATCTTGCCCAGGATCCGGATCGGCGCCTTGTCGCGCTTCTGGGCGCGCTGGTGGATCTCGTCGAAGGCCGCCTGGGCGTCCTTGCCCATGTGGACGAGTTCGTCGTAGACGTACTCCTCGAAGAAGTCGGAGTCGCCCAGCTTCTCCAGCGCGTAGAGCATCGGCTCGACCTCGCCTTCGCGGCCGTAGCGCTTGAGCGCGCTCCACTCCGGCGGGAAGTCCTTCAGGCTCTCGCTCTCGAGGACGTCGTAGAACCCCTCGGCCTGGAGCTGCTCCTGGACGGTCAGGTCCTCCCAGGTCTCCGCCGCGTCGAGGTCGTCGGTCAGCGCCTCGGAGATTTCGAGGAGCCCGGCGATGGTATCGGCGTCCTCGTCGGGGTCGAGATCGGTCGAGGCGACGACGGACTCGACCTGCTCGACGGCCGACGCGGCCTCCGCGGGCGAGCTTCCGGCGTCGGTGCCGAACGAGACGTACTCGTCGGCTTCGTCGAGGAAGGCGTCGACCGCGGCGACGGCCTCGTCGGCGCCGGTCTCGGTCCACTCGGCCTCGGTGAGCGTCCCGCGGGCGTCCGCGAGGACGTCGGTCACGTCCTCCGCGTAGGGGCCGCGTTGCTCCTCGAGGTCGTCGCGGAGGTCGGAGATGCGTGACTCCAGCTCCTCGCGCGGGTCCTCGACGTCCTCTTCGTCCTCGTCCGGTTCGGGCAGTTCGGCGACGTCCAGTTCCTCCTCGACGTCGTCGAGTTCCGCCTCGACGGCGTCCAGATCGGCCTCCGTCTCCGCGGCCTCGAGCTCCTCGGCCGCCTCGTCCAGGCGGTCGTTCAGCGCCTCGGCCTCGGACACGACGGGCTCGGCCGCCGGCTCCTCGTCAGCGTCGTCCCCGTTGCTCATGCCCGAACCTGGGCCCGTCCGGGCCATAGTCGTTTCCATCCTGGCTCGGACGGTCGCCGAGGGGCGCGGCCCCCACGCCTCACTCCGACGGCGACTCGCGTCCCACGACGCCGCCGTCGGCCGTCCCCACGTTGGTGAACTCGAAGCGCGCGCCGCCGGCCTCGCTCTCCGTGACGGAGACGTCCCAGCCGTGGGCGTCGGCGATGCTACGGACGATGTTCAGGCCGAATCCGGTCCCCTCGTCGCTCGTCGAGAACCCCGCCTCGAACACCGACTCACGGTCGCTCTCGGGAATGCCCGAGCCGTCGTCGGCGACGTAGAAGCCGCCGTCCGTGGCGCCCACCGTCACGGTGACGCCCTCGTCGCCGTGTTCGGAGTCGCCTCCCCGGGGAGCTTGCGAGCCGGGGTTCGTGGAACCGTGTTCCACGGCGCCCTCCCGAGCCTGCGAGTCAGGGTTCGTCGAGCCGTGCTCGACGGCGTCCTCGCGAGACGAAGTCGAGCGAGGGCTCGTGGAACTGTGTTCCACGGCGTTCCGGTAGAGGTTCTCGAACAGCTCGCGGATGCGGCTCTCGTCGCCGGGGACCGCCCCCAGCGGTGCCTCGACGTCGAGCGTCGCCGGCCCCGTCCGGGTGGTCCGCCAGGCCTCCGCCGCCACCGCTTCGAGGTCGACGCTGGCGAACTCGCTGACGACCGTTCCGGTCCGGGCCAGCGTCAGGACCTGGTCGACGAGCTCGTCCATCCTTGCGAGCGCGTCGGACGCCCGCCGGAGGTGGTCGCTGTCGCGCTCCTCCCGCTCCAGCGTCAGCGATCCCTGGGCGACGTTCAGCGGGTTCCGGAGGTCGTGGCTGACCACGCTCGCGAACTCCTCGAGGTGCCGGTTCTGGTTCTCGAGCTCCCGCTCGCGCTGCCGGAGTTGCTCGCGGGCCTCCAGCGAGGAGACGGCGTGGCCGATCGTCTCGCCGAGTTCCGCGAGCACAGTCCGCTCGGGTTCGTCGAACACGAACGGGCGGTCGGCGTACAGGCTCAGGATGCCGACGACGGCGTCGTCGTCGACGATCGGGACGACGGCGATAGAGGCGACGTCGTACGTCTCGATCAGGTCCTGCCAGGGCTCCATCGACGGGTCAGCCGCGACGTCCTGAGAGCACTGGATCTCGCCCGTTCGAACGGCTCTCCCGCCGAGGCCCCGTCCGAGCGGATCGTCCTCGTCGACCGTCACGACGACCGACTCGTAGTACTCGTCGTCCAGACCGGACCACGCGTCGGGCCGCACGGCCTCTGCACCGCGTTCGTACCGACCGATCCACGCCGACTCGTAGGTGCTCGATTCCTGTAGGCGCTCGCACACCCGCCGCTCGAGTTCGCTCCGGTCGTCGGCGTCGACGATGTCCTGGGTCACGATCCGGAGCGTGTCGTTGACGTGGCGCAGCTGGTCGGCGCGCAGCTGCTGTCGGCGCCGCCGGGCGTCGTAGACGCCGACGAGGTAGCCGACGAGCGACCCGAACGTCGCGGCGTTCAGCAGCGTCAGCACCGGGTCCGGCGGGAGGGCGTCAGTGGTCAGAGCGTGAGCGAACAGCCACCCCGCCGCGGTCAGGAGCGCCAGCACGCCGACGCCGACCCAGGCGAGCACCCGCTCGACGAACTGATCGGGGACGAGGCGGCCGCGCGCCATCCCCGCGCCGGCGAGCACCATGACCGCAGACAGCACCAGCGGCAGGGCCCCGTCCACGACCGCCAGGGCGGGGTCGTCGCGTAGCAGCTCGGCTGTACGCGCGTGAAAGACGGAGAGCGCGAGGCCGAGCGCCGCGATGACAGTCCCTCCCGCCCGGGATGAGAGATTCAGCACGTCCGTGAACGTAGCGGCTGGGCGGACATGAGTCTGCCCCTCCAGATGTCTCCGCAGAAGTGCTCACGTGGGCAATTCGGCCCGAACTCGACAGCGTATTGGCGAGCCGCCGGTCCCGTCGTTCGCGGTCGCCGCGACGGAAGCGACCCCGCCCCGCGTCAGTACTCCGGATTCTCCTCGGGGACGCCCTCGCGCTCGTTGACCAGTCGGGCCAGCGTGAACAGCAGGTCCGACAGCCGGTTGAGGTACGTGATCGCCGCGCCGTTGGCCGACTCCTCGGCGGCGAACGAGACGGCGCGGCGCTCCGCCCGCCGGCAGACGGCCCGCGCGTGGTGGAGCTTCGACCCCTGGTCCGAGCCGCTGGGGAGGATGAACTCCTCCAGCGGTTCCAGTTCCTCGTTGGCCTCGTCGACGTACGCCTCCACCTGCTCGACGTGCTCGTCCTCGATGACGGGGTCGCCCTCGTCGGGGTCCGGGTTGGCGAAGTCCGCCTGAACGACGTGGAGGTGGTTCTGGACCTCGCGGAGCATCTCGTCGACGTCGTCGTACCCCGTGGGCCGGACGCGACCGACGAGCGCGTTCACCTCGTCGACCGTGCCGTAGGCCTCGATGCGGCGGCTGTCCTTCGACACGCGGTCCATGTTCCGCAGGTCGGTCTGGCCTTCGTCGCCGCGGCCGGTGTAGATGGGCATGCGAGAGGCTGGGGCCGCCAGCGTCTTATAGGCGACTGGGGAGCAGTGACGCCGCCTCGAACGGGCCTCCCGAAAGCGAGAGAACGCGTGCCCACGGTCGAGAAGAAAGGAGGGCCGACAGTCCGTTACGCGGGAGTCAGACCTCGCGGCTCGCGTGTCGTTCGCTTCGCTCACTCCCGCTCGCTTTCGAGGTCCTTCGCTGCGCTCAGAACCTCGCTATTCGAACAGCTCGACGGCCTGCTCGTAGCGGCTGCTCGGCTCCTCCCAGTCGACGACCTCGAAGAAGTTGTCGACGAAGTCGCCGCGGTCCGGACCGTAGTCGTAGTAGTAGGAGTGCTCCCAGACGTCCAGCGCCAGGATCGGGTGACCGCCCCAGATCGCGCCCTGGTCGTGCTTGTCGACGACGACGTTGCGGAGCTGGTTGCTGAAGGAGTCGTACACGAGCAGGGCCCAGCCAGAGGCGTCGCCGGCGGCGGCCTCGAACTCGCCCTTCCAGGCCTCGTAGGAACCGAAGTCCTGCTCGATGCGGTCGCGCAGCGCGCCCTGGGGCTCGTCGCCGCCCTCGGGGGACATATTCTGCCAGAACAGGTCGTGGAGGATGTGCCCCGAGGAGTTGTGGGTCACGTTGCGGATGGCCCCGGCGGAGGAGGCAAAGTCGCCGTCCTCGCGGTTCTCGGCCAGCGTCTCCTCGGCGGCGTTCCAGCCGTCGACGTACCCTTGGTGGTGGGTGTCGTGGTGCCAGGTGAGCACCTGCTCGGAGACGTGGGGTTCCAGCGCGTCGTAGTCGTACGGCAGCGGATCGAGTTCGTAGTCAGACATCGACCGAGTGGAGGGTCCGACTACCCTTGAAGGTAATCTGAAGCGAGTTACAGTTAGCGGGACTACAGGTCCCCCGGCCGGAGAGAGAAGTGGTAAGGAGATAGATATAACTGCAGTTCAGCATAGTTTTTAGTCCGTGAGGGCCGTCGGTAGGGGCATGAGCCGAGTCGACAGCCTGCAGGAGTGCGAGGACTGCGTCCCGCCGGCCGACGCGTTCTCCGTGGTCGCCGACGAGACGCGGCTGGCCATCCTGGAGGCGCTCTGGCAGCTCGAGACGCCCGCGCGGTTCACGGACGTCCACGACGAGGTGGGGCTGCGCGACAGTGCGCAGTTCAACTACCACCTCGGGAAGCTGACGGGCCAGTTCGTCCGCAAGCGCGAGGACGGCTACGAGCTTCGGACGGCCGGCGAGCGCGTCGTCCAGGCCATCCTCGCGGGCTCGTTCACGGAGCACCCGCGCCGGGAGTTCGAACTCGACGACCCCTGTACGGAGTGCGGCGAGCCGCTGGCCGCGGAGTACGAGGACGAGACGCTGGCCATCTCGTGTCCGGCCTGCGGGCACGGCCACGGCGAGTACCCGTTCCCGCCGGGGGGATTCCACGAGCGCTCCGACGCGGAGGTGCTGGAGGCGTTCGACCAGCGCGTGCGCCACCTGCACTGCCTCGCGAAGGACGGCGTCTGCCCGGAGTGCAACGGCCGCATGGAGACGACCATCGCGCGGGAGGGCGACTGCTGTCTGGGGGCGCGCGTCCGGGCCGAGCACGTCTGCCGGCAGTGCCACCACGAACTGTGCTCGGCCGTCGGCCTGGCCCTGCTGGACCAGTCCGACGTCGTGGCCTTCTGCGACGAGCAGGGCATCGCCCTCTCCGAGACGCCCTACTGGCGGTTCGAGTGGTGCGTCGACGACGACCCCGTCACCGTCGAGTCCGAGGACCCCTGGCGCCTGACGGTGGACGTCACCGCCGGCGACGAGCGGCTCCGGGTCACCGTCGACGGCGACCTCTCCGTCGTCGACACCGAGCGCGCGTAGCGCGCGGTTCTTCCTCGTCCTCACTCCCACCGGCCGGCTGTACATGCCGCTTTCCGCTTCCGGTCGCGCGCCGACCGACAGTCTCGCCGTCTCCCGATTCGTCTCAGGTCCGTTTCAGAAACGCGGTCCGGTAATCCGCGTTACATAAACGTAATTCAGATTATGATTATGGTGGCGGCGGCCCGTCGTCTAGACGTGATGAACCGATCCGGTCCAGCGGTCGACGCGGCCGCGACGTACAGTCTCCGGCAGGTGGTCGCGGCGGCTGCACTGGTCTCCGGCGCGGCGGTCGGTGCCGTGCTGGCCGCGGCGAACCCGCTCGTCGCGCTAGGTGCGGCCGCCCTCGCCGTCGGCGTCCGCCGGACGCGCCGATTCGCCAGCCGGCGGCGCCACCCCGAGTGCCCCCGACGCGTGTGCGTTCCGCGGACGGCGGCCTGTCCCGAGTCCTGACGCCCGATCCCGAGCGCGACGCGGCGACGTACGAGAGCGACGACGTCGTCGAGCACCTCGGGGGCCACTACGCCCAGGGCACGGCTAACGCACAGTAACCCCGTCGCCGGTCGGTTCCATATAGCGCTTTCTGGTTTACCACGTGAGAACCGGGAGCTTCAACTGCACCCGCGGAGAAGGCCCTCCCATGGCCGTCGAGCGCTACTGTCCGCGTTGCGGCGAGGATCGGACGTTCTGGAAAGTCGCGAGCACGACGATGCACCTCGGCGAGAAGACCAAGTACCGCTGCGAGGAGTGCAACTACGGCTTCGTCCGCATCGACGACGTCGTCGACACCAGCGTCGAGGCCTGAGACGGTCTCCCTACTCCTCGATAGCTCTCGATACCCCTCTTAGCAGGGGTTTTCGTCGGCCGGAACGGGTTCCCGAGCGATGCCAGCCGAACCCGCCCCCTCCACCGGCGAGGAGCTGACGATGACCGTGGTGACCTACGCGGACGCACCCGACCGCTGTACGGTGTCGCCGCCCGGTCTGTCGGGCGACGCGCGGATGTCGACGTGGCTCAGCGTCGACCGGTCGAGCGTCGTCTCCCGCCGGGAGATGCGCTAGCCAAGAGATTTATCGCGGAGTGACCGTATACCGCCCTCATGACCATCGAGGTGCTGATCGTCGACGAGGACCGGGACGTCCTCGAGGTGACCGAGGCGTTCCTCGGTCGCCACGACGATCTGGCGGTCGCGACAGAGACGGACCCCGAAGCGGCGCTTTCGGCCGTCAGGGACGGTGAGTACGACGCCGTCGTGAGCGACCTGACGATGCCCGGCCTGGACGGGCTAGCGCTGTGCCGGGAGATTCGCGAGAGTCGGCCGGAACTGCCCTTCTTCCTCTTCACCGGCCGAGAGGAGAGCGACATCGACGGCGACGTCGACCCCGTCACGGCGGTCGTCCGGAAGTCGACCGGGACCGACCAGTACGACGACCTCGCCGAGCGGATCCGCGCGGCGATCGGCGGTTGAACGTCTAGGCGTCCGCTCGCGGCAGCGTCAGCGTCACGGTCGTTCCCCCGTCGCGGTCGAACTCGACGGTGCCGCCCATCGACGCCGTGGTCCACTTGACCAGCCACAGCCCCAGCCCTCTGCTGTGTGTGAGCTGGGTTATCTCCGCGTCGCCGACGACGACGGCGAGCTCCCGGTCCGGGATGCCCGCGCCGTCGTCCGAGACGGACACCTCGACGGTCCGGTCGTCGGTCCGGACGCCGACCGCCACGGACGGGGCCTCGTTGTGCCGGACGGCGTTCTCCAGGAGCTCCCGCAGGGCCGTCCGCAGTCGCTCGTCGCCGGCCAGGGCGGTGTCGACGACGTCAGTCCGGACGTCGGCGCCGCTCGACGCCGAGAACTCCGCGGCGACGTCGGCGGCGACGTCCGCGACGTCGACCGGCTCGCGGTCGCCGGAGCGGACCGCGCGCTCGACCTCGCGGGCTCGCTCGCTCATCCGGACCAGCGACTCGGCGGTCCGTTCCAGCAGCCCGACGCGGTCGGCCGGCTCCCCGTCGAGCGCCTCCCGGAGGTAGTCGGCCACGCCGAGGACGACGGTCATGTCGTTGCGCAGGTTGTGCCGGAGGACCCGGTTGAGCACCTGAATGCGCCGCTCGCGCTCCCGCTGGTCGGAGATGTCCGTGTAGATGCCGAAGCCCCACCGTCCGCCGTCGCCGCGGTCGAAGGGGATCCCCCGGAACAGGAAGTCCCGGTAGCCGTCGTCGGTCCGGCGTCGGACCTCGGCGTGAACGATCTGGCCCTGCTCGGCCCGCCGGCCGAGGGCGCGGGCCGTCGCGCGGACGTCCTCGTCCGGCGGGAGGAGGAGGTCGTTGAGGTTCCGGTCCCGGATCGACGCCGCGTCGTAGCCGAACACGTCCTCGAAGGCGGGGTTGACCGACCGGACGCGCGGCCGGCCGTCGACGAACTCCGTCTCGACGACCGGGTCCGGCAGGCTGTCGAACAGGTACGAGAAGCGGTCCTGCTCGTCCCGGAGCCGCTCGCGCGCCCGGCGCAGGTCCGTCCGGTCGCGGACGACGCCGACGACGCCGTGACGGCCGCCCTCGTCGGGGAGCAGCGACAGGTCGATCTCCACGGGCAGGCGGTCGCCCTCGGCGGTCAGCAGGTCCGTCTCGACGGCGACGTCGTCCGCCTCGCCCCCGCGGAGCCGATCGATCGCGTCGTCGATCCCGTCGACGGCGTCGGCATCGGCGATCAGTGACCGCGGCGAGCGGGCCCGCAGGGACGGCCGGTCGTACCCGAGCCGGTCGGCCAGCGGGCGGGTCACGAGGTCGAACGCGCAGTCCTCGTCGAGGACGAACATCATGTCCCGGCCGTGCTCGACGACGGTCCGGTAGCGGCGCAGTTCCCGCTCGCGATCGACGCGGTCCAGCGCGTCGGCCGCGTTCGCCGCCAGGATCTCCGCCATCGAGACGTCGGTCTCGTCGAAGGCGTCCGCCCGCTCGCTGCCGAGACACAGCACCCCGTGTTCGCCGAGCGGGAGGTAGGCCGACGAGCGGTGGGGCCCGCGGTCGTCGTCGTCCGACCGCTCCTCGTGGTCCTCGATCACCAGCGTCTCGCCGGCCTGGAAGGCCTCGCCCGGTAGCCCCTCGTCGACCGCGTACGTGGGGCGTTCGGGCATCTCGTCGGCGACCGCGTCCGTCCTCGCGACCGGTTCCAGAGCGCCCGTCTCCGGGTCGTAGAGGCGGACCAGATTCCGCTCGAAGCCGAGGACGTCCTCGGCCGCGCGGCGACGATGTCGGCGACCTGCCGTGGTCTGTGGGCCAGCATGAGCGCCCGCGCCGTCTCCAGCAGCCCCGACAGCGGATCGTCGGGCTCGCCCGGACACTCCCCGGATTCGCCACCGTCCCGACCGGGACAGGAGTCGTCTCCTGCCACGACGGCCCGGACGCGCTCTCCGGGATCGGTCGTCGACCGCGGGACGTACTCAGTGACCCCGTTGCGGGTGGCTCGCGCAGCCACAGTCCCGTCGGGCTCGTCGGTGCACAGGAGCGCCGGCAGTCCCGGACTGACCTCGCGGACGGTCCGGAGGACCTCCACCCACTCGGCCCCCGGAAGGGACGCCTCGATCACGGCGCAGTCCGCACCCGCGATCCGGTCGCGGACCTCGCCCGGTTCCGTCCGAGTCACGTCGAACTCGCCGCCGAGCCGGGGCCCGTCCGGAGAGCTGACGTGCACCACCACAGTACGCGACATCGAGTCGGATTGCTAACTGACCTCCATCCGGAAATAAGGTCCGCTAATTATAGAAATTATATCACGTCCTGCGTCCGGAGGCAGACGCAGGGAGAGAGGCAACCGCAAGCGACGAACTGCCGAGGACGAATCGCGGGGCGCTACTCCAGCGCGTGCCAGGAGAGTCGCGGCTCGCGGGCGGCGGCGACCTGATCGATCCGCCGGGCGGCCGTCGACTCGGGCGCGTCCGCCAGCGTCTCGTCGTCCTCGGCCGCGACGGCGTCGAACGCGTCGGCCAGTTGATCGAGCGTTCGCTTCGACTCGGCCTCCGTGGGCTCGGTCATCAGCGCCTCGGGGACGATCTCCGGCCACTTCGTCGTCGGCGGGTGGACGCCGTAGTCGAGCATGCGCTTGGCCACGTCGGCGGCGTCGCGGTCGCCCGCGCTGGCGACGAACTCGTGGTGGAACGGACCGAACGGTACCTCGAAGTCGACCTGCTCGGCGAGGTAGTTGGCGTTCAGCACGGCCTTCGCGCTGGTGTCGCGCAGGCCCTCGTCGCCCAGTCGCGCGACGTAGCCGTAGGCCCGCAGCAGCACCTGCCAGTTGCCCTGGAACCCGTGGACCTTGCCGATGGAGCGCTCGGGCTCGGACAGTTCGTATCCGTCTTCGCCATCACGCTCCCGCACTTGCGGCGCCGGCAGGAACTCGGCCAGCTCCTCGGTCACGCCGATGGGGCCGGCGCCGGGGCCGCCGCCGCCGTGCGGCGTCGCGAACGTCTTGTGCAGGTTGAAGTGCATGACGTCGAAGCCCATGTCCCCGGGGCGAGCGCGGCCCAGCAGGGCGTTGAGGTTCGCGCCGTCGTAGTACAGCAGCCCGCCGGCGTCGTGGACGACGTCGGCGATCGCCTCGATGTCGCGCTCGAACAGGCCCAGCGTGTTGGGGTTAGTGAGCATCAGCGCGGCCGTCTCGTCGCCGACGGCGGCCTCCAGTGCGTCCAGGTCCATCCGCCCGTCGTCGTCGCTGGCCAGTTCGACGACGTCGTAGCCGGCCATCGCCGCGCTGGCGAAGTTGGTGCCGTGCGCGGAGTCGGGGACGATCACTTCACTACGTCCGTCGTCGCCGTTGGCCTCGTGGTAGGCCTTCGCGACGAGGATGCCGGCGAACTCGCCCGCGGCGCCGGCCGGCGGCTGGAGCGAGACGGCGTCCATCCCGCCGATCCGGCCCAGGTAGTCCTGCAGGCGGTGCATGACCGCCAGCGTTCCCTGCGCGGTCTCTTCGGGCCTGTCGGGGTGGAGCGCGGCCCGGGAGTCGCCCGCCAGCGCCTCCGTGAACTTCGGGTTGTACTTCATCGTGCAGGAGCCCAGCGGGAACGGGCCGCTGTCGACGCCGTAGTTCGTCTGCGAGAGCCGCGTGTAGTGGCGCGCCAGCTCCGGCTCCGAGAGGGCGGGTAGCTCCAGCGAGTCCCGCGTCAGATCGTCCGGCAGCGGGGAGTCGTCGGTCGACACCGCCGTGGTGTCTTTCTCCGAGAGCAGCGGTTCGTAGCGCTCCTCGTCGTCCGTCCAGCGCGCTTGCGAGTAGTGCATCTCAGGCCACCTCTTCGAACGCCGCGACGAGTCCGTCGGCGTCGTCGGCCGCCGTCTCCGTGACGCAGACCTGTACCTCGTGCTCTCCGACGGCGTGGACCGCGTAGCCGGCCTCGGCGAGGTCCGCCCGGACGGCCTCGGCGGGCCGGTCGGTCCGGGCGACGAACTCGCGGAAGTGATGGCGGTCGTGGACCGGCGCGCGGACGCCGTCGACGGCGTCGAACCGCTCCGCCAGGTCGCGGGCCTCCGTCACGCAGGACTCCGCGAGGTCGAGCAGCCCGTCCGGTCCGAGCCAGGCGGCGTGAATCGCCGTCCGCAGGGCGAGCCAGGCCTGGTTCGTGCAGATGTTCGACGTGGCTCGCTCCCGGCGGATGTGCTGTTCCCGGGTCTGGAGCGTCAGCGTGTACGCCCGCCGGCCGCTGTCGTCCGCCGCGGCCCCGACCAGCCGGCCGGGGACCTGCCGGAGGTACTCCTCGCGGGTGACGAACAGGCCGTGGCCGGTGCCGTACGCCGCGGGGACGCCCAGCGTGTCCGCCTCGCCGACGACGACGTCCGCGCCCACGCTCGCGGGTTCCTCCAGCAGGGCGAGCGCGACGGGGTCGATCCCCAGGCAGAACAGCGCGTCGTAGTCGTCGGCCAGGTCGCCGATCTCCCCGAGGCGCTCCTCGATCGTCCCGCGGACGGTCGGGTTCTCGGCGTAGACCATCGCGACGTCGTCGTCCAGGGCCGCTTCGAGCCCCTCGACGTCGGCGTTGGCGTCGTCGGTGGGGTAGGTCTCGACCTGAACACCTGGGCCGTCGGCGTAGTTCTCCAGCACCGCGCGCTTGCCCTCGCGGAGGCGCTCCGGCACGAGGACGCGGTCGCCGGAGACCGAGCGAACGCGCTGGGAGAGCGTCGCCGCCTCGCCCAGCGCCGTCGCGGCGTCGTACATCGAGCAGTTGGCCACGTCCAGGCCCGTCAGTTCGACCAGCATCGACTGGTACTCGAACAGGGCCTGCAGGAAGCCCTGGGCGATTTCGGGCTGGTACTGGGTGTACGAGGTGAGGAACTCCGACCGACTGGCCAGGTCGTCGACGACCGCCGGCACGTAGTGGTCGTAGTGGCCGCGGCCGAGGAACTCCGTCAGGTCGTCGTTGCGGGACAGCAGCCCCTCGACGTGCCGGCGCGCTGCCCGCTCCGAGCGGGCCTCGATGCCGAGCTCGCCGTCGAACGCCACCGATTCGGGGACGTCGAACAGTTCGTCCTCGCTGTCGGCGCCGACGGCGGACAGCATCGCCGCCGTGGCCTCGGGGGTGTGCGGTGCGTACGGCGTGCCGCGGGACTCGCCCGCGGCGCGTGAGTGGTCCGTCATGGTACCCGGGGGAAGATGGGCGAGAGTAGCCCACGGGCGCATATGAGCCTATCCTTCGGAGCGTCCCGGGTCGAGAGGCGACGAGCGCCGTACCGGCGTCGTCACTCGATCTGGTCGCGGTACGCCTCTGGCGAGAGCAACTCGTCCAGTTCGTCCTCGTCGGCCGGCTCGACCTCGACGAGCCATCCCTCGCCGTAGGGATCCTCGTTGAGCAGCTCCGGCTCGTTCTCCAGCGCCTCGTTGACGGCCGTCACCGTGCCCGAGATCGGGGCGTAGACGTCCGAGACGGCCTTGATCGACTCCACGACGCCGAAGTCCTCGTCCCTGCTCAGCTCGTCGCCCGCCGCCGGCAGCTCGACGAACACCACGTCGCCGAGCTCGTCCTGCGCGAAGTCGGAGACGCCGATCCTCGCCGCGCCGTCCTCGAGGCGGACCCACTCGTGGGACTCCAGGTACCGGCAGTCGTCGGGTACGTCGAAGCTCATCTGTTCAGAAAGGGCGGCACGCTCGTACGTGCTTTCTTCGGTTCGCCCCGGACGACCACGCGGACGATCTCGTCGGGGGAGGTGTACTCGGACGGGAGGTAGGCCAGCGCGATCGGGTCGCCCAGCGTCGGGCTCATCGTCCCGCTCGTGACGTGGCCGAGATGCTCGCCGTCCGGCGTCGTCACCTCGTATCCCTCGCGGGGAACGCCGCGGTCGATCAGTTCCAGCCCCACGAGCTCCTCGTCGGGCCCCTCCTCGTACTGCTGCTCCAGCGCGTCGCGGCCGACGAACTCCGTGTCGAGCTTCACGACGAAGTCGATCCCGGCCTCGTAGGGCGTCCGGGGCTCGTCCTCGGGGTCGAAGTCCTGTCCGGAGAGCAGGAAGCCCATCTCCAGGCGGAGGGTGTCGCGGGCGCCCAGCCCGCAGCGCTGGACGTCGAACGCGTCCCAGACCGCCCCCGTCTCGTTCCAGGGGACGAACAGCTCGAAGCCGGCCTCGCCGGTGTAGCCCGTGGTCGCGACCAGGGCGTCGACCCCGGCCACGGTGCCCTCGGTCACCTCGAACCGGCCCATATCGTCGACGTCGAGGTCCGTCTCGTCGGCCAGCAGGTCCGGGGCGTCCGGTCCCTGCAGGGCGATCAGCCCGTACTCCGCGGTGCGGTTGTCGACGCTCACGTCGAAGCCCTGCTCGTCGGCGTACTCCTCCCAGCGGTCGACCGCCTCCTCGTCGTGGCCGGCGTTGGGGACGAGGAGGAACTCGCCGTCGGTCGCCTCGGGGAGGCGGTAGACGACGGTGTCGTCGAGCATGACCCCGTCCTCGCGAGTGGCGGCCGCGTAGTGGGCCTCGCCCGGGTCGAGCGCGGTCGCGTCGTTGGTGGTCAGCCGCTGGGTCAGCCGCTCGGCGTCAGCCCCAGAAATGACCACTTCGCCCATGTGCGAGACGTCGAATCGGCCGCACGCCTCGCGGACGGCGGCGTGCTCGGTCCGGATCGAGTCGAACTCCACCGGCATGTCCCAGCCGCCGAAGTCCGTGAACGTCGCCCCGGCCGCGTCGTGCGCGGCGTGGAGCGGTGTCTCTCTACTCATACGGCCTCTGACGCCCGGACGCGCCTTAGTGTTGCTCACCGAGTGGCGTATCGAGCCACGCTCTGTCGACGCCGTAAACCACCAATTGCTATACCAAATACCTGCCAGTCGGTCCGGGCCGTGCACAGACTCGGTCGCATCTGTGGGCCGTCTCGGCTGCGATATCGGCAGATACGCTGACTGTCGCGCGTGCGCGCGATAGTACCCATGCGTTTGCTGTCGGCGCTGTCCGATCTGAACCGCGACTCGCCGCGCCCGCTGTAGCACCTCGACGACGAATCCGAGTCCGAGACAGCGGCCGAGTACGTCGAAGCGTTGCGGGGCGACGTCTCTGATCGGCCGCTGCAGAAATCGATCTACTCCTCGTCAGCGGGTTCGGGCGACAGCTCGCCCGACTCCACCAGATCGAGGAAGGGGTTGTCCCGGACCTCGGCCGGCAGGTCGACGCGCCCGCGGCGGCGGACGGACTCGTACCCGCCGAAGATGACCCGGGCCGTCTGGAGCCCGATCCGGCCGCTCAGCTGCGACTCCTCGCCGGAGGAAAGCGCCTCGACGACGTCCGCGACGGCGCGGTCGTGGAACCGAGAGCCGAAGCGGCCTTCCTCGTCGCCGGTGGCGTGCATGGTCTCGCCGTCCACGTTGACGACCCGCTCGTCACCGTCGGCCCGGAGTTCGAGCATCGGTCCGCCCTCCACGTCGATGCGAATCTCGCCGTCGGACCCGCGCAGCGACATCGCGCAGTCGAGGAAGTCGGTCCCCTCGCCCGTTGACATGACGCCGTAGACGCCGTTCTCGTAGCGCCACTGGGCCCAGATCTGGTTCTCCTGGTGGACGCCGAAGCGGCGGTCCTCCTCGCGGTAGTCCAGCTGGGCGATGACCCACTCCGCCGGGTCCTCGCCGTTGAACATCCCCGCGAGGTCGACGGTGTGCGCGCCCGTGTCGAAGAAGTCGCCCCAGGCGATCTCGACGCGCCGGAGGTCGCCGATCGCGCCGTCCTCCAGCAGCCGCTTTGCCTCGGTGAAGGGCTTCCCGAAGCGCCGCTGGCGGTTGAAGGTGAGCTGGACGCCCAGTTCGTCGCAGGTATCGACCATCCGCTCGGCCGCCGCGAGGGTGTCGGCCATCGGCTTCTCGCAGTGGACGGCGTCGACGACGCCCGTCTCCGCCAGGTCGACGACGACCTGCTCGTGGACGTCGGGGGGCACGGTGACGCTGACGAGGTCGGGTTCGACGGCCTCGGCCATCGCCTCGTAGTCCTCGAAGACGTTGCCCTCGTCGATGCCGAACTCCTCGGCGAAGGCCGCCGCGTTCTCGGGGACGATGTCCGCACACGCGACCAGTTCGCAGTCGGGGTGGTTGCGGTAGGCCTCGGCGTGGCGATAGCCCATCGCGAAGCTCTCGACTGTCGGGTTGGCGGGGTCGGGACCGGTTCCGACGACGGCGACGGTGTATCGGCTCATGAAGCGTGCGTTGCTATACCACCATCGAGGGTATAGTCATTTTGTAATATTTCGAAAGAGTTGACGGTCCGGCGGTGGAGGCGCGCTCGACGGCCGGCAACCACTCGTCTCGCCATCAGCCCGGGCGAGCGGGTCCGGTCGAGCCGACGGGCAGCGCTGACGGTTCGCTCGCTCAGACCCGTTCCGTATAGCGACAACGGATATATCGGGCTCCGACGTACGCGACTGCCGGAAGCGGCACGCGCCAGCGACGGCGGAACGGTCGCCTCAGCCGCCGATACCGGTTCGTCCGGGCCTGTTTCGATCGACCGGGACTGCGACCCGACGGAGGCGCGGTTCGGATCGAAACACCGGATCGGGCGGTTCGCCGGGAGAGAGGTTTCGAAGCGTGATCACGACGGCGGGCGACGCTGGACCGCACGGTCTGTACTGGACTGGCGGTCCGGGTGCCCGGCCTTCACCAGGGAAGCGTCCGATCGAGGTCCGCAGATTCCCGTCGCCGGAACTCCAGGCAGAAACCCACGACGAAACGCGGCGCGGCCTGTAGTGATCGGAAGAACGCCCGCGGTCGGTCGCACGGAGACTGGAACGCTCCCGAACGAAGCGTCGATCGAGTCGATAAACCCGACAGCGCGATACAGAATCTGGTTCGGCCTGATTCAGCGCTCGATCGTCACGCTGTCGCGGAGGTCCCGGGAGGTCCGGCCGACGTGGACGGTGAACTCGCCGTCGTCGATCGTCCAGCCCTCGTCGCCGTCGTAGCGGCCCAGCGCGCTCTCGTCGAGGGTCAGTTCGACGGTCTCGGACTCGCCGGCGGGGACCTCGACGGCCGCGAAGCCGGCCAGTTCCCGCGGCGGTCGTTCGAGGTCGTCGGGGGCGTCGGGCGCGGCGACGTAGGCCTGGACGACCTCGCGGCCGTCGCGGTCGCTCACGTTTGCGACGTCGACGTGGACCGTCCGGTCGCCGGTGACCTCGGCGTCGCCGTAGCGGAACTCGGCGTACGAGTCGCCGTGGCCGAAGGGATAGGTCGGGTCGACGCCGGTGGCGTCGAAATGGCGGTAGCCGACGAGCAGGCCCTCGTCGTAGCTGGCCTCGCGGTCGACGCCGGGATAGCGGCGCTCGTCCGCGGTCGGGTAGTCCGATTCGGGGGCGAACGTGACGGGCAGTCGGCCGCCGGGGTCCTCGTCGCCGTACAGCACCGCGGCGACGGCGTCGCCGTGGGCCTGGCCGGGGTACCAGGTCTGGAGGACGGCGGCGACGTCCTCGCGCCAGGGCAGCTCGACCGGGCCGCTGGAGCTGACGGCGACGACGGTGCGGTCGTTCGCGGCGGCGACGGCCTCGACGAGTTCGTCCTGCTCCTCGGGCAGGCTGAGGGCGTCGCGGTCGGCCGCCTCCGTCGCGGTGTCGCGCACGAAGACGACTGCGACGTCGGCAGCAGCGGCGGCCTCGACGGCGGCGTCGCGGTCGACGTCTCCTTCGTCGTCCTCGTCCTCCTCGCCGCCGCCCATGATGGCGTCGAGGAGCGTCACGCCCTCGACCCGCTCGTGGCCGCGCTCGACGGTAACCTCGCCGTCGGCGCGGGCCTCCACGCCCTCGACGGGGGACGTCAGGACGACCGGTTCGGTCTCCGAGGACCCGCCGCCGCCGAGCATCGCCTCGTCGACGTTCGGGCCGATCAGGACCACGTCGGCGTCGTCGGAAAGCGGCAGGACGCCGTCGTTCTCCAGCAGGACCGTCCCGTCGGCGGCGATGCGCTCGGCGAGCGCGCGGTGCTCGGGCGTGTCGACGCTCCCCTCGCCGCGATCGCCGTCGAGCAGGCCGACGCGCTCGACCTGTCCCAGCAGGCGCGCGACCATGTCGTCGAGTCGCGCCTCGGGCACCTCGCCCGACTCGACGAGGCGGGCAAGTTCGTCCCGGAAGTAATCACCGCGGTCCGGGTCGGGCATCCCGTCCTCGAACTGGTCGAGGCCTTCCGGCGGGTTGTCGCCCTCGCCAGGGGCGGCGTCGCCCTCGTCGTCGTCCGCCCCGTCCACGTCCGCCGTCCCGTCGGAGGCCTGTAGCTCCGCCATCGTGACGCCAGGCATCTGGAGGTCCAGTCCGCCGCTGGCGGCGTCGACGGTGTGCCGGGTGCCGAACCAGTCGGACATGACGAACCCCTCGAAGTCCCACTCGCCCTTGAGCACCTCCCGGAGGAGGTGGCGGTGCTCGCTGGCGTAGGTGCCGTTGATCCGGTTGTAGGCCGTCATGAGCGCGCCGGCGCCGGCCTCGACCGCGTCGCGGAAGGCCGGCAGGTACAGCTCCCGGAGGACGCGCTCGTCGACCTCGGCGCTGACCTCGGCGCGGTGGGTCTCCTGGTTGTTGGCGACGAAGTGCTTCGGCGTCGCCACCACGTCCTCGGACTGGATCCCCGAGACGACGCCGGCGGCGAAGCGACCGGAGAGGACGGGGTCCTCGCTGTAGTACTCGAAGTTTCGGCCATTGTGCGGCACGCGGATCAGGTTCAGGCCCGGCGCGAGCATGACGTCCTGGTCGCGGGCCAGCGCTTCCCGGCCCATCGCGCGCCCCTGCTCGTGCGCGAGTTCTGGTTCGAACGTGGCCGCCAGCGCGATGGAGGCCGGAAACGCGGTCGCCGGTTTCTCCGTGCGGACGCCCAGCGGGCCGTCCGCCAGCCGCAGCTCCGGGATCCCCAGCCGATCGACGCCGGGCACGTAGCCGGTGGCGTTGCCCTCCGGGTCGACCGCCCCGTGAGTGAGCGATACCTTCTCCTCCAGCGTCAGCCTGTCGAGCAGGTCCGCGACCCGCTCGCTCCGTTCGGTTGCGTCCTCCATACTGACTGATCAGTCAGTCAATCCTTAACCGTTGCGGGTACGGCCGTATCGACCCTGAACGACCGACTCAGGACAGCGGATTCGAGTCGAGGGCCTGGACCACGGCGATCGTCGCCAGCGCGACACCCAGCAGGACGACGGCGACGGGGAAAGCCGCGTCCAGTCCCCGCGTGGTGAACGCGACCCAGATCTGAACCGGCATGGTGCGGGGGTAGTACGCTAGCATGAGCGTGGCGCCGAACTCGCCGATGGCCCGTGCGAAAGCGAGCGTCGTCCCGGCCAGGACCGACGGGCGGACGAGCGGGAGCGTGACGCGTCGAACCGTCGACAACCGGTCCTCCCCGAGCGTCCGGGCGACCTCCTCGAGTCGAGCGTCGACGTCCTCGAAGGCCGTCTTGGCGGTGACGACGACGAACGGCGACGCGACGAACGTCTGCGCGAGGACGACCGCCGGGAACGACCGGGTGAGGGGGACGCCGAGGCCCGCGCCGACGCTGCCCAGAAGCGTGCCGGGGCCGACGACCGTCAGCAGCACCATCCCGCTGACGACCGGCGGGAGGACCAGCGGCAGGACGGCGACGGCGGTGACGAGGCCGGCGAGCGGCCCCTCGGAGCGAGCGAGCCAGTACGCCAGCGGGAGCCCGAACGCGACGGCCACGCCGGTGCTCACGGCGGCCGAGAGCACGGACGTGAGAGCCGCGTCGATCACGTCCGGCGACTGCAGCGACGCGAGCACCGCGGCCGGGGACCGCGCCGTCACGAGGGCGGCGAGCGGGACGAGGTAGTACGCCAGCAACACGGCGCCGGGGAGCAGCGCGATCGAGAGCCGGTCCCGGCCGCCGGTCTCACGCGAGCGCGTCGGGAGCATTGCCGGCGTACCGCGGGTAGTCGTCGGGGACCGCGAACCCGAACTCGTCGAGCGGCGCCGTCACGTGGGCCCGGAACGCCTCGTCGGCGGCGCGCGAGCGGTGCCTGACCGTCGACACGTACCGGATCGGTGCCCCGCGGACGACGCTACCGTCGGGCAGTTCGTAACTGGCGGTCGCGTACTCGCCGGTCCGGTCCGGGTCGCTGAGATCGATCGCTGCGGGCAGGTCGACGTAGTCGTACCCCCGGCTGACGGCCATGCTCCGGTAGGTGACGGCGGCGTCGACGCCGCCCGTCTCGAACTGTCCGAGCAACTGCGTCTCGGGGTAGATCTGATCCCTGCCGGTGACGGCCTCCCGCAGGTTCCGATCGAGCCCGTAGTAGTCCGTCGCGAGTTCCAGCGCGAACAGCGTCCGGTACCCGAGCGGGTCCAGATCCGGATCCGTTCGTCCCAGGGAGACGTCGTCGGACAGCAACGGGCGGAACCACGCCCCGGAGCCGGCCTCGGCGATCCGCCTCCCGGCGGCCGTGTCGTCGTGGGCGACGACGAGCGCGTTGGTCGCGAACGTCGCGTACCACTCGGGCGAGAGCGGCGACTCGAAGAGGACCGGGTCGGCCAGACTCAGCACGTCCGGGTCCCTGACCCCCTCGTCGACGAGGCGGGCCAGTTCCGTCGAGCCCCGCGCCTCGATCCGGAGGGGGACGTCGACCCGGTCGCGCAGTCCGTTCTCGAGCGCGTGGTTCAGGCTGCCGGCCGCGTGCAGCGAGACGGGCTGCTGGGCGCTCCGGCCGAGACATCCGGCGACCGAGAGCGCGCCCGCGACTCCGGCGAGGTACCGGCGGCGACGCACCGGCCTGGGTTGCATGCGCTGACGTTGCGAGGAGCCGGAGAAAAAGCTGTCCCCACGTACCACTGCGCGGGAATCCGGACGCAGGGCCGCGACCGTTTCCGGGGCGACTAAGCCGCGTCGCCGCCAACCCCCGCGCGTGACAGAGCGACGGACGCGCTTCGCGCTGGCGGGGATCGTCTTCGCGGTCCTGTTCGCCCAGGTGCTGCTGTACCCGGGAATCGACGCGCTGGTGGCCGCGCTGGGCGCCGACGCGGCGCTGTCGGGAAGCATGTGGTTCCTCGCGGCGGAGTTCGCCGCCTTCGTCGCCTTCGCGGGCGTGTGGGGCGCCGCCAGCGACGCCGTCGGCCGGCGGGCGCCGCTGATCGCTGCCGGGGCCGTCGGCGGCGCCGCGGGGTACGCGACCCTCGCCGCGATTCCGCAGCTGGGCGGCGCAAGCTTCCTCGCTATCCTCGGCCTGCGCGTCCTCCAGGGGGCGAGCACCATCGGTGCCTTCTCGCTGTCGATGACGATGCTGCTCGACCTCGACGGCGGCCAGGGGAAGAACATGGGCGCCGCGGGCATCGCCATCGGCTCCGGGACGGCGCTGGGCGCGCCGCTGGGCGGCCAGCTGTACGAGGTCGGCCCGCTGGTTCCGGTGACGGCCGCCGCCGGCCTCCTCGCCGCCGTGGCCGTCGCCGCGCTGCTCGTGGAGGACCGCGCGCCGGAGAGCAGGGAGGGCGTCGGCGCGATTCTGGCCTCCGTGACCGATCGGCCCGCGCTGGTCGTGCCCTACGCCTTCGGCTTCATCGACCGGTTCACCGCGGGCTTCTTCGCGCTCGTGGGCACGCTGTACTTCCGGACCGCGTTCGACCTGAGCACCGGCGCGACCGGTCTGATGCTGGCGCTCTTCTTCGCCCCCTTCGCGCTGTTCCAGTACCCCTTCGGGACGCTCTCGGACCGGATCGGCCGGACGATTCCAGTCGTCCTCGGATCGGTCTGCTACGGGCTGGTCGTGATCGGCGTAGGCCTCGCGCCGACGGCGGTACTGGCCGGCGTCGCGATGGTCGCCGTGGGCGTCGTCGGCGCGCTGATGGCGCCCGCGACGATGGCGCTGGTCGGCGACCTGGCGCCGCCGGACCGCCGTGGCGTCGCGATGGCGGGGTTCAACGTCTTCGGCAGCGTCGGCTTCCTGGCCGGCATCCTCGGGGGCGGCACGGTCGCCGACGTCTACGGGTTCACGGCGGCGTTCGGCGTCGCCGGCGCCACGGAACTGCTGGTAGCGCTCGTGACCCTGCCGGTCTTCCTCCGCCTGCGACTGCCCCGTCCAACCGCCAAGTAGCCGGACGGGTCGGCCGGAACGGGGACCGACCGACACGCGGGTATATGCCCTTCGAGGACGTACGTGGCCGCATGGCAGAGGAAGTCCTCTTCGAGACGGAATCGACCCGGTCGCGGGCGGACGTGGCCGCGTACCTCCGGACCGTCGCCGACAGGCTCGAGGACGGCGACGCGCTGTCCCTGAACGCCGGCAACCAGTCCGTGACGCTCGACCCACCAGAGACCGTCGAGTTCGAGGTGAAAGCGGAGCGGGAGAACGGCGAGCGCAGCGTCGAGTTCGAACTGGAGTGGGACGAGGACGGGGGCGAGGCGACCGGCGGCGACCTGACCATCGAGTGACGCGGCCGAGGAGGGAGACAGCAGCCGAGGGAGCGCAGTAGCCGCGGCTGTCCCAGTTACTGTAACGAACGTCTCTCCGGTACGCGCGCGAAAGCAAGCCATTTGGCGGGGCCGCGCCGAGAGGGTGTATGGACCTGCTGGGCGCCCTGCGCGAGGACGAGGCCCGCGTGGGGCTGTTCGTCGACGGGCCGAACGTCCTCCGGTCGGAGTTCGACGTCGACCTCGACGACGTGCGAGCCGTCGCCGGGGAACACGGCCGACTGGCCATCGCGCGCCTGTACCTGGACGAACACGCGACGCCGAGCCTCATCCAGGCCGGGGAGGCGCGGGGCTTCGAGGTGGTGACGACGAGCGGCGACGTGGACGTGCGACTCGCCGTCGACGCGACGGCGGCCGCCATCGACGACCGGATCGACGTGCTCGCGGTGGCCTCGCGGGACACCGACTTCAAGCCGGCCCTCGAGTCGGCCGCCGAGCGCGGCGTGCGGACGCTGGCCATCGCGCCCGGCGAGCACGGCCGCTCGGACGCCCTGCGGAACGCCGCCCAGGACGCGGTGACGCTGGAGGACGTCTAGGCGTCCGCGGCCGCGCGCGGGCCGCCACCGTCGCCGGTGACGACCGCCGACCGCTGACGAACCGCTTTTCCCGCCGTCGCCCGCACCTCCGCACATGGACGAACTCGACGTGCCCGTGCTGGACAACCACCTCCACCTCGACCCCGTGAACGGCCGCGGGGTCGAGGCGGTCGAGGAGTTCGTCGACCGCGGCGGAACGCACCTGCTCGTGCTGAACAAGCCCTCCTGGAACCTCGTCGAGGCGGCGACCGACGCGGAGACGTTCCGCGAGGGGTTCGACCTCACCGTCGAGGTGACCGAGGCCGCCGACCAGGTGCTGCCCGGTCGGGCGTGGCCGGTGCTGGGCGTCCACCCGGCGCTGATCTCGAAGCTGGTCGAGGACGGCTACGAGCCCGGGGAGGCGAGGGACGTCATGCAGGCCGGCCTGGACGTCGCCGCGGAGTACGTCGCCGACGGGCCCGCGCTGGCGATCAAGTCCGGCCGGCCCCACTACGACGTCGACGACGACGTCTGGGCGGCCTCCAACGAGGTGATGCGCCACGCCTTCGAACTGGGCGCCGAGGTGGGCTGTCCGGTCCAGCTCCACACCGAGGGCGGCGAGGACTTCACCGAACTCGTCGAGTGGGCCGAGGCGGAGGGCCTGTCCCGCGAGCAGGTGGTCAAACACTTCTCGAACGGGTCGGTTCGCGGACCGGTAAAGAGCGTCATCGCGAACAAGGACGACCTCCGGGACGCCGTCGAGAGCGGCGACCCGTTCCTCATGGAGACCGACTACATCGACGACCCGGACCGGCCGGGCGCCGTGCTCGGCCCGAAGACGGTGCCCCGGCGGGTCAGGTGGCTCCTCCAGGAGGGCCACGAGGACGCCGTCCGGCGAGCCCACGTGGAGACGCCGGCGCGGGTGTACGGGATCGACACGGAAGCGACGCTGTCGTAGGCGGCGTGAGCGGGGAAGCGCGCGTCGACGACTCGTCGACGCGACTCAGATCCGGTCGGTGACCTCGTCGAGGACGGCCGTGTCCACGAACAGGATGACGTGATCGCCCGGCTGGATCACGGTGTCGCCCCGCGGCGTCACGAGCTGTCCGCCGCGGGAGATTGCGCCGACGACGACCCCGTCCGGGAGGTCGCCGACGGCCTCCTGGATGGGGCGGTCCGCCAGCGTGCTCCCATCGCCGATCTCGATCTCGACGACCTCCGCGCGGTCGTTCTCCAGCATCGCGATCTTCTCGGTCTGGCCCTCGCGGGTGAACCGGACGATCTCCTCGGCGGTCTCCTGCCGGGGATTGACGGCGATGTCGACCCCGACCGTCTCGAACAGGTCGGCGTACTCGGCCGTCTCGACGACGGCGATGGTCCGCTCGACGCCGATGCGGTCGGCCAGCAGCGAGACCAGCAGGTTCTTCTCGTCGCTGTCCAGCGCGGCGACGACGACGTCGGCCTCGTCGACGTGTTCGCGCATGAGGAACTCCGCGTCGGTCGCGTCGCTCCGGAGGACGGTCGTCCGCGGGAGCCGCTCGGCGAGGTCGCGGGCTCGATCCTGGTCGCGCTCGATCAACTGCGGGCGGAAGCCGTGCTCCTCGAACAGGCGAGCCGTCTGGTAGCCGATCTCGCCGCCGCCGAAGATTACGACTTCCTCCGCCCCCTCGTCGCCCGGTTCGGCGACGGCGTCAGAGAACTCCCGCAGCGAGTCCGGGCTCCCGATGACGACGACGCGGTCGCCGATCCCGAACCTCGTCGAGCCGGTCGGGATGACGACCTCGTCGTCGCGGAAGACGGCGGCGAAGGTCAGCGACGAGTACCGGTCGGCGTCGCTGACGGTCTGGTCGGCGATCTCGCTCTCGGCGGTGATCTCGAACTCCGCCATTCGGACGATGCCGCCGGCGAAGGTGTCCACGTCGTGGGCGCCCGGGACGCCGGTGACGCGGAAGATCGCCTCGGCGGTCAGCAGGTCCGAGCAGACCATGAAGTCGACGCCGAAGGCCCCCTCGGCGTTCTGCCAGGTGGCCAGGAGGTCCCGGCGCTTGACTCGCGCGACGGTGAACGGGTCGCCGGCCGTCTTCGCGGCCCCGCAGGCCACGATGTTCGTCTCGTCGACGTCCGTGCTGGCGATCAGCATGTCGGCCCGCTCGACGCCGGCCTCGTGCAGCACGTCCATGTCGGTACCGTCTCCGTGGACGGTCAGCACGTCCAGCGAGTAGGTCAGTTCGTCGACCAGGTCTCCGTCTCGCTCGACGACGACCACGTCGTGTGCGTTCGCGAGGTTCGCGGCGATGGACTGGCCGACCTCGCCAGCCCCGATGACGATCACGCGCACGCGGACCACTCCCGATACATGGACAGTGATTCGGCAGGTTCGGGCAAGTGGGTTTCGGAGTCACCGGACCGACAGGATCCTGACGGGATCGCCGATCACCGGCCGTCGAGGCTGTTGACGAACAGCGCGAGGACGGGGACGATCTCCAGCCGGCCGAACCACATCAGCCCGACCATCAGGAGCTTCGAGGGGTCGGAGAACATCAGGTAGCTCCCGAAGGGGCCGAGCTTGCCGAAGCCGGGGCCGATGTTCCCGAGCGTCGCGATGGCCGCGCTGATCGTCTCGAGTATCGACAGTTGCAGGCCGATCCGGGCGGCGTCGAGGCCGATGAGTACCGTCGAAATCCCGAACACGAGCAGGTACAGCAGCGTGAACGCCATGATCCCGCGGACCGTCTCCTCGTCGATGACCCGGCCCGCCAGGCGAACCGGTTCCACCGCGCTGGGGTTGGCAGCGACGAACAGCTGTCGGCGTACCCCCTTCAGAACCACGATCCACCGGATCACCTTGACGCCGCCGCCGGTCGAGCCCGCCGAACCGCCCACGAACATCGCGAACAGGAGCACGAGCTTCCCGTGGGGTCCCCACTCGACGAAGTCGCTGGTGGCGTACCCCGTGGAGTTCAGCAGCGACGTGATCTGGAAGGCCGCCTGCCGCAGGGCGTTCTCCGTCACGCCCTCCGTCGCGCCGCCCAGTTCCAGGGCCGGTGCGGCGCCGCGGAACAGCAGGACGCCGGCGATCGCAGTCAGCACGGCGACGGCGCCGGCGTAGGCGCGGAACTCCGGATCGTCCGTCAGCGCGTCGACCTCGCCGCGGATCACGTGCCAGAACAGCGCGAAGTTGACGCCAGCGACGAACATGAAGGGGATGACGGCCCACTGGACCACCGCCGAGAAGGCGGCGACGCTGTCGGCCTCCGGCGAGAACCCGCCCGTCGGCAGCGTCGTGAACCCGTGGGCGATGGCGTTGTACAGGTTCATCTGGGGGGCCATCCCGGCCAGGTGGAGGCCGTACAGGACGAGGACGTACAGCAGCGTGAAACCGACGTAGATGAGCCACAGCGCCCGCGCCGTCTCGACGATCCGGGGCGTCAGCTTCTGGAGCTCCGGTCCGGGGGCCTCCGACTGCATCAGTTCGGCCCCGTTGACGGCCAGCTCCGGGAGAATAGCGATCATCAGTACGATGATCCCCATCCCGCCGAGCCACTGGGTGAGCTGGCGCCACATGAGCATCGCGTGGGAGTGGCGGTCGGTGCCGATCACCTCGAGCACCGTCGCTCCCGTCGTCGTGAATCCGCTCATTGACTCGAAGAGGGCGTTGACCGGACTCGCCAGTACTGACGCCGGCGTCGTGGGCTCCAGCAGGTACGGGATCCCGTTGCCCGCCAGCAGGTACGGGATGGTCCCGACGATAGCGACGGCCAGCCACGCGAGCGAGACCAGCAGGAGCGCCTCCCGCGGCCCGAGGTCGGGATCGGGCTCCAGCTGTTCGAGGGCGAGCCCGATCCCCGCAGTCAGCAGGATCGAGACGACGAACACCCAGACGTCGTCGCCGTAGACGACGGCCACGGCGAGAGGGACGAGCAGCGATAGCGAGAGGTACTTCACGATCGTCCCGACGAGGCTGACGCTGGCTCGCCAGTCGACCCGACACCGCGCTGCCAGTCCGCGCATTATCGTCTCTCCCCGTCGCGGTCACAATGAACGCTCCGGAACGGAACGACCGCCCGTACTCCCGCGTCGAGGAGAACGGAACAGTTACAGTCGCTCACGGGGAGTTCGTTCACATGTTACTACTCGGCGGTACGTCACGCGTAGCCGTGCCGAATCGACGAGTGCGAGCCGAGCGGGGGAAGCGATGACCGACCTCTTCGAGCGCGTCCTGCTCCCGATCGCGGAGAAAGAGGACGCGCGGGCGACTGCCCGAGCGGTGCGCGACCACCTCGACGACGGCAGTCGGGTGATCGCCGTGCACGTCATCGAGAAGGCCGGCGGCGCTCCGGACAAGGCCAGCGTCGAGCAGCGCGAACTGGAGGCCGAAGACGCCTTCGAGGCGATCCGCGACGGCCTCGGCGACGTCGACACCGAGATCCGGTACGGGACCGACGTCGCCGACACGATCTTCGAGGCGGCCGCGGACCACGACGTCAGCAGCATCGTCATCACGCCGCGGGGCGGCAGCCGGTTCGTCCGCCTGCTCACCGGCGACGTCGCGCTCGACATTGTCACCGAGTCCGATCGACCGGTCGTCGTCCTGCCGGACGCGAACCCCGACGGCGAGTCGAACGGCGAACCGACGAACGACGGAGGAGGCGATACCTGATGCCAGGAGGAACGCGGCCGGGAACGGGCAGTACCAGAGGTGAGATCGTATGAGCGACTCGACGCTCTCCGCCGCTCACGCGACCACCACAGGAGGTAGTCTTGTATGAGCGGCGGAGAGTCATCTCCGTCAGTCACGTGGTCACCACGGGAGGTGACCGTGTGTGACTGACGAAGATCTCGCCAAGGACCTCGGCCCCCTCGCAGCGCTGACCATCGGCGTCGGGACGATGATCGGGGCGGGCATCTTCGTGCTCCCGGGCGATGCGATCAGCCAGGCGGGCTCGTGGGCCGTCGGGTCGTTCGTGATCGGCGGTGGCATCGCGCTGCTGACGGCGCTGTCGGCCAGCGAGCTCGGTACCGCAATGCCCCGGTCGGGCGGCGCGTACTTCTACGTCAACCACGCGCTCGGGCCGCTGTTCGGCTCGATCGCCGGCTGGGCCAACTGGCTGGGACTGGCCTTCGCGTCCGCGTTCTACATGGTCGGATTCGGCCAGTACATCCAGAACATCTTCGGACTGGCCGGCGGCATCGACCTCGTCGTGGCGACGGTCGATCCGACGCTGCTGATGGCGCTGGCGGGCGCCGCGCTGTTCATCACGGTCAACTACATCGGCGCGAAGGAGACCGGTCGACTGCAGAACATCATCGTCGTCCTGCTGGTGGCCATCCTCGCAGTGTTCACGGTGGCCGGGGCGCTCCGGGCCGACGCGGCCAACCTGCCGGCGGGCAAGGGCTGGAACCAGATGATGACGACGACCGGGATCATCTTCGTCTCCTACCTCGGGTTCGTCCAGATAACGAGCGTCGGCGAGGAGATCAAGGACCCGGGCAGAAACCTCCCGCGGGCGGTCATCGGGAGCGTGGTGCTAGTGACGGCCATCTACGCGCTCGTGCTGGTGGCGATGGCCGCCGCGGTCGAGCAGGGCTTCATCGAGAGCGTCCCCGACGACGGCATCGCCGTCGTCGAGGTGGCGCACATCCTCCTGGGACCGATCGGTGCGAGCGCTATGCTCGTCGGGGGCCTGCTGGCGACCGCCTCCTCGGCCAACGCGTCCATTCTCGCGTCCTCGCGGATCAACTTCGCGATGGGCCGTGACCGGATCGTCACCCCGAACCTCAACGAGATCCACCCGCGGTTCTCCACGCCGTATCGCTCGATCGCCGTCACCGGCGTGCTCATCCTCGTGTTCATCGCCTTCGGCACCGTGGAGACGCTGGCGACGATGGGCAGCGTCCTCCACCTGATCATCTACGGCCTGCTGAACGTGGCCCTGATCGTCATGCGGGAGGCCGACCCCGAGGACTACGAGCCGGACTTCACGGTCCCGCTGTACCCGGCGACGCCGATCCTCGGCGCGCTGACGGCGTTCGCGCTCATCGTGTTCATCGATCCGGGGATCATCCTGCTCAGCGCGGTACTGGTCGTCGGCGCCGTCGCCTGGTACTTCGGCTACGCGCGCACCCGGACGACCAAGCAAGGGATCCTCTCGGAGTGGGTCCTCAATCGAGCCGATCGGATGCCCGACTCGGCCGTCTCCGCCGCGGCGAGCGTCAAGCCCGACGGCGGGCAGTACCGGGTGATGGTCCCGCTGGCCAACCCGGAGCACGAGACGGACCTGATCGAGCTGGCCAGCGCCATCGCCAAGCAGCGCGACGGCGTCGTCATCGCGACCCACGTCGTGCAGGTGCCCGACCAGACCGCCCTGCAGCGGGCCGCCGACGACCCCGACCGGTTCGACGGCTCCGGTGACCTCCTCGAGCAGGCCCGCGCGGACGCACAGACCTACGACGTCCCCATCGAGACGCACACCATCTACTCCCACCGCTCGTTCGAGGAGATCTTCGACGCCGCCACGACCCACGACGCGGACATGGTCGTGATGGGCTGGGGCGAGGACGCGCACGGCTCGCCCGGCCGCGCCGAGTCCGCGTTCGACGAGGTCACGCGGGACGTCCCCTGCGACTTCCTGCTGCTGCGCGACCGCGGGTTCGACCCCTCGCGGATCCTCCTGCCGACCGCGGGCGGCCCCGACTCCGACCTGTCGGCGACAGTGGCGCGACTGCTCGCGGACGAGTACGGGGCCGAGGTGACGCTGCTGAACGTCGCCGACGACCGCGAAGAGGGCGAAGCGTTCCTCTCGGAGTGGGCCGAGGAGCACGACTTCACGGACGCCGACCGACGCGTCGAGACCGGCGACGTCGAGTCGGCCATCGAGCGGGCGGCCGACGATTCCACGCTCGTCGTCATCGGCGCTACCGAAGAGGGGCTGCTCCGGCGGCTGGTCTCCGGGTCGCTCGTGCTCGACGTGGTCGAGGACGTCGACTGCTCGGTCCTGATGGCCGAGAAACACCGCGACCGAGGCGTCGTCGAGCGCCTGTTCGGGAACCGGTGACTTGCAGGTGATCGACCCGTCCCCGGATCACTCCGCGTCGGTTCGTGCGTCTCCGTCGCCGGTCATTTCAGTGAACGCCACTAGTGGGCCCATGTCCGGATCGCACTCCAGACGCGCTTTCCTCGCGACCGCGGCGACGGCCGCAGTCGGATCGCAACTGGCTGCCTCTGGGACAATCCGGAGTCCTCGGACGGCCACCTGTTTGTCGAGAACACCGCCACCCAGGAGTCGGCGATCGGCCTCACAGTGACGCCCGGTACCGACCAGGAAGGCGATCCCGTCGTGTCGGGCTGGTACCGGCTCCCCGCCGACACCGGCTTCCGGTACGACGAAGTTCTCGAGTCGGAGACCGCCTACACGATTCAGGTCCGGCGGGAGGACTCGGAGCCGCGCGACCGCGTCAACGTGACCGTCCCGACCTGTGAGAGCGGGAACGCCGGCCGCACGGTCAGCGTCAGGGCCCAGCCGGACGGCCTCGGCGTCATCCCGTGGGGATGCGAGGACTCCGACTACACCCTCCGCGAACTCGAGTACAGGAGTCCGGAGGAGTACGCCGTCGACCCGCCGGCGGGCACCGGCACCCCAACCGGAACGGGGAGCCCGACAGGAACGGATCCGCCGAACGGAACCGACGGCGGGTGACTCGTCGTCGGAACGGGCGTTACCCGTTTCCGTCGCCGTCCGCCGACAGCTCCGACGCGTCGGGCGTGGTCATGTCAGCCTCGATGGTCGCCCAGCCGTCGAAGTCCTCGGGCCCGCGGTCGCCCGTCGAGTAGTCGTAGGCGTCGCCGGGCGCGTTGTAGTTCATCACGCTCGGGTACGTCTCGTAGGGATACTGTGCGTCGATGCCGCGGTAGTCGTACTCCGTCAGGCCGAGCGAGTGGCCGAGTTCGTGCATGAAGACCTGTCCGGTCTGGTCGCCGCACTCCACGAGGAACCACGGCTCCAGCCAGCGCGCGAAGCCGGTCGTGTCCCCGTCGGCGGTCCGCGCCTCGTCGGCCAGCAGCGCGTAGTGGTACCCCTTGCCCTCGCGGTCGAAGTGCTCGTCCGCGTAGTCGCCGAGATCGTTGCTGTCGCCGGCCGGATCCGCGCCGTAGACGACGTCGGCCTCGGGCACCGTCTCGCCCTCGATCAGGTGCAGCGAGATGCCCTCGGAGCCGTCGGGATTGTCGACCGGCGACGTCTCGAACGCCTCGGTCAGTCGCGTCCGGGCCTCGCCGGAGAGCGAGCAACCCGGCGTGGAATCGACCTCGACGTAGACGTCCGTCCGGGTCGGGTCGGCGTCGGGCAGCGTCTCCTCCGCGTTCACCTCGGCGCCGTCGGGGAGTCCGTCACCGTCCGTGTCGGACTCGTTCGGGTCGGTGCCCAGTTCCCGCTCCCGCGCGTCCGAGAGTCCGTCGCCGTCGCTGTCGGTCGCGTTGCCGGCATCGGTCGCGTTCTCGTCCTCGGGAGCTCCCTCACCGCCCGACGCGTTCTCGGGATCGATCGCCTCCTCGAGGCCGGTCGTCGCGTTCGCCGGGTCGATCGCGCCGCCGCCCGACGCCCCGTCGTCGGCTCCGCCGCTGTCCGCTTCCGTCGCGGACTGGTCGCCGTCGTTCGTCGCCGACTCGTTCGTGCCGTTCGTCGTCGACTCGTCGGTCGCTGACGGAGTCGACTCGCCGCTTTCGTTCGTGGTCGATCCGCCGGTGTCGCCGGCCGCAGACTGGTCGTCGGTCGAAGTCGTCGACTCGTCCGCTCCGTCAGTCGCGTTTCCCTCGTCGCTCCCGGACTCGTTCTCCGGGGTGCCCTCCTGCTGGGCCCCCATCGCCGCGTCGCCGCCGTCGCTCTCGTCGGACGCGTTACCGGGGTCGTTCGGGTCCGTCGGGTCGGTGCCCTGGAGCCACTCCTCGCCGTCGCCGATCCCGTCGCCGTCGGTGTCCCAGTCGGCCAGGTTCGTGCCGATCTCGTCCTCCCGCTGATCAGACAGTCCGTCGCCGTCGGAGTCCGTCACGGACAGGTTCGAGTCGGGGTCGTTCGGGTCCGTCCCCCGCGCCAGTTCGTCGTAGTCGGTGTAGCCGTCACCGTCGGAGTCGCGCACGGGGAAGTCGTCGGCGTCGGTCGGATCAGTCCCGGCCTCGGCCTCGGCGGCGTCAGAGAACCCGTCGCCGTCCGAGTCCGCGTCACCCGCGGGCGTCTCCTCTGCGGGCGTCTCGGTCTGTGAGTCCGTCTGGTTCGCTGTCGTCGTCTCGGTCGCAGTCTCTGTCGTCGTCTCCGTCTCGGTCGCAGTCTCTGTCGTCGTCTCCGTCTCGGTCGCAGTCTCTGTCGTCGTCTCCGTCTCGGTCGCAGTCTCTGTCGTCGTCTCCGTCTCGGTTTCCGTCGACGAGTCCGCCTCCGTGGCCGTATCACTATCGGTCGCGGTCTCCGTCTCGGTCGTCTCCTCGGAACCCGGATCGCTCGGATCCGTCGGGTCGGTGCCCTGGAGGTACTCCTCGCCATCACCGATCCCGTCGCCGTCGGTGTCCCAGTCGGCCAGGTTCGTGCCGAGTTCGTCCTCGAGCTGGTCGGTCAGGCCGTCGCCGTCGGAGTCGGACACGGCCGGGTTCGAGTCGGGGTCGTTCGGGTCCGTTCCGCGCTCGCGCTCGTCGTAGTCGGTGTAGCCGTCCCCGTCGGAGTCGACCGGATCGGCGGGCTGGGCGGCCGCCGGTCCGGCCGCCAGCCCGACCAGCACGGCCAGACCGACGGCGACCGCCGCCCAGCGCACCTCGGCCCTCATCGGTGACCACCGTCCGTCCACCGCTCCGGTGGGGTCGGGTTCGTTCGTCCAGCGACGCTGTGTCCATCGTCAGTCCACGTCCCGCACCGCCTTCGGTGGGAAGGCATACGCCGCCCTCTGTGATTTTTGGGTATTGTTATTGGGCGGAAAACGCCGGTAACGTCGGCCTGTGGCGGTCGGCGAGGGAACGGCGTGGTGACGCCGGCCGTCGCAACTGTCAGCGTGGGTCAGACGGGAAATGCGACGTGAACGCCGGTATCGAACGGTCTTTCCGCGCGCTAAGCTCTGGTTACTGCCCGATACAGTCCGCCCTCGCTCCGGGACGCGTCGACCAGTCCGGCCGGATGGTCGTTCGATTCCGACGTCAGTCAGCGGCACCGGTGGCATCGAACGAGGGCTCCGGTATCGAACCGGATCGGCCGAAACGGAGTGGCGTGAACGACCCCTTCGCGAGAACTACTGCCCGAGAACGATCGACGAAAAGTCCCGCTGCGTTACGCCAGCGGGAAGATCGACGAGAGGAACAGCGTCGTGATCAGGCCGGTGACCGCGATGAGCGTCGTCAGGACGGTCCAGGTACGCAGCGTCTCGCCCTGAGTGAGACCACCGATCTCCTTGACCAGCCAGAACCCGGAGTCGTTGTACCACGAGCAGATGTTCCCGCCCGCGCCGATGGCCATCACGAGATAGGCGGGGTGGACGGACAGCGCCGAGATTTGCGGCGCCATGATGCCTGCAGTCGTGAGCATCGCGGCAGTGGCCGAGCCCTGTGCGATCCGGACGACCGCGGCGACGAGCCAGGCGGTGACGATCATCGGGATACCGACCCCGCTCAGCGCGGCGGTGATGTAGTCGCCGAGGCCGGAGGCCGCCAGTAGCGCGCCGAACGCGCCGCCGGCCGCGGTGATCGCGGCGATGTTGCCACCGCTCTTGAGGGCCTCGGTGAGTTCCTCGGTCCACTCGTCGCGGTCCATGCCGCTGTACCGGTAGAACGTCCACGCCGAGGCCAGGGCGGCGACGGTGAGTGCGACGTTCTTGTCCCCGAGGAACGCCACGACGGGCTGGACCTCTGCCAGGGTCGGCCAGACCTCCTGGAAGGCGTCCACGGCGGTCGCCGCGCCGACGAGCACCACGGCGAGGAGAATCGGCAGCGAAGACTCGAGGACGCCGGGGAGGCTGCTGGTGTCCCGGTTGGCGATGTCCTCCAGTTCCTCGGTCGAGCTCGCCATGGCGTCCCGCAGCGGGATGTCCATGCGCGCGTTGAGCCAGCGCCCGTAGCCGATGCCGGCGACGATGGCCGCGGGAATCGCCATCGCGACGCCGATCAGAATCGTGATGCCGAGGTCGACGCCGAGTTCGGCGGCGACCGCGAGCGGACCGGGCGTCGGCGGCACGAACACGTGTGCCGTCGCGGCGCCGGCGCCGACGACCACGATGAACAGCGTGTAGTCCCGGCCGACGCGGGCCCGCATCGAACGGGCCAGCGGTGCCATCAGGTAGAACACGCTGTCGAAGAACACCGGAATCGCGAGGACGCTACTGCTGCCCCACAGTGCGATGTCGGAGTTCTCCTCACCGAGCAGGTTCTGGAACCCGCGAACGATGCGCTGGGCCGCACCGCTCTCGAGCATCGACTTGCCGATGATCGCGGCCATCAGTATCGGTATCCCGATTCCAGCCATTCCGCTGCCGAACGCGTCCGCCGTCGCCGTGGCTGCCTCCGGCAGAGCGAAGTCCTGCACGAAGGCGGCGTTGATCACGCCGACGAAGAAAGCCGCCATGATCAGCCCGACGAACGCCGGCAGATCCAGCACGACCAGCAGTAGCACGACCGCTGCGAGTCCGAGAAGGAACGTCAACAGCGGACTGTGTGCGAATTCAATTGCCATCTGTTACTACCTCACATCAGTATCACCTGTACTACGGTTATAAATAACTATTGGTGTTGTACATATTTATTAGGTGTTTGACCTCACCGCCCTATTGCGATTTTACCGATATTGGATAGAGAGATTATCATAACCCACGTTTATACTATATAATGAAAGAGTGTGTTCACCAGACGGTTCTCGGTACGATGTGGTCGATATCCAGGCAAATGCGGACGAGTCGAGCGGAGAGGCCGGCGGTGCGTCGGAGGAAAAGACTGGCAGTCGGCCAGCGATGCCATCAGGCTATCAGACGATCGAAGAGAAACGACGAAAGCTGGTCACCGGGAGACGACCAGCGGGAGTCACCCGAGCCCGGCCGCACACAGCTCGGCCGGACGCCAGTAGGCTCGCTGCGCTCGGTTGGACGCCAGCGTTACCCGAACATCTGGCGCATCATCGGGTGCATCTCCATGAGCTGCTCCTCGGCAATCTCCTCGTACAGCTTGTACGTGATAGAGACCGTCAGCAGCAGGCCCGTACCGGAGACGCTCCCGATGGTACCCAGCATGTTGGCCATGACGGCTAGCAGCCCGACGAGCGCGCCGCCGATGACCGTCACCTGCGGGATGTAGCGCTCGAGGACCTTCTCGATGACGCCGACGTTCTGCCGGAAGCCGGGGATCTGCATCCCGGAGTTGTGGATCTGCTGGGCGGTCGACTCCGGACCCATGTCCGTCGTCTCGACCCAGAAGACCGCGAAGATGGCGCCGCCGATGACCATCACGGTGAGGTCGATGCCGACGCGGACCAGCACCTTCGCGGCCGGCTGGCTGGCCTCACCGAGCCACCACATCCAGTCGCCTCGCGACTGGATCGGGGCCAGGTAGTAGAACAGCCCGCCGGTCGGGCTACCGTTGCTGTAGGTGCCCAGCCACGCGGGCATGTTCCCGAGCTGGGAGTTGAGGATCTGCCCCAGGAACTGCAAGTTAGCCTGGAGCGCCCGGACGAGGATCATCGGCAGGACGCTCGCGTAGATGAGCTTCACGGGGAAGCGACCGCGTGCGCCCTTGACCCGCGCGTTCGAGAGCGGGATCTCGACCCGGACGGACTCGGCGTAGACGACCACGACGAAGATGAGCACCGTCGTGATCAGTCCCAGGACGTTCCCCTGCCCGACGAACAGCGTCTGGAGGCCGCTCGGCGAGAGCAGCTGCACGCCCGCGTCGCCGAAAACGATGTTCCACCAGGCGGGCAGGAGCCCGAGCTGGTTGCCGCCGAGCATCGGGTGACCGAACAGGCCGCCCATCAGCCGCTGGCTCACGCCGGCGACGATGAACAGGCCGATACCGCTCCCGACGCCCCACTTGGAGATGACCTCGTCCATGAACAGGATGAGGACGCCGCCGACGGCGATCTGGGCGAAGATCAGCCACTGTACGGCCGCGAGCGGCACGCCCAGCGACTGGGCGACCGCCGGGTCCGCCGGCAGGAAGTTGCCGGCGAACACCATCGGCAGGCCGGTCAGGCAGATCATCACCAGCACCAGGAACTTCTGGAGGCCCTGGTAGAGGATCTGGTCCCGGGGGTTGTTCTGGGTGTCCAGACCCAGCAGGTTCGCACCGCCCAGCAGCTGCAGGACGATGCTGGCAGTCACGATCGGGCCGATCCCCAGCTGCATGATGCTCCCCTGGCCCACCGCCAGGATCGAACTGAACCGCCCGAAGACAGACCCCTGATTGGGGTCGAAGTCGAGGCCGAACAGCAGCACGTTCGTCAGGAAAAAGTACAGGACGAGCACGCCCGCCGTCCACGCGAGCTTGCGCTTGAACGGGACGTGCCCCTCCGGCCGGCGTACTGCCGGCATCCTGACGAGCACTGGTTCGGCGGCGTCCTTCCAGCTCATTGCTTATTCCTCGTCGGTATCTTCGTCGTCCTCGTCGTCGGCCCGCGCTTCAGCGCGCTCCTGGCCGCGCTCGGTCAGTTCGACGCTCCCGCCGGCGGCCTCGACCTTGTCGCGGGCTCCGTCGGAAAAGGCGTCGGCGACCAGTTCCAGCTCGTTGCGGACCTGGCCGGTACCGAGGACCTTCACGGCGTCGACCTCGTGGCCGTCGTCGACGACGTCCCGGACGTCGATCCGGTAGCCGCCGTCGGTCTCCTCGGCGACGTCCTCGGCCGCGAGGAGCGCGGCGTCCTCGTCGAGTTCGCGGACGTCGACCTCTGCGACGTCCTCCTTGACCTTCTCGGGACGGTCGAACCCTGACTTGCCGAGCGGTTCGTGGTTGTGGAACTCGTGCTTATCGCGCCCGGCCGCGCCGCGGCCGCCCCGATGGCCGGCCCCACGGCGGTTCTTGTGGGAACCGCCGCCGTGCGTGCGCGAGCCGCGCTGTCGCTTTTTCTTGCTGGTCATTATCGCATCGCCTCCAGGAGGTCGTCGATCTGCTCGGTGTCGTGCTTGCCGAGCTGTCCTCCTTCCTTGGTCGGGTGCTTGACTCCGTCGTGGCCGCCGCGGGGCGGGTGGAGACGGAGCGTCGGCGAGAGGCCCTCGTCCTGCAGCTTCGTCTCCTCGTCGATCAGCGCCTCGGCGAGGGCCGGGATGTCGTCGTAGTCGGTGTTCTCGGCGACCCAGTCGTCGTCGACGTCGGCGTCGCCCTCGGCGGGCTCGCCGCGGCGCGCGATGAGACGCTCGACCGTCTCCTGGCTGGGCTCGCCGTAGGCGACGAAGTCGTTGACCTTCGTCACCATGCCACGGTACGTGTCCGTCTCCGGGACGAAGGTGCAGTGGTTCACCTCGTGGACGTTGAGCATCTCCAGGGTGTCCGCGATGTCCTGGTTCATGTTCACGTCGCCACGGAGCTGGACAAGTGCCTGCATCATTCGATCACCTCGCGCTTCTCGAACGTGCGCTCGGGCACGCGCGCCTCGGCGGTGTTCTTCAGGGCGTTGAACGTCGCCTTGGCGAAGTTCACCGTCGTGCGCGTGTTGCCCGAGGAGCGCGTCCAGATGTCCTCGATGCCTGCGAGTTCGAGAACCTTTCGGACGGTCTCCCCGCCCGCCAGGCCCAGCCCGCGCGGGGCGGGCTGGAGCTCGACCTCGACGCTGCCGGCCTTGCCGGTGGTGCGCAGCGCGACCGTGTGGGGGCGGCCGCAGCCACACTCCCAGGACCCGCAGCCCCGGGAGACGTCGATGAGGTTGAGCTTCCCGATGTTGATCGCCTTCTGGATCGCACCGCCGACCTGGTCGTCACGCCCCTCGGCGTAGCCGACGAGGCCGTCGCGGTTGCCCACCACGACGACGCAGCGGAACTTCACCCGGCGCCCGGAGTCGGTCATGCGCTGGACCATGTTGATGTCCAGCACCTCGTCCTCCAGGTCCGGGACCAGCTGGTCGACGATCTCCGGTTCCTTCAGCGGCAGGCCCGAGTTGAGGGCCTCCTGCATCGTGTCGATCTCGCCGTCCGCGACCTGTCGACCAAGCCGCGTCCGGGGCTCCCATCCATTACTCATAGTTCATCTGCCTCCAGTAGCGTCTCACGGATCTCGTCGAAGTGCTCGGGCAGTTCCGTCGCGTCGAACTCCCCGCCGTACAGGTCGCCATCGACCTGCTCGGCGTACTCGGCGACGTGGGCACCGCGCGTGCGCTGCCAGTCGGCGAGCACGTCGTCGTTGTGGGGGATCTCGAGACCCGCGTCGATTGCACCTTCCTGTACTGCGAACACCTTGCTGCCGGGCGTCGGGGTGTTGAGCCCGATGTCCAGCACAGCCTCCTCGACGCCCGCCTCGACGGCGCGGCGTCCCGCGAGGAGACCGGTGAGGTAGGCCGCGGGCACGTTGCCCGTCGGGGCCTCCCAGCCGAAGTCGCGCAGGTCGCGCGACTCGGCGGCAGCAAGCGTTCGATCGCCGTCGGGCCCGACCGTCACCAGCTGCGCCCTGACGTGCTTGTTGCTCTTGCGAGCAACGAGGCGGGGCTTGCCGGATTTCAGCAGGCGCAACCGCTGATGGTAGTCCGTCCGGGCCTCGCGGCGTCGCCGCATCGGCACCGTGTATCGTGGTCCTGTCGCCATTATTCGTCACCGTAGTTTGCTTCGACGTACCGTTCGAGGTCGGCGACGCTGTCGAACTCGCCGCCGCCCGCCCGGTCGTACAGTTCGCGGTACTCCGAGCTATCGAGCGTGCCCTCTTCGTCGCGGAGTTCCTTGAGCCGCTTGCGCTGCGCGCGGATCCGGGACTCCCAGTCCTCCTTGGGGTCCTGCCGGGCGCCGGCCTTGCCCTTGCGGGAGCCGGGACCCGACTGGTGCCCGTAGGCACGCTTCGCCTGGCGCTCCCGCGCGCGACCGCGCGAGTTGCCCGTGGCGTCTTTCGCCTCGATAGCGCCCTCGTCGATCAGTTCGCGGACGTCCTCGCGGGTGATCGCGTCGGCCAGGTCGCCCTGTCGTTCAGGGTCGAACCAGACCTTGTTCTTCCCGACGTCGAGGATGTCCGCTGCGAGTCGCTTCTGTGCGCTCAGGTCAGTCATTCTGACACCTCCACTTCCTCGTAGGTGGGGTTGAGCACGCGGATGCCCTCTTCCTCGGCGACCTCCTCGATGCGCTCGCGCTTGCGACCGCCGACCTTGGAGGCGATCCGAACGGCCTCCGTGTCGCCGTCGACGCCCTCGAGGTCGTCCACGTTGTGCACGCGGACCTCCTCGAAGCCGGAGGGGTGCTTGCCGCGCACCGCCGTCGGGCTGCGGAAGCCGGCCTGGACGGTGTCGCCCTTGCCCTTGACGCCGCGGCGCTGCTTCGAGAGCGTGCCGCGGGGCTTGCGCCAGGAGGTCGGCACGCGCTTCTTCTTGTGGTAGTCCTGGCGGTTGAACTGGGGCTTGCCGACGCGCCGGCGCTGTTCGAGGAGGCGTTCCTCCTCCTCGTCGAGGTCGGGCGTCTTGTCGACGAGCCCGCGCGGGCGGAGTTCCGTCTCGACGTCCTCCGCCGTCTCCTCGGGCGCCTCGGGTTCCTCTTCCTCGACCTCGGCCTCGGTCTCCGCTTCGACCTCGAGACCGCCGACGTCCGCCTTGATGCGGGCCGCCAGCGCGTTCCCGATGCCGCTGACCTCGGCCAGGTCCGACTGGTCGGCACCGCGGACGTCGTCCACGGCGTCGAAGCCGGCCTCGCGGAGCGACTCGGCCTTCGAGTCGCCGACGCCGCTGATGTCGGTCAGGTCCTCGAACTCCTCGTCGTCCTGCTCGTCCTCGGCCTCCGCTTCCGCTTCGGCCTCCTCGGCGCGCTGGTCGGGGTCCTCGACGGGTTCGCCGGCCGAGGGGTCCTCGGACTCGATGTCCTCCTCGGCGGCCTCGCCCTGCGGGAGTCCCGACTCGTCGGCGTTGGCGTCAGTGGTTCGTGAGTTGTCGTCGTCGGCCATCAGGCGTCACCTCGGTTCGGTTTCTCGGTGATGTACACGCCGTCCTGGAACACCCTGACGTCCTTGTCGTTGACGCGGGTGAGCTGTTCGATGTCGGCGGCGGTCTGGCCGACGGCCTCGATGTCCGGACCGGAGAGGGTGATCTCCTCGCCGTCGATCTGGACGTCGGTGTCGCCGTGGACGGGCGTCCGTCGGGGCGCCTTCTCACCGAGGAAGTTCTCGATGACGACGTCGCCGTTCTCGACGGCCACGTCCATCGGGAAGTGGGAGTAGAAGACCTCCATCTGATACTCCCAGCCCTCGGTGACCCCGTGGAACATGTTCTCCACGTGGCTCTCGAAGGTCCCGATGGTCGACCGGGTCTTGGCGTCGCTCTCGTCGGACTCGACGACGACGCTGCCGTCCTCGACGGACACGTCGACGTCCGGGTACCAGAGCCGCCGCGTTACGCTACCTTCCGGCCCGTCGACCGTCAGCTCGAGATGGTCCATCTCGGCGCTGACGTCCTCGGGCACCTGTAGTTCTACTCGTGGCATTGTCAGTACACGTACGCGATGACCTGGCCACCGACGCCCTCCTCGCGGGCGTCGTAGTGGCTCATGATGCCGTGGCTGGTCGTGACGACGAGCGTGCCGTAGTCGCGGGCGGGGAGGAACCGCTTCTCCCACTTCTCGAACTCGTCTGCGCCCGCGGAGTAGCGGGGCTTGACCGGACCACATTCGTTGATGGCACCTTTCAGTTCGATCTCGAACTGACCGGCCTTGCCGTCGTCGACGAACGTGAATCCGTCGATGTACCCGCGGTCGTAGAAGACCTCGAGTACGCTGCCGATCTCGTTCGAGGCGGGCTGTACCGTCTGCTCCAGGTGGCCGACGCTCTCCGCGTTGTCGATCGCCGAGAGCGCGCTGGCGAGTGGGTCGTTCTCCGTCATGGTTAGCTGTACTTATCGAAGCCCATGCCCCGGGAGATCTCCCGGAAGCACTGGCGACACAGCCAGATGTCGTACTTGCCGACCAGGCCCTGCTCGCGCCCGCAGCGCTGGCACTCCTGGATCTGTCCCGTGGGGACGTCTTCGTGTTCGGCCTCGGACTCGGCCCCGTCGTTGGCTGCTTCCTCGGATTCGCTCATTCGTTCACCTCCACGTCGAAGGTCGACTCGACGAAGGCGACGGCGTCGTCGCGGTCGAGCCGATGGTTCGACGGGATCGACCGCGAGGCCTTGTCCCGCTTGGCCACGCGGTAGCCCGGGCGGACGAGGTTGACCGTCACGTCCAGCCCGTAGATCCCGATGTTCGGGTCGTACTCCTGGCTCGGGAAGTCGGTGTGCTCCTCGACTCCGAAGCTGAAGTTGCCGGTCTCGTCGAACTGCGACGTTTCGAGGTCGACCAGTTCCAGCGCGGTCTCGAGGAACTCGTGAGCGTCCTCGTCGCGCAGGGTGACCTTCGCGCCGATCGGGTCGCCCTCGCGGATGTCGAACTCGCCGACGGTCTGCTGGGCGACCGTCTGGACCGGCTGCTGGCCGGCGACCTCCTCGAGGATGTCCTCGGCGTTGGCCAGTTCGCGACCGCCCTGGCCGATGCCCATGTGGACGACGACCTTCTCGACGCTCGGTTCGCGCATCTCGTGGAACTGCCCTTCGGCGTCGGAGCTCATTCGTCGTCACCTCCCTCGATGACGTCCTCGGGCTCGTCGCCCTCGTCGCTTGTGAAGTTCTCGTCGATGACGACGACGTACTCCTCGACCGTCTCGAAGCCGTCGTCGTCCTGCTCGACGATCACGTTGTTGGGAGCCGAGCCCGGCGTGACCTGAATCTCGGCGATCTCGCCGATCTCGCCGGCGTGTGCGCCGTCGACGGCGGTGACGAGCGCGCCCTCCTCGTACTCGAAGTGGGCGACAACCTCGTCGTCCTCGTTGCCGACGACGATGGAGTCGCCGGGCGAGTAGTCGGCGTCCTCGTCGACGAGCAGGGTCTGCCCGTCGTGCAGCGTCAGCTGGACGTCGCCGCCGCTGACGTACTGCTTGTTGTCGATCCGGCCGAGCTTCGACTCCGCCGCGTCGGTGTCGATGGGGGTCAGCGCGAGCCGACCGCCCTGCCCGGGGAACACGCGATAGTACTCGTCGCGCTCGGTGAACGCCAGGATGTCGAACATCCCGACGGGCCGCTCCTCGTCGGAGACCGCCTTGCCGTTGATCAGGACGCTGTCCTGGTTGAGGGCGTAGCGGGCCTCCTTGCGGTTGTCGACGTAGCCGAGCACGTCCCGCAGGACGATCAGCAGGGGAACCCCCGCCTCGCCGTGCGGGCCGGCGTCGGCCTTGACGGTGAACGTCTCGGTCTTGCGCTCGACCGGCCAGCTCTCCGGCACCGACAGTCGCTTCTGATGCTTCGTCATGCGCTATCCTCCTCCGATTCGAGACGCGCCTCGCGTCGGTCGTCGTCCAGATCGAGGTCCGTGACGCGGAGGTTGCTCGCGTCGACGGGACGCGGCATCTCCTCGCCGTCCGTGGCCTCGACGGTGACGTCCTCGACGTAGATGTCGGCGTCGGCGAGGTCGACCTCGATGACCTCGCCCTCCTCGCCGGCGTAGTCGCCGCGGAGCACCTCGACCGTGTCGCCCGCGTTGACGCGGACGTTGCGCTGGCCGTACTCCTCGCGGAGGTCGTCGGACAGCGTGGCACGGACCTGCGTGTGCTTCTCGTGCAGCGGGGCGCGCCGTTCGCTCGTTCGCTGTTTAGATGGTTGTCGGCTCATCTATACGATCATCGTTGCGGTGCTCGCGATGGAGCCGAACCGTTCGGCGACCTCGCGAGCGATCGGGCCCTTGATCTCCGAGCCCTGGGGTTCCTCGTTCTCGTTGACGATGACGGCCGCGTTGTCCTCGAACTTCACGCGCGTGCCGTCGGGGCGGCGGAACGGCTTGCGCTGGCGGACGATCACCGCCTCCAGCACCTGCCGTCGCATCTCCGGGGTCCCCTTGGTGACGGAGACGGAGACCTTGTCGCCGATCCCCGCCTTGGGGTGGCGGTTCTTCGTGCCGGAGTAGCCCTGGACGGAGATCACCTTCAGCTCACGCGCGCCGGTGTTGTCGGCGCACGTGATCAGCGATCCCTTCTCCAGGCCCGGCGTGACGTCGGCCTTCAGTGCCTCCATCAGTCGTCACCCTCCTTGGAGACCACGACGTGGCTCTTCGTCTTCGAGAGCGGTCGACACTCCGCGATAGTCACTTCGTCGCCGACCGCGAGGTCGAGACAGTCGGGTGCGTGAGCCGGCACGCGGCTGCGCCGCTTCATGAACCGGTCGTATTTCGGCACCTTCACGTCGTACTCGCGCTCGACGACGACGGTCTTCTGCATGTCGGTGGACGCGACCTCGCCGACCAGCGTCTGCCCTCGCACGGAGAGATCCCCGTGGAACGGGCAGTTCTGGTCGTCGCAGGCCTCGTCCGGTTCCTGTACGTTCAGTCCTAGCGCCATTGTGAATCACCTGTCGTTTCCGTGCGTCGAGCGGGACGCGCGACCAGCCGCTCGCCCTCGACCCGCACCACCTCTCCGGTGGGCAGCTCGAACGCGAACGTCGCGTCGTCCTTCGGCACGTGCCGTACCCGATCAGCTCCCTCGATACCCAGCGTCCGGGTCGTCTCGGTGACGACGGTCCCCGAGATACCGACGGCGTCGGGGTTGGACGCGGCGACGACCTCGACGTCGAGGCCGACGAGTTCGTGACGCGGGAGCGTCTCGGGTGACAGTGGCATTATTCGGAGTCCTCTGCCAGATCGCCTTCCTCGCGCTGGACCGTCTTGATCCGCGCGATCGCCTTCCGGAGCTCCTTGATGCGGCCCGGGTTCTCCGGGGCACCACCCGCCGCCTGGACGGCGCGGGCGTTCAGGAGCTCGGTCTTGAGGTCGTCGAGTTCCGACTCCCGCTCGGCGGGCGTCATGTCGCGGATCTCCTCGACGTGCAGGACGGTCATTTCGCGTCACCCTCCTCGTCGTGGGAGCCCTCGTCGCCGTCGCCGGTGCGGGCCTCGTCGACTTCGTCTTCCATCTCTTCCATCAGGTCGGCGGCCTCCTCGGCCGTCTCCTCGTCGAGGTCCTCCTCGACGACGTCGTCGGCGTCCTCGGCGTCGACGGAGGCGGTCTCCTCGGCCGCGGTCTCCTCGTCCTCGCCGACCGGCTCGTCCTCGACGATCTCCTCCTCGACGTCCTCGTCGACGACCGTCTCCTCGGCCGCCTCGTCCGCGCCCTCGGCGGGGGCCTGGGCGCCGTGCTCGGCGGCGGCGTCCTCGCCCTCGGGTTCGCCCTCGAGGAGTTCCTCGACGGACTCGCCGTCCTCGTCGGCGACGTAGTCCTCGACTTCCACGTCCTCGTAGACCTCGAAGTCGTCGGGCAGCTCTGCGTTCGGCGGGATGATCTTCACCTGCACCCCGATGGTGCCCAGCTTCATCACCGCGGTGGCGACGCCGTGGTCGACGATGTCCTCGGCGGGTTCGCCGTTGTGCTTGATGTACCCGCGGTTGAACTTCTCCACGCGCGAGCGTGCGCCCGTGACCTTCCCGGAGAGGACGATCTCGGCGCCCAGGGCGCCGGACTCCATGATCCGGTCGATCGTGGTGTGGCCAGCCTTGCGGAAGTACCAGCCGCGCTCCAGGGCGTTGGCCAGGCGGTCGGCGACGATCCGGGCGTTGAGGTCCGGCTCGTCGACCTCCTGAACGTCGATCTGCGGGTCCTCGAGGTCGAACTCCTCCTCCAGCGTGGAGGTAATCTTGCGGATGTTCTTCCCGCCCTTGCCGATCACCATACCGGGCTTCTCGGCCTTGAGCACGATCTGGGTGCCCATCGGCGTCTTGGCGACGTCCATGCCGCCGTAGCCGGCGCGACCGAGTTCGTCCTGGAAGAACTCGTCGATCTGGGTCCGCTGGAGGCCGTCCTCGATGAACTGCTGTTCGTCGGCCATTATTCGGCCACCTCCTCGAGGACGAGTTCGACGTCGACCTCGGGGGAGTTCCAGGGATCGGCCCGCCCCATCGCGCGGGGCTTACGGCCCTGCTGTTCGCCGACCTTGTGGGCGGCGACGTGCATGATCTCCATGGATTCGCCGTCGAAGCCCTGGTGGTCGGCGTTGCCGATGGCGTTCTCCAGCAGGTCGAGGAAGGCCTCGCTGGCCTTCTCGGGGTAGCGGCCGGCGTCCCAGCCGTCGATGTCCGATCGATGGCCGACGCCCGAGTTGTGGGACTTGAACGGGACGGACTGCTCGCCCTCGACGACGTCTTCGAGGTACGACACCGCCTCGCCCGCGGTCATGCCCTTGATCTCCCGGGCGATGGCCTTGCTGTGCTTGTGGCTCATCTGCCGCTCCCGGAGCATCGCTTTCGCCGTCGTGTCCGGGTCGGCGTCGACTGAGTAGCTGATTCCCATGATTACTTGAGCGGCACGAACTTCGAGGATCGGGTCGCCCCGATGCCGGCCTGTCCGTGTTCGACCGACGTCCGGGTGAGCTGGAACTCGCCCAGGTAGTGGCCGATCATCTCCGGCTCTACCCGCACGCGCTCGAAGCTCTGGCCGTTGTGGACCGCGAAGGTCAGGTCGACCATCTCCGGCACGATCGGCATGTCGCGCAGGTGCGTCCGGATCGGGTCGTTGGCCGTCTCCTCCGGGTCAGCCTCGCGCGCGTCCTCGAGGAGCTTCTGCTTCTCCTCGGACAGGCCGCGCTCGATACTTCGCCGCATGCGAGCGGGGAGCAGTTCCGCGACTTCCTCGACAGACATCTCCTGCAGCTCGTCGAGCGTGTGGCCACGGTAGGTGAAATCGCCCTCGTGACCGATCTGATACTCAGAACTCATTCGTCACCACCTCGGCCGGTCCGCTTCGAGGAGATGTCCCCGACCTTGCGGCCCGGCGGTGCGTTGCGCGAGATGGACTTGGGCTTGCCCGGGTGCTGTCGACCGCCGCCACCGAAGGGGTGGTCGACAGCGTTCATCGCGACACCGCGGACGTTCGGCCACTTCGTCCCGCGCGCCTTCATCTTGTGATGTTTGTTACCGGCCTTGACCATCGGCTTCTCCGTCCGGCCGCCGCCGGCGACGACGCCGATGGTGGCCCGACAGTCGGGGTCGAGGCGCTTGACCTCGCCCGAGGGCAGCTGGACGACCGCGACGTTGCGGTCGTGGGTCATCAGCTGCGCGCTCACGCCGGAGGCGCGGGCGAACTTGCCGCCGTCGCCCGGGTTGGCCTCGACGTTGCAGACCGGGACCCCTTCCGGGATCTCGGCGAGCGGGAGCGTGTTGCCCGGCTCGATGGACGCGGAGACGCCCACCTGCAGTTCGTCGCCCGTGCCCACGCCCTCGGGCGCGAGCACGAGGCGCTGCTCGCCGTCCTCGAATTCGACGGCCGCGACGGGCGCCGAGCGGGCCGGGTCGTGTTCGATGTCGACGACCGTCCCGGCGACGACGTCGCCGTCCTCGACGGTACGGTGCGACAGGTCAGCCTTGTAGCGGTGCGACGGCGCCCGGAACGTGGGCGTACCGCGACCGCGTCGTTGTCCCTGAATTCGTCGTCCCATCGTTAGAACACCCCGATCCGAGAGGCGACTTCCTGGGCGTCGTCGTCGTCCGAGAGCCGGACGACCGCCTTCTTGTCGCCGTCCATCGTGTTCTGCGTGGTGATCTTCTCGACGGTGACGTCGTACTGCTCCTCGACGGCCTCGACGACGTCGCCCTTCGTGGCCGACGAGTCGACGGCGAACTGGAGCTTGTTCTCGAAGTCCATGTCGTTCATGGCCTTCTCGGTCACGTGGGGATGCTTGATGACGTCCCAGCTCATCGCTGCGCCACCTCCTCGAGAGCGCTCTCCGTCCAGATGGTGAGTCGGCCGGGCGCGGCGCCGGGCGCGAGGTCCTCAGCGTTGACCTCGCGGCCCGTCGTCACGTCGGCGCCGGCGAGGTTGCGCGCGGCGCGCGACGGCTCCTCGCTGGTGACGAACAGGATCGACGACGGCCGCCGGTACTTCCGGCCGCGGGCGGAGCCCTGGCCGGCCTTGATCTTCGTGTCCTCGGCGCGGTCGACGTCGGCGTCGACGCCGAGCGACTCCAGGACGTCGACGACCTCCTGGGTCTTCTTGAGGTCCTCGAACTCGTCGTCCAGCACCAGCGGGAGCTCGACGTCGTCGTCGAACTCGTGGCCGCGCTCGGCGACGAGTTCCGCGTCGGTGGTCGCGGCGACCGCCGAGCGGATGGCCTTCTTGCGCTCCTTGTCGTTGACGTCTAGGGAGCGGTCCTTCTCCTCTTTCGGCGGGTGCGCGGGGCGCCCGCCCACGGTCTGGGGAACGCGGCGGCCCTGCCCGTTCTCGCGGGGCACGTGGGCCATGCCGCGGCCGCTACCGAACGACTCGGCGGGCGTTCGCAGCCCGGCGTTGTCGTCGGCGCCGTGGTCCTGCTTCCGGTTGGCCTGGGCGGCGCGGACAGCGCGCTGGATGAGGTCGGGTCGCACCGTGGTCTCGAAGACCTCGGGCAGGTCGACCTCGCCCGCGTCGTCGCCGTCCAGGTCGCGTACTGTTGCCTGCATGGGTTATCCCTGGTTGGACTCCTGAGAGACGTAGCGCACCTCGGGGTCGAGGCGCGGCTGCTCGTTCGGACGCACCGCGGGCCGGAAGCGCACGACGCGCTTGTCCGGGCCGGGCACCGAGCCCTTCACGAGCGTGTAGGAACCGTCGACCTCGCCGTAGTTGACGAAGCCGCCCTCGACGCTCGCGTCGTCACCCTCACCGATGTCGATGAGGCGCTTGTTGAGTTCGGTGCGCTGGTGGTACCCGGTCTGGCCCTGCTGGGGCACCGTCGAGCGGACCCGCGAGGGGTTCCAGGGGCCGAGGTTACCGATCCGTCGGCGCCAGCCCTGGCGGGCGTGCTTGCCCTTCCGCTTCTGGACGCCCCAGCGCTTGACGGGGCCCTGGGTGCCCTTGCCCTTGGTGACGGCCGCGACGTCGGCGAACTCGCCGGCGCGGAACACGTCGTTCATGGCGTGCTCGCCCCCGTCCTGGATCAGTTCCAGGGCGTGGTCGAGGCGGTCCTCGGGGGAGCCGCCGCCGACGCGCGTCTCCATCACGTCGGGCTTCTTCTTGGGCACGTTGGCCAGTTCGTCGGGGACGGTGTGCGTAACGACGCGCACGTCCGCGAGGTCACCGGCTTCCAGTGCGTCGCGAATCTGTGCCTCTGCGCCGTCAGCGTCGTGCTCCTCGGGCAGATCCAGCGCGCGATCGAGCTCCGAGTGGAACTCGTCGGCCCAGACCTCCGTCAGCGGACGCTGACCGTACGGCGTGTCTTCGTAGGCTCGCACTGCGACGGCGCGCATCGGGGGCGTCTCGACGACCGTCACGGGGACGGTCTCCTCCATCCCCTCGCGCGGGGAGTCGGGCTCGTCGTTGACGAGCACGACGTGGGTCATGCCGGCCTTGTAGCCGGCGAAGCCCTGGACGCCCGACTGGCCGTCGGTGGACGGCCAGCTGTTGAACCGCGGCGTCTCTGACTCCGCACGCTTGCGCGGGCCGAAGCCCAGCGAGCCTTTGCGTGGTCTGCTTGGTTGTGGCATCGTTATCTCTCCGTGAGGGTCAGCGGAGCGAGGGTGGCGAACATCGCTTCTTCGGTTCGTACGACCTCGCTCCCCTGGTTTGGAACCGTATTCAGCCAGAGGTCGAACCCGCCGTCGTCGCGGCCGTCCGCGACGGCGTCCGGGTCCACTCCGAGGATGGCCGGTAGCCCCCGCTCTGGCGCGCCGAAGACGACTGTCATGCCGCCCTCGGACGCCCGGCGCTGGACTACGCGGCCGAGCCTATCGACGGAGAGGACCTCCCCGTGCCGCGAAGCGGCGACGGTGAGGCCCGCGTCGTCTCGCTGTAGTGCCGCATCGAGGTCCGAGACGTCGACGGCGAATCCCGGTGGGGATTCGTCGACGAATTTTGCCCGGACCGGCCGTCGCGAAGAGACCCTGACGGTGACGCGCTCCCCCTCGGCCGGGGCCTCCATCGCAGGAGGCACCGGGAGGGAGATCGGGTGTTGCAGTCCGCAATTGACCCGGACGCGCCCATCAGCTCCGACCTCGGTCACGATTCCCTGTCTTAACGACCCCGAACCCTCAGATCCGGAGCCGGTCTGTGAACGGACGCGGAGCGGCGGCATGACGCCCGCGTACTCTAGTTCGTCCCGCCGCCCCCACGCCTCCTTTCGGAGGTACGGGGGCGTGGCGGCGTACCGAAGGACGGTTTCGACGAACCCGTCCTCCCACTTCCCCTTCCCGTCCGGGTCGGGGAAGACTGTCAGCCGGTCTGCCCGGAACACCGTGGCCGCGCGGGCCACGTATCCGAGCTTCCGCGTCGCCTCGCGGCGATCTTCGGCCTCCCGTGCGAGGGAGGATGGCACGAGTACGCTGGTCGTCATGCCGTGACGCTTCCACGCCACGCCACTAGACTGTAGCGATTAGTCACCCTCCCTGCCTTAAAAAGAACGCGCTTCACGCGCGCGTTGAGACGCCGTCTCATGGGCCGCTCTCTCGCGGGAACGGCTTCCAGCCAGTGGGAGCGTCGTCGCCGGTCGTCGGTTCGGAGATCCTGGACCGGTGACGGCATCGAGCACGATCGAGACCGAGTCCGTAGCGTCTGTGATCCCACCCTGGTTCGTGTCGCCTTCCCACGGTTTCGCCGCCGATTCGGAAGCCTTTTATCCCTCTCACCCTCCACAATCAAATGCACTCACCCGCGGTGGTAGTGTAGTGGTATCACAGGACCCTGCCACGGTCCTAACGGGGGTTCAAATCCCCCCCACCGCATATCGGGCGCTTCGCGCCCGCTCCCACCACTTTTCGCCGCTCTCAACCGTGAAAGAGAGCAATGTCCGAAACGCCGAAATCACTACATGGGTCGTACCGTCGCCGTCTTGCGATTAGCACGAGCGAAAAACTTCTATCAGAGAGCGGCTGTCCCGCCCGATCTCAGCAGGGGGCCGCTCAGTGAGCTGGCACGACGACGCGCTGACCCCACCAGACGGGGGTGACAACTCTCGCGCGCGGGCGTGGTATGATCAAGAAGTAGAGTTCGGACACCCAGTCGTCTCAGAAACGACGGTCCAACTCATAGAGGCAGAGTTCTCCCCACTCATCGTCGAGCGCTACGAAGGGTTCAAAGAGAAATTCCTCAAGTGGATGAAGCTGGTCGGGAAGAACTACCAGAAGCGCGAAGGCTACGCGGACGCGACCGTGCGGACCACCCACTACAAGATCGAGGACATCTTCCGCTGGAAATGGAAGCGCGAGGGAGAATTCTCGATCACGTTCGACACCGAAGAAGCGTACACGTATCTCGCCAGTCGCCTCGCCGCAACGACGGACAGTGACCGGACATACACTGACTACGAAAAAGCCGTCAAGCGGTTTCACGACTACGAGCGGACGGTCAATGGGAAGGACTACTCCTCGCTGGAAGACTACATAGAGGCGAACGGGAAGAAAGAGTTAGACTTCGATCGCAATGACACCTCGAAGTCCGACAAGGACAAGCTCCACAAGGAGGAACTTCGCCGTCTCTACAATGCCGCTCTGACCGTCTACTCCGTCAGGAGCTACCATAATAAGCGAATGTCCTCCGAGGAGCGCGACCGGATTAAGACCATGCTTGCCGAGCGGCACCACAAGCCGAAAGCGAGCATCGGCCCCGAAGACTTCCGAAAGGCAAACTCATGGAAGATTCCCTCGCTGATGGCAGTCGCAGTCAACCTCGGGCTTCGACCCATAGAGGTGAAGCGGGCCAACATCAACTGGATCGACCTGGACAACAAGAAGATGATCTTCCCACCCAAGGACGCTGCAAAATCCGACGAGCCGTGGGTGTGTGACCTCTCTTCCGAGGCCGTGACAGCCCTCGAAAAATGGATTGACGAGCGGGCTGCATACGAAAAGTACGACGACTCCCCGGCTCTATGGTTGAATGAGCGAGGGAACCGATACAGTGTCCAATCGCTCAACGGTATCCTCGAAGATCTCCTCGAAGAAGCAGAGATTAACGAAGGGGTCCGCGACCTATCGTTCTACTCAATCCGTCACGGTGCGGCGACATACTGGGCGAACGAAACGAACCTGGAGAAAGCCGCGAAACAGCTCCGGCACAGTCGACTCGAGACGACCAAGCGGTACATCCGGGACAGCAGCCACCCGACCGACGACATTTCCCCAATCGGGTGACTTAGGCCCGCTATTCAGGGCTGCGCGCGAGAATCACTGAATTCGATACAGGGGCAGAATATTACTCTAAATAATTCTAAAATACGTGCTAATATCCCATGGGCATACTTTGAACAGTTTCATTGTAGGATCCTGATAGATTGCTTATAAACCCCGGGGAGGGTACATTAACCCTTTACCATTAATGGTAGTATGGGGGGCCGACGACGGAGGAGGAGTTGGAGATATATGTTATTGTTTCCACCTTCAGTTATTCCAGGATGTTTGACTGCATAGAGGGGCAGTGAATAACTTGGATCCTCTTGTAATGAATTCAGATTTTGCATCAACACGTCCAGTTTTACTCCGCCGCCTCTATGCAGTAAAACGTATCAAGAATACGGAAAGGAGTCTACTCGAGAAATCCGTAACCACAAATGCCTGAAGATATTTATATAATGGAAGACAATAACACATCAGATGGATACGAGCTCCCCGCATGATGAACCCATCTATCTACCTATCCTCAGGAACGGCCAAAACGAACGAGAGGTAGTACGAGAGTTCGCCGGCCTCAATCGCTTTGGTGAACTCAGAGATAAGAAGCTCCTCTATCCACTCCTCGAGATTACGGACACCGAAGACTTCCAAGATCTCCAGGTGTACCAGCAAGCTGGAGACAAGCTGTTCATCGAGTTTCCGGAGTATCTCGGTGAGCAAGAGAATCATGCCCTGAAAGCGGAGATAGACGATCTTCTTGCCCTCTATGAGGGACAAAGTGAATTCTACCGAGAACACGAAGACGAGATCGACGTTCCCGTGATTTCTGGCCGTCCGGGCGAAGACCTTCTTGACTCCTACAATCGCGTGAAAGAGCAGTTTGACGAGGTCGCAGTTCGACTCCTTCTTTCAGACGAACGTGATAACGGGGAACTTGCAGAAGTGAACGAAATAGGCCTCAAGATCTCGTCTTCTGATCCCATCGTCCTCGACCTCCTCGATACAACTAATCTGGAGGAAGGTGGGTACGACTACCTTGACGCACTCGGGGAGATCTTCGCCGAGAATCGCACTATTGTAGCTAACGCGATGAATGTGTATCAGGGGGAAGCGTACAACTGGGGACCAGAAATCGCGAGCGAATACGGTTTCGATGGATTCGGTGATTTTGCTGTCGGTGGACGCTACCCACCGATCATTCCGAACCTACACGAACTCCGGAAGACTTACCGCCAGTACGGCGTCGACGATTTCGAGATCAGAGAGTTCGAGGGCGAGACATATGAAGAAGCCGTACAGGAGTTAGAAGCTTGGGAGGAGTGGCGACAAGACCACTGCCCCTTCTGTCGGCAGCTCGGATCACGCGACGAAGATTGCACGTCACACGTGGCAAAGCAGGCCCGTGTAGGACACTACATCCACTCCGTCCTCGAGAACGATCTCGAATGGTTAGCTGAACAGCGAGCCTGATCCACCACAGGATACGAGGACAGCTCCCACTAATATCTACTTCCAGAGTCGAGAAGCCCTTTCAGGACTTTCCCCCACGGTATGGGTGTACCAATCGTCACTAATCCCGCACCGAAGACAATCATCCAGAAGCCCGCTTCAGTCTGATTATAGAGCAGCTGATTAGCTCCTGCTATCTCTAAGAGTGAACCAATCAGCCCGAAGGGGCCAGCAATCAAGGTCGCTCCAATGATCCCGAGAATCGATACAACATTGGGCAGCGTGGAGATCAATCCAACTACCAGGTCCATTGAAAGCGACGTTGCGGGTTCAGCAGACGGAGCGGCTTCCTGAGCAGAATGCCTTGTTGAATCCGGTTGCGGTCACTGTTTGATGGAGCGTTCGAGGTTGTAGACGGCGGCGGTGAGCACCAGTTCGCGGAATTCTCGGTACCAGGCGCGTGGCCTGACAGCGGAGCCGTATCGACGTTTGATGGCCGAGAAGGCGGTCTCGGCCATCCAGCGCTGCCCGTAGAGCCCGCTGTCCAACCGTGCGTTGTGTGCGTGGTCGTAGTGGGCGAACAGCCGATGTCTGATGACCGGCCGGACGCCTTCGGCGCGGAGTGCGTCCCGCAGCGACTGATCGTCGTAGCCTTTGTCGCCGGCGAGACTCTTGATTTTCGTCGTATTTCGGAGCGCGACCCGACGGCCCACCTGAGTATCGTGGGGCCAGTGTGCCGAGCAGTGGACGTCCAGGACGGCACACGACTCCGTATCGATCAGGGCCGTCGCTTTTAGCGTCCGTATGTGGCGATCCGACCGCGCGATATAGTGGCTGGATGCCGCCTGCCGGTCGAAGAACGTGGCATCCAGCGCGCCATGATCCCCGGGATCGCAGCGTGCCGCTGACCGCCGGAGCAGCTGACGCCAGACACGCATCGGCGCCCGCTCGAACGACCGCCACAGCGTTGAGGGTGCGGGAAACGCCGACCTCGCTAGCCGAAGCAAACCACGAACACGATCCATCTCGCTGGCCCAATCGACGATTTCGCGGTACGTCGCGTCCATGTGAACCCGCAAGAAATGCAACGTCACGTGCTTCCAGGCAGAAAATCCGTTGCCAGCCGGGTCACTCACCGCCGACGTGGGGCTGGCGGCACAGCGCTTTTGAGCCAGCGACACTGCCTGTTTAACGAAGCGGAAGAGGGTGCTGGACACATCCGATTCTTCCGCTTCGCTTCTCCCTTCACAGCGACGCTATCCGCTCGCCGTCTCCGGATTCAACAGAGCAGAGCAGAACGAACAACGACCCCTCCGACAGTTGCTACTAACGTCAGGACTATCCCTGCAAGAGCCGCGGCAACCCGCTCTCGAAAACGGTCAAGCATTCCCATGTGCTAATTAAATGGTAATAAGAGAAAACTCCTATGTGCAATCGAAGCACGAGGGAACGTAGTCTGGAACCTTTCCTGTCAGTTCAGAGGTGTCCTCTCACGCCTCACCGCAGAGCATATAGTAATTGGATGGAACCATCACCACATGCCCGTCTCCTTGGATGACCTGGAATCTCACCTCTTCAAGTGTGCAGACATAATCCGCGACGCAGTTGATCCGACCGACTACAAGGAGTACATCCTTCCGCTTGTCTACTACAAGTCGATCTCCGACGAGTTTGAGGTGCAGTACGAACAGAACGTCGAAGAATACGGCGAGGAATTTGCCCGCCGGGAAAACCTCTACGACATTCCCGTAGTCCCCGAAGGCTACCTGTGGGACGATCTCCGTGCTGTCAGCGACAACGTTGACCAAGCACTGAATGAGGCTTTCGATGCGCTCACCGAGGAAAACCCGGAACTCACGGGCATCTTCCGCGCTGACTACATCGAAGCCGATGCTCTCGATGACGATCGACTCGGGCGGCTGGTCGAACATCTCGACACCTACGACCTTGACCGCGGCAGCATCCCCCCGGACATGCTTGGAGAGGCGTACATGGACCTTGTGCGCCACTTCGCGGAGGAAGAAGGGAAGTCCGGTGGACAGTTCTTTACGCCGCCCCACATCGTCAACCTCTGCGTTCGACTCGTTGACGACTTCGAGGACGGAATGGAGTTCCACGACCCGACCGTTGGATCAGGTGGGATGCTCATCGAGGCCGCTCGGTACTACCGGGAGGAGCAGGACGGCGACCCCTCGAAGCTGACGTTCACCGGGCAGGAAATCAATCCCGACATTGCCGCGATTGCGAAGATGAATCTCTCCATCCACGGCCTCGATGGGGAGATCGAGCGCGAGGACTCGCTGCTCGAACCACAGTTTGCTGACGAGGACGAGGGCAAACTGGAACGCTTCGACCGGGTACTGGCTAACTTCCCCTTCTCGGCAGATTGGGCCAAGAGTGAGCTTCAGGATGACCCGTTTGACCGCTTCGACTGGCACGAGAAACTTCCGCGTGCCGACCGAGGCGACTACGCCTTTATCATGCACATGGCGAAGCAGTTGAAGCGTCCCGACGAAGACGGCACGGGTGGGAAGGCGGCTATCGTCATTCCCCACGGGGTGCTGTTCCGCAAGCACGAGCAACGCTACCGGAAGCCGATGCTGGAGAACGACATGGTCGAAGCCATCGTCGGTCTTCCCGAGAATCTGTTCCAAAACAATTCGATTCCCTCTGCTGTTCTCGTGTTGAACACGGACAAGCCCGAGGAGCGCAAAGGCGAGGTGCAGTTCATCCACGCTGCCGATGAGGACTTCTATGAGGAGCTTTCAAACCAGAACGAACTCACCGAAGACGGCCTCAATCACATCGTCACGAACTTTCGCGATTGGGCGACTGAAGAGCGCGTGAGTCGGACGGTGTCGCTGGACGAGATTCGAGAGAACGACTACAACCTGAATATTGCACTTTACGTCGATACGACCGAGCCGGAAGAGGATATTGACGTGGAGGAGGAGCTTGGGAAATTACGCGAGTTGCAGGCGGAGCGTGACGAGATCGAGTCGGAAATGAACCAGCACATGGAGGCGCTGAACTATGAGTGAGGAAGCGACTCTCGACGACTTCGGGGGAGAAGCAGACAATGAAAAGGTCGTTGACGAACATCCTCGGTTTGGTTTCCTTCCCGATGAATGGCGAATCAGTGAGATCTCTGAAGTGGCCGAAGTTGTCGGTGGGAGTACGCCATCCACCAATAATGAGGACTATTGGGGCGGCGGTATCCCATGGGCTACTCCGACCGACATTACCGGACTTTCGGGAAATACGATTTCAGAAACTGAGGACACACTCACAGAAGAAGGGCTTGAATCCACATCAACGCACCTCTTGCCCCCGAAATCTGTACTAATGACTTCGCGGGCTACAATTGGAAAGTGTGCTGTCAATACTGTTGAGATGGCCACCAATCAGGGGTTTAAGAGCCTTGTCCCGAGTGAAGAGGTTGAACCTTGGTATCTGCACTATAGAATGCTTGACACCGCACCTTTTCTAAATAGTCTCGGGTCAGGCAGTACCTTCGATGAAGTGAGTAAGACGGAGGTTCAGTCGGTCGATATTCCAATTCCGCCACTCGAGGAACAGCGCAAAATCGCCACCGTACTCTACACAGTAGATAGGGCGATCGAAAAGACAGAGGAGATAGTTGAGCAGGCCACGCGTGTCCGGAAAGGATTACACCAGACACTTTTCCGGGAATGGTCTGAAGAAACGAATAAAGACCCTCTCGCCGGGGAATATCCAGCAGATTGGGAACTGAAGACATTATCTGATGTTGTTACTGTTACCGATGCAGAACACTTCACTCCAGATTACGTTGAATCCGGCATTCCTGTCTTGCGTCCCGGCGATCTGACTCCGGGAAGGATAAGTCTTGAAAATGTCGAGAAGCAAGTTGATGAAGAAACTTATGAGGAATTAACAAATCGATATACCCCCACCAGCGACGATATTGTCTATAGTAGAAGCCAGAACTTTGCGGTGGCCAGTCAGATAATTGAAGACGAGCGATACTGTCTTGGCCAAGATATGGTCGTCATTGAACCAGAAGAACTTAACGCGACATTCTTACTTCACCTTCTGAATTCCCCTGTCGTTAGAAATCAAGCGATTCGTCGTTCGACTGGTTCGACATTCAGTAGAGTGAACCTCGGAGATATTCGCTCTTATAGAGTGCCTATCCCCTCCAATGAAGTTCAGAGAACAATTGCGGGTGTTATCGCCAAAGCAGAAGAGCGAATTCGCATTGAGAAGGAAATCGAAAACCAGTTGAACTGTCTCAGACGCGGTCTAATGCAAGACCTCCTCTCGGGAACAATCCGAACGACCGACACTAACATAGAGGTTCCCGAGGAAATCACACAGCATGGTTAGTACCCCATCCGAATACGGCGTCGAACGCTCGCTTCTTTCGTGGCTCGACGGCGTCGGATGGGAAACCCACGGACAAGACGGCGACCGTGGCGCAAACGTCCTCGATGACGCCTACGAGCGCGACAGCCATGAAGTCCTCTACTGGTACCTCCTTGCCGAGCAGGTCGTCGCACTCAACGACGCCGTTACCGAGGACAACGTCGAGAAGTTCATCTCCTCGTTGAAGCGCGACCTCGATGCGGAGAACCTCATGAACGGCAACCGGGCGTTCCACCAACTGCTCACCAAAGGCAAGACTTTCTCCGTCCAGCGCGACGACGGCACAACTGAGACGATCTACGTTGACCTGATAGACTACGAGAACCCCGAGAACAACCGCTTCCACGCCGTCAATCAGTTCTCCGTTTCACGCGAGACGACCATCCGCCCGGACGTGTCCCTATTCGTCAACGGGATTCCGCTGGTGACGATGGAACTCAAGAGCCAGGCACAGGATAACGACTGGCACGACGCCGTCAGCGACCTACTGGCCTATCAGGACGACGTTCCCCACCTGTTCGTCCCCGGCTTGTTCAACGTCGCCGCCGACACAATGGAACTCCGCTACGGTGCGGTCGGCGCTCCCCGTGAGTTCTACGAACCGTGGAACGATGCCCCCGCAAAGTACGAGGACGACAACGAGATGCGGCAGGCGTTGAAGGCGCTGTGCAACCCCAGCACCATCCTTGATCTGTTGAAGAACTTCGTCTTCTACGAGCGGCGGGCTGGCGGTGATGCAAAGATCGTCCCGCGGTACATGCAGTACTACGCGGTGAATCGCATCCTTGACCGCGTCCATCGGGGCGAACACAAGCGCGGCCTCATCTGGCACACCCAAGGGTCGGGGAAGTCTTTCACGATGCTCTACGCCGCCGAGAACCTGTTGAAACGCGACGTAGCCCGGAACCCGCAGGTCTTCATCATCGTCGATACGGACAAGCTCAACAGCCAGATGCGTGACCAGCTGGCGAATCTCTCGCTGGAGCAGTGGACAGAAGCGGAGAGTATCAACCACCTGGAAGAACTCATAGAGCGAGGTCAGAGCGAGCTGGTCCTCACGACCATCCAGAAGTTCGAGAACGTAGAACCGAACGTACAGGGTCACGACGAGGTCATCGTCATGTCCGACGAGGCCCACCGCTTTATGGAAGCCGACCTCGGAAGCCGCCTCAATGCGGCCTTACCCGACTGTTACCACTTCGGGTTCACCGGGACGCCTGTTCGAGAGGGGGAACGCCACGAAGACCGAAACACGTTCCGCGAGTTCTCGCCCGACGGAGAGGACTATCTGCATCGCTACTCCGTGAAGCAAGGCATCGAAGACGGCCTGATTCTGCCCGTGTACTTCACGCTCCGCCATGAGATGGAGTGGGAGATTGACGAGGCAGGATTGGACGAGGAGTTCGAGAAGGAGTTCCGTGGCATGACGACTGACGAGAAGCTGGAGTTCATCCGCGACAACGTGAACGCGACAACGCTCGCGGAGATCGAACCACGGGTTGAACGCGCCGTCGATGAAATTGACCACCACTACGACGAACACGTTGCGCCGAACGGCTGGAAGGGAATGGTCGTTACGCCGAGTCGTCGGTCGGCGGCCATGTACGGGGAACGTCTCATCGAGCAGCGTGGTGAGGACGAGGTAGAAGTTCTCTACACCGCGACCAAGGGCGACCCTGAGCTGATTCAGCAGTTCCACACGGATTCAGAGGAGCGAGACAGCATCATCCAGGACTTCAAGAAGGAAGACGAGCCGAAGCTTCTGGTGGTACACAACATGCTCCTGACGGGCTTCGACGCTCCCGTGCTGAAGACGATGTATCTCGACCGGAACCTGAAGAACCACAACCTCATGCAGGCCATCGCCCGGACGAACCGCCCCGCCGAGGGGAAGGAGAACGGGGAGATCGTGGACTTCCAGGGCGTGTTCGAGAACATCGACGAGGCGCTGGAGTACGACGCCGAGACGAAAGCATACGCCGCCCGCGACAAGGACGAGCTGTTCGACGATCTCGTTGACCAAGTCGAGTCGGTGCTGGAGATTTTCGACGGGGTTCCGAAGACCGACAGCCAAGAGGCGACCTACGAGGCCGTCAACCGAGTCAGTACCCATCCCGAAAGACGCGAGTTCAAGCAGGGCTTCCGTCACCTTCAGAATCTCTACGAGGCCGTTGCACCGGATGGCCGTCTCGTGAGCGAGGGCATCGAGCAGAAATACAAGTGGCTGAGTCGGATTCACGTCGCGTTCAAGCGCACCACGTCTGGAGAGGACGACCCCGAGGAGGATATGCGTGAGAAGACGCGAGACATTATCAGCAACAACGTCGAAATCACGGAAATCAAGCGGGACTTCCCGACGTACAAGCTCGGGGAAGAATACCTCGAAGACGTCGAAGGACTTGACAATCCCGGCGTGAAGGCATCGCAGATCGCCCACGCGACGAGGGAACATCTCCATCCGCGAGAGAACCAGAACCCTCGGTACAAGCGGCTGAGTGAGCGCGTAACCGACATAGTCGAACGCTGGCAAGGTGACGAGATTAGCGACCCCGATGCAGTCGAAGCCCTGAGGTCAGTCGAGGAGGAGATTCTGGAGGTTGAGGAGGAAGCTGAGGAGCAGGGGATGGACGACGCCGAGTTTGCCATCTATACGCATCTCACAGAGGAGACGCCGGACGCGATTGAATCCGAGGAACAAGCGGAGGAAGTGGCTGAGGAGATCGTCTCTCAGTTCCGCGACCGCGTTGACCGTGGCTATACCGGCTGGAAGACGAACCAGCAGACTATCTCCGAAATTGAGCGCATCCTGCTGGATGTACTGGTAGTCGAAAACGACCTCGGCCACCTGATTCAGGAGGACGACGAGTTCGTTGATGCGATTCGGAACTACCTGATTCAGAACAATGGCTAAGTCCCAATCCAACGAGATCGACCTGTTGGGCAACACCATTGAGTACGAGGTACGCCATAGTACAGACGCCACGAAACCCCGAATCGATGTGGATATTCACGGTGTCAAAGTCGTCTTGCCTGAGTCCGAGGGGGAAGCACCGACGGAACTCCTCAGAGACAACGCCGCATGGGTAGTCGAGAAGACCCGAGAGTACGACAGGTATCGTGAACAAGCCCCCAAACGTCGTTTCGAGGAGGGCGAATTCTTCCCGTACCTCGGTAAGCCGCACGAAGTCGTTGTTGAGCAGCGGCCTTCATCGAGTGTCGTTGATGGCAAGCTCCGACTCTCAGAATGGCACGTTGAAGATACTTCGATTGAGCGGGGACTTGAGACGCTATACCGTCGAAATGCTCGACAGCGGTTCAAGCGGCGAGCAGATCACTTCGCGGAGAAGATGGGTGTCGAGTACGACCAGATCGAGATTCGGAACCAACGCACACGGTGGGGAAGCTGTTCGACGAATGGAACACTTGGGTTGAACTGGCGGCTGATGATGGCCCCACCGGAAATTATCGACTACATCATCGTCCACGAACTCGCACACCTCAGAGAGGCGAATCACAGCTCCGCGTTCTGGTCGCTGGTCGCAGAGTATGATCCGGAGTACGAGTCACATGCAGAGTGGTTAGTCGAAAACAGCGCGAGGTTGATTTTCTCGAAAGATGATCTCTAAGGTGGAAAGCTACCTACTTGATCGGCGGACGAAGGTCACGCCAGCGAAGATCGATTGTCTTCCCGCCATTAATTTCTACGCGGAACAGTAGACTATCGCGCTCATCTCCCGTTGACTTCCCGGCATCGTCTTCTAAGATAGCTACGATAGTTCCATGTTCGCCGTGGAACTCGTCGTGATCAGGATCGGTCTCGTCGGGAATGTCAATTCGGACGCGGTCGCCTTCCTCGAAGGAGGGCATCTAAGGAGGAAGGTTTACCGCCTGCTGCTTCAGTCTGTCTCCTCGTCGTCTGTTTCTCGAACAACCATACGTCGCCGACGTCATCGCGCTGGAGACAGGACTTGTTTACCTTCAAAGTAACAGACATTGGATTACTCCGGGAGTTCTTGCCGCCCGTCTATGAAGCAATTCGCACAGGGGAAGTCGTCGGAAAGAATGACACAGTCACACTCCCCATTGTACGGGTCGGCTTTGCACTCGCATTCTGCGGACACAAGACTCCCATTACGGGGTCAGGTAGTCTACATTTCAGAGTAACCCCACATAGAGGGGCAGAGAATCACGACCGGCTCTATGATAGAAATCCCCATTAAGACTTGATGCACACAGTATGTCTACCTGAGTAAAGACTCAAAGTTTGGAAGTTGAGTCATTGGTAATTAGTTTGATAAGAACTATAGGGATGTAATGCGTACAGATTTGCATGGCTACTACTGGTACATCCTCATTCCATATCTACTATCGAATACGTGGAACAGTGGGAACTCCATCGCCCCGTGATCACATTATCAAAGACGGCGAAGCACTCTGTAATTATGGTGTGTCCGTCCCTGATGAAAAATCTTTGAAGCCGCTTAGCGAGGTATCTAAATCTGAGTGGGCGGTTAATCTCAGTGGCTACTCCAACCTATGTGATGAGTGTTCTAAATCAATTGACTATTACGATCTCATTCCGGGCGACCTTCCGGAGGAGCCACCAGAGTTCGATTGTCCCGTTTGTGGAGAGACAGCAGATTCTGTGGACTTCACATTCAGCACCGCCCTCATTCACCATAAATCAGATGAGTCGTTTCGTCGGTCGTTTGAGACGCACAAGATCCCGCGAGAGTTGTATGATGTATGGCGGACAAACCCCGATGAGCCATTGACCTATCCAAGTCTTAAGGAGTTCATCGACGATAACCCTCAAGTATTCCGACCCGAAGAATATCGGCAAGACAAAATCGAAGCACAAATGCGGAACGAAAATATGGAAAACTAATATTAAAACAGCTCTCCGTCAGGGCTGTGTAAGGCATAACTCGCTCTATGGGGAAGAATCCAGAGAATATTGATCAAGTCCTTCGTCCTATTGATAATTCTGCTAATCATCAGCGGCTTGCAAGAGGAGAAATTCCCAATGGAGTAAATCCGGTGAGTGACCGACGTAAAGTTCTGCAAAAGAACCATATGGTATTCCGTGAGGTGCTTCATCAGGTTATCTCGGTATAACTATGCATAGAGTGGCAGTGGATTCATCTTCCAGAATTATATAATACTAAGAGTTTTGGTATATTGGGCTGGCGACTATACCTCCTTTCTATCTCGCTCTCTACTGTCGCTTACTTGTTGTATTGAGGGTACCATACATACTACTATACTATTATATAACACTGCATAGAGGAAGTTGAGTCATACACTCCCCCTCTATGCAGTAATACACCAAAAATATTAGATAGATATCACAGGATGAAGGAAACTGCTAATAGTAACAGTTACCGCTGACAGTGAGAGGACATAAGGCGTTGATAGAGACTTAGAAGTATATCCAGTATGGAGCCAAAGAGATGGAGCAAACGAAGAGCGGGATCTGGTTGACCCACCAAACCAATTTTAAGCACGTTGAGGCACCTCCCACAGAGTATTTGCAAATCCCGAAGGGCATCTATCATCTTGGGGATCTAAGCGGCACACCGGGCAATCTATGCCGATGTTCCCAGTTAGAAGCTACGGAATCATAAGTTAGCGTATGTTATTAGAATAGTACCAGTATTATTATGTATGGGGTTAGAACATTGGGTCAACTGGAAACGTTGTAGGTAGGAAAGTTCGTCTGCGAAATTTTCCCTCTCAGGTCAGGGATCCGAGGTAACTGAGCGACCTGTTTTCACAAGCTCTGGAAGAAGGAAAACAGGGCGCATGGAGTACTGGCCAAACTGTGATGGGTTCGGAAGGACATCACCCCCTCTATGCATCTAATCAGAGGATCGAACGTCTATGCAGCTACCATAAAAAATCGGGCCCTTCCGTTTGGAAGGTCCCTTAGGCGAACAGCTCTTCCGCATCGACGTCCATCATCTGGGAAGTTGGGCTGTCCAGAGATTCAGAGAAGGGTGTATACTCCTCCTCAAATGTGGCGAGAACTTCTTCGTTCTGGGCGATGAGACGTTCAACATCAAGAGCAACAGTGTCGATCTCGCTGGTTGATTTACTTCCCATCCTTTACAAGTCTTGGCTGGAGCATTGTTGATCCATCGATCACTGATCAATCATCCTTCCTCTCTAACAGAAACAGTAAGGGGGATTTCTGCTATCATGCGCGAGGCTTGTCTGTGACTTCGTTTCGGTTCTGATCTTCTTCCCACCCAATCTCCCTGTCGGCTTTTCCGAGAATAGCAGAGGCAATAGATCGGACTTCACCGTCGCGCGTCATTTGGTAGCGAAGTAATGTAAGCTGAGGAGGAGTGCTTAAAACCGGGATAATTCGCGTTTTAGTGGTTTGATGGTGTCCTGTGGGGTATCGTGGTGCCCCGGGTGGGGAACCTTTAAGTGGATCGTGGAGTGATTTGTCATCAAGAGCGGCTGAGTGGTTTGGTTTGCGGCGAATGGTACCGTTACCCCGCGCGAAGCGCGGGGAGGTATCACAGGACCCTGCCACGGTCCTAACGGGGGTTCAAATCCCCCCCACCGCACTTCTTCGATATTAAATTACCAGCGCCGAGTCTCGTCTCGGCGCTATACCGATATCGTTGTGTGCGTGAGGGGGATTTGAATCAGACCACGAGCGAACGGAGTGAGCGAAGTGGGCGTGGTTCAAATCCCCCCACCGCATACTTTTGCGACGAACTAATCACGGCGAGCACCGCGTAGCGTGTGCTCGCTATTCGTGAGTCGCAGTATGCAGCGTGGGATTTGAGCCCTGCAAGTCACAGCCCGGGGACCGACTGCTGTGTGTCGCCCACTGTACCGACGAGAGAGCCAGCAGAACCTGACAGACGTGGGGGCTTCGGTACCGTCACCCACAGTTTTAGGAAGACCGAGGTCTATCCTTCGTATCGGCCGAAGCAAAATAGTTGTCGGATGCACCACCTTTATGATTAGACGCGTCTAATTCTCTGGTAACTCGGATGAAATTCCTGTTTCGGCGGACGAGCGGATGCCCGGTTCGGCGGTCCGCTATGAGCGAACTGACGGCCAGTGGCGAGGAGGTGACCGCCGCGTGGAGGCGTGGCTCCAGGTAGCGGCCGTCGCGTTCGTCGCCCAGTTGAGCGTCCTACCCGGCGAGAAAGTGCAGTTCATCATCGCCGGCCTGTCGACGCGGTTCCACCCGCTACTGGTCGTCTCGGCGGCGGGCACGGCCTTCGCCGGCTGGACGGCGCTAGAGATCATCTTCGGCCAGTACCTCCAGCGGGCGCTGTCGCCGTTCCTGCTCGACATGTTGACGGCGGGCCTGTTCCTGCTGTTCGCCGTCATGCTGTACCGGTCCGCACCGGCGTCCGACGAGTCGCCGGCGGAGACCGACGGCGGCATGCTGATGGCGGGCCCGGGCGAACTCGACGTCCGCGTGCCCGTCGTGGACTGGAAGGTCCCCAACCGCCTCCGGGGCTTCGTGCCGATCTTCGCGATGATGGCCTTCGGCGAGTTCGGCGACAAGACCCAGCTCGTGACCATCGGGCTCGCCGCGCAGTACTCCGCCGGAACGGCCATCTGGGCCGGCGAGATGGCCGCGATCATCCCGATCAGCCTCGCCAACGCCTACTTCTTCCACCGGTTCGCCGGCCAGTTCGACGTCCGGAAGGCCCACTACGCGGGCGCGGCGATGTTCGCCTTCTTCGGGATCGACACGCTTCAGGCGAAGGTGACCGGCGTGTCCGTCTGGGAGCAGGGCGTCGAGTTCGTCGGGGCGGCGGTCGGCGACGTCCTCGCTGCGATCGTGTGATCTGCGGGTCCGCCACGGACCTGGGGCGATCGCTCGTATGATTTAGGACGGGTGCGGTCGAACCTCTGCACATGACCTGCATCGGCTTCCTGTCGGTCGCACCGGTCGTCGAGGGCAGCATGTCCGAGTACGTCGCCGACGCCGTGGCGGCCCTGGAGGAGTTCGACGTCGAGTACGAGACGACGCCGATGGGCACCATCATCGAGGCCGAGGACAGTCGGGCGCTGTTCGACGCCGCCCACGCCGCCCACGAGGCCGTCGACCACGACCGGGTCGAGACGTTCCTCAAGATAGACGACAAGCGGACCGTCGACCAGCGCGCCGCGGACAAGGTCGACGCCGTCGAGGAGCACCTGGGTCGGCCGGCGCGGAGCGACGCCGAGTAACGAACCGAACCGGAGTCCACAGTCAGATGGTCACGGCCAGAACGGTCCGGGAGGGGGAACTGGACCAGCTACTGGCGCTGTACCGGATGCTGAATCCGGACGATCCGGAGCTCGAACCCGACGACGTCGCGGACCAGTGGCCGGAGATACTGTCCGACGACGCGATCGAGATCGTCGTCGTGGAGGAGGACGGGCGACTGGTCGCGTCCTGCGTCCTCTCGGTAACGCCGAACCTGACCAGGAGAGCCCGTCCGTTCGCCCTGATCGAGAACGTCGTCACCCGCGAGGGCTACAGGGGAAACGGGTTCGGAAAGCAGTGCGTGCGGGCCGCGGTCGATATGGCCGAGCAGCGAGGGTGCTACAAGGTGATGCTGCTGACGGGGACGGAGGAGGAGTGGAAGCTCTCCTTCTACGAGGACTGCGGCTTCGACCGAGCAGAGAAGACGGGGTTCGTCTGCGATCAGCGGTAGCGGAGTGGCTACTGACGGGGTGTAGCGACGGGTGGCCGGGGACGTCCCGGGCTGCCTCAGACCGTATCGCCCGTGCCGCGACCGGAGGGATTGCGCTCGATGGTCGGGATCTCGCCGGTCTCGACGAGGCTCTTGAACCGGTTGAGCGCCGTGCCGACGAGTGTCTCCGGGACGACACCCATTCTGGAGAGCGCCCGGTTCCCAAGGGGACCGCCTGGCGGGTCGAAGCGGACCTGGAGGCGGACCTCGGTGCCCCTGTCCCCGGAGGCCGGCTGCGCGCGAACCGAGCCTTCCATGGGGAGCGGCGAGTCCGGGACCGATTCCCAGCGCAGCAGCTCGTCCGGCCGCTCCTCGACGACGCGCGTCTCCCAGGAGATCTGCCGACCCGTCGGGGCGGAGACGGTCCAGCGCAGGCGCTCGTCGCCGCGGGACTCGACGTCGACGGCGTCGCTGACGATCTGGTCGAGCCGGCCGGCGTCCCGCCAGTACTCCAGCAGATCCGCCGCGTCGCCCTGTACGGTGACCGACCGGTCGACCGTCACCGCGTCTGGCGAGGCCCCGGAACCTGAGTGGTCGGTGCCGGACCCGACCGCCGACAGCAGCGAGTCGAACGGGCGGCCCCTGCCGTTGATCCCGCTGTAGAGGAAGGCCACGCCGGCGGCGGTCAGCGCCACGCCGCGCAGCGACCACCGCCTGAGACCCATGACGAACAGCGCTCCACCGGCAAGCGACGCGACCGCCCGCGCTTTCGTGGTGTCGCCAGTGCGACCGCCCTGCGAGCGGGAGCGAGAGCGCCGTTCGACCGGCGGTGGCTCCGCGTCGGACGGGGCGTCCCGTCGGGGCGTACTCATCGGCGTCGGTCGATCGACGGGGACGATCGATGTGCGGTACGGTAGATCATGAGACGTCGGTAACGACAGCCGGAATCCGAAAAGGGCCTCGGCCTGCAGACGCAGGGCCCTCGTGACCGCTACTACGGCGAAAGACCGGTGAAATTTTGTGCCGGGGTACCAACGCCCGTGCATGGCCGGACCGACGCTGCTGGAGTTCGTCGTCGGGATCGTCGCCCTCGTCCTCGGCGTGCTGTGGGTGGCGTACCCGATGAAGATGATACGGCTCCAGGCGAAGATATCGTACATCGGGGACCCCGACCCCGGCGGGCCGCGAACCGACCGCCAGCGACGGATTGGCCGCATCGGCGGCGTCGTGCTCGCGGCGTCCGGAGCCGCGCTGGCGGCCGGGCTGTTCTAACCGTTCCAGTGATCGGGACGCTCTGACGGTGGGTATAAACCGCAGGGCGGCGCATCCGGGGACATGGAGAGTCTCAACCGGATGGCCACGGAGCTCGTCGACGAGGCGGTCGACTTCGCCGACGAGCTGACCCTCGAGGTCCACGAGCTGGCCGGCGACGCCGCCGTCATCGACTTCGGCGTCGACGTGCCCGGGGCCGTCGAGGCCGGGCTGTTACTCGCGGAGATCCAGTCGGCGGGGCTGGCGTCGGTCCAGACCCGCGTCGACGAGGTCGACGGCGCGCCGCTGACCCACGTCGAACTGTCCACCGACCACCCCGCGCTCGGGCTGCTCTGCTCCGCCAAGGGCGGCTGGGAGCTGAGCGTCGACGGGTTCGAGGGCCTGGGCAGCGGCCCCGCGAGGGCGCTCGTCGCCGAGGAGGACGTGTTCGCGCGCGTGGGATATCGCGACGCCGCCGACTTCGCCGTGCTGACGATCGAGAGCGACGAGCTACCGGACCAGGCAGTCGCCGAGCACGTCGCCGAGATGACCGGAGTCCCGGAGACTGCCGTCTTCCTGCCGACCTACGCGAGCGCCAGCGTCACCGGCAGCGTCGTCGCCGCGGCCCGCGCCGCCGAACTGGCGACCTTCCGGCTGACGGAACTGGGCTACGACCCCGTCGAGATCCTCTCGGCCCACGGCGCAGCGCCCGTCGCGCCCGTGGCAGAGGACGAGGAGACCGCCATCGCGCGGACCACCGACGCGCTGGCCTACGGCGGGCGGGTCCACCTCACCGTCGAGGAGGAGTTCGACCGCTTCGACGAGGTGGCCTCGACTGCCGCCGAGGAGTACGGCGCGCCACTGAGCGCGGCCTTCGACGACGCCGACTGGGACTTCTCGGAGGTGCCCGTCGAGGTGTTCGCGCCCGCGCAGGTGACCGTCGACGTCGTCGGCGGTCCGACCCACGTCGTCGGCGACGTCCACGAGGACGTGCTGGCCGAGAGCTTCGGGCTGTGAGCCGTCCGGAGGTGTAACTGTGAGGTACAAGGTCGTCCCCGAGCCCCGATCGGTCGCGTTCCTCCGCGAGGCCGCGGAGACCCTGCCGCTCGTCCCGGGCAGCGTCGAGGACTGCTGTTCGCGGATCCGAGACGAGACGGACGTCCTGTCGCGGGACCGCGCGCGCGAGTACCTGACGCTGCTGGAGGCGCTAGGCCTCGCGGAGGAGACGAGCAGTGGTTACCGGCGGCTGCGGGACCAGCCCGACGACGCGACGCTGACAGAGCGGTTCCGCGAACGGGTCTTCGGCGTCGAGGAGCTACTGGCGGCGTTGTCTGCCGAGGGGCCGATCGACGTCGACGGGGCCTTCGACGCGCTGGCCGACGAGGTGCCCCGCTGGGAGCGCGACCGCCGCGAAGACTGGGAATCGGAGTGGCGCGAGCGGACTGAACGGCTGCTGGAGTGGAGCGTCGCCTTCGGGCTGGCGGAGCGGGACGGCGACGAATATCACCCGGCCAGTTAAGCCGGGTGCCTGACCATTCACGCGCATGAGCGAGCCGGTCGAGGCGGTCCTGTTCGACCTCGACGACACCGTCTGCGAGTACCGGCAGAGCGTCGAGGAACTGGTAGAGCACTCCTTCGGCGCGGTGGGGATCGAGCCGTTCTTCACGGCCGCGGAGTACAGGGAGCAGTTCGGCGAGTACGTCGAGGGGTGCGACGACGCCGACGAGATTCGCGAGCGGAGCTTCGTGGCGCTCGCAGAGGAGAAGGGTCGGGACCCGGACCTGGCCCGCGAGGTGGCGGCCGCCTACGCCGCCGAGCGCGACCAGGCCGAGGTGGCGTTCCTGCCTGGCGCGCGCGAGGCCGTCGAGACGCTGTGCGAGCGATATCGGGCGGCGGTTGTGACGAACGGTGCCCCGGAGATGCAGTCCGAGAAGCTCCGAAGCCTGGGCATCGAGGACTGGTTCGAGACGGTCGTCCACGCCGGCCACGAGACGCCCGCGAAGCCCGACCCCGAGCCGTTCGAGGTGGCGATGGAGGCTCTCGGGACGTCAGCCGAGCGGGCCGTCAAGGTCGGCAACTCCCTGTCCACCGACGTCGCGGGCGCGCACGCGGCCGGCGTGCGCTCGGTCTGGCTGGAACAGGACGGCGTTGAGGTGGTGGAGCCGGAACCGCACTACCGGATCGATCGGATGGACGAGTTGCTGGACGAGCCGTGGGCGTGACCGGCGGAGGCTAGCTGTGCGACGGTCTCAGCTGTAACGGTCAGCGAGTTCGGACAATCGCGTTCAGATCGTGTTTTCGACGGTTCTCGTCTGCGTTCCGGCGTCGGCGTCCTCGCCGCGGAGTTCCGCGAGCGTACCGTCGGCCCGCCAGGTCTCGACGACCTGTTCGAGTCCCTCGCGGTAGGTGGGGTACTCGGGCTTCCAGCCGACGTCGCTGCGGAACTTGTCGGTGGTCGTGGGCATCGGACTCGTCATGAACCGGACGGCGTCTTTCCCGGCGAAGGGGCGGGCGACCCACCAGGGGACGCGGCTCGGTTCCGGGGCGTCGAGCAGGTCGGCGAAGGTCCGGAGGTAGTCTGCGACGGTGACCGGTTCGTCGTCCACGACGTGGTAGAGCCCCGTGACGCCGGCGGCGACCGCGGCGGCGACCGCGCGGCCGGCGTCGTCGACGTGCAGCAGGGAGAGCTCGGCGTCCTTTCGGCCGAGGACGCCGCCGCCGACGACCGGCAGGTCGCCGGAGCAGAGGTTCTCGGCGAACGATCGGGTCGTGTGATCGTCCGGGCCGTAGAAGAACCCGGTCCGGAGGATCAGCGGGTCGAAGCCGTGGTCGTCGGCGGCGTTCTCGAAGAGGTCCTCGACGTCCGCCGCGGACTGGGTGGCGCGGTCTGGATGGCGCGGAGCGGACTCGTCGAAGACGGAGCCGTCGGGCTGGCGGGCCACCCAGACGACGCTCGGGAAGACGAACCGGTCGACGTCGTCGCCGAGGACGGCGACGAGGTTCCGCGCGCCCCCGTGGCGGACCTCGTCGTTGCGCGCCCAGTACTCCGCGGTCGTCTTCTCTGCCGGGGGGAGTTTCGTGGCCGTGTGGATCACGACGTCGACGGCGTCGCCGTTTCGGTCGGCGTCGTCGGTGGCGTTCCGGAGGGTGTCCCGGTCGAGGACGTCGCCCCTGACCGGAACGCCGCCGTAGTCCCGGACGACGGCGTCGCCGTCCGCGTCCCTGCTCAGTCCGAGGACCTCGTGGTTCCGGTCGGTGAGCTCGTCGACGATTCGGCGTCCGAACACGCCCGTGGCCCCCGTGACGAACGTTTTCACGTTAATCGAGTTCGTCCGGAGTCGCCGAGTCGCTGCTGCCGGAGTGGCGCGGGGGGTTTAAGTCGACGAGTGCGGTTTTAAGGTACCGGCAGCGGTGGTCAGCCGCATGAAACACGTCCGGCTGCGGCTCAGCGCGGGCGGTCGGGAGGACGAAGTCCACCCGATGTACGACGTGGTCGCCAACGCCGAGTTCGTGGGCTACGCGACGGCGCTCAACTGGAACTACACGGGCGAGGAGCTGGGCATCCTCCATTACGTCGAGGGCGACGCCGATCGGTTCGAGGCCGCGATGCGGTCGATCCCGGAGGTGCTGGAGTACGACCTGCACCGGGCCGACGAGGACTCGTTCTACGTCTATATCCGGGACGCGACGACAGAGTCCGTCCGGGCGCTGTTCGGCGTGGTCGACCGGAGCAGCCTCGTGACGATTCCGCCGATCGAGTACCACCCGGACGGGCCAGTGACGTTCTCGGTGTTCGGCCCGGGTGATCAGATCCAGGCCGCCATCGACAGCGTCCCGGACCCGGTCGGGGTGACCGTCGAAGAGATCACGGGACTGCAGGCGATTCCGCAGACGCTCCCGTCGACACTGAGCGACCGCCAGCGCGAGGCGGTCGAGGCGGCCCTGGCAGTGGGGTACTACGAGGTCCCGCGACGGGGAAGCCAGACCGACGTGGCCGAGCGGCTCGGATGTGCCCCCTCGACGGCCGCTGAACACCTCCGGAAGGCCGAGTCACGCGTGCTGCGCGCGTTGTTCGGACGAGTGTGAGACAGAGTCACGAAGCACTCGAAACCTACTCTCTGTTCCGAGGCGGAACCGATAGATGTCGCCGGAAAGCACTCGAAGCCCACTCTTCGGACCGGCAAACGACTGATCGGAGAGCGCAGACTGCGGGCAGTCGAGAGAGTGGAGAGGGAGAGGACGTTTCGAGTGCTTGGCACGTGAGTGGGTGCGGGTGTCTGGGAGTGAGAGTCGATGCGGGAGGTGAGCGCCAGAGCGGAACGTGAGAGTCAACGCGGAGAGTGAGAGAGGGCGTTTCGAGTGCTTACCGTGAGAGGAGCGGTTGGGAGAAGCGGAAGCAGACGAAGCGGAACGAAAAGAGACGGAGTGGGACGATAGGGAGCGTGGTAGGACGAAGGAAGAGACGAGAGGGAGAGTACGTTTCGAATGCTTGCGGCGGATAGGTCAAAGGAGATAGAGAGAGAGAGGACGTTTCGAGTGCTCGGTAAGACGAGGGCACGGGAGATGGCGGACACGTGAGGCGAGAAGCAGGCGAAACGAGGCAGATGGTAGACACGGGAGGCGAGAAGCAGGTGAAACGGAGGTGCGAGAAATAGACCCCGCGGAAGAGGACAAAAAGCGGACAGTCGACAGGGAGAGAGTACGTTTCGTGTGCTTCAGGTAACGGAGCCAGGGGTGTCATCCGACCCTATCGAAATGACGACTCCGGACAGCAACTGGCTCGTCTCCCACCTCTGCTCTCCTCTGCTCGTCTGCCGATGCCGGAGACATGTTAAATTCGAAGAAGCACTCGAAATCTACTCTCTGTTCGCCAACACGTTCGAGAACCGTTCGAAACGCGGGAGGGAAAGCAGTAGAAAGGCATTTCAGGCGAAGAGGCGGTCCATCTGACCACAGCAGAGCCGGCTCTGCTGCGCGCAATTCGTGCGAAGCACATGAATCTTCTGAAACACGTGAAACATGTGGAACACTAGAAGCACGGGAAGCACGTGAAGTAAACCTTATGTGGTGGCGTGGTGGAAGGTAGGGTAGCGATGGGTGGTCCCTTCGACGCCGTCACGGATACTATCTTCGCCGACAAGAGCGTCCTGACCGAGGACTACCAGCCCGACGAGATTCTCGAACGCGACGAGGAGATCGAGGGGTACCGGAACGCGCTCAAGGACGTCCTGTTCGGTCGGAGCCCGCAGAACATCTTCCTCTACGGGAAGGCGGGGCTCGGGAAGACCGCAGTGACGAACTACATGATGGACGCCCTGCAGGAGGAGATTCAGGACCGCCCGGAAGCCGACGATCTCCACGTCCACGAACTGAACTGCAACGGCAAGACCGTCTTCATGGTCGTCCGGGCGCTCGTCAACGACCTCCGGGGACCGGACGAGGACGAGTTCCCCAAGCGCGGGCTCGGTATGGGCGACGCGTTCGAGGCGCTGTACGACGAACTCGACGCCACCGGAGGAACACACTTGATCATCTTCGACGAGATCGACCACCTCGACGACGTCGACACTCTCCTCTACGAGCTACCGCGGGCCCGTTCGATCGGCCACATCACGGAGTCCCGCGTCGGCGTCATCGGCATCTCCAACAACTACACTTTCCGCCAGCAGCTCTCCGCGAAGGTCAAGGACACGCTCATGGAGACGGAGATTTCATTCTCGCCGTACTCGGCGGACGAACTGCGGGCGATTCTGGAGGAGCGAGCCGAGAAGGCGATCCGCGAGGACGGCTACGACTCGTCGGCGATCGCCAAGGCCGCCGCGCTCTCTGCGCGGGACATGGGCAACGCACGCCAGGCCATCGACCTGCTGCGCGTCGGCGCGGAGGTCGCTGAGAACCAGAGCGAGTACTGCGTTACCGACGACCACATCGACCGCGCCCGCAAGCGGGTCCAGCGCGGCCGGCTCAGCAACAAGATCCGCGACCAGACGATCCACGCCCAGCTGGTGCTGGAGACGCTGGCGCACCTCGAGACGGACGACGAGACGCCCGCCCGCGCCAAGGAGATATACGATCTCTACCAGACCGTCGCCGAGTCGTGGGCTCACGACCCGCTGACCACGGTCCGGAGCGTCCACAGCCACCTCTCGGACCTCCAGATGCTGGGGTTCCTGAAGCGCTACGAGCGCAACGAGGGACTCAGCGGCGGCCAGTACTACGAGTTCGAGCTCGACGACCTCGATCCGGAACTCGTCCTCGAGACGCGTCAGGAGATCGAGGACGTCGCCGACGAGTCCTGACTGCTATAGTGGAAATTGAAACTATTCACACATCGAGGGGCACTCCGGCACTCAAGCTGTCCCGGTGTTGTCGATCGAAAAGCACTCGAAACCTACTCTCTCTCTCTTACCGACTGGACAGGTCTCGTTCACTGGATCAGTAACGGGGGAAATAGATCTATTCCGTCATTCGGTGATGGGTCCCGAGCTGTACAATCAAAAAGCACTCGAAATCTACTCTCCCTCTCTTCGGAGTCAGATCGATGTATCGTGGATCAGACTGATCGATCGGGGCGTCGTTCCACAGACGAATCGACGCAGCGTCACTCCCCAGTCGAACTGGAACAGCGACCCCCCACCGACTGTCCCAAAGCACTCGAAACCTACTCTCTCTCTCCCGACGGCACGCCGGTCACAGTGCCGACGCCCTTCGAGCGCCCCTCGCGGAAGACGAACCGCTGGCCCTCCTCGACGAGGTAGGGGCGGAACTTGAATCGGACGCGCGCGTCCCCGTTATCGCCGGGGAGGAGCTGGCCGTTCTCGGGGAAGAACTGGGCGGCCTCGCTGATGGTCTCCAGGTGGACGACCGGTTCGTAGCCGGCGTCGATGCGGGTCGGATGGTTGAGCACCATGACCTCTGCCTCGAACTCGCGGACGGGCGTCGGGTCGGCGTCTCGCGGCAGCAGCACCATCCCGCGCTCGACGTCCGCCTCGTCGACGCCCTTCAGCGCGATGCCGACGATGCGACCGGCGCGGGCCTCGTCGACGCGGTGGTAGTGCATCTCGATGGACCTGACCTCGACCTCGCGGAAGGAGCCGTCCTGCATCGGGCCGAGTAGGAGTTCGTCGCCCGCTTCGACGGTGCCGGACTTGATGGTCCCCGAGGCGACCGCGCCGACGCCCTGGACGTTGTAGCTCCGGTCGACGTACATCCGGAAGTCGCCGTCCTGTCCGGCGGTCTTGGGGAGCTGCTCGAACATGGCGTCCAGCTGGTCCATCCCGTCCATCGTGACCGCACTCGTCGTGACGACGGGCACGACCGTCTCGCTGATCTCCTCGATCGCGACGTCGACGCCGTGGCGGGCCACCCGCAGCGGCGTCTTGTCGACGTCCCGCAGGAGGCCCTCGACCTCGCGTTCGACCTCCGCCACGCGCTGGTCGTCGACGAGGTCGCACTTCGTGATGGCCACGATGGTCGGCAGATCGGTGGCCAGCAGAATCCCGAGGTGTTCCCGCGTCGTCTTCGTCGGCCCGTCGTCGGCGGCGACGGTCAGCAATCCGTAGTCGAGCTTCTGCCCGACGAGGCCACGAATCGTCGTCCGGAGCCAGGGCTCGTGACCGACGGTATCGACGAAGCTCACCAGCCGGTCGGCCTCCTCGACGACCCGCGCCCGATCCGACTTCCGGTCGGGGTTGTCCATCCGCACCGGGCCCTCGTCGTCGAAGCCGTACACGCCATAGGAGAGATCGGCCGAGAGCCCCCGCTCCACCTCGTGGGGCTGGACGTCCAGATAGGAGCGGGTGCTGCCCTCGCCGTCGTCGGGCGTACCGGTCAGGAGCGACCCCACGAGCGTCGACTTGCCGTGGTCGACGTGACCCGCCGTACCAACGACGATGTGGTCGTCGTCCTCAAGCCGCCGCCCCTCGCGGACGGTCGCGACGCCGACGATGCCGGTATCGTTGTCCCCCTCGCCCTCGACGCCCCACGTCTGTACCTCCTCGATGTGCGCGCCGGCCTCCTCGGCCAGAAGCGACAGGACGTCCATCGACTCCGAGAAGTCGTCGGGCGAGATGCCGGCGATGCCGCCGTCGTCGGTGACGCCGACGACGTAGGTCGCCTCCCCGTCTCCCGAGAGTACGCGGTGTCGCAGCTGAGCGGCGAGGCTCGCCAGCCTGCCGTCTGCGAGGTGTAACTCCTCCGTGAGCCGCTCTTTGAACTCGACGCTGCCGCCCTCCTGCTCCCCGCGCTCGATGGCGCGCTGGAGGACGGCCCGGTCGGGGCTCATGACACGAGGTAACGGACCACTGGATAAAAGCCTTCCCCGGAATCGGATCGGGAGCGAGCAATAGCGCTCCGGAGACATATTATTTCTACTAATATCTCACAAAAATAGCGGGCCGACGGGATCGGTGACCGTCGACTCTACCCGGAGAGGTACGATCCGACGGCTTCCAGAAATCCGTCCTCGTACTCCGCGTCAGCGACCCGGTCGGCGGCCCGCCGGGCCCGGTCGTCGGCGTTGGCGACGGCGACCGACTCCCCGGCGATCTCGAAGGTGGGCACGTCGTTCTCCGAGTCGCCGACGGCCAGGAACTCGCCGGGTTCGCGGTCGAGTTCGTCACACACCAGTTCCAGCCCGGTCCCCTTGTCGACGCCGGGCGACTTCACGTGGTAGGCGAAGCCCGTGTCGAGTACGACGAGGTCGTGTCTGGCGGCCAGTTCGTCGATCGGCTCCCGGTCCCGGTCGAGGGCGATGGCCACCTCGGTCTCCCGCCAGCGGTTGGCCAGGTCGACCCCGCCCCACCCGAGATCGTACCCGCGGTCGCGGTACTCCTCGACGAAGGCCTCTACGGCCTCTGGATCGCCGCCGAAGACGAGTTCGTCCGTGTGACCGACGAAGGCGACGCCGCCGTTCTCGGCGACGACGCAGGGCTCGATCCCGACGAACTGGCACAGCGCGATGGGGAAGGGCATCGCCTTGCCGGTGGCAACCACCACCGGCTCCGGCCACTCGCGCAGGACGTCGAACACGCGCGGATCGACGGCCTGATCCGGTCCCGTCAGCGTGCCGTCCACGTCGACGACGAGCGGAGGCGTCTCCATGGGAGCCACTCCCCGCCGACGATTATCGGCGTTGCGGTCCCGGGTGAGAGACGAGCGACGGCAGTTATAGTAGAAACTGGAACTATTCACACATCGAGGGGCACCCCAGGTGCCCCTCGAGTGTATCAGTGCGTTCAATTTCTACTATAGTCTGTCAGCGTCTCGTAGGCCTCCTTCACGGCCATGAACTCGTCCTCGTCGCCGCCGTCGGCGTCCGGGTGGACCTCCTTGACGCGCTGGCGGTAGGCCGACTTGACGGCCGCCTCGTCCGCGCCGGGATCGAGCCCCAGCGTCCGGTAGGCCTCGGCGGGCGTGGGACCACTGCTGGCCGACGGCGCGCGCCGCCGCTGTCGCTGCCCGCCGGCGCGCCTGGCACTTCGACCGCGGCCGAATCCGCCGCGGCCGCCCCAGGCCCGACCGCCGAAGGCGGTCTCGCGGGCCGTCGCCCCGTCGCGCGGCGGCGTCCAGTCCTCGCGGGGGCCGGCACCGGCGCGGCGTCCCCTGCCCGTCCCGCTGCGACCGCGGGCCGCCCGCTCTGACGCCGCATGCCTGCGCTCCGCTCCTCGTCGCCCCCGCCTGCCGTCGACGCGAGCCCGTCGCTCGACGCGCTCGTAGAGGCGACTCGCCATCCGTCCGCTGGCGTGGTACCAGACGAGGTACGTCGACAGGCCGAAAAACAGCGCGAGAAACAGGACCGCCAGGTTGCTCAGGAGCGCCACGACTGTCAGTACGACCGTGAGCGTCCCCAGCACCACGGCGAGCCCAGTCGTGAGACGGTCGTATCGCACGGGACGCCCTTAGGACGGGACCACCGTAAGCCTCTCGCTGCGCTGCCAGGTCCGCCGTCGGCGTCGGCCAGCGACGGGGGATCTCCGCCACTCAAACCCGAAATTCATGCCGGCGGAGCGTTCAAACGTCCAGGGATGCTAAACTCCGGCATGAGCGTCACCGGACTGTGCGAGATTTGCGAGGCGCCGTCCGTGGAACACACCTGCGACCGCTGCGGGCAGCTGGTCTGCGAGCGTCACTTCGACGAGGACGCCGGCGTCTGCGTCGAGTGCGCGGCCGAGATCGGTCAGCCGGACCGGCCACGCCAGCCGGACGACGAGGACATGCCCGACGGCGTCGACACTTACGAGTTCTGAACGCTGACGAACTCTGATCGCCGACGAACTCTGATCGCCGACGAACTCTGATCGCTGACCGGCGCTCCGAGCGGCCGACCCCGATTCGCAGGCGGGACTACCGGAACTCGTTGAGCCGCCGCTTGAGGTCCCGCGCCGCGCGGCCGGCAGCGCCGAAGTACGCCTCCTCGTCGTCTGTCTCGCGGCCGCCGGGGACCTCCTCGCCGGCGAAGATGATCCCGCGCGAGGAGTTGACCAGGCCGGCGCCGTCCGCGAGGCCGTGTTCGACGGCGGCCTCGGCGTCGCCGCCCTGAGCGCCGACGCCGGGCACGAGGAAGGGGAGGTCGGGTACCGCCTCGCGGACCGCCTCCAGTTCCTCGGGCGCGGTCGCACCGACGACGAGGCCGACGTTGTCGTTCTCGTTCCAGGCCTCTGCGAGCGCCGCCACGCGCTCGTACAGCAATCCGCCGTCGGCCAGTTCGAGGTCCTGCAGGTCCGCGCCGCCCGGGTTCGACGTCCGGCAGAGGACGAACACGCCCTTCTCCTCCCGGGAGAGGAACGGCTGCAGCGAGTCGCCGCCGAGGTAGGGATTGACCGTGACAGCGTCGACCTCGTCGAGGACCGCCGCGTACTGGCGGGCGGTGTTGCCGATGTCGCCCCGCTTGGCGTCCAGCAGGACGGGCACGTCCTTGCCATGGGCGTAGGCGACCGTCTCCCGGAGCGCCCGCCATCCGTCGGCGTCCTCGTAGAAGGCCGCGTTGGGCTTGTAGCAGGCCGCGTGCTCGTGCGTGGCGTCGATGATGCGGCGGTTGAACGCCCACCGCGGCAGGTCGGCGTCGGCGACGGCCGCCGGCAGGCGGTCCGGGTCGGGGTCCAGCCCCACCGAGACCACGCTGTCGGCGGCCGCGATGCGCTCGCGCAGGCGGTCGAAGAATCCCATGCTCGACCGCGCGACGGCGACGGACACAAGACTGTCGGTCCGACGGGACTCCGCCGCGACGGCCCGCCCTTCACGACCGCAGTATCAGACGTGATACTCGGGCCCCCGAGTATATTGCAGGCCGCTCCGACCCGTGCCGCATGAAGGGATCACTGGACGTCGGGCCGGTGGCAGAGTCGCTGCCGGACCTCGACGACGTCCTCGCGCACCCGCGCCTGCGGCCGATCGGCCTCGTGGGCGGGTTCGGCCTCGTGCTCGCGGGCGCCCTGCTCGGACTGCCGGCCGAGAGCGGCTTCTTCGCCGCCGTGGTTTCCGGGGTGCTGGTGTTCGTCGGCGTCCCGCTGTTCTGTGTCGGCCTGGCGGCACCGGAGCCGGCCGACGAGTCGAGCCCGTTCCAGCTGGGCGTAGATCTGACGCGGCTCCAGCGCCGCGTCGTCGCCGGCGGGGCCGGGCTGGTGCTCGTCGCGCCGATGACGGTCGCAATCTTCGGCCCGGTACTGGGCTTCCCGGACCTCCTGTGGCTCCTCGCGGCGACCATCGCGCTCGTCGGATCGGTCCTGATGCTGACCGGCTTCATCGCGTGGACCTCCCGGGAACTGGTCGAGAAGCGACCGTCCTGACCCGTCTTACTGGTCCCTGCTCGCCAGAACCGTCCGCAGCGCATCGGCCGCCCGCTTGGCCGCAGCCCCGCTGTGGACCCGTATCGTCGCCCCCTCTCCGTCGGCGTTCACGTCGAGGTCGTCCCGCTCGATTCCGTCGCTGTCGCCCTCCCGTTCCGCCGCGACCTCGTCGCCGGGTGCGCCTTCGACTGCCAGGCGTGCGTGGTCGTCGTGGACGTACGCCGTAGCGACCCGCTCGCCGTCGTGATCGACGCCGAAAGCGACGGTGCCGTCGGGGGTCGGTTCGGCGTCCGGTTCGGCGTCGACTACTTCGACGTCCGCGAGCGAGCCGCGCTCCAGCCCGGTCAGCTCCGAGGCCAGTAGCTGGCCGATGCGCTTGCCGTCGGTGATGCGGTCCTCGACCATCACAGCTCACCCCGGGCGCGCTCGGCGATGTCGGTCACGTCGACGCCCTGCCGGCGGGCGTAGACAACGGCGGCGGCCTCCAGCGTGACCCCGAGATCGGTCTGGAGGCGGTTGACCGCGGCGACGGCGTCCTGCTTCTCGACGCCGGTCTCGACGACGGCGTCGAGCACTCGCTCGAACGTGGACCGTTCCTGCAGCACGGATTCGTCGGGCGCGAAGTCCTCCGGAACGGTCACGTCGGCGAAGTCGAAGGCGGCGACGACCGCGTCGTCATCCCGCTCCAGCAGCCCCTCGCTGGCCGCGACGTCCACGAGGCGTTTGGCCTGGTCGGGCGAGAACCAGTCACGGTCCAGGGAGAGGGCGACGACGAACTCGCTCTCGCTCATCCGGTCGCTCCCCTCGGTGCGGAAGGGCGCGGCGACCGTCCGGCGGAGGCTCATGGATACCCTCTGGCGGCGGTCGACCAATGAGGATTCCGTTTCGCATCGAACCGTTCAAGTAGCGCGTGGGCGTTCGGGGGGATATGAAAGATCAGGGACGCTCGATGCGCAAGCGGACCGGCGGCCGACTGCGGCCGTCCAGCGACAAGAAGAAGCACGAGCTCGGCCGGGAATCCACGGAGTCCCAGGTCGGCGACCAGAAGCTGAAGTTCGTCGACGCCCGCGGCAACTCCACGAAGATCCGCGCCGTGTCGACCGACGTCGCCAGCGTGGCCGACGGCGGCGAGGTCGTCCGCGCCGAGATCCAGAACGTCGCGGAGAACCCCTCGAACCCCAACTACGCCCGCCGGAACATCATCACCAAGGGCGCCGTCCTCGAGACCAGCGAAGGCCGCGCGAAGGTGACCTCCCGCCCCGGCCAGGACGGCCAGGTCAACGCCGTTCTCGTCGAGTAATTCTGCAGGCCGTACTGGTTCGAGACGCTCTTCGCCACCCCTCCCCGGAGTGGCGACGTCCTCCCCTGGACGCACAGCCGCCGGTCTACTGAGCGCTCTATAGTTATCAGGAGTCGTTCGTACGGCTCTTAGCGACGCTTTTGTGATCCTGCCCGAGAGAATCCGATGGCGTGCGAACGTGGCCGAGCAGCGCACGCCCCTGGTGCCCGACGCGCCGCGTCGGTCACGGCCCGGTGCGACACGTCGATCACGGGCCGTGACGGCGCGCCGCCGCGTCCGCCAGCATGGTCCACAGTTCCCGCCTGTCGCCGACAGAGGGCCCGCGGGTCGTCTGTCGAACCCACGCTCACCCCGACCGCGTGGACGCCGGCCCGCCCCGCCCTGATCCCCGGTGCGGCCATCCCTTTTCCGCGGTCTCTGTCCGGATCCGTCGCCCGCGTTCAGGGCCGCGGTGCGGCCTTCTGGAGGGCGCTCTCGGCGATGTTGCCGCCGTAGTCGGCGGTCCGGGACAGCGAGTCGGCCACCAGACCGAGGACCTGCGCGCTCTGGGGGTCAGTCTCGCGGACGTGGCGGTCGACCTGGCGGACCTTCTCGTCGACCGTGCGGATGTGGCCGCGAGCCTCGTTGGCCAGTTCGACGGCCTCGTCGGAGTCGTCGGTCAACAGCGCGTCCATTGCGGTCTCGGGGACGGTGATGGCCTCGTCCTGCAGCGAGCGTAGCAGTTCGGCGGTCTCGTCGCTGAGCCCCTCGACCTCGAGCGCGAGGTTGGCGACCTTCGCGGCGTGGTCGGCGATGCGCTCCAGTTGCCGGGCGCTGGACTGGTAATCGAAGACGGTCTCGCGGGGGAAACCGATCTCCGTCGCCGCGGTCGGGTTCCGGAGGACCGTCCGGAACACGCGCGAGACCATGTACCACAGGCGGTCGACGTCGTCGTCGCGCTGCATGACGTCGTTGGCGAGGTCGTCGTCGTCGGCGATCAGCGCCTCGACGGCGTCCTCCAGCATCGTGATCGACACCAGGCGCATGCGCGTGACGGCGTTGTGGATCGACAGCTCCGAGGAGTCGAGCAGGTCCTGGAGGACGACCCGGTCGGTGGTCTCCTCGATGACCTCCAGGCCGACGAGCCCCTGAGTCGCGTCGCGGACGATCCGGCGCTGCTCGGCGGAGATTCGCCCCGCTTCAAGTCGGATCACGTCGAAGCCGCTGACGTACATCGTCATCACGGCACGGGTGAGTTCGTGTTTCTCCTCGAGGCCGGAGATGTCCATCGTCCCCTCCACCCGGTCGTCCTCCCGCCGCGGCGAGAGCAGGAGGAAGTCCTCCTCGGCGTGGAACTCGACGACGCTGCCCGCGCCCACGTCGTTCGCCGTCGCCCACTCCTTGGGCAGGGAGACCGTGTACGTCGACCCGCCCGTCACCTGGACCTTTCGCGTCTCCATACTGGCGACTGATCGCCGAGCAATCATAAATCATGCCATGTCTATATATTCACTGGAACGATTCCTGACGTGGTCGAACCGAGACCGTTTCGATCGGAGTCTAGCGCGCTCGGCGGGCGACCGACGACTCGACCGCGAACGACTGTACGGCCCGGTCGGTTCACGGCTTTCTGCACACGCTATCGTCGAGTACGACTCCCCTCGGTTGATCCTCGGTCGATCTGGTTTCCACTGCTCGGCCCAGCGAACAGGTCGCGTTTCCGTCCGGCCGGGTATGTGAATATCTGACTATATAGATAACATAGTAGGGTATTTAGCTACTCTCGACCGATCCCCTCCTGATGCGGGAGAGAACAGTCGATCGGCGGACGGTGCTAGCCGGTATGGGTACCGCGATGACGTCGCTCGGGGGTTGTATCAGCACCAGTCCGACTCCGCCAGGGCAGTCCAACGCGGGTCAGGGCGGCGACGGATCCGGCGACGGATCGGACACAGACATACTCCGCGCCGGTGGCTCGTCGACGGTGTATCCGGTCGTCAACAAGGCAGCCTCGTACTGGACGTCCAACTACCCGACGTCGGACGAGGAGTACTGGGGTCCCGAGCAGTACGACATCTCGACGGACATGCGACTGGCCGACTACTGGGCCAGCCTGTACGGCTTCGAGACGGACGGGAACGCGACGCCGCCGTTCCGCGTCAACGTCGGTCTGAGCCACTCGGGGACCGGCCTCGAGAAGATCCAGAACGACCAGGTCGACATCGCCAACTCGAGCGCGCCGGTCAGCGCGGAGTTCCCGAACAAGAGCGAGGAGGAGCTCTCGAAGTTCACCGACCACGTCGTCGCCGTCGACGCGCAGCCGCTGGTCGTCAGCAAGCCGGTGTACGACGCCGGCGTCACGGAGCTGACGGCCGAGCAGGTCCAGGCGATCTACCGCGGCGAGGTGACGGACTGGACCGAGATCGACGCCTACGACGGACCCGAGCGGGAGATCCAGACCGTCGGCCGGTCTGAGGGGTCGGGGACGGACACCGCGTTCCGGACCAACATGCTCGGCGGCCCGAACGCCGCGATGGACGGCGTCGACGTCCGGAAGGGACAGAACCAGCAGGTCAAGAGCCTCGTCTCCCGGTCGAACAACGCCATCGCGTACATGGCGCTGGCGTTCGTCGACGACTCCGTGCCCGCCATCTCGCTCACCTTCGAGGGCACGACGTACACTCCCGGGGAGAACCTCTCCGATCCCGACTACCCGCTCTCGCGCGACCTGCACTGTTACACGTGGGACGGAACCTCGAAGATGGAGGCCGCGTTCCTCCGCATGGTCATAAGCGACTTCGGTCAGGAGAACTTCGCTAAACCTGCGGGCTACTCGGCGCTCACCGACGAGCGCCAGGAAGCACAGCTCTCGAAGCTCCCCGAACCAGAGCAATGACGACGACCGCCTCCATCGAGGAGATCGATCCGGAGGAACTCGCCGTCGGCGCCATCGGGACGATCCTCCTGGTGGCCGCCTTCGGCGCGTTCCTGACCGTCCCCTCGATGACGAAGTGGTTCCTCCTCGCGTTCGCAGTGGCGTCGCTGGTCGGGCTCTACGCACGACAGGCGACGACCGTGAAGTTCCTCATGCTCGTGGCCACCGTCTCGACGGTGGTCATACTGGGTCTCATCACCGTCTATCTCGTCTGGACGGCAATCCCCGTCGTCGTCCACATGGGCCCCGATATCTTCCTGCAGTGGAGCGAACCCTTCTGGGACACGGGCGCCGGCTACTACTCGCTGTTCCCCATGATGTGGGGGACGTTCGTGACGACGATCATCGCGACGCTCATCGCGGCGCCGCTGGGCGTCGCCGGCGCGGTCTTCATCAGCGAACTCGCGCCCGGCAGCGTCCGCGAGGTCGTGAAACCCGGCGTCGAGATGCTCGCCGGTATCCCGTCGATCGTCTACGGGTACATCGGCTACACCGTTCTCAACCCCTACATGATTAACGAGCTCAACGTGCCGAAGTTCGGGTCGCTGTTCATCACCGGTCTGGTCATCGGCATCATGGCGCTGCCGACCGTTGTCTCGGTGGCGGAGGACGCCATCGCGAGCGTCCCGTCACCGATGAAAGACGGCGCGCTCGCGCTGGGCGCCACGGACTGGCAGACGACGACCAGCGTGACGCTCCCGGCGGCGTTCTCGGGGATCTCGGCGGCCGTGCTGCTGGGGATCGGCCGCGCGGTCGGTGAGACCATGGCCGCGACCGTCATCCTGGGTAACGTGGTTCAACTCCCGCAACCGCTGATCGACGTGTTCGGCAACACCATCACGCTGACGAGCCTGATCGCGAGCCAGTACGGTCCCGCGACGGGCGACGAGTACCACATGTCGGCGCTGTTCGCGGCCGGCGTCGTCCTGTTCGTCACCGTGATGGCGATGTCGCTCACGTCGCAGTACATCGAACGGCGGATGCGCCAGCGCCTAGGTGGTGCGACATGAGCACCGACGACGCCGCGCAGACGCCCGAGTTCGTCACCCACAGGACGGCGGCCTCCGAACGCGTCGCGGCGGGACTCGTCGGCCTGGCGGTGCTGACCGCGGTCGCCGGCCTGCTCTCGCTGTTCACGGTGCTCCCCGTCACGGCGACCGCCGGCGGCGTCACGGTCGCGACGCTGTTCGGCCTCTCGCTGCTCGTCCTCGGCGTCGGGATCCTCGGGTTCGGCGCCGCCTCGGCGACCGGCGCCGTCGCGACGGACCCCGACCACACGGGCGGACTCCTCGCGGCAGTGCTCTACGGACTCGTCTGGCTCGTCACCGGCGGTCTCGTCGCCGCTCAGGGGCTCGGGCTCTCGACGCTGTGGCCGGTCGTCGCGCTGATCTTCGGCGCGGGCGCGGGCGCGCTGGCGCTGCTCGTCCGCGAGGACGTCGGCACCACCGTCCCCGCGGGCGCCTTCCTGCTGCTCGGCGGTCTGGTCGTCTCCGGCCTCGTCGGTCCGGGGTGGGAGTGGTCGCCCGAGGCCTTCTCGGTCACGCTGACGCCCGCCGTCGCCGTTCCGGCGCTGACCATCGTCGGCGGCGTCCTCGGTGGCTGGACGGCCGCACGCGCCTACGCCGGGTTCGGCGCCAACGGCCGTCAGAAGGGCGCGTACGCGCTGGTCGGCGCAAACGCCGTGGGCATGCTCCTGCTCCCCGGTGCCATCGTCGCGCTCATCGTGGCGAAGGGTGCGGCGCGCCTGTTCCAGGGACTCGAGATCGGCCTGTTCTGGGGGAACTGGACGTGGTTCTACGTCCCCGGCCTCGAGGAGTACGTCATCTTCGAGGGGCCGATCCTCTGGTTCTACTGGCCGTTCGTCATGGAGGGCGCGTCGCTCGGACCGACGGCCAACGGCGTCCTGCCGGCGATCCTCGGGACGGTGTGGGTCGTGGCCGGCGCGATCATCTTCGCCGTCCCGCTGGGCGTCGGCGCTGCCGTCTTCCTCACGGAGTACGCCGAACAGGGCCGGTTCACCGGGCTGGTCGAGGTGTCGACGAACGGCCTCTGGAGCACCCCGAGCATCGTGTACGGTCTGTTCGGACTGGCCTTCCTCGTGCCGCGGATCGGGAACCAGAGCACCCTCATCACCGGCCAGCTCGTGCTCGGGTTCATGCTGCTGCCGCTGGTCATCATCACGAGCCGGGAGTCGCTCAAGTCGGTCCCCGACGAGTACCGGGACGCGAGCGCGGCCCTCGGCGTGAGCAAGTGGCAGACGATCCGGAGCGTCGTCCTGCCGGCGGCCATCCCCGGCGTCATCACGGGGATCATCCTCGGCGTCGGCCGGATCGCGGGCGAGACGGCGCCCATCCTGCTGGTGATGGTCTCCAACCCGTTCCCCCAGCGGGCGGTCGGCGTCGTCCAGGGCGGGTTCTCGTTCACCGGTCAGTTCCCGTTCGTGTCCCTCCCGGCGATCGATCTGGTGCAGTCGAGCACCGCCCTGCCCTACCAGCTGTTCGCCATCATCACGGCCGGCGTCGGCGAGACGCAGGCGTTCGGCTGGGCGACGGCACTGGTCCTGTTGCTCGTCGTGATGGGCTTCTACGCCGTCGGCGTCGGATCGCGGATCTACTTCAGGAGGAAACTCAACCAATGAGCGACAATCAGTTCACAGCCGAGCCGCAGAGCGAACCGACCGCAGACGGTGTCGAGACGACCACCGAGCCCGGGCCCGGGACCGACGAGGTCGGCGACGTCGAGGACGCCTGGACGGAGTACTCGTTCCAGGGAGATCCGAAGCTCTCCGTCGAGAACCTCGACGTCTACTACGGCGACGAGCACGCGCTGCACGACGTCTCCATCGACATTCCCGAGGAGAGCGTGACGGCGCTGATCGGCCCATCGGGCTGCGGGAAGTCGACGTTCCTGCGGTGTCTCAACCGGATGAACGACCGGATCAACGCGGCCCGCGTCGACGGCTCCGTCGAGCTCGACGGGGCCGAGATCTACCAGGACGGCGTCGACCTGGTCGAACTCCGCAAGCGCGTGGGGATGGTGTTCCAGGCACCCAACCCCTTCCCGAAGTCGATCCGGGACAACATCGCCTACGGCCCGCGCAAGCACGGCGAGCTCAAGACGGGCCTGCTCGCCCGGCTGCTCGGCCGCGATGACCAGGAAGAGGAAGACGAACTCGTCGAGCGGACGCTCAGGCAGGCCGCGCTGTGGGACGAGGTGAAGGACCGGCTGGACGACAACGCGCTGGGTCTGTCGGGCGGTCAGCAACAGCGGCTCTGCATCGCCCGAGCGCTGGCGACGGATCCGGACGTCCTCCTGATGGACGAGCCGGCCTCGGCGCTAGACCCCATCGCCACCTCGAAGATCGAGGATCTCATCGAGGAGCTGGCAGAGGACTACACCGTCGTCGTCGTCACCCACAACATGCAACAGGCCGCGCGCATCTCCGACCAGACCGCCGTATTCCTCACCGGCGGCCACCTCGTTGAGTACGGCGACACGGACAAGATCTTCGAGAACCCCGAGAGCGATCGCGTCGAGGACTACATCACCGGCAAGTTCGGATAGACCGGATGAGGACCGACTACGAGGCGGTCGTCTTCGACAACGACGGCGTCCTGATCGAGCCGACCGAGCAGGAACTGCTGGTCGACGCCGTCTGCGACACGTTCCGGGAGTTCCGGGTCGAGCCCGACCGCGAGTTCGCCCGCCGGACCGTCGAGGAGAGCCTCGTCCCCGAGGAGGACGTCCGCGAGCGCTACGGAATCGACCCGGAGGCGTTCTGGCGGCGCCGCGAGGCCAACGCCGCGACCGTCCAGCGCGGGGCGATCCGCACGGGCGAGAAGGGCCTCTACGACGACGTCGACGCCATCGCCGACCTGGAGGGGCCGCTCGGGCTGGTCAGCAACAACCAGCACGCTACGATCGAGTTCATCCTCGACCACCACGACCTCGCCGAGCACTTCGACGTGCTCTACGGCCGGGAGTGCTCGATCGCGGGCGCCCGCAAGAAGAAGCCCGAGTGCCACTACATCGAGCGCGCGCTGGCCGACCTGGGCGTCTCCGACGCCCTCTACGTCGGCGACAGCCCGAAGGACGTCGTGGCCGCCCACCGCGCGGGGATCGACGCGGCCTTCCTCCGGCGCGAGCACCGCACCGGCGTCGACCTGCCGGAGGAGCCCGACCACGAGTACGAGGGACTGCGGGAGCTCGTCGACGACCTGATCGACGCACTCGCCTGACGCACCGACGTGACCGCCCGACGAATCGACGGGATCACAGATGATCACCGCAGCACAGCCCACGAAACCGCCTGCGGGCGATTCCTGCCAGCAGGGAAAGCCTATTACGACAGACACACGCAGCCACGACTATGCCACGAGAATCGTACCAGGAAGGCCTGGACCAGCTCCGGGAAGACGTCCTCTACATGTCGGAGGTCGTTCTGGAGCGGCTCCGGCTGGGACTCGACGCGCTCGAACAGAAAGATCCCGAGACCGCCCAGGAGGTCATCGAGGGCGACCACGAGATCAACCAGCTGTACCTCGACCTGGAGCAGGACTGCATCGACCTGCTGGCGCTCCAGCAGCCCGTCGCCTCGGACCTGCGGTTCATCGCCGCCTCGTTCAAGATCATCACGGACCTCGAGCGGATCGCGGACCTGGCGACGAACCTCGCGGAGTACTCGGAGGGCGCCGAGCGCGACGTGTTCCCCGAGGTCGACATCCAGGGCGTCGCGGACGTCGTCACGGAGATGATCGAGACGGCGATGGACGCCTACGCCGACGAGGACGCCGACCTCTGTTACGCCATCGCCCAGCGCGACGACGAGGTCGACGTCCTCTGCGAGGAGGCCAGCGAGGCCGTCGTCCGCGAACTGATCGAGCACGAGGTCGAGGACGAGGCCAGCGAGTCGGAAGTCGAGCAGTTGATGAACGACGTCTCCCGGCTCCTGCTGACGATCCGGGACCTCGAGCGGGTCGGCGACCACGCCGTCAACATCGCGGCCCGGACGCTGTACATGGTCGAGAACGACGACGACCTGATCTACTGAGCGTTCTGAACGCGCGTCTCGCTCTCTCCCCCGCCCGCGTTCACGGCTCCTCGCCGCCCTCGAGTCCGCTCTCGGTGATCCGTAGCTGGACCGTCTCGCCGGCGGCCTTCGACCGGTGCTTCTCCAGCGTCGCCCGGCGGTTGCCGCCGCGGAACCGATCGATGCGGACGACGGCGCCCGACCAGTGGTTCAGCGTGTGTCCGCCCAGCGCACGCGTGCCGTCGCTCTCGGGGTCGCTGTACACCTGGTTGGTGAAGCAGACGGCGAGGTCGTGCTTGCGCGCCAGCGACAGCAGGTGCGTGATCTGCCGGGCGACGGCCCGCAGCGCCTCGCCCTCGTCGCCGCCGTCCCGCTCCAGCCGGTAGAAGCCGGTCGCGCTGTCGAGGACGATCAGGTCCACCTGCGAGGCCAGGTCGGCCGCGTCCTGGACGGCCTCGCGCTGCTGCTCGAAGTCCAGCGCCTCGGAGACGATAATCCGGCCGGCGACGTCCTCGACCGTCTCGTCGGTCCCGGCGACGCGGGCCTCGGCGATCTGTTCCATCCGGTCCGCCGACAGGCCCTCGGTGTCGACGTACAGCGCGGACTCGCCGCGCGCGGCGGTCTCGACGGCGGCGCTCAGCGCGACCGTGGTCTTGCCCGCGGCCGGCGGGCCGTACACCTGGGTGGCCGCGCCGCGTTCGAGTCCCCCGCCCAGCAGGTCATCGAGGGGGTCACAGCCGGTCGAGACGAAGTCGCTCACGACCGACTGTTGTGGGAGGTCGGATTAAACGGTGGTGGGTTTCGATCGAACGCGCCGCTCCAGCGCGTCGAGGACGACGCCGGGGTCCACGTCGTCGTCCGTCAGGTCGTCGACGGCGAACCGGAGATCCGGTCGCCGCCGCCGGTGACAGACGACGGCGTCGTCCGTCTGGGACACGCCGCTGATCGACGCCCACGGGATCAGCCGGCAGTACAGGGGTGACGCGACAACCAGGCCCGCGTCGGCCGCGCGGTAGGTCCGTTCCTGCCCGATGTGGACGCCGATTACGCCCGCGTAGAAGACCAGGAGGCCGCCGAACTCGACCGCAGTGACGCCGACGACAGCGCCGCCAAACCACCCCGTTCCGCCAAGGACCGTCGCGGTCCCTGCGGCGGCGAGGACGCGACTGCGGGCGGCGGTCGGCCAGCCGGCCGTCCACTCCGCGGTTACGGTCCCGTCCCCTACAATCGCCTCCACGTACCGCGACCTGGCGAGCGCCGCGACCGCGAGGCCGGCGAGGCAGCTGAACAGACCGAAGAACAACCCCAGTATCACGAACAGGTCGGGTGCGGCGACGAGTAGTGCGCCCGCGAGGCCGACGGCGGTCAGAGCGGGCAACCAGCGGAGGCGGCTCCCGCCGAACCGCGCGATCAGGCTCGGCCGGCGGCCGACCGTCCACCAGGCCCCCGCGACGGCGAGGACGACGATCCCGAGGAAAGCGACGTACCCGACGCCGCCGTCCAGTCGGGCGACCGCGTCCAGAGCGAGCAGCGCGGGGACCGTCAGCACCAGGCCCAGGTACAGCCCCGCGGCGACGCCGAAGACGGGGTCGGCACCGGCGTTCGCGCCGGTTCCAGTCCGGGCGGCCGTGGTGCTCATGGCCGAATCGTCTCATCGGGGAAACAAGTGTCTGTCCGTCACCGGGACGCCCGAGCGACCACACGCGTAAGTGCCGCCCGGCCCAAGACCACGCCAGTGATCGTCGTCGCGACGGAGGACTTCGAGGTGTACCACGGCGTGGTCCAGGAGTTGCGCGAGCGGGGGGTGACGTTCACGACCGTCGAGCCCGACGAGGACCTGCCGGACGAGGCCACTGTGGTCGTGACGGCCAGCGACGAGGAGTGGTCGCCGACGGGCGTCGAGGTGGTGCGCGCGGACCCGGGCGAGCCCCGCCCCGCCGTCGACGAGGTAGTCGCCGTCCTCCGCGGAGGCGGCGGCCGCACCGTCGTCGGCATCGACCCGGGCGAGCGGCCGGGCATCGCCGTGCTCTCCGGCGACGCCGTCGTCGCCGCGTTTCAGGTGCCCGAGGAGGAGGCCGCCGTCACGGTCCGTCGGGAGGTCGAGGACGCCGTCGACCCGCTGGTCCGGATCGGCGACGGCGCCCGCCTCGTCGGCGCCCGCATCGTCGACGAGATCGACGTTCCCGTGGAACTGGTCGACGAGACCGGGACGACGCCGTACCTGGGCTCGGGTGCCCGCGGCATGGGCGACGTGCTCGCCGCGGTCAACATCGCACGCATCGAGGGCGAGGAGATCGAGTCACGAGACGTCGAACCCACCCCCGGAGAGCTCACCCGGATCAAGGACCGCTCCCGGGAGGCGAGCGAGGGTAACCGCGCCATCGACGAGGAACTGGCCCGCCGTGTCGCGCTGGGCGAGCTGACGCTGGAGGAGGCGCTGGAGCGCCATCGCGGCGGCGACGACGACTGACCGTCAGATCGCCCGGCGAAGGAGGTCCAGAGCCGCCACGACGACGGCGGCAACTTACAGCATGATCAGTGGCCAACCGAGCGCGGCGGCCGCCTGCGACTCGGCGTAGACGGCGAACAGCAGGTCCATGCAGAGCGCGGCCACGACGGCGAGGGCGACGGCGACGGTCGGCGGGAGGGACCGGAGGGAGGCGGGAACGGTCATATCGGCGGCTACTCGCGGTCCCGATAAATCGTCACGGATACGCTCACCGTTCGACTGCCGCGTAGGGCTTCACTCCCGGTCGCGGGCGGTCGCCTCCGCGCGGCGCATCACCTCGCGGACGGGGAGGTCGGTCGCCGCTGCAACTGCCGCCGCGTCGTCGTACTCGGCGCTGACGTCGTAGACGTCGCCGTCCGCGTCGCTGGCCACCTTCACGGCCACGTCGTGGGGCTCGCCGTCGGCGGCGACGGTCACGGTCACGAGTTCTCGCTGCGCGATCCAGCGGTGACCGGCGCCGTGCTCGCGGACGCCGAGCGTCCCCGTCTCCTCGGCCAGCCGGCGGGCGACTCGCTCGACGTCGGCGGGCTTGCAGATGACCTTCACGAGGTGGCCGGGCCGGGACTTCTTCATCGTCGCCGGCAGGATCGAGACGTCCCGTGCGCCCGCGTCCGCCAGCGAGCGCTGGAGGTCGCCCAGCAGCTCCGGCGACGCGTCGTCGAGGTTCGTCTCCAGCACGGTGATCTCGTCGCGGACGAGCCCACCGCTGCCGTCCCCGACCATCGCTCGCAGTACGTTCGGACGCTCGGGGAAGTCGTAGCCGCCGGCACCGTAGCCCGAGGCCGCGACGTCCAGTTCGGGCAGCGCGTCGACGCCGTCGGCGACGTGGGCGAGGATGGCCGCGCCGGTCGGCGTCAGCAGCTCCGACTCGACGGGGCCACCCCGGAGCGACCAGTCGGCGCGCTCCGCGATCTCGACGACCGCCGGCGCCGGCACGGGGTAGGTCCCGTGGCTCATTTCGGCGGCGCCCTCGCCAGCGGCCAGCGGCGTGGTCACGACGCGTTCGACGTCGAGGTCGTCCAGCAGGAGGCAGGCCCCGACAACGTCGGCGATGGCGTCGTCGGCCCCCACCTCGTGGAAGTGCGTCTCCGCGAGGTCGGTGCCGTGGACCGCGGCCTCGGCCTCGCCGAGGATCTCGAAGACCGCCAGCGCGTCCGACTCGACGCCGTCCGAGAGGTCCATCCCGGCCACGATCTCTCTGACCTCCTCGTAGCTCCTGTGCGGGCCGTGGCCCTCCGCGTGCACGTGGCCGGAGTCGTCGTCAGCGTGGTCGTGGTCAGAGTGGTCGTGACCGTGGCCACTGTCCTCGTGATCATGGTCGTTGCCGTCGCCCTCGTGGTGATGGCCGTCGTGATCGTGACCGTGGCCGTCGCCCTCGTGATCGTGGTCGTGATCGTGACCGTCCGACTCGTCTCCGTCGCCCGGTTCTGACCCCTCGTCTGCCAGCAGCACGTCCACCGTCGTCGCGGCGATCCCGTTCTTCGTCGTCTCGCCGACCTCGTAGCGGACGGGCAGAGCCGCTTCGACGGGGGCCAGCGCGTTCCGGTCGGCGCCGACGGCGAGCAGGGCGGCCAGTAGCATGTCACCGCTGGCGCCCATACTGCCGTCGAGAGCGAGCGTTCGCATACTTCAACTGAGGCCGGCCGCCGACAAAAGCCCCACTCATGCGCGACGAGAGAGGATTGGCATCGACGAGTACGGGAGCCAGAAAGCCCCCGAGCGCTCGGCCCCTTTCATACTGCCGGCTGTAACATTTCGAAAGTACTCGCCACCACGGGGGTGGCGAGTATCTTTACGAACTTACAGCCGGCAGTATCAGTCCCACCCGATGCCGGCTGGTCAATCCAGGCTGGGTGGGACTTTCTGGCTGGTCTCTCCCACAGTCGCGTGAGTAAACATGATGACCCGAGAGCCCTCCTTGACGGCTCTCCGGGCTCGCACAGGAACTAGCGCCCGCGGACGACGTGGACGTCGAAGTCAGCGCCCTCGCCGTCGACGGGGACGACCACGCGGCCGTCGCCGGCGCCGCCGAGGAACACCACGTCGGCGTCGACCTCGCGGGCGACGCGGCGGACCGCCTCCGAGAGACCGCCGTCCGGCGCGTGGGCGCCGGAGTCCTCGAACCGGAGCTCGGCGTCGGCGGTGGCCTCCTCGATCTTCCGCTGAAGGTCGTCGGCGGCCGTCTCGACCGCGAAGTCCTCCGACGGATCGATCCACTGGCGGCGCTCGGCGTAGCTCTCGCCAGTCGGTACCAGCGTCGTCGCCACGACGTCGTGGTCCAGCGCCGCACCGTACGACACGGCGCGTTCCAGAGCGGCGGTCGTCTGCGGCGTTCCGTCGTACGGGACGAGGAATACCATACGAGTGGCTAACGAGTGGCGAGGATAAGAAACCTCCTCACGGCGGCGCGGGTCTTTCCCCGCCGAGGCGGCCGCCGACCTGTCACACGAATCGGTCAGTGTGGGTTGGTAGCTAGTCACATAAGTAACTGCCGGCCAGCGGTCCGACCGCCGGTAGCATAAAACATATCTCCGGCCATCACGGAACTGATTGTATCCCCGTACTATGAACGAGGTTCAACTCGAGGTGGCGAAGGCCTACCCCAACGACTCGGGGCGCGGCATCGCCCGTCTCGACCCGGACACGCTGTTGCATCTCAAGCTCTCGCCCGGCGACATCATCGAGATCGAGGGGAGCGACACGACCGCGGCCAAGGTGTGGCGCGCCGACCGCCAGGACTGGAACACCGACACCGTCCGCATCGACGGGTTCACCCGGCAGAACGCCGACGTGGGCATCGGCGAGCGCGTCGAGATCCGCAAGGCCGAGGCCGAGAAGGCCGACAAGCTCGTGCTGGCCCCGCCCGAGGAGGCGTCGGTCCAGTTCGGCTCCGACGCGGCCGGCATGGTCAAGCGCCAGATCCTCAAGCGCCCGGTCGTCGAGCGCGACATCGTGCCCGTGATGTCGAGCACCAACCACCCCTTCATGCGCTCGCCCGGCCAGGCGATCCCGCTGATCGCCGTCGAGACCGAGCCCGACGGGGTCTGCCTGATCACCGAAGACACCGAGGTGGAGCTCCGCGAGGAGCCGATCTCCGGCTTCGAGAAGACCGGCGGCGGCATCACCTACGAGGACATCGGCGGCCTCCAGAACGAGATCCAGCGGGTGCGCGAGATGGTCGAGCTGCCGATGAAGCACCCCCAGATCTTCAAGAAGCTCGGCATCGAGCCGCCCCAGGGGGTGCTCCTGCACGGGCCGCCCGGCACCGGCAAGACCCTGCTCGCGAAGGCCGTCGCCAACGAGACCTCTGCTAGCTTCTTCTCGATCGCGGGCCCGGAGATCATCTCGAAGTACTACGGTGAGTCCGAACAGCAGCTCCGGGAGATCTTCGAGGACGCCAGCGAGGAGGCGCCCTCGATCATCTTCATCGACGAACTCGACTCCATCGCACCGAAGCGGGAGGACGTCACGGGCGAGGTCGAGCGCCGCGTCGTCGCGCAGTTGCTGACGATGATGGACGGCCTCGAATCGCGGGGCCAGGTCATCGTCATCGCCGCGACCAACCGCGTCGACTCCGTCGACCCCGCGCTGCGCCGCCCCGGCCGCTTCGACCGCGAGATCGAGATCGGCGTCCCGGACGAGACCGGCCGCGAGGAAATCCTGCAGATCCACACCCGCGGCATGCCCCTCTCGGACGACGTCGCGCTCCCCGACCTCGCCGAGGACACCCACGGCTTCGTCGGCGCCGACATCGAGAGCCTCACCAAGGAGGCCGCGATGAAGGCCCTGCGGCGCTACCTCCCGGAGATCGACCTCGACGAGGAGGACATCCCGCCGAGCCTCATCGACCGGATGATCATCAAGCGCGAGGACTTCCGCGGCGCCCTCAACGAGGTGAGTCCGAGCGCCATGCGGGAGGTGCTGGTCGAGCTCCCGAAGATATCGTGGGACGACGTCGGCGGCCTCCAGGACGCCCAGAGCCAGATTCAGGAGTCCATCGAGTGGCCGATGAACCAGCCCGAGAAGTTCGAGCGCATGGGCATCAAACCTCCGTCGGGCGTCCTCCTGTACGGCCCGCCGGGCACGGGCAAGACGCTGATGGCCAAGGCCGTCGCCAACGAGACCGACGCCAACTTCATCTCGGTGCGCGGGCCCCAGCTCCTCTCGAAGTGGGTCGGCGAGTCCGAGAAAGCCATCCGCCAGACGTTCCGCAAGGCGAAGCAGGTCGCCCCCACGGTGATCTTCTTCGACGAGCTGGACTCGCTGGCGCCCGGCCGCGGCGGCGACGTCGGTAGCAACGTCTCCGAGCGCGTGGTCAACCAGCTGCTGACCGAACTCGACGGCCTCGAATCGATGGAGGACGTCATGGTCATCGGTGCGACCAACCGCCCGGACATCATCGACCCCGCGCTGATCCGTTCGGGCCGGTTCGACCGGATGGTCATGGTCGGCGAGCCCGACGTCGAGGGCCGCGAGCAGATCCTCAAGATCCACACCGGCGACACGCCGCTGTCGCCCGACGTCAGCCTCCGGGAACTCGCGGAGATGACCGGCGGCTACGTCGGCTCCGACCTCGAATCGATCGCCCGCGAGGCCGCCATCGAGGCGCTCCGCGAGGACGACGACGCCGAGGAAGTCGGCATGAAGCACTTCCGGCAGGCGCTGGACAGCGTCCGCCCGACCATCGACGAGGACATCCGCGACTACTACGAGCAGATGGCAGAGGAGTTCAAGGGCGGCGGCCCCGAACCCTCCAAGCAGGCCGGCGGCGGCCGCATCGGTTTCCAATAGGCTACCACCTTTTTGCTGTCGTTCGAGAGAGCGAAGCTCTCTCGTGATGACGAAAGACGCCTGCGGCGTCTTTCGAACCACGTCGGGTGTCCTCGCTCGCTTCGCTCGCTGCGGGCACCACGCCTTGGAAAAACGTGGGCGAAAAACATCTCGCGAGTTCCGGAGGCGCTCGCGAGTGAACCGCGCCTCGCTTCGCTCGGCGCGGATGCTTGACTTACTGAAATCGCTCGTCTAGCCGCGACAACACTTCCCACCACGGTCGGGAATCAGTGGTTGGGATGCCACGTCGTCACCGACACAGCAGATCCTAAACATTTAGCCACCACTTCCATCCGGTGTCGTGCCGAAGAAAAGCTCGCCGGGACGCGAGGCCCGGTATGACACCTGCACCCATCGACGTCCGCGACACTGTGAGGGGGTTTTTAACGAACCCCGAATTCGGGATGGCAGTCAGGCTAGAGCTCGCCGAGCTTCCGGAGGAGCTGTCCCCTGTACTCCTCGTCGGCCTGGACGCCCTTGATCTCGAGGACGTTGCGCTGGAGCTTGTCGAGCGCGACGCCGAAGGCGGACTCGGCGCCGTAGCCCTCGCCGGTGCCAGCGGCCTGACCCTTGGTCGTTCGCATCCGGATCTGGCACTGGATCAGCGGGGTGCCGCGGAGCTTCTCCCGGTGCTCGTGGAAGCGGACGTGGGCGTGCCGGACCTGCATGTCCTGGTACTTCTCGGCGACGCCGGCGATGCGCTCGCGGATGTCCTGGCGGGAGATGGTGTCCAGCAGGCTGATGTTGGTGATTTGAACGTCCATGGCCTCCTCCTGCGTAAAGGTGAGCGCGCGGAGGACGTCCGTCTTGGTCACGATGCCGGCCACTCGCGTGTCGTCGCTCTCGGGGGTCACCACCAGCCCGGCGAAGTCGTTCTCGAACATGCGCTCGACGGCGTTGCGCACCGACTCGTCGAGGGACGTGGTCTGGACGGGGCTGTTCATCACGTCGTAGATGGGGAGGTCCAGAATCCGGTCCTGCTCGCCGGCGCGGTCGCCGGTCGTGTTGCGCTGCATGTCCCTGACGGCCACGTCGACGATGTCGTGGGTGGTGACCATGCCGCTCAGGTCGCCCTCGTCGTCGAGGACGGGCAGTCGGGAGATGCCGTGCTCGCGCAGCAGGTTGATCGCCTGTCCCAGATCGGTGTCCTCGGTGATCGTGACGACGTCTTCGGTGTAGATGTCGGCGATCGTGATGGCGTCGAGGTTCTCGAGGACGGCGCGGAGGATGGCGTCGCCGCTGACGATCCCCCACAGGGAGTCGCCCTCGAAGACGGGGGCGACCTTCACGCCGCCCTCGACGAGGACGCGGGCGACCTCGCGGACGTCGTCGTGGCGCTCGACCTGCGGCGCCGACCGCATCATCGCCCCCGCCTTCGCGTCGTCAGCGACGTGTGACTGGACCAGCTGCTTCTCCGTGACGACGCCCGCGTACTCGCCGTCTTCGGTGATGACGATCCCCTTCGGGTTCTCGCGCTCGAAGACGGATCGGACCTTTCCCAGGCGGACGTCGGCATCGAGTTCGACGAAATCGGTGGTGGCGATGTCGGCTATATCCATCGTAATCCTCTATCGAGGAGTTCGACGCCTGTGATAATCAATGTTGGTTCCAGTTTTCACACGGCTGGAACGGAAACCGCGGCCGTCGTCAGCGACCGAGGAAGGCCTTTCATCGTCGGCGCCGAACGATCGGGCGTGGTCCCCGACATCACCGTCCTCGGCCCGTACACGTACCTCGCCACGGAGGTCGTCTGGGGCGCGGTGGCGCTGGCCCTGCTGGTCCGGGCCGACGCCCTCCGGAACGCCGCCCGGACGATCGTCGCTCTCTATCCGGTCGCGTACGTCTGGGACTGGTACACCCTCGAGGTCGGCGTGTTCGCCATCCCGATGCGGACCGGCGTCGAGTTTCTCGGCATCCCGATCGAGGAGCACATCTTCATGGTCGTGGTCCCGGCGCTCGTGATCGGGTTCCACGAGATGCTTCGGGCGGACGACGGGGTCGAGGGCGACGGCGACGTGGCGTGACTGTCCGGCGCAGCGCCCGGAGTGCGGCTGCATCGCGCGCAGTCGTCCCGTTGACATCTTCCTCCGGCTAAAGCCGGAGGAATACCAGGCATTGGGATAATAATAGATTGGTTTGATAACACTTACCGCTATCACCGACGAGAACGAACACGCAGTGATCCCGTGTGCCGAATCCGCGTTCGAGAGGGACCCACTTGCCTTCTGGCGGTTAATAGGAATATATATCTCTACTTCGAATGGGTACTCCCTCCGCCGGAAGCTATTAGTGGACCGACTGATTTGTGACAATTGAGTGAATAAAACCATGTCCGAAACCCCCACCCCTCACATCGAGCTCTACGTTCGATCTCTGCTCCCCGACGGCGCCCACGAGCGCCAGGAGGCCGTCGTCGAACGCCTGGAGCGCCTCGAGCGCGAGGACGCCGTCGCCGACTTCTCGGTGATCGTCTGGGGCAAGCAGATCGCCCGTGACTCCGCGGCCGCCCACACCGAGGAAGGCAGGTACATCCTCAACCGCGTCGCGGAGTTCAAGCAGTGGGCGCTTTCGAACAACGTCTCGCTGAAGTCGTTCTACCAGACCAAGGACGTCGAGTCCGAGGTGACGGGCGAGAGCTACACGACGATGGTCCTGCCGGTCATGGGCCTGGCCGAGTATCAGGACGGTGAACTCCAGCACGTCGCGCCCTGCTCGGACGGCGACGTCGTCCACACGATCATGGACCGCCTGGAGCGACTCGAAGCCGGCGAGCCCTCCGCCATCGAGGAGGAGTCCCGGGGCGCCACGGTCGTCTAGTTCACTCGGCGACGAACTCCTCGATCACTTTCTCCTCGGCGCGCTGCAGTCGGTACTGGACGGTCGAACGCGGTTCGCCGAGCAGATCGGCCAGTTCGGCCACCGTCGCCTCCCGGGGCGTCCGGTAGTAGCCCGCCTCGACCGCCGCCGACAGCGTCTCCCGCTCGGTGACCGAGAGCGTCGCGTCGGCGCTGGCGTCGGCGTTCCAGTCGGTCATCTCGGAGACGCGTTCGAGTTCCAGGGACAGCCCCGGCTGGAGGTTCCGCTCGATCCTGTCGAACAGCTCCCCGACCGGCGTCTCCTCGGGCATCAAGACCCGCCAGACGTACTCCGGCCCCGACCGCTCCGCCTCCAGCAGGACGCCGTCGCCGACGTGATCGACCGCCAGGTACGGCAGCGAGTGACACCGATCGATCTCCGCCCGCCGGGTGTAGTAGAGGCGGTGCTGGTCGCCCCCGGCGAGGACCCGGTGCTCGCGGTCGGAGCTGCAGCCGCCGACGTCGAGGCACTCGTTGCAGGTGCTCTCGTCGAGGTAGAGCCCGTCCAGACGGTCGAGGACGTCGGCAGGGCCCGTGACGTGATCGACCCGCCACATCGCCGCCTCGGTGGCGAAGCACGAGCGCGTTCGGGCCCGCAGCCGCGGCTCCTCTATGAACAGGTCCATCAGGTCGTCGACGCCCGCCTCATAGCGGACGGTAAAGGCGAACTCGCGCACGACTGACCTGTGATTGGTGATGACCAAACCTATTTCGGCTTCCGTTCACTCATCTCACCGCTTGTGGCTAATCTACAGTCTCTTCTACTGTCTATGACCAACCCAAGGTATAGGCACGAGACGACAGTAGTTGGAAATGCAACATGAGCGACGACAGACCGCACATGAGCGGGCAGGTCGACCCGGGCGACACGAGCAAGCGAGTCGGCATGGAGGTCGTTCGCGAACGCGGCTGCGATCCGGAGGAGTTGCGCGAGAAGCTGATCGACGCCATCGCCGCCGAGTTCACGACGTACTACTACTACACGAACCTCCGGATGCACCTCGCCGGCGAGGAGGACTACAAGGAGATCACCGAGGACGCTCGGCTGGAGGACCGCGCGCACTTCGAACTGGTCGTCCCCCGCGTCTACGAGCTGGAGGGGTCGCTCCCGGACGACCTCGCGGAGTTCGCTAACCGGGCCTCCTGTGCCCCGCCGAAGCTTCCGGACGACCCCAGCGCCGCGAACGTCCTCGAGGTCCTGCTGGAGGCCGAGCGCTGCGCCATCCGGACCTGGTCGGAGGTCTGTGACATGACCCGCGGTGCCGATCCGCGGACCTACGACATGGCCCAGCGCATCCTCAACGAGGAGATGGACCACGAGGCGTGGTTCATCGAGCTGCTCTCGAAGGAGCGCGACGGCGAGGTCAACCCGGCCGGCCACTTCGTCCGCGGCGAGCCCGGCGAGGCCCCCTACTCGACCAACAACCGCTTCAACGACAGCGCGTAACGCCGCTCGATGAGCCAGACGTGGACGGTAGCGCTGGAAATTCCCGCCGACTCCGACCTGGAGGACGCCGGAGAGACCGTCGAGATAGACGTCGGCGAGGAGCAGTACGTCCTCTCGGCCGCGCGCGCGGCGGGCGTCTGGCTCCCCGCGGACTGCCAGCAGGGCTGGTGTACTACCTGCGCGGCCGAACTGCTCGCGGGCGAGATCGACCAGTCGACCGCTCGCCGGACGTACGAGGAGGACGGCGACTACGTGCTCCTATGCCGGGCCAAACCGCGGTCGGACCTGCGGCTCCGCGTGGATCAGATGCAGGCGCTGCTAGAGCGGCGGGCCGAGCACGAGCTGCCCCCGGGGCGCTCGAAAGTGGGCGACGACTGAGCGCGGTCGGGGACGCGAGAAGGGCCCCCACTCACCGACGCGCTCGCGACGGAACCGCCCTGTCCCGGGCCGTACCTTCTCCCCGCAGGTCGCCGAGATGGGACTCACAGAGGTGCGGCGTCCTCGGCGAGACGGACGCGTCGACGCCCGTTACGACGACGCAGTCCTCGTCCTCGACCGAGGTACACCGCCACTCGGGGAGCGCGACGTCGCCGAGTCGATCACAGCGGACGCAGGTCGACCCGCCGCCCACGTAGGCCGCCAGCGCGCGCCCGAAGTAGTCGTCGATGCAGTGCGTACACAGGCAACCGAGGACGTCGCCCGTCGACGGATCGACGACCGCCCGGTTGTACGTGAAAGGAATTTGACATGACGTGCATTTCATATCGTATCACGTGGTTGGTGCGCAGCCGCGTTCGTGGGTCTGCATATCGTAGTAGATGACTCCTTAAGTGTGATTGTGTGACGCCCAACAGGTCGACGGAGTGAAACCGATCGAATATAGCCTCTGTACGGATCGAAACGACGGATGTGCGCAGCTTCGACCGCGCGTCGATTTAACGAGGTACTGCGATGAACTATACACGAGGTTATCACGGAGAAAAACGAGGCGAGGGACGACTGTCGATGTGTCGCTCCGCCCCGCGTCGCGTCACCGCTCCGCGTCGACCGCGTCTCCGAGCGGTCGCCCGTCCGAAACCCGCCGCGGACGGCTACGGATCGATGACCTCCACGAGGTTGTCTTCCGGATCGCGGAGGAACAGGATTCGCGCGCCGGTGGCCGTCGTCTGCGGCTCGCTGACGGGGTCGGCCGCCTCGGGGAGGTCCTCGTACACCGCGTCGACGTCGTCCGTGCCCACGCCGACGTGCGTCGACCCGGACTGGTTCACCGCGTCCGGCGTCGCGTCCGAACCCGCGGGGTCGTACTCGACCAGCTCCAGCCGGACGCCGTCGCCGTCCAGGTGCGCGAAGGACCCGGTCGCGTCGGGCACGCCCACGCCCCTCGAGAACGACTCGCCTGAGACCTCGAACCGGTCGAGCACCTCGAACCCGAACGCCTCCTGGTAGAACGACACCATCTGCTCGAGGTCCTCGACCGTGATACCGACGTGATGCACGTGTTTGCTCATCGGTGGAGCGTGCGCGCGTGTCCGGAAAAGAGGCTTCGGTCCGCCGACTCCACACTCCACCGACCGAAACTCGCCGCCGCTACACGCGCTCGCGCAACTGCTCGGCGTAGGGCCCCACGCCCGTCTCGTCGTCGACGGCGTCGACCACCCGGTCGGAACTGACGTCGAGGGCGTAGGCCGGTCGCCCCTTCCCCGTCGCCGACGTCGTCCGCTCCTTGCGCAACAGGCCGTCCTCGGCCAGCGACCCCAGCGCCCTCGTGACCTCGCGGCGCTCGACCCCGCCGAACGGGTCCCGGTCGACGTCGTCCAGGTGGGCCTTGCACCGCTTGGCCACCTCGAAGGAGTGCACGGGCGTCTCGTCGTCGACGGACAGCTCCGTCACTGCCAGCAGCACGAACTGCTCGAACGGTCCTCGCGACTCGATGGTCTCCGCCATGCGAAAGGTGTCGGCTGGACAGACGATCAACGTGTGGGACGTTTCCGGGGGCAATCGGAGTCACGATGGGCAGACGAACTCGGGCGGGACTGCTTCGATTGCTTACCCGTCGCTCTGTGGATCACTCCGAAGCTCGTACAGACCCGTCGCGTCGTGGACCTTCCTGACGTACTCAGCGGCCAGGAGGACGTTCAGCCTGTTGTGCACGTGCTGTCGGGAGTAGTCCGTCTCGTCAGCGAGGTACCCGACGGTGCACCGTCCGCGGGAGAGCATGTCGAGAATCGCCTCGTCTGCATCGGTGAGCTTGACGGGCACGGTTCGTTCTACAGGACGACTACGGCGGTGATTACCCTTTCCCATCTATAGACGACTACCCGACGTTACTACTTTAGTTTACTAATCGTGAACTGTATTGCGAGAGTTTACGTACGCGGACGAGAGGATCGCGGTCACGTGACCACGGAAAAGTGGTCGCCTGCTGGCACAGGCGACCGCGCTTCCCGAGAGCGAGAAGCAATGCGACTGGGCACTACTGACGCAAAGAAACTGTCGACCAGTGGAATAGATGCGGGACCGAAATGAACCGGCGGTATCGCGACGCCGAGTTCCTGCGAGAGCAGTACGTCGACCGGCGCAAGTCCGCCTCCGAGATCGCTGACTTGCGCGACGTCGCGTCGAGCACTGTCCAGCGATGGCTCGACAGACACAGCATCGAACGGAATCCGCGCTACCCGGATCGGGCGTGGCTCCGTGAGCAATACGTCGACCGCCGCCGCGATCAGCAGGACATCGCCGAGGAGTGCGGCGTCGCCGAATCGACGATCTGTCACTGGCTCGCCCGCCACGGCATCACGGACGGCGAGTCTCTGCAGTCGGCCAAGTGCGTGACCTGCGGTGAATCGTTCCGGTACTATCCCTCCGTCCGCGACGGCCAGTACTGTTCGAACGAGTGTGCTAATAAACGTCGGAAGCGACAGGTGTAGATCACCTGCCCCAACTGCGAAGAGACCTTCCAGCGCCGCCAGTCGCTGGACATCGAATACTGCTCGATGGCGTGTTGGTCGGAACAGTACGACGTCAAGACAGACTGTCCCTACAGGTCGGGGTGGAAAAAACAACGGGAGAAGGCCCTCGAACGCGATAGATACCGCTGTACCGTCTGTGGCATCAGCTACGAGGAACACAGGAGACGCTTCGGATTCGGACTGGACGTGCATCATATTATCCCGGACTGTTCGCCCAGTGGGACAAACCGCTTAGAGACGCCCATTCGCTTTGGAACCTACGGACGCTCTGTCGGACACATCACCCGGATTGCGGAGGAATAACAGTCGAACCGGACTAGAGTAGGGACTCCACAGCAAACCTGCCAGAAAATTTTCAGTGGGTTCGGGCGGATTTGAACCGCCGGCCTCCTCCATGTCAAGGAGGTGTCATAACCAACCTAGACCACGAACCCTGGCTGGCTTCCCTCTGTCTGCATTCAACCGTTGTCCGGGGGTATAATTGAAGGTTTCGGAACCGCCGTGCGGTGATGGGATGGGAACAACGCTCACACGAGGCCGAGCATCCAGAGCGTTCCCAGGGTGCCGAGGACCAGCGCGACGGCGCCGCCGGCGAAGCGGAGCTGCGACCCGGCACGGTACTCGGACTCGATGCTGCCCTCGCCCTGATCGGAGACGATCATGAGCCCGTCGTCGGGTTCGGTCACGTGGGCGTCCTCGGATCGGAGCCGCTCGCGGTCGGGATCGCTGGCGTCCTCTGCGCGTCCGAGGACGTACGCGTCGTCGCCGGGGGCGACGATCGCCTCCTTGTAGCGTCGCCGACCGTGCTTCCGGCCGACGTCCACTGCGTTCGTGATCGACCCGGTGTCCTCGTAGAGGCCGTGCTCGGCGTGGAGGTCGGCGATGCGGTCGGGGACCGCCTCGTCGGGGGCGAGTTCGACCTGCACGTCGAAGGTCTCGAACTCCAGCAGGACGTCGTCCATCCGGACGCCGTCGGAGGCGGTGACGCCCGTCGTCTGGGTCCACTTGCCGGCGGCGTCCGACTTCGAGACCGGGTCGACGTCGATCGCGCCGGTCTCGTCCTCGACGGCGAGCGGCGCGATCTCGACGCCGCGGGCGACCTCCCGCCAGTGGGAGGTGTCGCCGCGCTCGTCCCACTCCTCGACCGTCCAGGCGGCGGCGACCGCCTCGCGACCGGTCACGGGCGCCTCGACGGGCCCGTCGCCCGGGCGTGCGGTGCCCTCGATCTCGATCGTCCCCGGGGACGCCGTCTCGCGAATCGGCGTCGGATCCAGATCAGCCATCGCGGCGTACACCCGCCGGCGTTTCCAGCCGGTGTAGAGTCCGACGGCGCCCAGCGTGGCGATCACCGCCGGGATCGCGACTGCCTCCGAAACCATACCGGTCGGATTCCGCATACCCGCACGTAAGCCTGATGGGCGGGTGAGGGGCACCGGCCGACACCGACAGTCGCGACGATAGGCTTAAGTCGATGTACGGATTTGTGCATTACAACACGAAGTAGTCCATTGGTGACCCACAATGCAGGAATACATCGAGCGCGTGACGGAGGGGGAGGACCTGAGCCAGAGCGAGGCCCACGAGGCGGCGGCCGCGGTCTTCGAGGAGGCGACGGAGTCACAGATCGGCGCCCTGCTGGCGGCGCTGCGGGCCAAAGGAGAGACGGAGTCGGAGATCGCCGGCTTCGCCGAGGGGATGCGCGACGCGGCGAAGACGATCCAGCCCGACCGGTCGCCGCTGGTCGACACCTGCGGCACGGGCGGGGACGACTACGACACGATCAACGTCTCGACGACCAGCGCCATCGTGGCCTCGGGGGCGGGCGTGCCGATCGCCAAGCACGGCAACTCCTCCGTCTCCTCGTCGTCGGGTAGCTCCGACGTGCTGGAGGAGGTCGGCGTGACGCTGGAGAGCGACCCCGCAGCCGTCGAGGACACCATCGAATCCCACGGTATCGGGTACATGCACGCGCCGGATTTCCACCCCGCGATGAAGGCCGTCATCGGCCCGCGGAAGGAACTGGGGATGCGGACCGTCTTCAACGTCCTCGGGCCGCTCACGAATCCGGCGGGCGCAGACGCGCAGGTGATGGGCGTCTACGACGACGACCTCGTTCCGCTGATCGCGGAGGCGCTGGCCAACATGGACGTCGAGCGCGCGATGGTCGTCCACGGCGCCGGCATGGACGAGATTACCGTCCACGACGAGACGACGGTCGCCGAGGTCGACGGGAACGACGTCGAGGAGTACGCGCTGGCGCCCGAGGACGTCGGTCTGGAGCAGCACGACATCGAGGCCGTCGCCGGCGGGACGCCCGCCGAGAACGCCGCCGACCTGCGCGGCATCGTCAAGGGCGAGGTCGACGGCGCGAAGCGGGACATCATCCTCGCGAACGCGGGCGCGGCCGCCTACGTCGCCGGCGTGGCCGACTCCCACCGCGACGGCGTCGAACTCGCCGCGCGGGCCATCGACGACGGCGACGCGGCCGAGAAGCTCGACGACCTCCGCGGGGCGGCATGACGCGCGCGAAGGTCTGCGGGATAACCCGGGCGGCGGACCGCGACGCCGCGGTCGCCGCCGGCGCCGACGCGGTCGGCGTCATCAGCGAGGTCCCGGTGGACACGCCCCGCGAGGTCGGTCCGGAGACGGCGGCGGACCTCCTCGCCGGCGTCCCGCCGCTGGTGACGGGCGTCCTCGTGACGATGCCCGAGTCGGTGCAGGACGCTGTGACGCTCGCCGAGCGCGTCCGGCCCGACGCCGTTCAGATCCACGGCGGCCTCGACCCGGCCGAGGTGGGCGCGCTCCGCCGACGCGTCGACGCGCAGGTGCTCGCCGTGGCCGACGCCGAGGGCGACGCGGCGGCCGACTACGCGGCCGTCGCGGACGCCCTGCTGATCGACTCCGTCGACGAGGATGGCGGCGGCGGCACCGGCGAGACTCACGACTGGGAGCGGACCCGCGCCCTCGTCACGGGTCTCGACGCGCCGGTGCTGCTGGCCGGCGGACTCACGCCCGACAACGTCGCCGAGGCCGTCGAGACGGTCGAGCCGTTCGGCGTGGACGTCGCCTCGGGCGTCGAGAGCGAAGGCGGCGCGAAGGACCACGCCGCCGTCGAGCGGTTCGTCGCGGCGGCGACGGCGGCGGGCGAAAACACCGGGAAGGGGCCCGCGGCAGAGGAGGTGTCACCGTGAGCCCCGAACTCGACTGCAGTCGCGAGGCGTTCGCCGACCTGGCTGCGGGGGACGACCCCGTGGTCGTCCGGACGGTCGCCGAGCTGGACGTCGACGTTGAGCCGCTGGCGGCCTACGCGGCGCTGACCGGGCACACGACCGACCGCGAGCACAGCGAGTACGCCTTCCTCCTGGAGAGCGCCGAGAAGGTCGCCTCCAGCGATCCGGACGGCGCGTTCGCGCCGCGGACCGACGACCGCCACGCGCGCTACTCCTTCGTGGGCTACGACCCCGACGCGGTCGTCACCGTCGACGAGGAGACGCGCGTCCGGGCGTTCGACGACCGGATCGCCGACCTGGTGACCGCCGACGGCGGCGACGTGCTGGACGACCTCCGGGCGGCGATGCCGGACGCCGACCTGCGAGGCTTCCCCGACCGCCACCGACAGCACCTCGACGGCGGCCTCGTGGGCTTCCTGGCCTACGACGCCGTCTACGACCTCTGGCTCGACGAGGTCGGCCTGGAGCGGCCCGACTCCCGGTTCCCCGACGCCCAGTTCGTCCTCACCACGGCGACGCTGCGGTTCGACCACGTCGAGGACACCGTCTCGCTGGTGTTCACGCCCGTCGTCCGGGCCGACGAGGACGCGGGCCAGCGCTACGACGAACTCCTCGCGGAGGCCGAGGCCGTCGAGAGCGCCCTTCAGGCGGCCGACGACCTGGAGACCTGCGGGTTCGTCCGCGAGCGCGAGGAGGCGGGCCCGAAAGACGAGTACGAGGACGCCGTCGAGCGCGCCAAGGAGTACGTCCTCAGCGGCGACATCTACCAGGGCGTCATCTCTCGCAAGCGCGATCTGTACGGCGAGATGGACCCGCTCGGGCTCTACGAGTCGCTGCGCGCGGTCAACCCGTCGCCGTACATGTACCTGCTGGACTACGACGGCCTGACCGTGGTCGGCGCCAGCCCAGAGACGCTGGTCTCCGTGGCCGACGACCACGTCGTCTCCAACCCCATCGCCGGTACGTGCCCGCGCGGTACGAGCCCCGTCGAGGACCGCCGGCTGGCCGGCGAGATGCTCGCCGACGGCAAGGAGCGGGCCGAGCACACCATGCTCGTCGACCTGGCGCGCAACGACGTGCGCCGCGTCGCCGAGCCCGGGTCGGTCCGCGTCGAGGAGTTCATGAACGTGCTGAAGTACAGCCACGTCCAGCACATCGAGTCGACGGTGACGGGGACGCTCGCGGACGGTGCCGACGCGTTCGACGCGGCCCGCGCCACCTTCCCCGCCGGGACGCTCTCGGGCGCGCCGAAGATCCGCGCCATGGAGATCATCGACGAACTGGAGCGGTCGCCCCGCGGCCTCTACGGCGGCGGCGTCGGCTACTTCTCCTGGACCGGCGACGTCGACATGGCCATCGTGATCCGCTCCGCGACGATAGAGGAAACCAGCGAGGGATCGCAGCGCACTACGGTCCAGGCCGGCGCGGGCATCGTCGCGGACTCCGTCCCCGAGAGCGAATACGAGGAGACGGAGAACAAGATGGGCGGCGTGCTGGACGCCGTCGAGCGCATCGAGCAGTCGGCGGGGAACGTAGCGAGTGCGACCGATCCCGACGCGGCCGAGGCCGCCGAGGAGGCGTCCCGATGAGCGTGGCAACCGCCGACGAGGCGCGCGTCCTCTTCGTAGACAACTTCGACTCGTTCACCTACAACCTCGTGGAGTACGTCTCCGAGCACGCCGAGGCGGAGGTCGTCCGGAACACGGCGTCGCTGTCCGACGTCGAGGCCGTCGACCCGGACGCGATCGTCGTCTCGCCCGGGCCGGGCCACCCCGAGAACGACCGCGACGTGGGCGTCACGCCGGACGTCCTCCGCGAGGTCAGCCCAGAGGTGCCCACGCTGGGGGTCTGCCTGGGCCTGGAGACCGCCGTCTACGCCTACGGCGGCGAGGTCGGCCGGGCTCCCGAGCCGATCCACGGTAAGGCCTTCCCCGTCGAGCACGACGGCGCGGGCGTCTTCGCCGGCCTCGAACAGGGCTTTCAGGGCGGGCGCTACCACTCGCTGGTCGCCACCGAGGTGCCGGACTGCTTCGACGTCACCGCGACCACCGAGGTCGAGGGCGAGGACGGCCCCGAGGAGCTGGTCATGGGGGTCCGCCACCGCGAGCACCCGATCGAGGCCGTCCAGTTCCACCCGGAGTCGGTGCTGACCGCGGTGGGCCACGACGTCATCCGGAACTTCCTCGACGGGGTCTGAGTCCTCCGCGGACGCCGGACCGTCCGCTCCCGCTACAGCACTGAGATCCCGACCGCACCCAGCACCCACAGCACCGCGACCGCCAGCGTCGCCAGGAGCACGAGCTTCCAGGCGACGCGCAGCACGAGCCGACCGACGAGGATCACGAGCGCGAGGGCGATCAGGCCGACGAGGAGCGTGGGGGGCGAGCCAAGCGCACCGAACTGGAACATACCTGAACCTACGTGCCCTGCGGCATATGTCTTGTCGCCCGGCGGTCACTCGCCCACGATCAGCGTGCACTCCGTGCCGGCGCGCTCGACGCCATACCTATCAGAAATCAAAACAGATCGAGGGCGGTAGGGCGTGTTCCGTCAGGTGCGGGCGAACACGCATTCAGAACCCAACCACTCGAGTCCGTTGCGGATGACAGTTTCGACTGAAGAGGCGACGCCCTCTCGCGATTCTCGATCGAAAGGTTCACTTTCACTGTGGTCCGATACGATTAATAAGCTGTCGGCAACTGCTAGATACCGCACGCGAACACGGTCCCGCCGACGCTGGATCGCGGCTGATATTACCCACCAGTGATATGTTCGAACAGGCACTCGACTGACCGGTACTCCCACCACCCAGCAGGGGAATCATCGGTTACTATTTAGCCATCCAAGTAAACACCAATGTCGTTACGAATGAGCCCGGTTCTGCCAGTCACTGAACGCGGTATCGTCCGACGAAGCGCCGTCGTCGGGAGGCGCGAGGCATGAGCGACGTAGATCTCTCGATCGACGAGGTTGACCTGCCGATAAAGCGCACCACGGGCGACACGCTCGCGGAGCGCCTGACCGACAACGCCTACCACAACATCCTGCCCGCCCGCTACCTCCGCAAGGACGCGGACGGCGAACTCATCGAGGAGCAGGAGGACCTCTTCGAACGCGTCGCGAAGAACATCGCCCTCGCCGAGGCCGTCTTCGAGGCCGAGAAGCAGGGCGTCGACGTCACGGTTTCGCCCGACCAGCTCAAGCCCGACCACCCGCGCCGGGACGAACTGGCCGAGGAGGTCTTCGGCAAGGGCACTTCCGCCGCCGACGACGTCGAGACTGAGCTCTCCATCTACAACGTCAACAAGTTCGCTTACGAGACGCTGGTCCCCGAGCTCCCCGACGCGGTCCGCGAGCACGTCGAGGAGAAGGCCGCGGAGTTCCAGGGCCTGATGGAGGACCTCTCCTTCATGCCCAACTCCCCGACCCTGATGAACGCCGGGGACGAGCTCCAGCAGCTCTCGGCCTGCTTCGTCGACTCGCCGGAGGACGACATCGACGACATCCACCAGACGGCCAAGGAGGCCGCGCAGGTGTTCCAGTCCGGCGGCGGCATGGGCTACGCCTTCTGGCGGCTGCGCCCCTACGGCGACCCCGTCGGCTCCACCGGCGGCATCGCGTCCGGTCCGATCACGTTCATGCGGACCTACGACCAGATGTGCGAGACCATCGCGCAGGGCGGCGCCCGCCGCGGCGCACAGATGGGCGTCATGCGCGTCTCCCACCCCGACGTCATCCAGTTCATCCACGCCAAGAACAAGGACGTCTCCCTGGCGGAGACGCTGCGCCTGAACGACCCCGACGACTTCACGCACAACTCCTTCGCCGACGCTCTGGAGGAGGCCCGCGAGCTGATCGACGACGACGGGAAGGTCCCCAAGCACCTCCGCAACGCCGTCGAGGGCCACCTCTCTAACTTCAACATCTCCGTCGGCATCACCGACGACTTCATGGAGGCCCTGCAGGCGGGCGAGGAGTTCACCTTCACCAACCCGCGCACGGGCGAGGCCCACGTCGCGACCGAGCAGACCGAGGAGCTGTACGAGATGTTCGACCTCGGCGAGTACGTCGAGGTCGGCGAGGAGCTGTCCATCCCCGCGGAGAAGCTCTGGGAGCGCATCGTCGAGGGCGCCCACGAGAACGGCGAGCCCGGCGTGATCTATCTTGAAAGAGTAAACAAGGAACACAGCTTCGATGTTGACAAACATCCAGATCACCGCATCTTAGCCACAAATCCTTGCGGGGAACAGCCGCTCGAAGAGTACGAAGCGTGTAATCTTGGCCACATCAACCTCTCGACGCTGGCCGACCAGGGCGCGCCCGACTGGCGCGTCTGGTCCGAGCGCCACGCCGACGAGTACGACTCCCTGGAGGACGCCGTCGACGCCTTCCTCGAGGAGGCGCTGGACGTCGAGGCGTTCCAGCGCCGCATCGAGCTGGGCACGCGCTTCCTCGAGAACGTCGTCACGATGTCGGACTTCCCGGTCCCGCAGATCGAGGAGAAGGTCCGCGAGATGCGCAAGATCGGCCTGGGCATCATGGGTCTGGCCCAGCTGTACATCCAGCTCGGCGTGAAGTACGGCAGCGACGAGGCCAACGAGATCGCCCGTCAGGTCATGCGGGACATCAACCACGGCTCGAAGCGGGCCAGCCACGAGCTCGCGCAGGACCGCGGGAGCTTCGACGAGTGGGACAAGTCCAAGTACGCGAACCCCACCGAGTACCCCGAGTGGTTCGAGAAGCAGACCGGCCTCGACCCCGAGGAGTGGGAGGACGGCTTCCCGATCCGGAACCACAACACGACGACCATCGCCCCGACCGGGACGACGTCGATGGTGGGCAACACCTCCGGCGGCTGTGAGCCCATCTACAACGTCGCCTACTACAAGAACGTCTCCGACGACGTCCAGGGCGACGAGATGCTCGTCGAGTTCGACGACTACTTCCTGCGCACGCTGGAGGCCAACGACATCGACGTCGAGGAGGTCAAACGGGAGGCCCAGGAACAGATGTCGAACAACGAGTTCGACGGCGTCGAGGGCCTCTCGACGGTGCCGGACGCCATCGGCGAGCTGTTCGTCACGACCGGCGACCTGACGCCCAAGCAGCACGCCTCGATCCAGTGCGCCTGCCAGCAGGGCGTCGACTCCGCCATCTCCAAGACCGTCAACGCGCCCAACGACTCCTCCGTCGAGGACGCCGCGGAGGTCTTCGAGTACATCTACGAGCACGGCGGCAAGGGCGTCACTTACTACCGCGACGGCACCCGCAGCAAGCAGGTGCTCACCACGCGCGCCCAGAACACCGAGTTCGCCGAGATGGACGAGGCCGAGGTGGTCGCCCAGATCGAGGAGATCTTCGGCGGCATCGAGGGCTTCCTCGAGCACGAGGCCGTCCAGGAGGCGCTCGACCGGTCCGTCGAGGACCTGCTCGACGTGGCCGACGGCGACGAGAGCGCCTACGCCCGCAAGCAGCCCCGGCCTGACGTCCTCCACGGCGTCACCCAGCGCATCGACACGGGCTACGGCAAGCTCTACGTCAACATCAACGAGGATCCCGAGACGGAGCGGCCGTTCGAGCTGTTCGCCAACATCGGCAACTCCGGCGGCTTCACCGCCTCCTTCACCGAGGCGCTGGCCAAGACCATCTCGACGGCGCTGCGCAGCGGCGTCGACCCGCAGGAGATCGCCGACGAGCTACAGGGCATCCGCAGTCCGAAGGTCGCCTGGGACAAGGGCGAGCAGATCCAGTCCATCCCTGACGCTATCGGCACCGCGATGCGCCGCTACCTCGACGGCGAGGTCGACAAGGCCTACCCGCAGCAGCAGACCCTCGAGGAGACCGCCGAGGACGAAGCGACGGACGACCAGAACCGCCAGTCTCCCCCGCCTGAGACGGACGGCGGTCCGGAATCGCTCGCCGATTCCGGAGCACGGGAGACTGCGTCGCAGTCCGCCGGCGGCGTCGCCGCACAGAACGGCGACGACTCGGCCGGCGACGAGGCCGACCAGCAGGCGCTCATCGACGCGGGCGAGAGCCCCGAGTGCCCCGAATGCGGCGCGATGTCGCTGTACTACTCCGAGGGCTGCAAGACCTGCGAGTCCTGCGGCTGGTCCGAGTGCTGACGATTCGGTGACTGGCGCCTGAACCGCGGTACCTCTCTTCTCGCTCTCCCGGTCTCTCTCCGTCGTTCTCTCGTTCTCGCTTCCGCCAGCGACGCCCGTGCGACCACGCCAGCAGCCCGACCGATCAGTCGACCACGTCCTTCACTCTGGCGTCGGTCATCAGCTCGGGGAGGATCGTCCGCGCGAACTCGAGGAAGACGACGAGGACGATGGGCCCGAGGAAGACGCCGTACCAGCCGAAGGCGACGGCGCCGAAGACGTAGGCCATGAGGACGAGGCCCATGTTCAGCTCGCCGGCGGAGATCCACGGCCGGACGATCGTGTCCGGGAACACGTCGACGACGACGAATGTCACCAGGAAGAAGGCGATCGGGAACCACAGCGGCGTCCCCCCGGTCACGGCGCGGTAGGCCAGAAAGCCCGCCATCGGGAAGTAGACCAGCTTGATGCCGATAGCCGGGACGAGCGTCATGATCCCCGTCACCATCGCCAGCAGGAAGACGTAGGGGATCGTGACGCCCTCCGGCGCCACGAACTGCAGCGCGTAGTAGTTCACGCCGGCGATCAGGGCCGTGAGCGCCACCAGAACTAGGTTACCCCAGTAGATGTGCTCCAGCTCCGCGTCGACGGTCGCCATGACCGAGATGACACTGGGCTGGTCGTCGAAGGTGCCGCGTGCCCACTCGGCGATGTCGTCGTCGTACTGGAGCAGGTAGTAGGCCACTACCACCATGACGAAGACGTCGGTAACGATGCCCAGAACCACCGGGCCGTACTGGAGCAGCGGGTCGAGTGCCGAGCCGAGGCCCCCTCCAGAGAGCGCGCCGCCACCGCCGTTCGCCGTCCCGTCCGGTAGCGTCCCCTCCTCCAGCGATCGGGCGATACCGGCGTAGGGCTGTAAGATCGACCCGTACTCGGAGAGCTGGTGCGTATCCAGGAAGGCCTCGACGTCGTGGGCCACACGATAGAGCGCGAGCGCGACGACGGCGATCATCGGGAGACCGACGAGCAGCAGCGTCGCCGTCGCGGCGATTCGCGAGTCTTCGACCTCCAGTCCGCCGGTGTCGTCGATGAACTCGGCGATGCGGACGTACGCCGGGCGGACGGCGTAGTAGAGGAAGAGCCCGAAGACGAGCCCGCCCAGCACCGTCCACAGCGTGTATCCGACGACTGCGACGAGCAGGCCGCCGGCGATCCACCAGAGGACCCGCGTGCTCCGCTCGTCCAGGTCCATCCCCTCAGACTTGGGCGTCGCGACCGGTAAAGAGCGCCCCTGCAACGTCCGGTCGCCGACGGGAGCCGCCGGGAACGATGGGATCCCGCCGCAGATACCCTCAGAACTCTCGCCGAGCCCGTCCCGCGACACCGCGGGGACGGGGCGACCGCCGCTCGCTGGGTTGGACCCGTTCCCGTCGATCACGCGGGCGACGACGGTATGGCTCCCCTCGGGCGGGTCGTACGTGAAGTTCCACTGTCGCCAGGCGTCGTCCGCCCGGACGCCGTCGCGGACGTCCGAGAGCGGGCCTGAGAGCCTCGCCTCCCGCCAGGGCGTCGCCCCCGTCGGGACGGAGCCGCGAGAGCACCGACGTGTTCGGAGGGTCGGAGACCGCACTTAGTCGTTCTGCGGACTCCGTCCCGAATTCCGCCCGAGAGCCTTCCACAGTCGCGGCTCGACGGCTCGCACTCGAACGGAGTGTCAGCGTCCGCGCGAACGGAGTGGGCGCGGGCTCGCGGGACGAACGCAGTGAGTCCTGCGGCGACCTCCGCCAGTCTCAAGCCGTCGGCGACCGCAGGATCGCTCATGAGCGACGGCGGCGGCCGGCCGTGCCCGATGTGCGACCGTCCGATGTACCACCGGCACTGCAAGTACGTCTGTCCGGAGCACGGCGTCGTGTTCGACTGCGCGGACACCTTCTACTGAATCGAGCCGGTACGGACGCTTACCCCGGCTGGCTCGCCCGGACGTGGCGGTAGGCCGGCCCGGCGACCACGAGCACGGCCAGGGCGAACGACGCCAGCAGGACGTGGACGCCGGCGTCTATCCCCGACAGCGTGAGCCGCCGCATCGACGCTCCCGCGAGCACCTCGACGAACACCCATGGAATCTCGCCGACGAGCGTCCCCGCGAGGTAGGCCCGCAGCGACACGCCCGACAGCCCCGCGCCGTAGGAGACGGGGTCGGCCGGCAGCGGCGAGAGCCGGGCCGCCAGCACGCCCCGCGTCGCCCCGGTCACCTCGACGACTCGGCGCCCGGCGTCGTTGAGCCGGCCGAACAGCCCCCCGGCCGTCCCGACGTGGCGGGCGAACAGGAAGGGCGGCACGCAGGTCAGCACGGCGCCGACCAGCGCCACCGGGACCCCGTAGGACATCCCGAGCACGTACCCGACCAGCGCCGAGATCGGGCTGATCGGCCACGCGAACAGCGGCCGGACCAGATAGAGGACGGCGAGCGCTGCGCCGAACAGCAACGGCCGCTCGGAGAGCCCGGCGACCGCCTCAAGAATGCCCCGCGGCGAGAGCAGCAGCGTCGCGACGACGGCGAGGGCCACGACCACGCCGGTCGCGACCAGCTGGCGTCGCGTGAGCCGATCCATCACGCCAAGAGGGACGCTACGCCGACAAACCTCTTGTGGTCGCTCGGAACCGGAGCCGTAGACGACGGAAACGCCTGGGACTGGAGCGTCCTCCGGCTATAGTAGAAATTGACACTATTCACACATCGAGGGGCGCTCCGGGTGCCCTTCGCGTGGGTCACAGCGTTCAATTTCTACTATAGTAGACGACTGACCAGCCGCCGTGGTGGGGTTGAAAGGGGCTCGGGCTTTCGGGCTGTTCTGAACTACGTCGATCACGTTCCTGTTTCCCGGATTACCTAGCCCCGGAACGCTTAATTCGACCGACGACGACGCTTCGCGCGTGACGGACGAGCGCGTCGAGCTGGGGATCGAGCTGCTGGCTCACCTCGAACACGCCGAGCTGTCGGTCGCGGAGGCCATCGACCGGATCGAGGCGGTGACGACCAACCCCCAGCTCCAGCGGGAGATTCTCGAGGCCGCCGAAGAGCGGGGAATCATCGAGCGCTCCGGCGGGACCGTCGAGCCGACGGCGTCGGGGACCTACGTGAGCTTCGAGAGCGACGTGGTCGTCAAGGAGGGCGAGTTCGACTGCGAGCGCTGCGGCGCCGGCATCTCGGAGGGCCACTTCGTCAGCTTCGACGACGACGAGGTGGGTCCCTACGGGTCGACGTGCATCAGGAAGGTCCTCGGGAGAGAATAGGAGTCGGTCCAGTGTACGGAGCGGCCTAGCGGCCCTGACGGAGTTCCTTGATGAGTTGCTTGACGGTCTGCTGCTGGCGCTCCAGGAGTTCGTTCTGGCGCTGGACGGCCTCGGTCAGTTCGGCCAGTTGCTCCTCGACGGCTTCGAGGTCGTCGTCGCGGTCGGTCGGCTGTTGCGTCGTCTCGGCGGTGCCGGTCGCCCCCCCGGCGGAGCGACTTCGGTCGGCCGACGCCGCCGTCGGTCGGGACTCACGGTCGTTCGAGCGCGACCCGGCGTCCGCGGGTCCGCCCGCGTTCGCACTCGACCACTCGCTGTCTGCCGTCGCCCGTCCGCCGCCCTCGCCGGCGGGGCGCTCCCGGGCGTTCTGTTCCGGGGACTGTTCCGTCTCGCTGCCGTCGCCGCCGACGAGGGGATCGATGTCGGCGTCGAGGCCGAGGCCGCGCGAGGACTCGGACGGGCTCGCCGGGGACTCGCCGTCGTCGCCCTCGTCCTCCGTTTCGAGGGCGCGGTTGAGTTCGTCGAGCGAGCCGACGCCGTGGTACTCGAAGAGGGCCTCCTCCAGCGTCTTCCGCAGCAGCGCGGCCTGGTCGTTGGGCGCCTTGATCCGCTCGGGGCGGCCGCCGACCTCCAGCACGACGGCGGTGGCGACGCTGCCGTCCTCGAAGTGCAGGCCGGTCACGTCGTCGTAGGCGAGGGTCTCGTAGTCGCCGTCCCAGGTGTACTCGCCGACGTGTTTGAGCATGCGCTGGTCGGCGACCGCCAGCGTCAGTTCGCTGAAGCGGAACACGCCCGCGAGCCCCTCGCCGGGTTCGATGACGCCGTTGACCCGCAGCGCGCTCTCGAGCAGCCGCTCGAGGACGGGATCGGTCCGGTTGCCCGGGACGGAGAACTCCCGCTTGCCGTCGACGTAGGTCAGCGAGAACGTCGTCTTGCGCCGGCCCTCCGAGATGCCTAGCCGCTCGAAGTCGTGCGGGTACTCGGAGACGTCTTCGTCGCTGAGCAGTCCCTCACCCCTGTAGATGAGCGTCCGCGTCGGGGTAAAACAGAGCGTGTCCTCGTCCCCGAGGCTCACCCCTGCCTGCACCTCCTCGTCCCCGAGCGCGTCCTGGACGAGGTCTGGTATCTCCATGGTGGGCACGTACTCGTGATGTGGCTTAAATCCGCGGGTGCCAGACGGTGCCAGCCCCGGCGGAGATGAGAACCTTCAAGGCCACCTCCGGGCAACGATAGGATGCACACGCGCCCGGGTGGCTTAGCTGGACATAGCGCCGCACTCATAGGGTCGTCAGACCTGCGCGGCACCATCCGGCATGACCGGTGGGCGCTCGTCACGCCTGCGACCTGGGTCATGCGGAGATCGAGGGTTCGGAGCCCTCCCCGGGCACTTCTCAACGACCACGAGTCGCGAGCGACAGCGAGCGTCGAGTGATCTCTCCGAGAATGGCCGGAGAGGGCGGAGAACCCGGTAGGTCCAGCGCGAGCGCCAGCGAGCCGAGATGAGGACGATCGCGGCGCGATTGTCCGTCGTTCGGGGGCTGCTATAGTAGAAATTGAACGCACTGACACACTCGAGGGGGACCCGGGGTCCCCCTCGATGTGTAAGTAGTTTCAATTTCTACTATAGCCCTCTCCCGGCCGCTCCACCGTGATTCCAGAACGAGGGCGGGATTCAGTTCCCGTTCGACCCGTCGGTCTCGTTGTCGGCCTCTGTCGGCTCCGCGCCGGGTAGCGGGTCCGGAACCTGTGGCAGGTCCTCGCCCTCCTCCGGCGGAACAAGCTTGAAGAGGTATCCGGTCTCGCTGTCGGGGGCCCGGAGCAGCCGCCCCAGCTGGTTCGCGAGGACGAAGATCTCGCCCTCCTCGTTCTGACCGAACATCCGGACGAACTGGCTGAGCGTCCCCTCCTGTCCGTCCTGGACGATCAGCTCCTCCATCTCCCACAGCTCGTCCCGCGGCACGACGTCCTCGGTGGCGGTCGCGGTGTCGGTCGTGGCGTCCTCGCCACTAGGAGTAGCGGTGGCGTCCTCGTCGCTGCCCTCGGTAGCGGTCGGCGTTCCCCCGTCCGCGCCGTCGAACCCGTCCGGTGGCGTAGCGGCGAGGATCCGACCGAGCGGCTCGTTCCGGCTGGGGTCTTTCGTCCACTCGCCGAAGACGTACTTGCCCTCAAGCCCGTCGATCACGTCGTTCTCGTAGCGGTGGCCGCCGATGATCACGATGCCGACGTTCTGGCCCTGATAGGTATGGGGGTACTCGACGACGGGGTCGATCAGTTCGCTCCCGTCGTAGGGCGCTTCGTCGGGTTCGGCGTCCGGGCAGTCCGTGATGGCGTCCGGATCGGCCGCGTTCTCGGTGCTGAAGCAGTGAGTGCCCTCCTTGACGTTCCAGCCGTAGTTGCCGCCCCGCTCGACGACGTCGGCCTCCTCGAAGAGGTTCTGGCCGGCGTCGGCGACGAAGCAGTTCCCCCGGCTGTCGAAGGAGATCCCGAACGGGTTGCGGAAGCCGTATGCGTAGATCTCGTCCAGCCCCTCGCTGTCGTCGCCGGCGAAGGGGTTGTCCTCCGGGATGCCGTAGGGCCGGTCCCCATCGCCGCCGTCGACGTCGATCCGGTGGACGTCGCCGAGCAGGTTCTCCGTGACGTCCTGACCGTTGCCGCCGGCGTTCTGGTCGTACCAGTCGTCGACGTGGCCGTACAGCTCGTCGTTCGCGCCGCCGCCGTCGCCCATGGGCACGTACAGGTAGCCGTCGGGTCCGAACGCCATCGGGCCGCTGTCGTGGTTGTACTGCGGTTTCTGGAACGAGAGCAGCACCTGCTCCGAGCCGGCGTCGACGTCGGTTCCGTCCTCGCCGACCTCGAACGAGGAGACGACCTCGACGTGGGACCAGTCGTCGGGCGTGTCCTCGTTCGGGGGCCTGCTGTAGTGGAGGAAGAGGCGCTGGTCGTCGGGGAACTCCGGGTGTAACTCGACGCCGAGCAGGCCGCGCTCGTCGTACTCGCTCTCGGGGTCACCGTACTGGCCGTTGTACGTTCCGAGTTCGACCATCCGGTCGGAGACGTTCAGCACCGGCTCGTCCGACAGGCCCTCGTCCGGGTCGACGGTCCACAGTTCGCCGGTCTGATCGGTGACGTAGTAGAAGTCGAGCTCGGGGTGGTCCTCGAAGTCGGTCGGGGCGGTCATCCCTTCCGCGACCACCTGGACGCCGACCTCCGTGCCCCGCTGGAAGAACCGGGCTGCCTGGGCGTCCCCGGCGGGCGTCGCGGTGCCGTCGCCGGTCCCGACCTCGACGTCGCCGCGCATGCTCACCGGGTGGACCTCGCAGAGGTACTCCGCCATCTCCTCGGTCGCGGTGAACGACACCGTCTGCGTCGCGCCCTGCTCCTCGATGATTTCGCTGCTGAGGAGCGTCTCCTCGTCCCCGTCGAGGACGGCGAAGTTGTGCGGCTGGCCGTCAACGTTCTCCCAGGTGACCTCGTAGTCCCGGCCGGCCTGCAGGGTGAGCGTCGGATTGGGCCCCTCGCCGACGGGGTCGCCGGCGTCGTCGGGAACCGTCCAGCCGGAGGTGACGCCGCCGAGTCTGATCGCGATCGGCTCGTCCTGCTGGGCGAGCCCGACGCCGGCGAGGCCGACGCCGCCCGCGGCTGCGACGCCTTTCAGAACGCTTCGTCTCCGTACGCTGGCCGGATACGACTCCGAACCAGTCGAGTTGTCGTCTCCTGTCATTGGTCTGTCTCGCTGTCGTCGTCTTCGGGGCAGTGGACTAAACCTCGCGCGACGGTTCAGGCGGTAAGGCCAGCGGAATCCCGGCGCTGGATCGAATCGCGAGATTTGACGCGGGGAGTCCGACGTTACGACCCGCGTTCGCGACCCGCCGGGACCGCTGGACGGTGGCGGGAAACGTGCGGTTACAGCGGCCGTCCGGGGAGGACGACGGCACCACATCGAAACGGGTCTGTGTCGCCGACGGCAAGCGCCACCGTGAGCGAGGAGCATCCGATCCCGCAGGACGACTGGGCGACGATCGTCGATTCGGTCCCGCTCGTGTCGGTCGACCTCGTCGTCCGGCACGGCGACGGCGTGGTACTGGGAAAGCGGACCAACGAGCCCGCGAAGGGCGAGTGGTTCGTCCCCGGCGGCGTCGTCAGGAAGGGCGAGCGGCTCGACGAGGCCGTCAACAGGGTCGCAGAGGCCGAACTCGGCGTCCCGGTCTCTGTCCAGCGCCGGCTCGGCGTCTACGAGCACTTCTGGGACGAGGCCGACGTCGAGAGCGCGGACGGCAAGCACTACGTACCGATCGGATACGTCGTGACGACGGACGCGGACGAGCTGGCGCCCGACGACCAGCACGCCGACCTCCGGACGGTGTCGCCGCCCGTCGACGACGCCGACCTCCACCCCTACGTCAGGGACTACCTCGTCGACGCTGGCGTCCTCTCGGACGGGGGGTGACGGGGCGGGGCCGACGTCCGGAAGTACGGACGGCGACAGTCGCGGCCCGTACCGACCGGCAGTGGCCTTTAGCGACCATGCACACGCCGCCCGGTTCGCTTCAAGTCCGGAACGTCTATCAGCGATAGATGCCCGAACCGGAGTCGCCGTTCGAGCGAGCACGACTCGGCTGGTGGCTCTACGTCGCCGCGCTGGCGGTCGTTGCGGGGTACATCGCCTACTCCTTCGTCGGAATCCTGGTCCTGGGCGTCTTCGGCTACTACGCGACGCGACCGATCTACCGCGAGCTCCGGGGCGTGATCGACTCCGACGGACTCGTCGCGACCGCGACGATAGTACTCGTCCTGGGGCCGATCCTCCTGCTGCTAGCGTACACCGGCTTTCGGGTGTTCTCGGAGATCGGCCAGTTGGTCGGCGAGTCCGGACAGCAGCAGTTGCTCGGCGGTGCCCTCGAGGCGCTGACTGACCAGCAGCGGCAGGCGGTGCTCTCAGCCGTCGAGAATCCCCAGCAGCTAGCGCAACAGCCCCAGCAGACGTTCGAGACGCTGCTCCAGACGGGGGGACAGGCCTTCTCGGCCGTCGCCGGTGGGCTGTTGCTGGTGTCGCTCGCGGTGACGCTGACGTACTTCCTGCTGGAGAACGGCGACGAACTCGCCGAGGGGTTCCGAGAACTGGTCGGCGGGCGCGAGACGACCGCGTACAGCTACGCCACGACGGTCGACGAGGACCTCGAGTCGGTGTTCTTCGGCAACTTCCTGTTCGTCGTCGCGATGTCCATCGTCGCGGCGGCCGCGTACTGGGCGACGAACCTCCTGGCGCCGGCCCCGCTCGCGGTTCCGATGGTGCCCGTGCTCGCCGTGTTGACGGGCGTCGCCAGCCTGATCCCGATCGTCGTCGGCAAGGTGATCTACCTCCCCGTGGTCGGCTACCTCGCCGTGCAGGCCCTCCAGGGGAACCGGGCTCACCTGGCGTTCGTCGGTGGCGTGCTGGTGGCGTACTTCTTCGTGCTCGACATCCTCCCACAGACCTTCGTCCAGCCCCTCCTCACGGGACGTACGGTGAACCCGCTGCTACTGCTGTTCGCGTACCTGCTCGGACCGATCCTGTTCGGCTGGTACGGCTTTTTCCTCATGCCGATCCTGTTCGTCCTGCTGCTGGAGGCGGTCCGGATCGCCCTCCCGGAACTGCTGCACGGCGAGCCGCTGACCCGGCGCCTGTCGATGGGCGAGGACGTCGGGGCCGATCCGGGCGACGTACAGGAGTCGGTACCGGAGGGGGATTCGACCGGCGACACGCCGGGCGATCAGTGACGTGCCGGTCGCCCGCGACGGGAGCTACCAGCCCTCGAACTTGTCCCGGCGGTAGAAGTCCAGTTCCTGGACGACGTTCGGCGGCTCCTGTTCGGCCGCGAAGGCGATGCCCTCGGCGACGTCCCCGGGGTCGGCCGCCTCGTCCGGGTTGAGGCGCTCGCCGAGCGACTCGCCGTCCTCGGAACCGAACTCCGTGCGGACCTCGGTCGGGTTGACGACGGTGACGCCGACGCCGTCGGGGCCGACGCTGCCGGCCAGGGACTTGCCGAACCCGCGGACGAACCACTTCGTCGCGGCGTAGACCGGGCTGGCCGGCCGGGGGTACTGGCCGGCCATGCTGCCGACGAGGACGAGCAGCCCCTCCGTCTCGCGGAGGTGGGGCAGCGACTCGCGGGCCGTGTAGAAGACGCCGGCGCAGTTGACGTCGAGCATCTGCCGGAACCGGTCGGTGTCCAGTTCCTCGACGGCGCCCTCGCGGGCGAGGCCGGCGTTGGCGACGACGGTGTCGAGACGACCGAACTCGTCGACGGTTGCTTCGACGAGCGCGGCGACTTGGGCGTCGTCGGTCACGTCGGCCGTCTGGACGAGCACGTCGGCGTCGTGGTCCTCCCTGAGGTCGTCGGCGAGCGATTCCAGGCGGTCCTCGCGGCGGGCGCTGACGGCGACGGCGGCGCCCCGCTCGGCGAGCGCTTCGGCGGTCGCTCGACCGATGCCGGAGCTGGCGCCGGTGATCAGCGCGACGCTGTCTTCGAGGCTCATGCGCCGGGAGTTGTCGCGGAGTGGCTTAACCTTGATCCCCGTTCGCGATGTCCGCTCCCTCGGTGAACTCGCCGACCTGCTCGACCCCGTCCGGCGCGAGCAGCACGCGCTGGTCCGCGGACACGCCTTCGACGGTGCGCTCGGTGCCGTCGGGCCAGGTGACGGTCACGTCGGCGGCGTCGGCGTCGCCGAGGCCGAAGTGGATCACGCGGCTCTCCTGTGAGAGGTAGTCCGTGCGGGGCCGCTGCGTGCGGACCTGGGTGTCGTCCGCCTCGACCCGGACCTCGGCGCCGTAGGCGGTGGCACCGTCGTCGTCGACGACGCGAACCTGCAGGCTGCTCGTCTCACTGGTGTTCACCGTGTTCTCGTAGAGGGTGTAGTTTCCGTCGTAGTTGGCCGAGATCACGTCCTGGTCGCCGTCGCGGTCGTAGTCGAGCGTGACCATCCCGCGGCCGTTGTCCTGTGCGAGGCCGCGTTCGCTGGCGTCCAGCGTGGTGAAGTTGCCGCCCTCGCGCTCCCAGAGCATGGGGTAGGTGTAGTGGGGATCCTCGCGGTCGATCGCGACGACGTTCTGCGTGGTGTGCATGAGGTCGCGGTCGCCGTCGTTGTCGAAGTCGGTGGCGGTGGCGGCCCACCCCCACCCGCCCGACCGGAGGTTCCACCGCTCGGCCCCGTCGGAGAACTCGCCGCCGCCCTCGTTGATCAGCAGCGTGTTGCCCCTGGTCCGGTTGGAGTGGATGACCCACCGCAGGAAGTCCTCGACGCGCTCGTAGCGCTCCGGCGACATCGTCTCCCGGCTGATCGGGAGGTGGATGTTGGTGACGAGGACGTCGGGCCGACCGTCGCGGTTCACGTCGACGACCTCCGAGGACATGCCGTTGCGGGCGGTGTTGCCCCGGAGGAGTCGCTGCTCGAAGGTGCCGTCGCCCTGGTTGACGTAGATCACGTCGGAGTTGTAGTCGTTGGCGACGTGGACGTCGGGACGGCCGTCGCCGGTCAGATCGACGAAGCTCGCCGAGAGGCTCCAGCGGTCGCCCTCGATGCCGGCGTCCCCGACGCGCTCGAATCCGTCGCCGGTGTTCTCGTAGAGGATGTTGGGGTGGCCGTTGTCCTCATCGAGGGTGCCGTTGAGGGCGGAGTAGCCCTCGGGCTTCTCGTCGGCCCAGTCGCCCGACTGGTAGAGCAGGAGGTCCTGGTCGCCGTCGCCGTCGTAGTCGGCCGGGGCTGCCCCGAGCGGGTACGTGACGTTCCCGAGTCCGACGTCGTCGCGCTCGAACGCCCCGCCGTCGTTGTGCAGGGCGACGACCTCGCCGCCGGCGGGCAACAGGAGGAGGTCCTCGCTGCCGTCGCCGTCGTAGTCGACGAACGCGGCCGACTTGAACGAGCGGTTCAGGTCGGGCAGGGCGTCCGAGCGGGTGAACTCGCCGCCGCGGTTCTCGAAGAGGACGGGCCGCTCGCCGCCGACGGCGAGGACGTCCTCCCACCCGTCGCCGTCCACGTCGGCGACGTAGACCCCGGCGTTGCCGTTTCCGATACCGGTCCCGACGGCGTCGGTGTAGTTCAGTCCGGCCGATGCGGTCGCGTCCTCGAAGCCGATCTCGCCGCCGGCGTCCGCGTCGCTGGCGCCGCCCATCGGCGCGGAACAGCCGGCGGTGACGGCCAGCAGCGCGACGGCGACCACGAGGAGCCCGCGCCGTCTCATGGCTCCGGGAGCGCGACCCGTTCGCGCGGCGGAACGATCAGGGCGGTCCGGGCTTTCGTCTCGAGGTAGTCGACGATGCCGTGGTCGTCGGCGTCGAGGTCGACGTCGTACTCCTCCGTGTGCATCGCCTTGCGGACCTCGACGAAGTCCTGAACGTCGGCCTGTATCGACGTGAAGTTGAAGCCGGCGCCTTCTGCCACGTCCGTCGCGACGCCCTCGGAGCGGCGGATGATCTTCGGGACAAAGTCGTCGTCCCGGGCCCGGGCGACCTTCTGGGAGTGGCCGATCCGACCGTACTCCTCGGCGTGTTCTTCGACGCTCTCGGCGTCCTCCGGCGTGATCCGGCTGGAGGTGCCCAGCTGCTCGGCCGTCTCGCCCACCTCGTCGAGGTCGTGGGCCGGGCAGAACATCTCCGCGGCCCGCTCCTCGGTGTCCTGGTCGTACCAGCGGTCGAGGTCGATGTGGAGCCGCGACACCGCGAGCGTCGACCCGCCCGCGAAGGGGCCGTCGTCGATGGTCGCCCTGTCCTCCGGGGCCTGGTTGTCGGCGAACCCCGACCGGTAGCCCATCGAGAGCGGCGCCTCCTCGGGGACGTCTTCGTTGTCGAGTTCGCGGGCGACGACGCCCTTGCCGGTGATCCCCGTGCGACGGGTCTCCCGGGAGAAGACGCCCTCGAGCGTCGCCTCGACCTCGACGCCGTTGAGCTGGTCTGTCTCGCCCCACAGCGCGTGCTCCGGGGCCATAGCCACCGATCCGTAGTCGGCGTTCAGCACGAGGACGGCGTCGAAGGGGTCGGCCAGCGACGCGTCCTCGCCGACGGCGTCCAGCACCTCCTCCGGCGAGAGGAGCGGGTCGGGGTCGGCGTCCAGGCGGTCGAAGTACCGCTGGGAGTAGCCGAGCATCCAGAGGAGGCCGTTGCTCAGCGAGGCACCCTGATTCCCGGACGTCCCCCACTGGTACGCGCGGTCGAGCGTTCTCAGGGCCGCCTCGACCTGCTCGCGCTCCTCGTCGGTCGGTGGGACCGACCCCTCGTAGGAGAGGCCCAGCACGACCTGGTGGCGCGGGAGCACCGTGTTGCCGTGCGCGTTGCGCACGAGGTAGTCGTTCCATCGATGCAGCCCGTTCGGCCGGTCTGACGGGTCCTCTGGCCGGGGGAGGTCGAGTGCGTCGTCGTCCTCCCCGCCGTCGCCGTCGGCCCCCGTCTCCGTCGCGGCCCGCTCGCGGTCCTGACAGGCCGCGAGAGCGCTCGTCCCCCCGATGGCCACGGCCGACGTCACGAAGTCGCGTCGGGACACGGCCCGGAAGCGCTCGAAATCCATCGTCTCCGATTACGAACGACCGTGTATAAACGTTTCCCGAACCCTGGAGTCGAACCCGCTGTGAGACGGTCGTTTCGCCCGCGATCCGACGCCGAACGCGAACCGGCGCCTGTCGAAAGGGATAACTGGATCGGGTACCCGGTGTGGCAGTAGGATGACAACGGGTGACGCAGACGAGATCAGGGACGTCGATCCGACGGAGACGCCGCCGGAGGAGATCGACCTCGACCTCGTCCGGGCGGGGCTGAAGAGCGAGAACAACATCGACCGGACGCGAGCGGCCCAGATCGTCTCGACGATGGCCGCCGAGGACCTCGAACTGGTCGAGCCGCTCGTGCCGACGCTGGTGGAGATGTTCGACGACGAGCGGACGGTCGTCCTCAAGGAGGTGCTCTTCACCCTCTCGCTGCTGGCCGAGGAGGACCCGGGCCACGTCGCCGACGACGTCGGCGGCCTGATCGGCCTGCTGGACCACGACATCCCGCTCGTCCGGACTGTCGCGGCCCGGGCGCTCCGGCCCGTCGCCGTCGACCGGCCGGAGGTCTTCACGGCGCACGCCGACGACCTGCTGACCGTGGTCGAACAGCCCGTCGAGGACCCGACCGAGGGGTACGAACCGGACCCCAACGCCCACAGCGCCCAGGTCCAGACGATCAACGACGTCCGGGAGAAGGCCGAGCGGCGGCAGCTGGCCGCACGCGCGGTCGCGGCGCACGTCGTGGTGGCGGTCGCCGACCGCGACGCGGAGGCGGTGATGGACCACGTGGGCCGGCTGGCCGACCTGCTGGACGACGACAGCCCGGCCGTCACGGCCGCCGCGGCCGACGCCCTGGCCAACGTGGCCGAACAGCAGCCAGACGCCGTGGGCGGCGTCACGGACGCGCTGATCGGCACCTTCGACGGGCCGGACGACCCGACGCGGGCCAGCGCCGTCGCGGCGCTGGGCTTCGTCGGCGACGAGGCGGCCGTCGAGCCGCTGCGCGAACTGGCCGACGACGACGAGGCCGACGACGACCTGTGCGAACTGGCCACGGAGACGGCCGCGTTCATCGAGAACGGGTAGCGGCGGTCGCCGCACTCGGCGGACGTGGTCGGCCGCCGCCGCCCGGCGGGCGCAGATACGGTCGGCCGGGGCGACTCGCACCCGGAACGACGCCGCGTCAGGACTGTTCCTTCTTCCGCTTCGTCGCGTACCAGTACAGGACGGCCGCAAGCCCTCCCGTGACGCCGATGAGCCCCAGGTTGACGAACGCGATCACGCGCGATCCCTCCTCCTCGTGGCCCAGCGCGAACGACATCGCAGTGAGGATGAACAGGAAGAGCATGAACATCTCCAGCAGCCACAGGTGCTGGCGGTAGTCGTAGACCGCCCCCCAGAACTCGTCGCGCCAGTCCATGGCAGCGCGTTCGCCGGGCCGGGCCAAGAACTTTCCCAAACGGCCAGCGCGGCCGAGACGGCGGTGGCGGTAGTATTATGGCCGCCTGCGCGCCAGGCGAAAGTATGCAAAAGCAATCACTCGACGGCACGTGGCGCTTTCGAGAGCGGGACGGCGACGGGGAGTGGCTGTCCGGGTCGGTCCCGGGCGGGGTGTACACCGACCTGCTGAACGCCGGCGAGATTCCCGATCCCTTCTACGAGGACAACGAACTGGACGTCCAGTGGGTGGGGAAGACAGACTGGGAGTACCGGCGGACCGTCGCGGTCGACGAGTCGCTGCTGGACCACGACCGCGTCCTGTTGCAGTGCGACGGCCTCGACACGGTCGCGACCGTCCTCGTCAACGGCGAGGAGGTCGGCCGGTCGATCAACATGCACGTCGGCCATGAGTTCGACGTCGCCGACGCGCTCGAACCCGGGGAGAACGAGATCGCGGTGCGGTTCCGGTCGCCCGTCGAGTACGGGCAGGAGCGGGCCGAGGAGCACCCCTACGAGGTGCCCGCCATCCGCTACCCCGTCGACCAGCCCGCGCGGTCGTTCGTCCGCAAGGCCCAGTGCCACTACGGCTGGGACTGGGGCCCCTGCCTCCCGACGGTCGGTATCTACCGCGACGTCTCGCTGGTGGCCTACTCCAGCCCCCGGATCAGGTACACGAAGACCGAACAGGACCACGCCGGCGACGGCGTCGACCTGACCGTCCGGGCCGGGATCGACGCGCCCGAAGCGGGCGAGTACGACCTCGGCGTCGACGTGGCCGGCGCCAACGTCACCGAGACGGTGGCCCTCGAAGCGGGCGAGCAGGAGGTCGAACTGACCGTCGACGTCGGCGACGTGGACCGCTGGTGGCCCAACGGCTACGGCGACCAGCCGCTGTACGACCTCGCGGTGACGGTCGAGGACGACGAGCGCGGCGAGGCGCACGCCGTCGCCGACCGCGTGGGCTTCCGCGAGATCGACCTCGTCGTCGAACCCGACGAGGAGGGCACCTCCTTCTACTTCGAGGTCAACGGCGAACCGGTGTTCGCCAAGGGGGCCAACACCATCCCCGCGGCCCCGATGTACGGCGAGGTGACCCGGGACCGCTACGAGCACCTGATCCGCAGCGCCGCCGACGCGAACATGAACATGCTCCGCGTGTGGGGCGGCGGCTACTACGAGTACGACGACTTCTACGACCTCTGCGACGAGTACGGCCTGCTCGTCTGGCAGGACTTTATGTTCTCCTGCGCGCTGTACCCCGCCGACGAGAGGTTCCTCGACAGCGTCGAGGCGGAGGTCCGCTACCAGGTCCGCCGGCTGGCCAACCACCCCTCCATCGCGCTGTGGTGCGCCAACAACGAGAACGAGGAGGCCCTGCACAACTGGTACGGCGACCACGAGGCCCACGAACAGCACGTCGAGGACTACCGGAAGCTCTACGAGGAGACCGTCGGCCCGGCCTGCGAGGCGGAGGACCCCTCGCGGACCTACTGGCCGGGCTCGCCCTCCAGCGGCCCCGACGAGGACGACCCCTACATCTTCGAGAAGGGCGACGTCCACTACTGGGACGTCTGGCACGCCGGCCAGCCCTTCGAGGACTACTACGCGACCGAACCGCGGTTCGTCTCCGAGTTCGGCTACCAGTCGTTCCCCTCGCTGGACTCGCTTTCGACCGTCCTCGACGAGGACGACTTCAACCCCACCGCGCCGATAATGGAGCACCACCAGCGCAACCCCGGCGGGAACACCACCATCCTCAAGCGGACGGCCAGCTACTTCCGGATCCCCTTCGACTTCTCCGACTTCGTCTACGTCTCCCAGCTGCTCCAGGCCGAGGCCATGACGACGGCCATCGAGCACTGGCGCCGTCGCAAGCCCACCACGATGGGCACGCTGTACTGGCAGCTCAACGACCTCTGGCCGGTCGCGTCGTGGGCCTCGATCGAGTACGACGGCAAGTGGAAGGCCCAGCAGTACGCGGCCCGCCGCCAGTACGCGCCCGTGCTCGTCTCCTTCCACCCGGAGTTCGAGGGCGCTGGCGGCGCCGAGAACGCCCAGGCCGACGACGGGGACGACGCCGACCGGGGCGACGTCGTCGCCCAGACCCTGTGGATCACCAGCGACCTGACCGAACCGATCGAGGGCGAGATCGCCCTGCGAGTCGTCACCCTCGACGGCGACGTGGTCCGCGAGGAGACCGTCGATGCCGACCTCGACGCCCACGAGAGCACGGCCCTGCTGACCGTCGAGCGCGGGGACCTCCCCGAGGACGTCGCGCCCTCGGAGGTCATGATCCGCGCCGAGTACGACGGCCCCGGCGAGTCCTACCCCACGGCGGCCTTTTTCGAGGACTACAAGGCGCTGTCCCTGCCCGAGGCCGACCTCGACGTGACGGTGGACGGCGCCGCGGTGACCGTCGCCAGCGAGGACGCCGCCCTGTTCGTCGAACTCGACGCGGGCACGTTCCGCGGGTCGTTCTCGGACAACTACTTCCACCTCGCGCCCGGCGAGGAGCGCACCGTCGCCTTCGACTCCTACGACGGCCGCCGCGACGCCGTCGTGGCGGCCCGCCTGGCCGAGGACCTGTCGGTCCGCCACCTCCGCGACACCTACTGACTCCCGGGTCGTCTCCACTCCGCCCACCCGATCGTCTCTGATACTTGACCGATAACGGTCCTGATACCTTTCCGCCCGTCCCGGTCGCGCGTCGCCGGACGATACCGCAGTCGGCCGACCTCGAGGGCCGATCACATTCCGCGTAACTGCCCAAAGTGATATGTGCGATAACTCGCAACCGACTGGTATGGACTGGGGTAGGAACGAACCAGCCGGTAGTCGACCGACTCGCCGCCGCGTCCTCGCGACACTGGGGGGGAGCGTGGCGGCGAGCGGACTCGCCGGCTGTCTCGATTCGAGCGACGACGGCGCAGGCGCGGGCACGCCCGCGGAGAGCGTCGACGAGATCACCATCGGCCTGGCCACGGCGACCTCCGGTACCTACATCGACGTCGGGGAGGAGGAGCGCCGCGGGTTCGAGATGGCGGTCCAGCACCTCAACGAGGGCGGCGGGTACCAGGAGGCCGGGACCTTCGGCGTCTTGAAGAGCCGGACCGGCGTCGAGGGGGTCGACGTCGAGACCGTCGAGGTCGACACGGCCGGCACCGCCGACACGGCGGCGTCGAACGCCGCTCCGCTTCTGGAGAACGGCGAGGTCGACGCGCTGTTCGGCGGGGTCGCGGGGGACGTCGCAGCGACGCTGCGGGACCTCTCGGCGGAACACGAGGTCCCGTACTTCCCGGGGGTCGCGACGCTCTCCTCGATGGCCGACGAGGGCTGCTCGCCCCACACGTACCGGGAGATGTACCCCGCCACGGCGCTCGTCCGCGCGCTCGTGCCCGCGGTCGTCGACCACGTCGGCGACGACAGCGGCACGTACTACAGGCTCAACACCGAGGCGCCCGAGGGCGAGGACCTCTCCGAGGTCATCACGGACTACTTCAATCAGGACGACGCGCCGAACTGGCAGGGCTTCGGCACGGCGAGCGAGCGCCGCGGTACGACCGACTACAGCCACCGCCTCAACCGCGTCGGGACGACCAACCCGTCGGCGGTGTTCTGCAACCTCTTCGGCCTCGACGCCGTCAACGTCCTGCACCAGGCCGGCGAGTACATCGACGAGGACACCGCCCTCGTCGTCCCGCTGCTGACGCCGTCGGTGGTCGAGGCGGCGACCGAGTGGAACGGCGACGTCCTCGGGACCGTCCCCTGGCACGGCGCCATCGACGGGGAACTGTCCGACGTGTTCGACTCCACCTATCAGGACGCGTACGGCGATCAGGCGCCCGGTCCCCGCGCGGGCACCGGCGCCGCCCACCTCGTCTACGGCGAGGTCTTCACGTACGCGGCCGCCGTCGAGCGCGCCAATTCGACCGGCGCGGGGGCCGTCAGGAGCGAACTCGAGGACAGTGCCCACGACCTCGGTCTGGGCCGGGAATACCTGCAGGCCTGCAACCACCAGGCGACCCGCCCCGTGCCCGTCGTCCGCGTCGCGGACGGCCAGCTAGAGCCAGTCGACCTCGTCGAGGACGCCGTCGCCGGCTGCGACGAGTCGCCGGCCAGCGATTGCTCGCTGTGACGCCGCGGCAGTAGCCGCTCGATCGATCCGACTTCTGCGAAACCGTCCGTTCGTCGCGTCACCTCGAAAAAAGCCGTCGGGACCGGATCAGTCCGTCAGCTCGGGACTGTTCCAGTACTCGTGGTCCTCGTCCTCGCGGAAGCAACTGACACGCTGGCCGTTGCTCCGGTAGGCCGGCGGGTTCTCCGTCTGACAGGCCTCGCGGGCCTCGGGACACCGCGTGTGGAACCGACAGCCCGACGGCGGGTTGACCGGGTCGGGGATGTCGATCTTCCGCATCGGCGGCTCGCCGGCCTCCCGCAGCGAGAGGTCCGGCGTCGCCCACCGTAGCACGTTCGTGTAGGGGTGGTGCGGATCCGTTATCATGTCCTCGGCCGGGCCGATCTCGGCCATCTGGCCCAGGTACATGACCCCGATCCGACCGTCCCCGTGGGCCGTGAAGTAGCGGGCGTTCGAGAGGTCGTGCGAGATGAAGATGAAGGAGGTGTTGAACTCGTCCTGCAGTTCCAGCATCAGGTCCATCATCTCGACGCGCAGGGAGACGTCCAGCGCCGAGATGGCCTCGTCCGCGAGGATGGCGTCCGGGTTCATCAGCAGCGCGCGACACAGCGCGACGCGCTGCTTCTCGCCGCCGGAGAGCTGGTGGGGATACCGGTCCGCGAAGTCGGCGGCCGGCGTCATCCCGACGCGCTCCAGCAGCGCGTAGATCCGCTCCTGGCGCTCGCCCCGGCTGAGGTCCGGGTGGACCTGCTTGAGCGGCACCGACAGGATCGAGACGATCCGCCGGTTCGGATTGAGCGAGCTCCCGGGGTCCTGGTGGATGATCTGCAGCGAGGTACGGATCTCGTCCCAGGTGATGTCCGCGTCGACCTTGCCGTCGCGGACGTCCCAGATGTCGTGGCCCCGGTACTTGACGCTGCCACCGGTCGGCCGCTGGAGGCCGATGGCGGTCTTGCCCAGCGTCGTCTTCCCGCAGCCGGACTCGCCCACGAGAGAGACGACGTCGTTCTCGTGGATGTCAATCGAGACGCCGTCGACGGCGCGGACCGTCTGGGGCTCCTCGTCGAACTCGAGCAGCCCCGGCTGGTTCTCGAAGTGCACCTCGACGTTCTCCAGCGAGATGAGGGGTTCGTCGCTGCTCATCAGTACTCACCTCCGCCGCTGCTGGCGGCGTCACCGAGGTCCTCGTCGTAGACGAGCGGGATCTCCTCGACGGCCGCCTCCCAGTGGAAGCAGGCCGCGCCGTGGTCGTCGCCGACCACGTGGTACTCCGGCACCGTCGAGCGACACTGCTCGTCGGCGAGCGGACAGCGCGGGTGGTAGGCGCAGCCGCCGGGCATGTTGATCGGCGCCGGTGCGGAGCCCTCGATGGGCTCCATGTCCTCCAGCGGCGCGTCGAGGTTCGGCGTCGAGTTCAGCAGCGCCCGCGTGTACGGATGGGCCGCGTCGTAGACCACGTCCCGCGTGTCACCGATCTCCACCAGGTTGAACGCGTACATGATGGCCATCCTGTCGGCCAGGGCGGCCACCAGCGGCAGGTCGTGCGTGATGAAGATCATGGTGAGATCGTACTTCTGCTGGAGGTCGTCGAGCAGCTGGAGGATCGACCGCTGCATCAGCAGGTCCAGGGCCGCGGTCGGCTCGTCCATGACGAGCAGCTCCGGGTCCAGGACCAGCGACAGCGCGATCAACGCTCGCTGCTGCATGCCGCCGGACAGCTCGTGGGGGTACGACTCCAGAACCCGTTCCGGTTCGAGGTAGAGGTCCTCGAGCAACTCGTGGGCGCGGGCCATGCCCTCCTCCATGTCCTTGCCGTGGGCCTCGATCGTCTCCCGGAAGTGAGCGCCCACGCTCATGGTGGGGTTGAACGAGCTCATCGCGCCCTGGAAGACCATCGAGATCTCCTCCCAGCGCAGCTGGCGGAGCTCTTCCTTCTCCAGTTCGAGGACGTCGATCTCATCGCCGTCCCGGGGTCGGTAGTTGATCTGGCCCGTGAGCAGTCCCGGGTCCGGGACGGCGTCCAGCAGCGAGGAGGCCAGCATCGACTTCCCGGACCCGCTCTCACCGACGACGCCCAGGACCTCGCCACGTGCGATGTCCAGAGAGGCGTGGTCGAGGACGTACGACTCGCCCTCGTCGTACGTTACGGCGGCGTCCCGGACCTGGACGAGTGGGTCGTCGACCTCTACCGCGTTCGTGTCGCTGTCGTCAGGTTGTGCGTGATCGACCGCCATGTTATGTTATCATCTCCGCAGCGGAGGTTTCTTCGGTGTCTTCGCCACCGGCGGACTCGGATTCGCCGGCCAGTCGGGTCCGGACGCGCGGGTTGAACACCCGGTCCATTCCCTGCGCCAGCAGGATCAGCGCGAGCGCGATGAACATGATGGCGAGCATCGGTACGACCAGCTGGTACATCGTCCCGGCGCCGGTCAGCGCCCCGGCCTGTCGGTAGGCCTGGTCGAGCTGGAGGCCCCAGTTGTCGACCGACGTGGGCAGGATGCCCAGGTAGTACAGGCCGACCGACGCGAACACGACGTAGCGGGCCGCGTTCGCGAAGTTGACCAGCACGTACGGCATGATGTTCGGGATGACGTCCTTGACCAGGATCCGGGGCGTCGAGACGCCCATGGTGCGGGAGGCCTCGACGTAGGACTCCTCGCGCAGCGTCAGCACTTGCGACCGGATCGACCGGCCCAGGCCGGCCCAGTAGTTGACGGTGATGAGGATCCCGATCAGCGCCGGGTTCGTCGGGTTGAACACGATGGCCAGGACCATGATCAGCGGCAGCCCCGGGATCGACATCGCGATGTCCGAGAACGTCGTCAGCAGGCGGTCGGTCGTCCCGCCCTTGTACCCGGCCAAGGTGCCGATCGCGACGGCGACCCCGGTCGCGAACAGGCCGCCGGCCAGCAGCATCAGCAGCATCTCCGGGGTCGCGTGGATCACCATCGCGAGGACGTCCACGCCCGAGCGGGTACTGCCCAGCGGCGCCGCCATCGTCTGGAACGGCTGGATGCTCCGCTCGACCTGATTGGAGTTCGGCGCCTTGTAGAACACGACGCCCACGGTCCCCATCAGGACGTAGATAGCCATGATCAGCGACCCGACGCGGGTCCGCCGGTCGCTCCAGGCGACCAGGCCGGGCTTGTAGATGAACTCCTCGTAGAACTCCCGCAGCCGTTCGCTCCGGCTGACTTCGACGGTCGATCCGCTCGTCTCGAAGGAGAATTCCGTGTCCGTGGCGACGGAGTCTGATTCAGTACGCTTCACTGGAATCACCTGTTTCGACGCGGGGGTCGATCTTGCCGTACGTGAGGTCCGCGATGAACACCGCCACGACCAGCGCCGTCGTGATGATGAGGAACACGCCCATCATCAGCGGGTAGTCGCGGGCCTCGAGGGCAGCGAACATGTAGTATCCGATCCCGGGATAGGTGAACACCTCCTCCAGGATGACCGAGCCACCGAGGTTGAACCCGATGAGGGTCAGGAACCCGGTGTACATCGGGAGGATGGCGTTGCGCGCGACGTAGCGCACGGAGATCCGGCTGTCGGAGAGACCCCGGAGCCGGGCGACCCGGACGTAGTCCTCGCCGAGCACCTGGATGGAGTTGCCGCGCATCGCCAGCGCCTGGAGGCCGGCCTGCGTCACTACGATCGACGTGATCGGCAGTATCGCGTGGTGTAACGCGTCGATGACGAACTTGATCGAGTACGGATCCAGCATGCCCGGACTCGTGCGGTTGCTCGTCGGGAACAGGCCGAGCCTGTACCCGAAGACGACGACCAGCATGATGGCGAACACGTAGAAGGGGACCGTCGAGAAGAGGATCGACAGCGCGCTCGAGACGGTGTCGAGCGTCGACCCCTCCTTGTACGCCATGACGGCGCCCCAGACGATCGCGATGGCGAACAGGATCAGCGTCGCTGTCACCATCACGAAGACCGTCCACGGGAGCGCGTCGCCGATGATCGCCGACACCGGCTTGCTGTACCGGAACGACTGTCCCATGTCGCCGACCACGAGCGACGAGACGTAGTCGATGTACTGGATGTAGATCGGCTCGTTCGGCCGCAAGTTCTGATACGTTTCGATGATGCCCTCGATCTCGCTCGGGTCGACACCCTGCCGGATCAGCTGCGCGCGCAGCTGGACCAGAGGACCGCCCGGAAGCAACCGGATGATCCCGAAGGTCAGGGTGACGACGAGCCAGAGCGTGAGCACCGCCCGTCCAGTCCGTTCGATATAGTAGCTGTTCATGATTGCGTATCTGGCTCTCAAGTCAAATGAATTTTGGTGAGAGATCTGTTCCTCAGTTTACTCGCCGGAGTAGGTCATCTCGCCCTGCCGCGGGAGCCAGGTGTTGGGCCAGCGGACCTGGAAGGCGCCGTCGCCTTCCTCGGGGATGTCCCACACGTCGGTGGTGAGGAACGACTCCTCGAGCTTCTCCATGACGGGGATCATCGGGAGGTCGACATTGGTGACCCAGGCCTGCTCGCGGATGATCTCTTGCGTGAGGTCCTCGTCGGTAGTGCCGGACAGCTCACCGAGGCGGTCGCTGGGGTTGACCGTCATCTCGTTGCCGTCCATGTCGGGGACGGTGACGTCCGAGCGACTGCCGCCGCGGGTCTCGGCCGCGGGCTCGTAGTTGTAGGTGAATCCGCGGAAGTTCTCGACGAGCTGGTGGTGCAGGCTGAAGTAGGCGAACGCCGCGCGGCCACCGCCGGGCAGCCAGCCACCGGCCGCGAGCTTGTAGTCGCCGTTGGGCCAGGCCGTGCTTTGCAGCGAGTCGAAGCTCCGGGAGTCGACGGTCGCGTCGAAACCGAAGGCGTTGAGCTGGTCGACGACGGTCTCGGTCGCCGTGACCCAGTCGGACCAACCCGTCGGGACCGTGACCGGCAGGCTGACGGCGTTGCCGTCGGGGTCCTGCCAGGTACCGTTGTTCTTCGAGTAGCCGGCCTCCTCGAGGACGGCCGCGGCCTCGTCGGTCATCGCCTCGTCGACGCCGTAGGTGTTGAAGTCGCTCATGGCGTCGCCGAGCCACCGCTCCTGGTCGTCCGTCGGGATGCCGACGGGCACCTCGGGAGCCGTCTTCAGCGTGCTACCGACGTTCTGGACGACGGTCTGGCGATCGATGACGTACTGGATGGCCTGTCGCACCGCGCGGTCGCCGACGTGGTCCGCGCTGTGGTTCGGCACGAGACCGTACCCCCACTTCGAGGGGATGGTCTCGAGCCGAACCGAGTCGGGCATCTGGTCGACGACCTCGGGCGGTGCGAAGACGCTGAACACGGAGTCGAGCTCGTTGTTGATCAGCGCCTGGTGGGTCTGCTGGTTGCCGTCGATGTACTGGAACGCGTACTCGCTGAAGTTGATGTTCTCCGCGTCGGGGTGGTCCTCACGACGGCTGGTCAGCATCTGCTGCTGACCGGCCTGCTCCTTCGAGAAGGGTCCCGAAGCGACGACGTCCTGGTAGGCGAAGTTCTGGAGCTGGCGAGCGGCCTCGTCCTCGTCGCCGTCCTGATACGTCTGCCAGTACTCCTCGAAGAGTTCGGGCTTCTGGTGGACGTATCGGTCGTCGATGACGTCGAACTCGACGATGGTCGGGTTGATGTCGTCCGAGATGTTCAGGACGACGGTCCGCTCGTCCGAGGTCTCGACGCTGTCCGCGTAGTCCCACAGGGAACCGCCCGTCAGCTGGTCGAGGCGGAGGTTCAACGCGACCTCGTCAGAGGTGACCGGGTCGCCGTCGTCCCAGGTCAGCCCCTCGCGGAGCGTCATCTCGAACGTGTCGCCCGTGAACTCCCAGTCCTCGATCGCGCCGGACTGGAAGTCGCCCTCGGCGAAGTTGAACCGGGCGTACACGTCGAAGAGGGCCTGATGTGAGATCTGGGCCCGGCTGTTCGGGTTCTGCATGTTGAACTGGATGTTAGCCGGGACCTGATTGGTCATGCTGAGGTGGGTGACGTCGTTCACCTGCGACGAGTCGCCGCCGTCAGAGCCGTCCGTCCCCCCTTCGTCGGTACCTGTCGAACCGTCTTCCGCGTCCGATCCACCGCCATCTCCGCCACAGCCGGCGAGCGCAGCGGCGCCCGACACGCCCGTGAGCTCCACGAACCGGCGGCGGCTAATGACGTCACGATAGCTTTCGGATTCGTCTGCCATGGTCCACCTTGACTCGGTGTATTGATCGATAATAAAGGTTGTGTTGGGCGGATCCCCGGTTCTCGAACCACCCGCGAAAACGCCTTCGTCACGGCCGTTTCGGGCGCATTCTCCGAGCCACGGAACGCCCCACAGAGTCATGTTACACAGATTCTTTATATATAACCCAGCCACAACTGGCTTTTTTCTATTTCGAGACCGCATACATGCGGTCAGTATCGGTCGCAAATTTGCATGGGGACACGAACCGCTGGAGCAGTCAGAGCAGCGCCCGAACTGATCAGTGCCTTCGATCCGGGGGACTCGCGAGTCCACCGTCGTCGCCTCCGGTCGACGTTCGCCGTTCCGAGGCCGTGTAGCGGTGAAATCGGGATCCGCTACCGGACGCCAGTCATGGGCTTCACCGGTGCCGTCGGTCGAATACCGCCTCGCACGCGTCGTCTAGTGGGAGACGCGACCGCGCACGAGGTTATCAGGACTGATCCCGGACCGTTTCCCGTCGCGTATAGGTCATCAATATTATAGTAGCACTATTCCCGTCGGGCTCCGTAGCTGCACCGGAGCCGATGCCGGACGTCTCGAGGATCGATACGGTGGTGGTGACCGCCGAGGAGCTCGTCGCAGCGCTCGAAGCGCGCGAGCGGGACCGGGAACGAACCGCGCTCCGGGTGACGGCCCCGTTCAGCGGGCGGATGCGCGCGAGACTCCACGTGGAACAGGGCGACGAGGCGGGCGACGACTCGCAGGCGCTCCTCCGGCCGGACCGGCTCGTCGACGACGACTGCCCGTCACCGCCCCACCCGGACGACACGGCCGACGCCATCAGGGCGGATCCGGACGACGACTACTCCGTCGAGCGCCACCGGACTCGTCACCGCCAGGCGATGCACGAATGGCGCGAGCGGGTCGTCGACCACGCCGTCGACCGCGTCCCCGTCGGCGACGACCACACGGCCAGTCTGGCACTCTTCGATGCCGACGGTCCGGATCTATAGTAGGAATTGAACGCAATGACACACTCGAGGGGCACTCCGAGTGCCCCCTCGATGTGTGAATAGTTTCAATTACTACTATAGCCGACCGATAACTGACCGATCGTTCAGTTCCAATTCCCATCCCCTCACAGCGCTCGATAAAACGTATAACGTCTTCTGATGTCGTCGTAAAACGTCGTTACGTGCGCTGTGATCCGATGAAAGGTGGTGAAACGACTCGAACCCTCTGTCGGTTATATGGGGTAACCGGACGTTGTACTCGTCAGGTGGCCCCGATGTCGAGTCCCCCCACGAACCAACTACGCACCGCCCTGAACGAAGCGACGCCCATCGAACACGTCAGCCAGAGCATCGTCCGCCGAACGAGAAGCGTGGCCTTCTGGACCGCGGTAACCCTCCCGTTCCTCTACCTCCCGCTGCTGGCGACGGGCCTCGAGAAGTCGAGCCACGTGACGGCCTTCCTCGCCCTCCTTGCGGCCAACGCCGTCGCCCTCCTGGTCGGCCACTCCCACCTCCGGGAGTGATCGGCCGCCGCCGCTCCTCGACATATTTAACGACCCGCTGACCGGCAATATATTTAACATCCCCGCCGCCCAAGGGGTGGTATGGCCGCTTACGGCCGGCCGTCACTTCGAGACCTGTTCGACGAGTCACCGACGCCGCACATCGCGCATCCGCCGCGCACACATCACCGGGACTTCTACCTCGCGACCGACGGCTCCTACACGGAGTCGGCCGGCGGTCTCGGCGTCGTCATCGAAACCCGCGACGGGGAGCGCGTCGCCCGCAGCTCCGTGGTCGACGAAGCCCCCGACAACAACGTGGCCGAGTATCGAGCGCTGCACCTCGGCCTCGACGTGCTCGCGGCGCGAGCGCCCGACGACGCCAGCGTGGGCCTCCTCATCGATCACGACGAGCTCGCGGCCAACGTCAACGCCGCCACGCTCGCCGCGGCGGGCGCGGGCGACTCGCCGCACTCGACGTCGGTTCCGGAGTCGACCGGCCTCCACTGGCGGGGCATCCGCGCCCGGCTGCGGGGCTTCGACGAGGTCCGCGCCGCGCGCATCCCCAGCGACCGCAACCCCGCCCACCCGCTCGCCAACGCGCCCGACCAGTACGCGCACGTCAACGCCGAACCGGACCGCTGCGTCCTGCCGGAGACGCCGACGGTCGACGAGCGCGTGCCGCCGCCCTCCCGTGCGGACCGCGGCGTCAGCGACTAGGTCGGCGCTTCTCCCGCCTGGACACACCGTTTCGTTCACGGGTCTGCGTCGCCAGCGCCGCCCGTACGCCGCCGGTCGAACGCTCCGAGTCCTCGGTCGAGCGGCTCGACGACCGCCGGGTCGTGAACGAGTCGTCCGACGAGATCGTCACCGACCTGACCAGATCTACCGGACCGAGGAGCTAACGCTCTCGTCGTTGTAGCTGTCTCCCGGTACGACCGCCCGACCGTGGGCGGTCGTACCGGTACTGACCGACAACAGTCCGTATTACTCCTGCTGGGCGTCCACCACGGCGACGCCCGCCAGGTTCACGATGTCCTTGACTTCGTCGCCGCGCTGGATGACGTGGACGGGTTTGTCCATGCCGACCAGCATCGGGCCGATGGCCTCTGCGCCGCCCAGCCGCTGGAGGAGCTTGTACCCGATGTTACCCGCTTCGAGGTTGGGGAACACGAGGACGTTCGCCGGGTCCTCCAGGTCCGAGAACTCGTACGTACCGGTGAGGATATCCTCGACGACGGCGGTGTCGGCCTGCATCTCGCCGTCGACCGGGAAGTCGGCCTCGGGGTCGGCGCGCAGCATGCTTGCGGCCTTCCGGGGCGTCCGCGCGCCCTCGGTGTCGACGCTGCCGAAGTTGGAGTACGACAGCAGCGCCGCCCGCGGCTCGACGTTGAACCGGCGTGCCAGATCCGCGGTGTGCTTGGTCACCTCGGTCAGCACCTCCTCGGAGGGGTCGGTGTTGACCGTGGTGTCGGCGCAGAAGACGACGCGGTTCTTGAACGTCAGCAGGTAGACCCCGGCGGCGTAGTCGGCGTCGGGCGCGGTGCCGATCACCTGCAGCGGCGGCCGCAGCGCCGAGGGGTAGTGGTGCGTGAGGCCGGTCAGCATCGCGTCGGCGTCGCCCGTCTCGACCATCACGCTGCCGAGGTAGTTGCCGTCCTCGACGAGTTCGCTGGCCTCGCGACGGGTGATGCCCTTCCGCTTGCGGATCTCGTAGAGTCGCTCGGCGTACTTCTCGAGGTCGCTCTCGTCGGGGTCGACGACCTCGGGGTCGAAGGAGAGCCCGAGCGTCTCGCTGATGGCCTCGATGCGGTCGCGGTCGCCCAGCAGGACCGGTTCGGCGATGCCCTGATCGTCCATCTGGTAGGCGGCGCGGATCATCTTCTCGTCGTCGCCCTCGGCGAGGACGACCCGCTTGGGGTCGCTCTTGGCCTTGTTGAGGACGACGCGCATCATCTCTCGGGACTTGCCCAGCCGAGCCTCCAGGGTCTCGACGTAGGTGTCCAGGTCCAGCGAGGTCCGGGCGGCACCGCTCTCCATGGCGGCCTCGGCGACGGCGGGCGTCACCTCGAACAGCACGCGGGGATCCAGCGGCTTGGGGATGATGTACTCGGGGCCGAACTGCAGCGGCTGGTCGCCGTAGGCCTTGACCACGGCGTCGGGCACGTCCTGGCGCGCGAGTTCGGCCAGCGCCTCCGCCGCCGCGACCTTCATCTCCTCGTTGATGTCCGTCGCGCGCACGTCGAGCGCGCCGCGGAAGATGAACGGGAACCCGAGGACGTTGTTGACCTGATTGGGGTAGTCGGACCGCCCAGTGGCCATGATGACCGTGTCGTCGCGGGCGCTCTTGGCCTCCTCGTAGCCGATTTCGGGGTCGGGGTTAGCCATCGCGAAGATGATCGGATCGTCGGCCATCGACCGGACCATCGCCTGGTCGACGATGCCGCCCACCGAGAGGCCCACGAACACGTCCGCCCCGTCCATCGCGTCGGCGAGGTCGCCGCCGGGGACGTCGCGGGCGAACTCACGCTTGAACTCGTTCAGGTCCTCGTGTTCGACGCGGTCCTCGGTGATGATCCCGCCGGAGTCGCACATCACGATGTTCTCCTTGCGGACGCCCAGCGAGACGTAGAACCGCGCGGAGGCGATGGCGCTGGCGCCCGCGCCTGAGAAGACGACCGTGAGGTCGGAGAGGTCCTTGCCCACGATGTCGACGGCGTTCAGCAGCGCGGCACCCGAGATGATGGCCGTCCCGTGCTGGTCGTCGTGGAACACGGGGATGTCCATCGACTCGCTGAGGCGCTCCTCGATCTCGAAGCACTCCGGCGCGGCGATGTCCTCGAGGTTGATCCCGCCGAAGGTCGGCTCCATCGCGTCGATGGACTGGATCATCGCGTCGGTGTCGTCGGGATCTAGCTCGACGTCGAAGACGTCGATGTCGGCGAAGCGCTTGAACAGCACGCCCTTCCCCTCCATGACCGGCTTCGAGGCCTCCGGCCCGATGTCGCCCAGCCCCAGAACCGCCGAGCCGTCGGAGACGACGCCCACGAGGTTCCCCTTGGCCGTGTATCGGAACGCGTCCCCGACGTTCTCCTCGATCGCTCGGCAGGGCGCTGCAACGCCCGGAGAGTACGCCAGCGAGAGGTCCCGCTGGGTGTTCGTCGGCTTGGTCGTCGAGATCTCGATCTTACCGGGCGGATCGGAACTGTGGTAGTCCAGCGCGTCTTCGTCAAGTCCCATGTGCGGGCGTCAACTCCGCCGGTGAAAAAAGCAAGTTATCCGTCAAACGTCGCGTGTATATTCGTCAATCGTCGAATCGAGTGAGCCCACTGCGACGGCAGTCCGAGCGGACGCGCGTCATCGAGAAAGACCGGAGATATATACGATCGAACCCGAGTGGCGGACATGGACCTCCGGTTTCGCCACCTGGCCGCCGTCACGACGGGGCTGACAACGGTGCTGATCCTGCTGGGCGTGTACACCGGCGCGATCGGCGCGGGCCTCACCTGCGCCGGCCGGTGGCCGCTCTGTGACGGCTGGTTAGGCCTGTTCCCGGCCGACTGGGCCAGCTTCGTCGAGTGGTTCCACCGACTCGTCGCGATGGTGACCGGCTTCGGCATCCTGGGGACGACCTACGCCGCCTGGCGGGGCGACCACGGGCGGCGCGTCCGGCGGGCGACCGCCGTCGCGACCGTCGCGCTTCCCCTCCAGATCCTGCTGGGCGCCAACACCATCGCCAACTTCGGCGCCCTCGCGCAGGTCCTCCACCACGCCGCCGCGCTGGTCATCCTGATCGCGCTCGTCGCCGCGACGGCGTGGGCCTACGACGAGCCCCGGGACGGCGGCGACGTCGCCGAGTCCGGCACCCCGGCCGGGACGAAAGCCGACTAGTCTCTGATTGCGTGCGCGCAATCGCTCGCGCGCGACGGGCAGCGGCGCCCGTCCAGCGAGCGGCGCTCCCTGCGTGTGCAAGGTGCCTTGACACCCGGGCACCGCGGACGGTCCCGCCCGGCTCGTTTGTCCTCTCTTACCCCTCAGAATCGCCGTCGATCGGCGCGGACCGAGTGAACGCCCGTCCCGACGGCTGTCCACCGGCTTTTGTGGCGGCCTACCACGACCGCCGGCGTCCGACTGCGGGAAACGATCTCTCCGGTTTAAGCGAGGATTGCCGGAAGGAGGTCCCATGTCACCGAACGGCGGCGGGCAGCGGGAGCGTAGAGTATCGACGAGCGTCAAGCGTTTCGCGGTCGTCTTCGTCGCGGCGGCGATGGTGCTCTCCGCGGGCGCACCGTTCGCCGCCGCCCAGACGCAGACTGGCGGGTCGGACGCGCAGATGGAGGGCGGCGCCGACGAGGAGTGGACGTCGGCCCCGGAACTGCTCGAGCTGAACGGCAGCGGCGGGGACGCCCTGAACAGCGGCGACGGGGATGCGTCGAACGGCGCTAACGCATCTAACGACACGCGGACGGCCGTCGAATCGGCGGTCGACGAGACCGTCGTCCGACTCCAGAGGCAGGGCGTCAGCGTGAACCAGAGCCAGCGGGACGCAGCGGTCGACGGGGCCGTCGCGGCGGCCGAACAGCACCAGAACGCGACCGTCGAGCAGCTCCAGAACGCGAGCGCCGGCGCGGTTGCGGGAACGCTGTTCCAGAGCCAGAACGTCAGCGCCGAGCAGGTCCAGTACGCGACCGCTGGCGCGGCCCACGGCGCGCTCTCCCAGCGTCAGTCCGTCGCGGCCACGCAGCTCCAGCACGCCGCCTACGGTGCGGCGCACGGTGCCGTCGCCCAGCGGCAGAACGCGACGGTCAGGCAGGTCCAGGTCGTCGCGCAGGGCGCCGCCGCGGGAGCGGCCCACGAGGCCGGCAAGAACGAATCGACCCAGCCCGGCGCGGTGCGTGAGGCCGCGCAGGGCGGCGCGTTCGGCGCGCTCGTCGGACAGAACGCCACGATCGAGCAGCGGCAGAACGTCACGATCGAACAGCGCCAGACTGCGGCGGTCGGCGCGGCCGAGGGCGCGCTGTCCCAGCACCAGAACGCCTCGGTCAAGCAGATTCAGATCGCCGCCATCGGCGCTGCGCAGGGCGCGCTGACGATCGAACAGCGTCAGGAAGTGACGGTCGAACAGACGCAGGCCGCCGCCAGGGGTGCCTCCAGCGGCGCGCTGCGGCAGGTTCAGCGGGTGACGGTCACGCAGATCCAGCAGGCGGCGACTGGCGCCGCGAAGGGGGCTATCTCGCAGTCCCAGACGGCAAGCGTCACCCAGATACAGGCCGCCGCGACTGGCGGGGCATCCGGCGTCGTCCGGCAGGTCCAGTCCGTCACCGTCGTCCAGATTCAGGAGGCGGCGGCCGGCGCCGCGTCGGGCGCCGCGCGGTCCGCGGCCCAGAACCAGGTCGTGAACGTCCAGCAGATCCAGGCCGCCGCCGCGGGCGCCGGCCAGGGGACCATCGTCCAGGTCCAGCAGATCAACGTCGTCCAGATCCAGATCATCGCCGCGAGCGCCGCCGACGGCGCGCTCTCCCAGCACCAGACGGCCAGCGTTACCCAGATCCAGTCGGCCGCCCAGGGCGCGTCTCAGGGCGCGGTCTCGGTGACCCAGCGACAGGAGATCACGATCGAGCAGCTCCAGATCGTCACCCAGCGCGCCGCGTCGGACACCGCGGCCACCGCGGCGCAGATCAACATCGACAACGACGTGACGATCATCAACTACGCGCGCGGCGCCGCCGAGGACCCCGAGGACGACGCCGACGAGCCCGACGAGCTGCGGAGCCTGTTCGCCTCGGCCGAGGGCGACGCGGTGTTCCTAGCGAACCCGAACGACGTCGCGGTGACAGTCACGCTCACCGAGCAGGCGGGCAGCGTGGAGACGATCACTCTCGCCGCTGGTGAGTCCGTCACCCGCGAGCTCGACGCGGGCACGTACACGATGACCGCCGAGACCGGCGAGGGCGAGGACGTTGAGGTCGCCGGCCGCGACGAGCTCACCGTCTCCGTCGGCGGCGTCTTCCAGAGCCTGGAGACGACCGTCGACGACCGGATCCTCGCGGTCGACAACCCGAACGACGAGCGCGTCGTCGTCGACGTCCAGCGGGACGGCGAGGCGGTGGAGACCATCGTCGTGCCCGCCGACTACGAGGTGCTCAGGGTCCTCGAACCCGGGAACTACACGCTGACCGCCGAGACGGTCGACGGCGAGTCCGTCCCGGTCGACGGCGGCGAGGCGGCGCAGATCACGGTCGAGGACGGTGAGGCCGACGACGGCGAACCGATCGACCTCGACGCGGCGGTCGAGAACGGCACCCTCACCGTCGAGAATCCGTCGGAGACCGCGGTTGAAGCGACCGTGACCGCCGATGACGGCGACGAGCAGACCTTCGATGTGCCCGCCGGCGAGGCGGCGACCGAGTCGCTCGAGCCCGGCAACTACACTCTGACCGCGGCGGCCGAGGACAACCGCACGGTGCAGATCGGCGGCCAGTCCGAGGTCACGTTCGAGGTCGAGGGTGGCGTGGTGCCGATGCCCAGAGTGAACGCCGCACTGACCGTCGAGAACCAGACGGGCAACGGCTCCGCCCTGAACGTGTCGAGCGCGACGGCGACCGAGCCGTTCGTGATCGAGGCCGAGGCCAACGGCACGACCGGCACGAGCGCGGAGTACGAGGCTAACGAGTCGGCGGAGAACGTCTCCATCCCGCTCGAGCCGCCGCTGGCGAACGACTCCGACGCGACCGTGAGCGTCGTCGACGCCGAGACCGACGAGGAGTTCGTCAACGAGACGATCGAGTACGACGTGACTGCGCCGGAACCGGTCCCGTCCGACGCGACGCTGAACGTCACTGACCAGATGGGCAACGGCTCCGTCCTGAACGTCACGAGCGCGAACGCCAGCGTCGACTACTACGTCGCGGCCGAGTACGACGGCGAGACGGTCCGCACCGACAATCTGTCCGCGGGCGAGTCCGTCGAGAACCTGACCCTGCCGCTCGACCCGCCCGTCGAGAACGACACGGCGGTCAATGTCTCGGTCCGAGCGGCCGCTGACGACGGCGAACTCGCGAACGAGACCGTCGAGTACGAGGTCGACGACGGGGCGGAAGACGGAGCGCAGCCCAACGCTTCGGTCACGTTCGAGGACCAGAACGCGACCGACGGTGACGTCCTGGTCGCGTCCGCCACCCTGCCGGAGGGCGGATTCGTCGCGGTCCACGCGAACTCGACGAACGGCACCGACGACGTGATCGGCGCGTCGGAGTACCTCCAAGCGGGCGAGCAACTGAACGTGACCGTACCGCTTGACGCGCCGCTGGACGAGACGACCGCGCTGAGCGCGACGGTTCACCGGGATACCGACGGCGATCAGGCCCTCAACTACTCGGCGTCCGGCGGCGAGGTCGACGTGCCCTACGAGAACGCGACCGGCGCGACCGCCGCCGACGAGGCGACCGTGAGCGTCGCGCCGGTCCGCGAACCGACCGCACTGAACGTCGAAAACCAGGACGGCAACGGGTCCGTCCTGAACGTCACGAGCGCGAACGCCGGCGTCGACTACGTGGTCGAGGCCGAGGCCGACGGGTCGACGGCGGCCAGCGACGAGTTCGTGGCCGGCGAGGGTGCCGAGAATCTCACGCTCGACCTCGAACCGCCGCTGGAGAACGACACCACGGTGAACGTGAGCGTAGTCGACGCGGCGAACGACACCGAGCTCGCGAACGAATCCGTCGAGTACGACGTTACCAAGGACGGAGTCGCGCCCGGGCCCGCCGGGAACCTGACGGTCGAGGACCAGGCGGGCAACGGCTCCGAGCTGGTCGTCGCGAACGCGAGCGCGTCGGTCGACTACGTCGTCGAGGCCGAGGCCGACGGTGCGACTGCGACCAGCGACCAGTTCGACGCCGACGAGTCCGTACAGAATCTCACGCTCGACCTCGAACCGCCGCTGGAGAACGACTCTACGGTGAACGTGAGCGTAGTCGACGCGGCGAACGACACCGAACTCGCGAACGAATCCGTCGAGTACGACGTGACGGCGGCGGCGCCGACCGCACCGACGGCCAACCTGACCGTCGAGGACCAGCGTGGTCACGGGTCGGTGCTGAACGTCACGAGCGCGAACGCCAGCGTCGACTACTACGTCGCGGCGGAGTACGACGGCGAGTCGGTCCGGAGCGAGAACCTGTCCGCGGGCGAGGCGGTCGAGAACCTGACTCTGCCGCTCGACCCGCCGATCGAGAACGACACGACCGTCGACGTCGCCGTCCGCGCCGCCGTTGACGACACCGAACTTGCGAACGAGTCGGTCGAGTACCAGGTCACCGAGGAAGCCGAACCCACCGCGAACGTGACCGTCGAGAACCAGACGGCCAACTACACGCACGTCGACCTGGCGTCGGCGGACCTCTCCGAGGGCGGGTTCGTCGCGCTGCACGCGAACTCGACGAACGGGACCGACGACGTCCTCGGGGTCTCGGCGTACCTCGAACCCGGCGAGTACGAGGCCCTCTCGATCGAACTCGACGAGCCGATCTACCGGAACGGAACGCTGAACGCCACCGTCTACCGCGACGCCGACGACGACGGGTCGTTCAGCCCGGCGGCCGATGCCGAGACCGGCGACGTCCCCTACGTGAACGCGACCAGTGCGCCCGTCAGCGACGAGGCGTCCGTGACCGTCCCGAACGCGACGGTCGCGTTCGCGGACCAGACCTCGAACGGCTCCGCCGCGGTGGTCCGCTCCGCGAACCTCTCCGAGGGCGGTTTCCTGACGCTGTGGAACGCGCCGCCCGGGGCAGCCGACGCGACCGAATCGGTCATCGGGACATCGGCGTACCTCCAGCCGGGCGAGTACGAGAACGTCACCGTCCCGCTGTCGGAGAATCTGACGGAGAACGCCACCCTCTACGCGGTGGCACACCGCGACACTGACGACGACGAGCAGGCGGACTTCGTCGCGACCGCCGGCGAGGTCGATCAGCCGTACCTGAACTGGAGCGGCGAGGTCGTCAACGACAGCGCTACCGTGAGCGTCGAGCAGCGGCCCGAGGCCCCGACGCTGAGCGTCGAATCGATCGCCGTCGTCGACAACGAGACGGCGCTGGTCACCTTCGCGACGTCCAACCCCAACGCGGGGGCGCTGAACCCGGCCGAGAGCGAGTTCACCGCCGGCACCACCGCCGACCAGCCGCCCGACGCCATCGTCCCCGGTGACGGAGCGATCACCGTCGAGTGGACGCCCGAGTCGACCGACGAGCAGCTGGTCTGGACCGCGAACCTCTCGAACCTCGGGCTGGACAACGCGACGGCGGAGACCCAGCCCGCCGACGAGATCGAGGGGCTGCTTGAACCGCCTGAGGAGCCGGAGACGGACGCTGAGGGCGACGCAGCGGAAGGTGACGGAGCGGAGGACGACGCGGCGGAAGGTGACGAAGCGGAGGACGACGCGGCGGAAGGTGACGAAGCGGAGGACGACGCGGCGGAGGGAGAAGAGGGCGAACCGATCGGACCGGACGAGGAGACGCCGACGAACGGATCAACCGAGGCCCCGGCCGGTGACTCTGAGACGAACGAGAGTGGAGCAGCGAACGGAGCGGCCTAGATCGAGTCCCGGCGATGCATGCCGGGGCTCGATCCGCCAGTCGACGACCGGAGCGACGCGGTGGTGAACTGGCAACTGGCTACGCGAAGTCGCCGAGGCCGGTCTGTTGCTCGTCCTCCCCGGCATCCTCGGCGTCGACGGAGTCGTCTTCGGCCGCTTCTTCATCGCCTCCCTCGTCGCCGGCGCTGCCGTCGAGCGTGGACTGGCCGTCGGACGACCCGCTTTCGCCGGTGTCGCCGTCGTCATCGCCGTCCTCCGGCTCCTCGCCGTCGTTCCCGGCGTCGACGCTCGCGCCTTCGAATGCGCCCTCCGAGGACTCGACGGCGGCCTCCTCCTTCAGGCGCTCGGCGTCCTCGACGATGGACTGGACCTTGTTGGTGTCCTTGCCCGACCCCGTCACGAAGGAGACGTGCTCCGCGTCCATGTCGTACTGGGCGGCCATGGCGACGGTGAGCTCGCGGTTCTTGCAGTGGTGGGTCATCGTCGCCAGGAACGGCATGATCTCCCGGCGGGCGGTCCGCATCGAGACGCCGTTGACGGCGGCGATCTGCCGGGCGACGTGGTCGCGGGTGTTCCGGGTGCTCTTCGAGCGGCCGAGCTTCGACCAGTAGGAGGGCGGGCCGTAGCGGGTCCAGCCGCCCTTCTCGCCGTCGCGGGCGGCGGCGACGCCGGCGGTCATGTTGTCGCCGGCGTAGCGCCAGAACGAGTAGTTCTGCGTCGCGCGGACGCGGCCGAGCCAGCGGTCGGCGTTGGCGAGGTAGTGGTAGGCCCGGGCGAGTTCAGCGCCCTCGTAGTCCTTGGGCATGTTGTCCTCGATCCAGTTGATGAGGTCGTCCGGGGTCTCGTCGACGTCGTAGCTCGCTTCCAGCGCCTCCTGAGCGCCCGCTTTCTTGATGACGGTGTCGAGGAAGTCGAACACGCCCTCGGTGGTGTCGCGCTCGCCGGTGACGACGTCGTCGGCCTCCAGTCGGTCCCGTCCGTCGGCGATGGCCTGGAGGTCCTTGATCGCGCCCCGGAGGTCGCCGCTGTTCTGCTCGGCGATCGTCGTCAGCGCGTCGTCCTCGAACTCGATGCCCTCCTGCCGGAGGACGTCCCTCAGGACCGGCACGATGGAGCGCTTGGAGACGTCGCGGAACTCGATGTCCTCGCAGTTGTTCCGGAGGCCGTTGCTCATCTCGTAGTACTCGTTGGCGATGAGGATCATCGGCTGGCCGGCCTCCTTGACCAGCGAGGTGACCGCCCGGGAGCCGCCGCGGTCGGCGTTGCCGTGGATGTTGTCGGCCTCGTCGAGGATCACCAGCCGGCGGCCCGATCCGCCGGCCGAGAGCGTTCCGGACTTGGCGGCCTCGCCGGCGACCCGCTCGATGACGTCCTTCGTGCGCGAGTCGCTGGCGTTGAGTTCGATGGTCGGCCAGTCCATGTCCGCGGCCAGCGCGTGCGCGGCGGAGGTCTTGCCCACCCCGGGCGAGCCGTGGACGATGACGGCCTCGCGGTGCTCGTCCCAGGTCTCGGCCCACTCCTGCAGGGCGTCGCGGGCCTTGTCGTTGCCCCGCACCTCGGCCAGGGTGGAGGGGCGGTACGTCTCCGTCCAGTCAGCCATTACGTCGAGTCAGGTGGCTGGCGCGCTTAGTGGTTGCGGACCCCGCGCCCGGTCGGGCTGGAGCGCTCCGTGCTGGCGGCCTGCTAGCCTCCACCGATCGAAGCCCGAGCCCGAAAACATATACCGACCGGCGGGGTCGACTTCGGCATGACCAATCGCCGCAGCTACGCCGTCGGTGCGGTCGCCGGCGCGCTCGCGTTCGTGCTCGCGTACGTGCTGGTGTACGCGCTGACCATCTCCGCGGTGCGGGACTCCCTGTTCACCGGCGTCGCGGAGGCGTTCGGCGACGAGGACGCCGCCTGGAAGGTGGTGGGGTGGCTGTTCTTCAACGCCCAGTTCGTCACGACGACCATCACCGTCGACCTGCCGCTGGTCGGCGGCACCGACGCGGTGAACTTCATCGCGGAGAGCGACTCGCTGTCGCCGGTCCTGTACCTGCTCCCGCCCGGCCTGCTGACGGTCGCGGGCCTGGCGACGGCGCGACTGGAGGGGGCCGCAGACGTCGGACGTGCACTCCGGATCGGCCCGTCGGTGGCGCTGGGCTACCTCCCGCTGGCCGTCCTCGGCGCGCTCCTGTTTGCGGTCACCGTCGGCGAAAACAGCGGCGGCTCGCCGACGCTGGTGACGGCCGTCGGCCTCGCTGGCGTCGTCTACCCCCTCGTCTTCGGGACGCTCGGGGCCGCAATCGGAGCCGCGTCGAGCGGCGAGGAATCGCGGGCGACGCCCCGGTCGTCGTAGCCGACACACCGGCCCGGACGGCCCGTGCGTGGCATCCGCAGGCGAGCCAGTTTTGCTTCTGACAGTCCAACGTCAGGTATGGTCTCGACCTCGAACGTCCTCGGCGTCGGGAAGCGCGTGTTCAGCGACTTCTCGGAGAAGAACGTCACGTTCATGGCCGCGGGGCTGGCGTACTACGCCTTCGTCTCGCTCGCGCCGGCGTTGCTACTGCTCGTTCTCGTGCTGACGACGCTCGGTGTGGGGCTCAAACAGCGGATCGTCCAGACGGTCCAGAACTACGTGCCCGGCCCGGTGTCGAGCGTCGTCGCGCAGATCCTCCAGAGCGAGGCCTCGATCGCCGGCACGGGGATCATCGGGCTCGTCGTCATCCTCTGGGGCGCGCTCAAGATCTTCCGCGGGCTCGACACCGCGTTCTCGGAGATCTACGAGACCGAGTCGGACAACTCCTTTACCGACACGCTCCGGGACGGGCTCGTCGTGCTCCTGGCGATCCTCCTCGCGGTGGTGACCGTGGTCGGCGCCACGCTGATCTTCGGCATCTTCGCCGACACGATCCCCCTGCTCGGCCTGCTGACGCCCCTGATCCTCGTGGCCGGGCTCGCGCTCGCTTTCTACCCGATGTTCTACGTCTTCCCCGACGTCGACATGGAGCTGAAAGACCCTGTTCCCGGGGTGCTGTTCGCGGCCGTCGGCTGGGCGATCTTCCAGGGACTGTTCCAGGTGTACCTGTCGTTCAGCGATCCGGGATCGGGCGGCTTCGCGGGCGGCATCATCGTCGTCATCACCTACCTCTACTTCTCCAGCCTCGTCTTCCTGCTCGGGGCCGTCCTCAACGCCGTGCTCGGCGGCCACTCCTCGGGCAAGCCCGGCGGAGTCGGCAGGGGTTCGGCCACTCACAGGACGGTCCGGAAGGAGTCGCTGGACCGGCGCGAGCTGGGCAACTACCTCGACGGGCTCCGGACAGATCTGCTGGGCTACGACGGCGTCACGCCCTCGCCGACCCAGGGCGAGGAGGAACACGGTCCGCCCGAGGGCGACGTCCGGCTGGTCGAGCACGCCTCCGCCGACGGAGACGAGCGGTCGGTCACCCTCCAGTGGGAGGTCGCGGAGGACCGTCCCGAGGGGCCGGCAGCGGACGCTCGGAGCCCCGAGGACGCCGGCGCAACCCGACGCTCGGGCGACTCCGGCAGGCCGCGGGGGGCGGGCGGCGACGACTGATCCCGGCCGAGCGACGGCGACTGCGTCCCGGAACACCGCGATCGGACCGACGGCTCCGACACGCTTTTGCCGCCGTCCCGCCACCCACCGGTGATGACGCGCGGGCCGCGGGAGCAACTGGCAGAGAAGATGGCCGGCGAGATCGCGCTCAGCGACGACCCCGGCGAGACGCTCCGAAAGTGGCGGACGGACTTCGAGGTCGCCCAGACGGAACTGGCCGCGGAGCTGGACGTCTCGCCGTCGGTCGTCTCCGACTACGAGAGCGGGCGCCGGGACAACCCGGGGACGGACGTCGTCCGCCGCATCGTCGGGGCGCTGCTGGACGTCGACGAGCGCCGCGGCGGCGAGCACATCCGCCAGTACGCCCGGGTACTCTCTTCGGGGTTCGATTCCGACGTCGTCCAGGACCTCCGGGAGTACCCCGCGAGGATCCCGCTCGAGCGGTACTATGACGCCATCGGGGGAACCGAGCTCGTGCGGGGCGAACACGACACCGTCGCCGGCCACACCGTGATCAACTCCATCGCCGTGATCACGCGCCTCTCCTCCGACGAGTTCTACCAACTGTACGGGCAGTCGACCAACCGCGCGCTCGTGTTCACCGGGGTCACCCGCGGCGAGTCGCCGCTGGTCGCGCTCCGCGTGGTGACGCCGACGCCCAACGCCGTCGTCCTCCACGGCATCGACGAGGCCGACCTCTGGGACCACGCGCCCGACCTGGCCCGCATCGAGGGGTTCTCGCTGGCCACGACGGACCTGAGCCTCGACGAGATGCTCGCCGGCCTGCGGAACCTGCCGTAGCGCCCCCAGGGCGGATCCAGCGCGCGATCCGACCGATATCAGCGCTTGAAACGCACACAACGCATAAATACGTCCGGACCGCCTACCACTCAACGAGGTGACCACCATGTCAACGCACACACGCGTGCCGTCGCTGGCGCGGTGTTACCGGGTCGTCGCGCTCGTCGCGACGCTCGTCTGCGCCGGCGTCGGGCACGTGCTGGTCGGTCGCTGGAAGCGCGGCCTCGCGTGGTTCGCGCTGTACGTGGGCTCGCTAATGCTACTGAGCAGCTACGCGCTCGTCGACGCCACCGTCGGCGAGCCCTTCCTCCTCGAGGCCCTGGAGCGGTCGCTGGCCCCGTCTGACGTGCTCTTCCCGCTGTCCGTCATCGTCCTCTGTCTGTTCGACCTCTACGCCGTCGGCCCGCTGCCACAGGCCGACCCGCGGACCAGCGAGACCGGCCAGTGACGGCCGCCGGAGCTGCCGCCTTACGTCTTCGACTTCTACTCGGACCGAGTCGCGCGATAGTGGCGAAACTCGTCTGAAAAAACGTCGGTGAAGAGACGTTCGCTACGCTCGTGTGCGGCAGATCACCGCACGTAGCGGCACTTTCGCTCGCCCATCCGGCCCGCTACCCACCTTTTTGCGCGAGTGGTTCGGTCACTCCGCTCCCGAACCACTCGCGCAAAAACGTGGGCGAAAAAGCCGAGCGGTCACTTCGTTCCCGCTCGGTACAGTAGCTTACCGCACGTAGCGGTACTTCCGCTCGCCCATCCGGCCCCAGCCGTCGAAGACGAACTCGCCCTCGGGCGCGGTGAACTCCTCGACGTCGGTCTCGGTGTCGTGGTTGTGGACGTCGTGGACCTGCTCGTACTCCTCGAAGGAGATTTCGTAGCGGTCCTCGATCTGCTCGTCGACGTTCAGCGCCTCGATCTCTTCCTGCCAGCCGTCGGCGACGGTCTCGCTGTGGACCTCGGCCTGGGCGCCGGAACCGTAGGAGGCGACGAGTAGCTGCTCGCCGGCCATCTCGCGGCCGTCTTCGAGGGCCCGCTTGAGGCCGGCGACGCGGGCGACGTGGACGGAGCCGGTGTACCAGTTGCCGACCTCGCGGGCGATAGAGAGCGTGGGCTCGATCGAGTCGGCGTACCAGGCCTCGTAGCGCTCCGTCTCGGTGAGCTCGTCGGTGTACTCCTCCATCGCGTCGAAGTACTGTTCGCGGGTCTTGAACTCCTCCGGGCGGGGCTGGCGGCCGATCTCTTCGGCCAGCGCGAGCTCGACGTCGGTGTCGCGGACGATGTGGCGATAGCCCAGCGCGGCGGCCTTCCGGACCATCCCCGGGAAGGGGGTGTGGAACGGCACCATCGCGTAGTCGTCGGGGTGGAGGTCGCCCGCCGCGGCGGCGAAGTCGTCCAGCGCCTCGCGCATGCGGGCGAGGTAGACGTTGACCGATCGCTTGCCGTCGACGGAGGGGAACTGCTGGTTGGGCTTGAGGAAGTCGGTCTCGTCGGCGCTGCCGAAGCCCTGCTCGGCCGAGAACTCCACGAGGTCGGGGTCCTCGTCGACGAGCATGGCGACGGCGCCGGCGCCCTGCGTGGCCTCGCCGGGGTCGTCCCGGGCGTACAGCGCGGTGTCGGTGGCGATGACGAGCGCCGCGCGGCCGCGGTTACGGCCGGCGCGGATCCAGTTGAAGGCGTCGTCGAGGCTCTGGGTGCCGGCGATGCAGGCGAACTTCCGCTCGCCCTTGTTCGCGTGGTGGAAGTCCTCGTCGTAGACCTCCTCCAGACAGCCCGCGACGTACGTCGAGACCGGCTTTGAGTTGTCGAAGGCGCTCTCGGTCGCGACGTCGATCCGGCCGACGTCGTCGGGGGTCAGCCCCTTGCGCTCCATCAGCCGGTGGGCCGCGTTGGCGGCCATCGTCACGATGTCCTCGTAGACGTCGGGGAACGAGGAGGCGTGCAGGCCGAGGCCCTTCGTGTACTTCCCGGGGTCCTCGCCCTGGGCGGGCGCGAACGTCTCCGCCAGGTCGAGCTTGAGCTTCCCGGTCCGTATCTCGATCGCGTCGATGCCGACTCCTGTCATGGGGGGGAAGACATGGTCGCGATATAAGTTCCTGTCGACTAAAGGATCGACGATCGTCGAAATCACAGGTCGCGTCCGACCGCGGCGGTCGCGGCTACCGCGTCACTGCTCCCTGAAGTAGTAGGTCACGTCTCCGCGATTCTGGAACTCGAGCGTCACGGAGACGTCCCAGCTGTCGGTCGAAGCGACGCGCTCCAGGTCGGCGAAGTCGTACTGACTGAAGGTGTTGCCGGACGCGGTGCCAATTTGACCGACGAACACGGTCGCGCTAGCCCCGCCACCGGAGTCGGAGAGGACTCCGTTCTGGTCGAGAGCGATACTGCTTCCGTCCGCAGCGAGCGCACTGGCCGACGGATTGCCGCTTTCGTCCCTGTAGCCGTTCGAATCGCCGCCGGAGATCTCGATCTCGCGCGCGTCGCCGTTGTAGATCTCTCCGCCGACGCCGTTTCGGGTCGTCACGGCGACGCTCTCGACGCGTGCGAACTGGGAGTCGACGTTCGTGATATCGAACTGTATTGCGCTGTCGCTCTCAGTAGTCGCGAGTCCATCCTCGTATCGGATTCCGTTCTGGTCGGTCGGCAGTGACGACGAACTGGTGGAGACGTTCGTCACCTCGATAGTAATCACGTCGCCATCTTCGTTCGCGGACGCGAGCACGTCGACGGTCCCGTTCTCGCGGGCCGCGAGCGTCGTCCCGGCCGCGCCGTCGCTTCCGGTCGTGTTCGAGGCCGGCGCGACAGTCCCGACTGTGGCGTTGTCGACCGCGTACTCGACGCCGACGCCCTCGAACCTCGGATCGAGCGCGGCCACGAGCGCGAGGTCGTCGCTGTCGCTGGCGCCCACGTCCCAGACGCAGGACTCGGCCGAGCAGTCCGACAGGGCGACGCCGCCGTTCCCGTCGGTTCCGCCGGGGTCGCGCCAGCCGAGCGCGTAGGAGCCGCTGTCGCCCGTCCCGGACGACTCCGTCACCGTCACCTCGACGGTCGCGTTCTCGCCGGTCCCGCCGTCGAACCCGCTCCCGACGCGGCCGAGGCTGACGTTGACCCGGTAGGTGCCCGGGTCGACCCCGCCGGCGTCGTACTCGAAGATGACCCGACCGTCCCCACCGGTCGTCGCCGTCGACGGCGAGAGCGAACCGGTGCCCACGCTTCCGTTCACCGTCGTTCCCTGCACGGGGTTGCCGTAGTCGTCGCGGACCGCGACGGCGACGTCGACCGTCTCGTCCTTCCGGACGGTCGCCCCGCGGGTCCGGTCGACGAGGTACGTCGCGTTCTCGCCCGTCGCGCTCGCCCCGACGCCCACCTTGGTCAACTGGAGCCGGTACGTGACGCCCCGCTCCAGCACGACCTCGACGAGTCGGTAGGGGTCAGGCGCCGCGTCGGGGCGCTCGCGCACGTCCGCGACGCGTGCCTGCCCGGCCAGTCGCTGCTCCCACGCGGCCGCGGGCAGTCGGGTGGCGAACGCGACCGTGATCGGGTCGCCGTCGTCGGTGACGGTGACGGTCCGCTGCGAGGCGCTGATCGGGCGCACGTCGACCGACGCCGTCCCCGACGACGTTCGCGAGAGCGAGCCGTCGAGTGCGACCAGCGAGACGGTCTCTCCCTCGACTATCGTCTGGTTGGCCAGGCCGATCCGCGCGTCGTCGTAGTCGTTGTACAGCACCGTCTGCTCGTAGACGGTCAGCGGGGCGTCCCGGTAGACGTTGTAGCCGGGGTCGTAGACGATGCCGCCCGTCGGGTAGACGCGCGCCGTACCGTTCCAGACGTCGCCCGCCTCGCCGTCGGCGACCGCGTTCCTGACCGAGACGGTGACCCGGTCGTCGCCAGTCCCCGCGGTCCGGAGCGTGCCGGCGGACGGCGGCGGGTTCACGGCGACGGCGCGGCTCGGGTAGCGCGTCCCGAGGTCGACGGCGGTCGATCTGTGGCTCCCGCCGCCGACCGCCGACACCACGGCGTTGCGGAGTTCCTGCAGCTGCCCCTGCACGCGCTCGCTGTGGGTAACCTCGACCGCCCGGTTCTGGTCCGGGACGACGACGGCCTGGTAGGAGGAGAACGACAGCACCAGAACGGCGAACAGGAGGACGGCACCGATCTGGACCGACTGGGCGCGCTCGTCGTCCCGCAATTGCATCGGTCGCGGTTGCCGCTACGCCCTCAAAAAGCTACCCGTCGTACTGATCGTTTCGATAATCGGGAGTCGCGTCGGTGGATCCAGCTGTCAGAGCGGGACCGCGACGGTCAGCACCGCCGTCGATGCGACACCGCGTCGCGCGACGGCCGGTCCCGCCGACGCGGGGCTGGACCCCGGCCGGGGCTACTCGGACTCCTCGTCCTCTTCCTCGACGACCTCGGGGTCGCTCATCGCGGTCTGGAGGCTGTCGAGCCCGTTGACCCACTCCGAGACGAGGCCGTACTCCAGCTCCGCCGCGGCGTCGACGTCGAGCTCCTCGCCGTCGATGATCAGCGTCCCGGCCTGGACGCAGTAGCCCAGCGCGGCGTCGAGGTCCTCCTCGGCCTCGGCGTCGGCCGCGGCCTCGACGTAGTCGGTGACGGTGCCCTCCGCCGCGGGACCCTCGGCGACGAACTCCTCGGCAGCGTAGAAGACGCACACGAGGGAGGTCTGAACGCCGTCGATGAGCATCAGCTTCTCCTCGTCGTCTATCTCGACCTCCTCGAGGACGATCTGCCGGATGTCGTCGATCTCCTCGAGCGCGGTCTCCTCGTCCAGAGGACCCTCCTCGTAGTCGGTGATGATCTTCGCGATCGCGATGGCCGCGTCGTCCTGGAGATTCAGCAGGAGACGCGCCGAGTCCTCGTTCTCGGGGTCTACCTCCTCCTCTTCGATCCGTTCGAGCCAGTTCTGCCACCGTTCCTCGGTGTAGTATTCCCCCGGCGGAGTGCTCATATCTCCTCGTAAGCATCACCGGGGTTATTACTTTCGACCAGTCTCCCCCGGGAAGGACGCCAGTCCGCTCGCGCCGCGGCCAGTGCCCGGCTCGCGCGGACGTCAGGGTGGCTCACTCGCCGACGATCCGGCGGGCGCGCGGCAGGACGGTCCGGAGACCGAGCTGGTAGACGCCGGCGTACAGCGCCACCGCTCCGACGAACAGGAACCAGACGGTCAGCGCGTCGACGCCGGACGCGAGGTGTACCAGCCCGGCCCGCTCCGCCAGGATCCCGACGGCGGTCAGGACGGTCATCGCGGCGATCTCTCCGAGGAGGACGACGCCCTCGCCCAGGGCGTCGGCAATCGTATCACGCATGTACCTCTCTCTCCTGCCGGGGTGCAAGGGCCTTTCGGGCGGACGGCCAGGCTTTTGTCTCCCGCGACCGCCTGTCCGCTCGATGAGCCACACCAGGAACATCGACTATTCGACGACTGCCAAGCGTCTCGTCGCACTCGGAATCGGCCTGTTCCTGTTCGGCGCCCTCGGGAGCGCGGTCGGGCACGCCGCCTTCGGTTCCCTTCCGGCGTGGGAGGAGACGCTGCTGTTCGACGCCGAGGTGCTCGGCATCGTCGTCGGACTGGTCGGCGCGTTCGGCTTCGGGGTCATCCTGCCGCTGACGGAGTGACGCCGGGGTCGTCTCGCCCGCTCTCGCCGCTGTTCGCGTCGCCCGCCGAAGCCGGCGGAGCCGTCCACGTTTGGACAATTCTTTAACGGGCCCCGGAGTAGCCACGCTCATGGCAGCACCGCGCATCCTGATTCTCGGTCCGCCGGGCGCAGGCAAAGGCACCCAGTCCAGCAACATCGCCGAGGAGTACGGCGTCGAACACGTCACGACGGGCGACGCGCTCCGGGCGAACAAGGACATGGACATCTCCGACATGGACACGGAGTACGACACGCCCCGAGAGTACATGGAGGCGGGCGACCTCGTCCCCGATCAGGTCGTCAACGCCATCGTCGAGGAGGCCCTCTCGACGGCCGACGGGTTCGTCCTCGACGGCTATCCGCGGAACCGCGAACAGGCCGAGGAACTGGCGGACATGACCGACCTCGACGTCATCCTCTCGCTTTCGGTCGACCGCGAGGAGCTGGTCGACCGCCTGACCGGCCGCCGCGTCTGTGAGGACTGCGGCGCCAACTACCACGTCGAGTTCAACCCGCCCGAGGAGGAGGGCGTCTGCGACGAGTGTGGCGGCCAGCTGATCCAGCGCGACGACGACAACGAGGAGTCCGTCCGCAACCGGCTGGACGTCTTCGACGAGAACACCCAGCCCGTGATCGACCACTACGCCGACCGCGATGCGTTCGTCGAGATCGACGGCGAGGGCACGCCGGCCGAGGTCTGGTCGGAGATCCAGAACGCCGTCGACGAGCGGACCGAGTAGCGATCCGCTGGGACGCTACGTCGACGTCGGTGGCGACGAGCGCGGACTAAAACGTTCATAACGCCGGGCCGCAGAACACAATACAATACATGGCACGCACCGCGCAGAAGGTGGACTCCCTGGCCCGCGAGGGCGAGGACATGACCGAGGCGCTGGCAGCGGTCCTCGAGGTGGCCGAGGAGGAAGGCACCGTCTCGTGGAGCGACGTCAGCGACGACCTCACCAGCGGCCAGTGGGGCCGGCTCATCGAGAAGGGCCTACTGGTCGACGCCGACGGCGAGGGCTTCGTCCTCGACGACCCCGAGGGGATCCACGAGGCGCTGGAGGAGACCGACCCGGCCGCCGTCGCGGACGACGCCGACGAGGCCGAGGTCGAGTGGACGAAGTGGGACAAGCTCGCCGGCCTCGGCGCCGTCTCGATGATCGCGGGCTACTCCATCCAGAGCGTTCGCGCAGTCGTGGGCAGCACCATCGACCTCGTCCTCGGTCCGCTAGAGGCCGTCCTGCCCTTCTACGTCGTCGTCCTCGTGCTGGCCGTGCTGACCGGCCTCTGGTCGACCATCCTTCAGGACAACCTGATGGACTCCGAGGTGATGGCCAAGTACCAGGAGCGCATGCAGGATCTCAAGGAGCGCCGCGAGGCCGCCAAGGAGCGGGGCGACGACGCCGAACTGGAGCGCATTCAGGAGGAGCAGATGGAGGCCATGGGTGACCAGCTGGGCATGTTCAAGGCCCAGTTCCGCCCGATGGTCTGGATCATGCTACTGACCATCCCCGCGTTCCTGTGGATGTACTGGCTGATCCTCGACGTCGGCATCGGCGGCGGCAGCAGTCAGGCCGTCCTCGTGATGCCCCTCGTCGGCGAGGTGACGCAGTGGCAGCAAGGCGTCGTCGGCCCCGTCCAGGCGTGGATCGTCTGGTACTTCCTGTGCTCGCTCTCCTTCACCCAGCTGCTGCGGAAGGCGCTGAACGTCCAGACCACGCCGACGACGTCCTGACCGGGCCGTCGCCCCGTTCTGTTTCCCGTCGGCCGTTTCGGACCGTCGGCCGGGACCGCCGCCCGGAACAGACAACCTCTTAATCCACGCACCCCCGAGTCCCGATATGTTGATCACCGTCTCCGGACCGGCTGGCAGCGGCAAGAGCACTCTCGCCGCCAACCTCGCCGACCGGCTCGGATACGATCACGTCAGCGGCGGCGACATCTTCCGCTCGCTGGCGGACGAGCGCGGGGTGTCGCTGGTGGAGCTCAACCGACTGGCCGAGGAGGACGACCAGATCGACCGCGACCTCGACCGCCGGCTGCGCGAGACCGCGCAGGACCGCAACGACCTCGTCCTCGAGTCCCGGCTGGCCGGCTGGATGGCCGGCGAGTACGCCGACCTGAAGCTGTGGCTGGACGCCCCGCTGGACGTCCGCGCGGAGCGCATCGCCGACCGCGAGGCCAAGCCCGTCGCGGAGGCCCGCGACGAGACCCAGGCCCGCGCCGATAGCGAGGCGCTGCGCTACGAGGAGTACTACAACATCGAGATCGACGACCTGTCTATCTACGACCTGACGGTCAACACCGCCCGCTGGGACGAGGCGGGCATGCTGGAACTGGCCGCCACCGCCGCCGAGTCCTACCGCCCCGAGGGCGACGAGGGACAGACCCCGATCACCGGCGTCGACTACGACTTCTGAGATGGTCCGTGGCCCGCCCGACGACCGATCGCCGGCCGACCTGCTCACCTTCGGCGTCGTCAACCTCGACAAGCCGCCCGGCCCCTCCGCACACCAGGTCGCCGCCTGGGTCCGAGACATGATCGACGACGCCCTCGACGAGGTCGGCGCGGACGCCGAGGTCGGCCGCGTCGCCCACGGCGGCACGCTCGACCCCAAGGTGACCGGTTGCCTGCCGATCCTGCTGGGCGACGCCGCCCGCGCCGCACAGGTGTTCGACGACGCCGACAAGGAGTACGTCACTATCCTCGAACTCCACGACCGTGCGCCCGCCGACTTCGACGAGGTCGTCGGCGAGTTCGAGGACGCCGTCTACCAGAAGCCGCCCCGCAAGAGCGCCGTCAAGCGTCGTCTCCGTCAGCGCGAGATCCACGAACTGGACGTGCTGGAGCAGTACGACCGCCGCGCGCTCGTGCGCGTGCGCTGCGAGTCCGGGACCTACGTCCGGAAGCTCTGCCACGACGTCGGCCTGGCGCTGGGGACGGGCGCTCACATGGGCGAACTCCGGCGGACGGCCACCGGGGACTTCGACGACGCCGGCCTCGTGACCCTCCACGAACTCCGGGACGCCCTGGCCGACTGGACCGAACTGGGCGACGAGAGGCCGCTCCGCGAGGCCGTGTCCCCCGCCGAACGCGCGCTGGGGAAGTACCCGCAGGTGACCATCGCGCCCAGCGCGGCGGCGGAGGTGGCTCAGGGCGCGCCCGTCTACGCGCCCGGCGTGATCGACGCCGAAGGCGAGCGGGACGAGGACGTCCTCTGCGTGACGCCCGACGGCGCCGCCGTGTGTCTCGGCGTGCTGGTCGGCGACCCCGACGCCGATTCCGGGACCGTAGTCGAACTAGAGCGCGTGCTAGTGTGACTGTCTCTCTCGTGATCCCCCGCCAGCGACGGGACTGGATCGTAGCCCTTAATTAGTACACCCCCCTGCACCTAAACGCGGGACCGTGGGGTAGCGGTATCCTCGGCGCATGGGGTGCGTCGGACCTGAGTTCGAATCTCGGCGGTCCCACTCCAACATAAAGGTTAGCGGCCCTCTATGCCGCTTTTTCGCTGTGAGGTGGTCCCTGTGAGCCGCCCGTCTCGCCAGTCCGAGCAGCGGGCGATCTGCAAGTTCTGCGGCTTCGTCATCGACCGGGTGCCGAAGCGGTGCCCGGCGCTCGACAACGGGAGGTGTCAGCCGTGAGCCGCGCGAGTCGGCCCACGTGGTCGCCCTCCGACGCCCTCGACCAGCAACTCGGCGAGCCCGATCGGCTGCGGTTCCCCGACGGCTGGCAGATGAGCGAGTCGTGGCGACGCGCCCAGCGAGAGAGCGACAGAGGCAGCGCTGTCAACGACGCTGAGCGGATGGTGTGGCTGGAAGGCAGCGAGCAGCCCCACCGCGTCACGTGGGCGCTGGCCGGCCAGACGCTCCGTGCAGAGTGCGACTGCGCCAGTAGTCGCTACCGCGGCTGGTGCGCTCACCTGGCGAGCCTCTGGTGGCGCTGGATCCGCGGCGAGATCGTCGTGACCCATCTCGACACCGGCCGCGAGTACCGGACGCCCCCGACGTGGCTCCGCTTCGGCCGACCGCGTGATGCCGATCTGACGACGCTCACGCCGGCCCAGCAGGATGCGTACCTGCACGTCGACCTCGGCGGCGAAGGAGTCCGTGAGTACGCTCGTCGGACCGATCGGTCGCCCGGCACGGTCGGTAACCTGCTGGCCGACGCTCGCGAGAATGTCGGGGGTGAAGGACGGTGACCAGCCCGGCCCCCACCCTACCCTCACAGCGACGTGCGGGGGGGTGTCCGCCACCATACCGTCCAGTCGAAGCGAACCCAGGGTTAGCAGCCCCCCGGATGCGGGGTAGCCGAACCCCCGTTTCATCTGTGTCCGCAGCGACCGCTGGATCTGCGGACAGGAGGGCGGCATGAGTTCGTCCGGTAGCCGCCTGCCCGGTGACTCCGATGCGACCGACCGTCACCGGAGCGAGGAACGCGCCGAAGCGCGCCTCTCGGGCGAGTTAGCCGCTCGTTTCACCGACTACCTCGACGCTCACGGCGAAGCCAAGAGCGACGTGGTGCGCGAAGCCCTCGACGAGTTCCTCCCCGCTTCGGAGCGCTCGCGCTACGTCCTACCGCGTGACCCCGATCTGGCGGATGCCTACCTCGCGCTGGCCGGCGAGGAACGCCGGACGCTGTCGGTGGACGTCGCCGAAGACATCCTCTGCCGGGAGTCGCACCCGAACACACCGAAGGAACTGATTCGGGAGGAAGTGCTGGGGCCACTCACCGACACTGGACTCGTCTCGATCGAGTACGGAACCGTCGCCATCCACCCGCTGACGCCGCGAACCGAGGTGATGAACGGTGAGTGAGTCGACTCGTCGTGACGACCTGCTCGCCGAGATCGAGGATGACGACCGTCGCCGGACGGTCGGCGCACTGACCGACCTCCAGCAGACCCACCTCACCCGGCGAGACGCCCGCGACTGGGGTGGTTCCCGCGGCTGGCACGAATAGCCAAGTTCAACGATACTTCCGGTCTGTTTTTATTGACGCTCTTCTGTCATCTGCCCACCAATTAGGAACAGGCCTATAGATTCGTTTGTTTGAGGGATAGCTGGCGAAGACGGGGCTCCAATCACTATCCCAGGGACCACGCATCAAGCGCGATTCCTATTATCAGCAGTGCTCCGAGCAGGACCAGTAGGTCTACCAACCTGTCCATGCGCCGCCGGACTCCGGCCCCTGTTATAAAACTGTCTGCCGAAGGTATCTGTGGCTACTGACCAGTGTGGCCCCCGTTCGCTGTTGCTTGATTGATTAACAATCAATTTCCTAACAGGTTTTATCCTAGGGTAGTCCGGTACTGCTGGTATGGTGGTGACAGCAGCACCGTGACCACACGAATCGAGTTTGGTAGCAAGGCGGCAGCCGACGCCGCCCGCGACGAGTATGAGGAGTACCTGTGCAGCGACGACGACCGGCGTCTGAAGCCGGTCGCCTTCGCTGACCAGGGCACGCCGGAGCACGTCATCGAGGACGCTCGCCGGCAGGCCGCGGACTCGAAGACCGACAGCGGCGAGTCGGCCGGGTCAGCGGCCCTGACTGACGCGGAGCGCGAGGAAATCGACTTTACCGAAACCGACGTGATGACCGCGAGAGCAGCCAAGGCTGCGTATCTCGATGAAGGGGTCTCGGACTGGCTCACCTACTGGTCCGAGGACCTGACGACGACCGGCGAGGCCCGTGAAGCGGCGAAGCGGGCGAAGAAGGATGAGCAGGACACCCGCATGGACGCCGGCCCGACCGGCGAGGAGCGCGGCCAGCAGTACCAGCAGCAGGCGATAGCTCAGGAGTGCGACCACATCCGCGGCCACTGTGAGAACGGCGACACGGGAGCCTGCGAGTTCCTTCAGGAGCGCTGCGGATACGACCAAGAGGAGATCGAGCAGCTGCTAGACGAGCGCCCAGCCGAAACCGAGCAAGAGGAGTTGGTGACGATCGGGGGCGACGAGTACCCCGAGATGGAGGTAACGCCGGAGGTAGCGGGTGCTCTACGGCAGGCCTGGCAGGGCTACAAGGGCGGTACCGCCGACCTCGAAGCGGCGCTGGGGGAGGTGCGAGAGTCGGTCATCAACACCCGGCAGGCGTGGCGAGCCATCAACCGGATTCGGGAGGCCAACGACCAGGCCCCGCTCCACCCCGACCGGCTGCACACCCTCCTCGATGCGCTCGCTGGGATGCCGGCGAGCATCCCCGAGGTGAGGACGCTCACCCACTTCACCACCGACGGGGCTGACGACCAGGGCGAAGCGGCGGACGAGGGCGCTGAAGCGGCGGAAAGCAGCGCTTCCGAGCGGGTGCTGGAGGTGGCTGAAAGCGCCCAGGCCGACCTCACCGGGGAGCGACAGCGCCCTGACCAGCAGTCCGAGTTGGCGATTGAAGCGGACCCCCGCACCGCTCAGGGGCGGGAAAGCACCGCTGAAGCGGCGGTCAACCAGGGCGGTCTCCTCGCCGACGAGCGCGACGACCCCAGCATGGGGGCCGAGAGCGGCCAGGAGAGCACCGACCAGCAGCAGTTTCGAGACCCCGAGCAGGGGACACTCAGTGATTCATGACAGGACCAGATTGCCCCGCTGAGGGGTGCGACTACAACGAAGACGGCGAAAAGAGCGCTGGCAGTGTCCGCCGGCACATCAATGCGAAGGCCGACGACGCTCACGAGGACGTCGAAGCGCTCCGAGCGGCACTGATGGAGCCCGACGAGGGCGGTGACCAGGGCGGCGAGGGCACCGCTCAGGGCGCTCCCGACGACGCCGGGGACGACGACCAGGGCGAAGCGGCGGACGAGGGCACTGAAGCGGCGGAAACCAGCGAGAACGATCACCCCGAGGAACCGGACGACATGGATCAGACCGACGAGTACGAGCAGCAGCTACAGGGTGGTAGCGGCACCGACGACCAGGGCGACAGCGGCGACGAGGGCACCGCTCAGGGCGCTCCCGACGACGGTGGCGACGGCGACCAGGGTGGTAGCAGCGGCGGTGGTGTCCCCGTCGCCGCCCTGATCGGTGGCATGGTCCTGGTGCTGGTCGCCTTGCTCCTGCTCGGCGGCTCCGACGACTCGGACGAACCGATCGAAGTGGAGAGCGAGCAGGCCGAACCCGTCGAGGAAGACGACGCCGAGCCGATCACGGAGGCGTGGTGACCGTGGTGGACGCTGACACCGAGGAGCCCGACCCCGGCGAGCAGGACGACGAGGACAAGCGGCCGCCGATCGAGGACGACGAGCGGGCCGACGTCGACCTTGATGACCTCGACGTGGACCCGGCGGACGTCGAAGCGGAGGCCGGTGCCGGCGCTGACGACAGCGAGGACGCCGCCGAGTCCGACGACGCGGACGAGAGTACCGACGGTAGCGACGGCGACGAGAGCGGCCAGCAGGACGCCATGCCGGCGCTCGATGGAGCCGCCGAGTCCTGGGGAGACCAGTACGTCGACATGCTGGCGTTCCTTCTGGGCGAGATCGCGGAGGACGGCGACGGCACGGCCGAGAAAGACGCCGAGACCATCGCGGACCTGGCCCGGTCGGAGCCGATGGCCCTGGACGACGCGGTCGACGAGTGGCTGGCCGAGTCCGGCATGGGCCAGGAGATGGACCCCGGCCAGGCCGTCCTCGCGGGGACGGCCATGCTGGTGGTCGTGGTTATCGTGACGGAAACCGACCTGGCGAGCGACCTTCTCAGCGACCTGTAACCATGATGGACAAGCTACAGCGGATGCGGCAGATTCGGGAAGAGATCAACAACCCCCACGACTCCGAGCGAATCCGCAACCTCGCGGAGATCCTGGCGGAGATTGAGGGCGGCATCAGGGACGCGGTGATCGACCAGCGCGACGAGCTCGAGATCGACGTGGATGACGACCTGGCCGGCCAGTCCCGAGAGGATCGGGTGGCCATGCTGTGCGACGTGATCGAGGCGTACACGCCTGGCGGGCCGTCTGTTGTCGAGACGTGGCTGGAGACGTGCCCACCCGAGGCCCTACAGGACAGCGATGCCGACCCGGCGGACCTGACGGCCTACGCCGGCCTGAGCAGCGAGGAGTGGCAGCAGCAGATCCAGAACTGGGCCGATGCCTACCGGCGTCAGGCCGGCGACGTAGCCGACGACTGGACGCTGGCGGATCACCACGTCCGGTCCCAGTTCGGTCTCTCGCTCGACGTCTTCGAGGAGTGCGTGGTCGATGTCTCCAAAGAGCGCGCCCTGGAGGACCTGCTTGCCGGCCCGAGCAAGGACGTGAAGGCCGGCATCGAGGCCAACACCAGCGAGGTAGAGGCATGACTTTCGACGTCGACGGTGAGGAGTTCGTTGAGGCGCTGGTCTACGCGGCCGCTATCTACGTCCTCGGGAGGGCGGCCGGTCGGCTGCTGCTCCCGAGCGGTCCCGATCGGGCCGACCGCCCGGACCGGCTGCTGCTCGACGCCTTCGACCTCGACGTGCTGGCAGACGGCCACGCTGTCCGGGTGGCGTCCGAGCAGGGCGAGGTGATGTGGCTCACGACGACCGACCCGGCCGAGGAGATCTCCGAGGTAGTCGACACCGACCAGAGCGACGACGGGGCCGAAACGTGAACCTGCTACTGGCAGCCGCGAGCGGCTGGGGCAAGTCGTGGATGTGCCAGGCGACGACCGAGGAGAATCTGGACGAGTACGACGCTGTGTGCCTGCTCGACTACAAGGACGAGTACCGGGGACTCGTCAAGGGCGGCATGGCGAAGCACTGGATCGCCGGGCCGGTCGAGCGCGACCAGTGGACCGGCGACCACTACCGGCAACTGCTGGAGCAGAACGGCAACGTGGTCCTGGCCCGCCACTCTCACATGAGCGAGGAGGACTGGCGTCAGGTGTGCGCTCAGGCGGTTCAGGCCGGCCGACGCTCGTCTCTAAACATCCTGTGGGTGATAGACGAGGCTCACTTTGTTGCGCCCCAGCGCGGCGGCCTGCTCGACCCGATCAAGGGGCTGGCGACGACCGGACGCGGTGAGGGACAGTCCGCCGCCTGGATCACGCAACGCCTGAGCGAGATCAACGAGACGATCCTGGCGCAGTGCACCGCCCGTCAACTCGGCGGCTTCGAGTCCGATCAGGACCTCTCGAAACTTGCGGGAGTGGTCGAGTACCCCGAGGAGGTGCACCGCTCCGGGGGTCACAAGGTGGTCAACCTGCCCGACGATCTAGCCGACGACGACGGCCCCATCTCCGTCCGGAAGTGGAAGGACGACAGCGGGGCCGTGACGGGCTCGGAGTGGATTTACTCGGATGACTCTGGAGCCCGTGAGCGGATCAACTCGGCGGACGTCGAGATGACGAGCGAGCACGTCGGAGCGCCCGGCAAAGAGATCCACATCCCCTCCTGACATGACACGCACCGAGATCACCCTGCGCGGCGACGATACGGAGCGATTCGAGGAGATCCGCCAGCGAATTGCCGCCGAGCGGCCGGGAAGTGAGCCGTGCAACGCCGAGGTGGTCCGCGTGATGATGGACGACACCAGGTATTGACGGCAGGGTGCGGCGGAGGGCCGCACCCCGAGGCGCTTTTTCGTCGGTTCTTGAAGGATAGAGGGTCTAAACAGTGGGCTCGCATGGACTTTGGTGATGCATTCGGCACCCTGGCCGACACGGAGTACACGCTCGACGTCGGGTACGTCGTGGCGGGCTTCCTGGGGCCGGCACTCGTCAAGTACGGAGTCGAAGACAAGGCCGGTCGGGATCTCCCCGACGAGGTCTACGGCGGAACCGTCGCCTTCGGCGGCGCTCTCTACGGTGGGGACGTCGGCCGGAAGGTCGCCCTCGGCGGTGGCGTCCACGTGATCGAGCAGCTGCGGACTCGCGTCAGCGAGGGAGGTAACTGAGCATGGGAGAAGACATCTACGCCGCCAACGGCAAGAGTGCGGATAACGTCGAGACATTCACGAACGCGCCGGCTTCGCCGGAGCCGACGCCCGTTCTCGGGATCGACCCGACTCGGGGCCAGTTCCTCCGGTTCATCAACTCGGTCGAGAAGGGAGAGCAGAGCCAGGGCATCCCGTTCTACGCGAAGTTCCGCGACGCCAACGGCGACCCGCTCCCGATCAACTCGAAAATCTACGTGGCGCTGTCGCTGTCGGGGTCCAACGACAAGCTCACGGTCAGCGAGGAGGTGTCTAACATCTCCGACTGGCAGACGCTGAGCCTCAAGGAGCAGCGCAACCGGGACAACATCGACGCGGTGAAGGTGGTCCTCCAGGCTCCCGAGTCGGCCCCGAACGGTGGCGAGGCTATCCCGCATCTCGACGTCCGCGACATCGACCAGGCGTACCTGATGATGGACTCGGACGCCGAGATCGACTGGACCAACTCCGAGTTCTACATCGAATCGTCCGCTGTCGAGCAGCACAGCCGGTGATACTGATGAATCAGGACCTACGCAATCGACTGGGGAAGGTGGACCGCCGGCCCGGTCACGTGACGCCGGAGGACATGGGGACCCAGAGCGTCAACACGCAGGGCCAGCGGTCGCGTATCCTGCGCGACTACATGGACACCCCGCACATGGTCCGCCAGGGCCGACGCAACCCGTTCCGGGTCGCTGTGCCGGCCTACGAGGGCTTCACGACCAACGCGACGGCCGACGACACCGAGACGTTCAGCCTCACGCACTCGGTGGTCGACGCGCCGATCACGCAGTCCGTGGTGGTCTGGATCGGCGGGACCTACTACGGGACGCCGGACTCGGTGGACTACGCGGCCAACGAGATCACCGTGACGGACTCCGGCACCGGCAACAACCTCCACGTCTACTACATCAGCGACGCTCCGGCGACGATGGAGGTTCGGAAGGCGGTGCCTGAGTCGTCGTCTGACGCGAGTCAGGGGCTCTGGAAGGACAACCTGGGGCTGGTCCACCCGTCGCCCCAGCAGGAGCAGCCGGAGTTCTTCGACCTGGGCGACTCGCCCGGCCAGCCGTGGCTCGCGTCGGACATGACGCTCGACGTCTACCTGAACGCGCCGTACACGGTGCGGTGGTCCGACCCCGACGGCGACGGTGCAACGCCGACGAACGCCCTGCTGAACGTGCCGGTCAAGATCGGGTCCCGCGAGGTGCCCGGTCTGACGGCGGCCATCAAGCAGGACATGGGCAACGCCTAACGGAGGTTTCAACGTGTCCACTTTTTCGAGTGACTACACGCCCGTCTGGGAGAGCGGCGGCACTGGCGGGGATTTCGAGCAGTCCGTGAGCTTCGAGACGACGGCCACGGATGCCGACGACCCGGCCAGTGTCGCTGACGACCAGAGCGGGACGACAGAGGGACCGATCACGTCGACGCTCGGCGGCGGCGAGTGGTCGACGGACGAGTTGATCCTGGCGGCCACGCTCGCCAACGCGGCCATGCTGGCGGTGTGGCTGTTCCTGGCCTATCAGGAGGGATCACTGTGACGCAGACCGCAAAGGGCGGGAATCTGAAGCTCACCGACGTCCGGGCACCCGACCACGTGCAGCCCGGCGAGGCCTTCGACGTCGAGGCCGACGTGGAGAACTGGGCGCTATTTGTCAACCCCTGGGAGGCCGACAACTGCGAAGCGACCGAGGGGGAAGACGCCGGGTACGAGATCGTCGTGGAGTTCGACGGCCCCGGTTCGCAGACCCAGGACGTGGGGCCGATGTGCCACCCGATCACCGAGATCGGCGCGAAGAATGAAACCTACACGGCGACGTTCACGGCCCCGGATTCGAGCGATTCGGTCACTGTCAGCGCGAACGTCCACCTGCCCGGTTCTGGCGACAACACAGGCGAGGAGACGGCGACCGTCACTGTTGAGTCGGGAGAGTCGGCAACTCCCGAAGATCCCGACGACGACGGCGGTGGCTGGCCGGGCCTGACGGGCGGCGATGACACCGACGGCGGCGGCCAGGGGCCGCTCGCGTACTTCCTGCCGGAGTGGGCGGGGCCGGTCGCCGGCCTGATCCTGCTGCTGGCGCTGCTGTGGGTGTCTCGCCCGTATGTCGACCTCGCAAGCAACCTGGGGGGATCGGCGTGATCGAGACGCTGATCCAGGGCGCGGCGGCGACGATCACCGGGACGGCCGCCGTCGCGTTCTACCGCGAGGGTCGGCGGCTTCAGGACCGCGTAGACCGCCACGACCGGACGCTCTACGGCACGGAGTACCGGCCTGGTGTGGTGAACCGAGTGGAGGAGATCGAGGAGGAGGTGAACCCGACTGATGCCTGATATACAGACAGAACGCGAGGAGATGGACGAGGACGAGATCGAGCGCGAGCGCCGACGGATCGAGGAGGGAGAGGCGTGACGCTCGTCACTCCCGAGCCGCCCGACGGGGCGGCCCCGTACAACGATCCGATCAGCCGACGACTCGACCCCGGAGAGAAGCTCACCGTGACGTTCAGCCCGAAGCAGCGGGTAACGGAGTTCACGCTGCCGATTCTCGCCATCAGCAAGTATCGCAACAGCAGTTACGAGGTGTGGATGGACGAGGAGCCCGTTTACGGGCCTGCGCCGATCCCGCCGACGGACGTCGACGACATGACGCCGACGTTCATCCCGGCGCGGACGTTCCAGAGCCGGATGAAGATTATCGTCCGGAATCTGGACGACTCGACCACGCGTCGCTACTCTATCCAGCCGATCGGTTGGGAGGTGACTGAGTAGATGGGACTCGAAACTCAGACGGACGTCGAGGAGATCCGCAACGTCCAGAACCAAGCGGGCGACGTCGACGCGCCGGCCAACGAAACGCAGCAGCGCCGGCAGACGGACGCGCTGGAAAACAACGACGGCCTGACTGCCCTGGAGTACCAGACCAGTAGCACCACCGTCGAGCAGCTCCCCTCGCACTCCGTTCCGGAGGGCGTGACGGTCCTCGTCACGTACCTGAGCGGCAACGGATCGGACGTGTGGGTCGGCAACGCCGACGCACAGCCTATCTGCATGACCGGCACCGGGGACGCGGTGGGCTTCGACGTCACCGATACGTCCGCGATTCACGTCCGGGCCAACACGTCCGGCGACGGCGTGGGCATCCTCTTTGAGGGAGGGGGTGCCTGATGGTCCGGTTCTACGGCGGTAGTGGCGGCGGCTGGGACTACGTGCAGGCCGCTGAACCGACTGATCCGGACGTCGGGGAGTCGTGGTATGTCACCGACGCCGACCCGGACGGCGACGGGACCAGCGAGGGCGAAGCGAAGGTCTACGGGTCCGACGGCACCTGGAAGGTGACGGGCTACATCAGCCACGACAACCTCAAGCACGTCGCGCCGGCCGATCACCACGACCCGGTGACTGTCTCGGCCCCGCTGACCCGCTCCCAGCAGGCGCTAGCGTTCGCGTTCGCTGACGGGCTGACGCTCGACGCGAACGACGATCTCGCCGTCGACCTGGGCAACGGCCTGACGATGGACGCCAACGGCCAGGTGCAGATCCCGGCCGGAGCGATCGGCCCGACCGAGGCAGCCTTGGGGAACGCCCTGGCGGGTGACGGGAGCGGCAACATCGCCGTCCAAGAGGGCAACATCGCGCTGTCGAACCTGTCGGGCTACCCGGTCGGCACCGGGGACCTGTCGTTTGACACCGCCACGCAAAACGAACTCGACAACCACGCCAGCAACAACAGCGCCCACCACTCCCGCTATTCAGACAGCGAGGCACGGACCGCCGTCGACGGCGCAAATGTCTCGATCAGCGGCGACGCGGATACCGTGGACGGCCAGCACGCCAGCGACCTCAGAGAGTGGGTGCTGTTAGACTCCGCCACCGATTCAGATTCGGGCTCGCAGATGGACGTCACCCTTTCCGGAGGGGGGTACGACGAGTATCGGGCCATCGTGGACATAGTTGGACATGGCGGTGGATCTAACCAGTATTGCCGGATGAGGATTAATGGTATAACGAGCAGCGATTACCAATATAAATATTACGACGACACAGATGGCCACGGAGAAGTCACGTCAGATTCCTTCTCCTTACACACTTTTTGGGAGGGCTACCCGGCTCACAGTGAAACTCGGATTGTCCCGTTCGACAATAATCCAGCACTCGCCCGAGCAACCGGCGTATCAAATGCAAGATATATGATTCAGGGGTATGGGCCACAGGTAACTGATGTGAACTCTGTCCGGCTGTACGACCCCAACGACCCGTCAACTGGGCAGGCATTCCTCTACGGGAGAAATAGACAATGAACAATAACGATCACACCGCCGAGAACGGCGGCACGGACGGAGGTATCGACGCATGACGACCGGCGACAGCGACGGGGACGGCCTGGTCGATGATCCCGGTTTCCTCGACGGCCACGATGACTACGACGGGGCGGACACGGACTGGGACGACGACAGCGACGACTCGGGCAGCAGCGACTCGGGCAGCACGTCGGACAGCGACGACAGCGACGACTCGACGTACACCCCGCCGACGACCGGCGGCAGCGGGGCGTACTACGAGGACGTGACGGCGGACACCTACGACGGTGAGGAGGACCTGGCCGACTCGTCGGACCAGAGCGACCCCTACGACTACGAGGACGACGAGAGCAACTGGACGGACACCGACGATCTCGATACCAGCGACTCGGACAGCAGCGACTCGGGGAGCGACTACACGAGCCCGACGCAGACGGCCGGCTCCCCGACGAGCAACGATTCCCTGGACTCGGGGACCAGCGAGGGCGGGACCGACTACGACAGCACGACGGACGGCACCGAGGAGGCCGACCCGCACGCTCCGGTCGACTACGAGGACGACGGGACGGGCTACCTTGATGATCCCTGGATGGAGGACGCCGAGGACGTCGCGCCGGACCCCGACGAGGTAAGCGACCGCTGGCAGGAGACGATCACGGACCTCGAAGAAGACCGCGCGGAACTCCGCGAGCAGCTACAGGCACAGCAGCAGGAACTCAACGCCCTGCTCGAAGACGTCCGGGTGACGGACACCGAGACGACGATCCTGGGGCTGGCCCCCGAAGCGTGGGCACTGGCGGCCCTGGTGATCGGTAGCGGCTACTACGTGCGAACGGAGGGGATGCCGGCGTGATCGGGCCGGCGCTCCAGGCCGGCATGCCGATCCCCTCGCTGCCCGACGCGCAGGCCGTCGCGTTCGGGCTGCTGTGGTTCCTGTCCGGCATGGCGGTCCCGACGCGCTACGGGATGGAGCGCATCGAGGGCTTCGGCCGTCTCGTCGCCGCGCAACTGCCCTATCAGGCTCCACCGGGGACCGACGAGGAGACGGCCATGCAGCAGGCCGTGAGCGGCGACGAGAGCGGCGGAGGTGACGGCGCAGCGTGAGCTTCCCGTACCACGCTGTGCCGGACGGCTCGACGGCGCTCCCGCATCACTACACACTCGCGGTGCTGCTATCACTGGTGCCGATCCTGACGGTCTGGGACTGGTATCCGCGGCGTGATCCCTGGCTGGCGCTGCTGGCCGCGCTCGTCGGGCTGTTCTCATTCGTGGCCGTGTGGCCCCGCTATCCGAGCGTCGGTGCTACGCTAGCGCTGGCGGCCTGTGCGCTGCTGCTGCTCGCTCCTCTACGACCAACGTGGTGGGAGCACTGGCCGCGCGGTCGGCAGACCATCGTGGTCGTGCTGGCCCTGGTCGCCGCCGACGACGTGCTCCAGCACGCCTTCGGGATCGTGACGCCGATCGACTGGGCCTGGAAGCACGGCGGACGGGCAGCGGTGACGGGCACGCTGTGACGATCGTCAGGGTGTCCGCTTCCCAAACCCCCGGAAACTAGCATTCTAATCAGGGACCGATCCAGTGAAACAGTCAGTAGATATACGAACTGATTTCCTAAGTCACAATTAATCATGTATTCACCGATTTAGTCGAAGTTATTATCAATATTCAAAATAGATCACTGATGCTGGGAGATGACAGTTGCTGACCTTCCCAAAATCATGGACAACGCACTCAATTGGGACCCCAAACTTGAGGCGTACTGCGTCAACCTCGACGTGGTTGAGGATGTATCAATAGGTGTGGCTGTCGTTCGGAGCGTTGCAGCGCTCGAAGATACACCAGCCACCTCACTCGAACCACTTCAAGAGAGCATCGATCCCGATGCGCTCAATGCTCTCTGCCAGACTGGTGAGAATACAACTAAGTGTCGAGTTCGTTTCCAGTACCAGGGATACTCCATTACAGTCGTTGAGAACGATGAAATCCGACTTTCTCCCAGCGACGACATAGATGTTTCCAGTATCTCCATACAAGAGGACCGCTGAGATTAGTTTCCCTATTTTGGGTAATTCAGATTCACGGTGGGTTCAGTTTACTTCGGTGGAAGATGCGCTTACTTGAGCCCGAAGGATTCGATCGCCTTAGCGAGCGCGGTGAATTCCTCTGTGCTGGATGGCTTTTGGAGATCGGCATTCGCGTTGAGTTTGTACGAGCGAGCAAGGTCTTCTGCCTCGTCGGATGACGTGAATACGAGGACAGGTGTCAGACGCAACTCGGATTGTTCGTTCAGCTCAGTGAGTATCTCCCTACAGGGTGTCCGCTTCTCGGGACACAGTCGGACTCAGTCGTATTATTCCATCCTCTAGTGGCTAAAGATAGCATATCCGTTTATATATCGCTACCTACCAAATCCGTTCTATGGAACGTGATTCCCCCTCAAGAACCGACCTTATTAAATTCGCTTCGTTAACAACTCTATCAGCACTAATAATAGCAATTACAGTGCTTCCAGTACTACCCTTCTGGGCGATCCCCATCCCTTGTATAATCATATTGCCATTCGGATTTTATATCAGAAGATATGATGCGGGGGATTCTTACATGAGTAAAGAAGCGAGATATATAGTCAGAGAGGGAGTATTTAGAATATATATCATACGAGGAATTATTATTGGACTTACTATCACATTGTTACATGGTCAAATTATGGACCCGACTATATTTGGAAAGAATCTATTCATCGAGTATATATTCGAATTCTTTAACCTTGGAATGATATATGGATCGGAGATTGCTACAGAGAATGTATCTGTCCGTCTATTATCATTTATTCTGATCCTATTGACTGGGAAAATAGTCGACCGCATTTTGGACCGTTTTCTATTGTTTGTCGATGGTATATATTGGATCCTATTTAATTGACATTTGTGCAATATGCCACTCCTGTCCGCTTCTGCACCAAGAGTCGGACATATCCTGCCCCGATCATCCCCGAGATCGGCCCGATCCACCCCAAGATTCTAGGATTTCTGGCCGCAAAGCGAACATACCGGACATGAATTTAGAAGACTACGATGATCAAGACGGCATGAAGGTGTGGCTCTCCGAGCGAGAGGTTGAGCAACTGCTGGATCAGTTTGAGGATACCGAGCGACGTATCGCTATCGCGCTGGCCGTCCGTTGCGGGCTGCGGTCCGCCGAGGTGCTGAACGTCGCACCTGAGCACGTCGTCGACACCGACGCGGGTACAATGCTCCGTGTGTGGTCAAGCGCGAAGACCGACAAGTACCGCGAGACGCCGATCCCGCCGAACCTCGCCACGACCATCCGCACGGTCGGGGACGTCCGAGAGGCACCGAAAGACGCGCCTGTAGTCGACGCCTCGACGCGAACGCTCCGGCGGTGGATAGCCGACGCAACCGAGACGCTACGCGAGGAGACCGGCGAGCCCGGCTGGCAGTACGTCGGGATGCATGATCTCCGACGGACCTGGGCGACCTCGCTACGGAGCGCCGACGTCGACGCGATGGTAGTCTGCGACTGGGGCGGTTGGGACGATCTCGATACTTTCCTTGATCACTACCGCGGGACCCACACGCCCGAGGCCCAGCTGCGAGAGCGTGAGAAAGTCGACTGGCTCTAAGGGTCAAATCGATTCTCGATTGCACTCTTTGAAAACTCAGATACCAGATTATATGCCTCTTCGCGGAGTGGCGGTCGGGATCTCATATCAGCCCGTTCATGACTTTGTTCCATCCGAATCTTCCGGATGATTTCATAAATACGCTCGTGGCTAGTATAGATAGGATCCTCATCTTCTCCTGCCGAGTATAGAATCCACGTGAATCCGTCTGTTGCGATGCCCACTATCGGGCGTTCAGTTGCCATATCGAGATATTCAACGGACTCTGTTCGGGCTTCCTTTATTCCTCCTGGTGTCTTCACCTCACCGAAGTTTTCTATTTCGAGGTCTAATGCGGTGAAATCCGGTATCCGACCTTCGAGCCCATCGAATCCTTTTGGCCGGAAGCGGATGTTTAAGTTCAGGGCAGAAGCAATCGGAGCAATCAGGTTGTCCTCGATGAATCTCTCTGGCTCTTGATCGATGTATCCGCCATACAGCTTCCGATTATCGAGAATTACGTCCGCAGCGTGATTCCCTGCTCGCTCTTCAAATATCTGAACGAATCTCTCGATTGCCCTCACTATGTCCTGTGCCTGTGGATCATTCCGCTTATCGGTCAAATCGGATTGTTCAGTCATCTACGTAGCACCCGATCAACAGTCGGTGTCGGCCGATGTTGCGCGTCGATCTCGCCCTGAAGGTAGAGCTTCCCGTCGTTGGTCAGCTCGTACATGTCGCGGCCGAACTGTGCGATGAATCCGACGTAGCGGAGCATCTGGCACCGCTCCCAGATGAACCCCTCAGAGACGGAGAAACAGCGGTCACGGGCCATCATTCGTGGTGTGGCCCAATCCTCCTGATCGAGGTAGTCTAAGATCCGTTCGTCGACCTGCATCATCCAGTACGCCGACTTCCGTCCGTCCATTCGTCAGGCCTCTTCTTCTCCCTCCCCGTTGTCCACCCCATCCCCAAACGGCGATTCAATCTCGTCGGGAGCGTCTTCGGACGTGTCGATCTCGCCGTCCAAGTAACGCTCTCCACGCTCTGTGATGGTATAGACTCCATTCCCGAGATCTTGGAGTAGTCCGTATTCGACGAGCTTCTTACAACGCTGTGAAATGTACGACCGGGTATATCGGACATACCCACTGTCTTCCATCTCTTTAGGCCGTCCAGACCCTTTCTCTCGTATATATTCAAGAATCCTATCGTCAGCAAGAACCATCCAATCTCCCGAATATCGCATCTTTGGTTAATTATCAAACCCACTGGGCATCATACTGCTGATTGGGTCCTATTAGACTCGTGCAGTGAGATTAGACTCGTCGTAAACTATATTACTCAGCGGTTAATTGATTGGTAATGCAATGGCACGTAGAAGTCTCTCAGTGTCCGTCTCTATGCCAACAGAGATGGACGAGAGAATCGCTGAAGAAGCCGAAGAACACGGAATGACCTATTCGCAGTACCTACGCCACATCATCCGGGAGCACGAGGCTACTCCTTTCGAGTGCAACGATCCGGTGCTGTGTGTGGACGAGAACGGCGAGAAGTCTCAGAACGAGGGGGCCGCCTAACATGTCCAGTGCTGGCCAGGCCCCCGATTTCGGTGAGGACGCCTTGGACGAAAAGGGTGACGACAGCGAGGAGGGCCCATGAGCTTCGACCCTATCGATCCTGAGACGGTGGGCGACCGACGCCCGTCCGTGGTCGAGATCGAGGATCAGGGCCCGGTTTACGTCGCTGACGCCCGCGTCCGAGACAACGGCTGGCTGTGGATGAAGGAGTGGAGCGGTCGCACTACGAAGGTCCCGCCCCGCCGCGTACTGGCCATCAAGCGCGTCGAGACGGAGCGCTACGACGGTGGGGAAGGCGACAGGTACCTGAAGTGCAAGCGTGTCGCCGACCCGGCGTGGCGCGAGAGAGCGAAGCAGATTCCGGAGAGTTCCGGTGGGGACGCCGTGGTCGCAGATGACTGACGACGCGTTCACCTACACGGTCAAGCTGAAGCGCGGCGACGACACCCAGAAGTGCAAGGTCACCGCGCCGGACGTCGAGACGCTGACTGACCGAGTCGACGCCGTCCGCGAGAAAATGGGCGACTGGGCCGGCGACTACCGGGAAATCCAGCCCGACGAGGGTCCCCGGCTCGCCGACGACCAGAGCGAACTGGGGGAGATCGACGCGTGACCGCAGAGCAAGCACCCGACCTCTCCCCGCGCGAGGCCCGAGATCGCTACCTGGACCACCGGAAGGTCGAGGCCGCCGATGCGTCGGTCAAGTCGTGGAAGTACCGGCTGAAGCACTTCGTCGAGTGGGCTGAAGAGCAGCAGATCGAGTCGATGGGCGACCTAACCGGCTGGTATCTCGACGAGTACGAGACCTTCCGGCGCGGCCACGATGTCTCGCCGTCCACGCTGAACGGCGAGATGCAGACGCTGAAGAACTGGCTGGAGTACCTGGCCCGGATCGACGTCGTACCGGAGAGTCTTCCCGAGAAGGTCCATGTTCCGTCGATCCCGGACGGCGAGGAGTCCAACGACGAGATGCTGGACCCAGAAGACGCTCGCGTGCTGCTCCAGACGCTCCGGAGCGACCCGGATCACTACGGGACGGTGAAGCACGCGCTCCTCGAGCTGCTATGGTTCACCGGTGCCCGTATCGGAGCCATCCGCGGGCTCGATCTCCGCGACTACCACAGTGATGAACGATTCGTAGTGTTCCACCACCGGCCGGAGTCCGACACGCCCCTGAAGAACGACAGCAACGGTGAGCGGGCCGTGGGGCTGCCGGAAGTGGTCTGCGAGGTGCTGGACTACTACATCAAGCACCACCGCGAGGGGAGCCACGACGATGCCGGTCGGAAGCCGTTGTTCACGACGACCCAGGGCCGGGCCAGTGAGAACACGCTTCGAGTGTGGACGTACCTCGCTACGCAGCCGTGCCTGCACAGCCCGTGTCCGCACGGGAAGGAGCGCGAGACGTGCGAGCACCTCCACATCCACGAGGCCAGCAAGTGCCCGTCGTCGCTGTCGCCCCACCGGGTTCGGACGGGGTCGATCACGTGGCAGCGGGACTGTAACTTGCCGGCGGAGATCGTCTCCGAACGGGTGAACGCCACGCTCGAAGTGATCGAATCGTACTACGACCAGGCGACCGAGCGCGAGCGGCTGGAGAAGCGCCGTCGCCCGTACATCGACTACCTCGACCTCGATCCAGAGGGTGAAGCATGAGCAATCCACCACTACCAGATCCACGTCCAGGCGACTCGTACCGGCAGAGTTTTCGAAAATTCCTACGAAGGCATCCTCGGCGGTCCCACTTCAACTTCTGACGCGATCACTCTGAGAGTGGCTGCTATAGACTCTCGGTGACGATCTCGGCAAGGTCGGTGTTCATCTCGTAGTTGCTGTTTCAGGTCTCGTCGACGTGGTTGGTCGCGTAGGCGGCAGCGAGGCGGCCAGCGACAGCAGGAACGCGAAGGTGCTGTCCGTAACGGGCCATGGCGGTTCGATACGGGCGGATCACGATCGGCTCCAGCGGCGTGGACGGAGCGGTCTGCACGGCGAACAGTAGTGGCCACGTGTTCGGGCTCTGGCAAGCACCGACAGAGCACTGCAGGACCACTGCCCACCGATTCAGAACCCATAACAGTCTGGCTCCGCTTCAAAACGTCGATGAGTCTTCTCACCCGGTTTCTCCGGGCTGCCGGCGGGCGACGGGCTATCCTGGCGCTCGGGGGCGTATACGTTCTCCTATCCGTGGCGTGGCCGTTCGTTGGGGCCGCCCGAAGCGGGTCACTTCAGGAGAGCGTGATCATCTCGATTCTGGTCGGTGGCTCGGTCGTGTTTAGTTAAGCGTGAAAAGTGAGGCGGGAGAATTTCTTGCTGGTTCATGGCAGAAATCGCCCGCCTCAACGGCAGTAGCGACTGGATAGATTTGAGTTTTGTGGAGCGCGAGCGGACACCCGAGCCGGCGATGATGCTGGGTATTCGATCGCACGTTGCGGGGCTATCGCTGTCGAATACCGTCGATTTGCTCGAGGACCTGGGTGTCGATCGGTCGCGGAAAGCGATCCACGATTGGGTGCAGAAAGCCGATTTACAGCCAGAACCAGGGAAATCGCCGAATCAGATCGCGATCGACGAAACGGTGATTCGGATCAACGATCAGCAATTCTGGCTGTACGCCGCCGGTGATCCTGCTAGAAACGAGCTGCTGCACATCCGGCTTTTTTCGACGACGACCACCGCTCTCACCGAAATATTTCTCCGCGAACTCCAGCAGAAACACGACATCGAAACAGCCGAATTTCTCGTTGATGGTGCCCAACACCTCCAAACTGCATTGCAACGAGCAGGCCTCCGATTTCAGATATCTCGCCACGGAAATCGGAATGCTATCGAACGGATTTTTCGAGAACTCAAGCGCCGAACCTCGTCGTTCTCGAATTGCTTCAGCCACGTCGAACCAGAAACAGCCGAAAACTGGCTCCAGAGTTTCGCTCGCTGGCACAATGCTTCTAACTAAACACGACCGGTGGCTCTGGGGGCGTTCTCGTCTACGGCGCCTATCGCCTGCCGGAGGCCGACGTCCGCCCGAAGTTCTACACGACCGTCGCTAGCTGGTGTTTCCGCGCCGTCGGGGTGATGGTCGGCATCCTCCTTTTCATCGCGCTCGTCGCCGAGCTCAACGACCCGGCGAACAACTTCCTCATCCTGCCGGCACTGGCCGCCGTGGCCGGCTTCGCCGCGGGCAGGCACGACGCCCGGGCGAAGACGCGTGCATACACGCTCGAACGGCGCAACGAGGCGCTACAGCAGACCCAGGCGGAGCTGGAGCAGACGGTCGACCGGCTCGAGGCGTCGGAGGAGCGATACCGAACCGTGACGGAGAACTTCCCGAACGGTGCGGTCATGCTCCTGGACGAGGAGCTGCGGCACACGCTCGTCGCGGGCCAGGGGTTCGAGAAGGTCGACATCAGCGCCGACGATCTGCGGGGCGAGCGAGCGGCGGACGTCTACTCGGAGGACGCCCTCGCGGTCTTCGAGCCGAACTACCGCGCGACGCTCGACGGCGAGCCGACGACGTTCGAGGTGGAGATGCAGGGGCGGACGTTCGAGACTCGGACGCATCCGCTGACCGACGAGGAGGGGGTCTACGCCATCCTGACGATGACTCAGGACGTCACCGAGCGCAAGCAGCGCGAGCGGGAGCTCGCGAAGCAGGCACGTCAGCAGCAGGTCGTGGCCGACCTCGGGCAGCTCGCGCTCGAAACCGACGACCTCGACGAGCTCATGCGGGAGGCGAGCCGGCAGGTGGCGGACGTCCTCGACACCGACTACTGCGAGGTGTTCGATCTCGACGACGACGGCGAGACGCTCCTGCTTCGACAGGGCGTCGGCTGGGACGCCGGCCTCGTCGGGGAGACGACGGTGTCCGCCGTCGAGGCGGACTCGCAGGCCGCGTACACCCTCGAGAACGATTCCCCGACCGTCGTGGAGGACGTCGAGACGGACGGGCGGTTCGGCGGTATCGGTCTGCAGACGGACCACGGCGTCCACAGCGGCATCAGCACCGTCGTCGGGCCGTTCGACGAGCCGTGGGGCATCCTGGGGACGCACGACGCCGACACCGGGACCTTCACCGACGAGGACGTCTCCTTCGTCCAGAGCGTCGCGAACATCCTCGCGGAGGCCATCGAGCGCCGGCAGTACCAGTCGGAGCTCGAAGGGCTGGTCGCCGACCTCGAGGAGTCAAACGAGCGACTGGAGCAGTTCGCGTACGCGGCCTCACACGACCTGCAGGAACCCCTTCGGATGGTCTCGACGTATCTCCAGCTCGTCGAGCGGCGCTACGAGGACGAACTCGACGACGAGGGACGGGAGTTCCTCGGGTTCGCCGTCGACGGCGCAGACAGGATGCGAGCGATGATCGACGGGCTGCTGGAGTACTCTCGCGTCGAGACGGCGGCCGATCCGCTGGAGCCGGTCGATCTGGAGGCCGTCCTCGAAGACGCTCGCGAGGACCTCCAGGTGGCGATCGAGGCCAGCGACGCGACGATCACCGTGGCCTCGCTGCCGCGCGTCGAGGGGGACGCACACCAGTTGCGACAGGTGTTCCAGAACCTGCTCGAGAACGCGATCGAGTACAGCGGCGACGATCCGCCGGCCGTGCACGTCTCCGCGGAGCGGGACGGCGGTCGCTGGACGGTGACGGTACGGGACGAAGGCATCGGGATCGATCCGGCCGATCAGGACAGGGTGTTCGACGTCTTCGAGCGGGCGCACGGCCGCGCCGAGGGCGCTGGCACCGGGATCGGACTCGCGCTCTGCGAGCGGATCGTCGAACGCCACGGCGGCGACGTCTGGCTCGACTCCGAGCCGGGCGGGGGAACGGCGGTCTCGTTCACGCTCCCGGCGGTCGACGAGTAGGGCGCTCGGGGCGACGTGCTGTGCTCGACGGAGCTCGCTCCGATCGATCGCTCGAGTTCCGGCGTCGGCGGTCGATTCCGACAGCGGGTGCGGTTCGGTGAGAAGACGGGTAGCGGGCCGCCACAGTCGGGCCCCGGCGTCCAGTCGAGCGAAGCGAGACTGGGCTCGGGAGTCGACCAGCGGGAGTCTGCCGGCGTCCAGTCGAACGGAGTGAGCGCGGGCTCGGAGTACGAACGGAGTGAGTCCTCCGGCGATCAGTCGTCCTGCAGTCGGTTCGACAGCCGGTCCAGCCCGAGCGTCGTCAGGAAGAAGAGCCCGCCCAGGTACAGCAGCGACGAGGGGTCGGTAACTAACCGGCTGATGACGCCGTTGCCGTAGCCGATCACGGACGAGAGGAAGCCGAGCAGCGACGTCGTCCACCCGATGCCGGTGATGCCGGCCAGTTGATCGAACGTCTCCCGATTCACCCAGGGGAGTGCCTCCAGGACCATACGGGAGGGACCCTCGTTATCGGGTAAACCCGTTCCCGTTTCGAGGGGTAAGCGGCGATTAGCGGTGCGGAAACGTCTCGTTACCGGCCAGCGAGTGGACCCAGGCAGGAAGTACGTGGGTTCGAATCGTATCGATCTGGTAAACGCTGCGCTCGGCGTCGACACCTCGCCCGCAACTGTGGCGTGTCTGGCAAGTACTGACAAGGGCGTCGGCCACGGCGTCCCAATCAGATGAGAACGTGTGAACGCTGCGGGACGCGGACGGAACCGCTGTACCGAGGGAAGCACCAGCCGGACCCGGACATGCCGGACCACAACTTCGACCGGGACGTTCACTTCGTCGAGGACTGGGCCTGGTGTCCCAGTTGCGAGCGGCCCGTCAAGACCGACCAGCAGGGATAGCGCCGGGACCGAACCGCGACCGCCGTTTTCTCGCTCCGGCGCGCGGCACGCACGGTCGCGTCAGCAGGTGTGCCAGCCGCCGTCGACGTGGAGGAGTTCGCCGGTGGTGTAGCCGGCGGCGTCGCTGGCCAGGTAGCAGATCGCCGGCGCCACGTCTTCGGGGTGACCGGCCCGCTCCATGGGGATGTCCTTGAGGAAGCCGTCGCCCCGGCTGGACTCCTGAGCCTCCTCGGTCCAGCCCTCGTTGAACTCGGTGGCGATCTGTCCGGGCGCGACGGCGTTGACGCGGATGCCGGTCTCGGCGAGTTCGAGGGCGGCCCCGCGGGTGAGCATGCGCACGGCGCCCTTGGTGGCGTCGTAGCCCACCTGGCCGTACTGGGCGAACGAGGAGCTGATGGAGGCGGTGTTGACGATCGCGCCCGGTTCGTCGCGGTCGAGCATGTCCCGCGCGGCGACCTTGGTGCCGGCGAACACGCCGCGGACGTTGACGCCGAGCATGGCGTCGAGGTCGTCGACGTCCAGTTCGGTGATCGACCCCTCCGCGAACAGGCCGGCGTTGTTGACCATGACGTCGACGCCGCCGAACTCGCGGGCGGCCTCGACGACGGCGGCGACCTGGTCGGGGTCGGAGACGTCGGTCTCGACGTACTCGGCGGTGCCGCTGCGCTGTTCGACCAGGGCGTCCGTGGGCTCCTCGGCGTCGACGTCCTTGGGCTCGCGGCGAACGTCGGCGACGATCACGGTCGCGCCGGCCTCGCCGAACCGCAGCGCCGTCGCCCGGCCGATGCCGGAGCTACCGCCTGTCACGATAACGGTGTCGTCGGCGAAGTCGAAGGCTGTGTCTCCCATGCGCACTGCGACGGCTGACTGGCACTAAACTGCTGTGCAGGCCCCGGTTCCGGGTCGCTCCGGCCGGGCAGCGCTGGACCCGGAACGACCGGCAGCGCCTCGACCACCTGGCACCATTTGCTACCGTTTCGTACCACTAGATGCCAGAAGATGGCAGCAAATGGTGGCGGCGGCTGCGAGGCGACCCGCGCTCAGTCCTGCTTGGCGCCCGGGTTCGTGACCGCGCCGTTCTCGGCGGAGCCGAAGTCGCTGCCGTACTTGGCCAGCACGCCGCTGGTGTACTGGGGTTCGGGCTCGTCGCGCTCCTCGATGCGCTGCTCGATTTCCTCCTCGGTGAGGTCGACGGACAGCTCCAGTTCGTCGATGTCGATGGTGAGGGTATCGCCGTCCCGTAGCGCCGCGATGGGGCCGCCGACGGCGGCCTCGGGGGCGACGTGACCGATGGAGAACCCGCGCGTGGCGCCGGAGAAGCGGCCGTCGGTCAACAGCGCGACGTCTTCGGCGTGTCCCTGGCCGGCGACGGCGGAGGTGACGCCGAGCATCTCGCGCATACCGGGGCCGCCCTGCGGTCCCTCGTTGCGGATGCAGATGGCGTCGCCGGACTCGACGTTGCCCTCCTGGACGTACGCCATGGCGTCCTCCTCGTTCTCGAAGACCCGGACGGGGCCCTCGTGGTGGAGGTGGTCCTCGCCGGTGATCTTGATGACGGCGCCGCCGGGCGCGAGGTTGCCGGTGAGGATGCGGATGGCGCCGCGCTCGTGGATCGGGTCGTCGACGGTGTTGAGGAAGTCGGCGTCGAGGTCCTCGACGGCCGGCGGGTCGACGCGCTCGACGGCTTCGGCCATGGTCTCGCCGGTGACCAGCTCGGCGTCGCCGTGCAGCATGTCGGCCTCGAGCAGTTCCCGGAGGACGACGGGGACGCCGCCGACCTCGTGGAGGTCGTTCATCACCTTCTCGCCGCCGGGCTGGAGGTCGGCGATCTTCGGCGTCCGCCGGCTGATCTCGTTGAAGTCCTCGATGTCCAGTTCGACGTCGGCCTCGGCGGCCATCGCGAGCAGGTGGAGGACGGCGTTGGTCGACCCGCCGACCGCGACCTGCAGGGCGATGGCGTTCTCGAAGGACTCCCGGGTGAGGAAGTCGGAGGGGCGGCGGCGCTCCTCGACGACCTCGACGGCGAGTTCGCCGGTCTCGCGGGCGACCTCGTAGCGGTCCTCGTCCTCCGCTGGCGGCGAGGCCGAACCCAGCGGGGCGAACCCGATGGTCTCCGAGATGGAGGCCATCGTGTTCGCGGTGAACATCCCGCCGCAGGAGCCCGCGCCGGGGCAGGCGTGGCGCTCCATCTCGTCGAGCTCCTCCTCGCTCATCTCGCCCTCGGCGACGGCGCCGACGCCCTCGAAGACGTTCTGGATAGTGACCTCCCGGCCGTCGTGCTCGCCGGGCATGATCGACCCGCCGTAGAGGAAGACGCTCGGCAGGTCCGTCCGGATGGCGGCCATCATCATGCCGGGCATGTTCTTGTCGCACCCTCCGATGACGACCAGGCCGTCCATGCGCTCGCCGAAGGAGACGAGCTCGACGGAGTCGGCGATGACCTCCCGGGAGATCAGCGAGGCCTTCATCCCCTCCGTGCCCATCGAGATGGCGTCGGAGATGGTGATCGTCCCGAACTCGATCGGCATCCCGCCGCTCTCGTCGACGCCGTCATAGGCGTCCTGGGCGACGTCGTCGAGGTGGACGTTACACGGCGTGATGTCGGCTGCCGGGTTGGCGACGCCTACCATCGGCGATGACAGGTCCTCGTCGTCGTAACCCATCGCCCGGAACATCGCCCGGTGCGGGGCCCGATCCGTTCCTTCCGTGACCTCGTTGCTCGGCAGGTCGGGGTCCTTCCGGCGCTCCCGACGCTCCTGCTTGCTCATACTGTGGTCCTTGCTGCCGGACGCCTTAAGCCCACGGACTACCGTGTTCGGCGACCGGCGCGCCGGACGGCAGACCTCGCCGGTGGACCGCACTTTCATTTCGGGCCGGACCCATCACGGTCCATGGTCACGGTCACGACGGCGGCGCGGCTGCACTTCGGCTTCCAGAACCTCGCGCTCGCCAACGAGCGCCTGTACGGCGGTGTGGGCGCGGCGCTGGACCGGCCGGCGCTGGAGCTGTCGGCCAGCCCCGCCGAGGCGGTCGTCTGCGACGACGCGGCCGCCGAGCCGTACGTCCGCCGGGCGGTCGCCGTCCTCGGCGTCGAGGGGGCCCGCGTCGCCGTCCGCCAGCGGATGCCGCGTCACGTCGGCTTCGGCAGCGGGACCCAGCTCGCGCTCGCGGCGCTGGTCGCCGTCGCGCGGGCCCACGACCGCGAGGTCGATCCCCGGGAACTGGCCCCTGACCTCGGCCGGGGCGGTCGCAGCGGCGTCGGCGTCGCGACCTTCGAGTCGGGGGGATTCGTCGTCGACGGCGGCCACCCCACCGAGCGGTTCACGGCCGAACCGCCGGCCGAGGGCGACTGGACGGTCCCGCCGGTCATCGCCCGCCACGACCTGCCCGAGGACTGGCGGTTCGTCCTGGTCGTCCCGGAGGTCGACCAGGGCGTCAGCGGCCGCGAGGAGGACCGCCGGATGCGCGAGACGGTCGAGCGGGCCGACCCCGGCATCGCCGACGACGTCGCCGCGGTACTCACCCGGCGGCTCCTGCCGGCCGCCGCGACCGGCGACGCCATGCGCTTCGGCGACGCCGCCGCGGCGATCGGCCGCCTCAACGGGGCCTGGTACGCCGACGAGCAGGGCGGCGTCTATCGCCCGCCCGCGGGCCGGATCGTCGAGCGACTGGCCCGCCGGCCGGAGATCGCCGGGGCCGGCCAGTCCTCCTGGGGACCCGCCGTGTGGGGGCTGACGACGCGGGCCGACGTCGACGCCGCCGAGACGGGCGTCGAGATGGCGCTTTCCGACCTGGCGGTCGACGCCGACGTGCTCGTGGCGGCGCCGCGCGACGAGGGCGCGACCGTCGCCGACGGCCCGACGCTGGGGTAGTCGCCGGCGCACGCACCGCCGCAGAGCGGCTGCGGAGCGCTGGGCAGCGGCGCTCCTATCAAACCTGATTCCGGCGGGGACAGGGTTAAGCCGGGCCGCGGGAGAGGCGAGTGCATGGAGCGGATTCCCTTCGGCGTCCGCCAGTTCGACACGACGATCGAGGGGGGCGCGCCGCGGGGCAGCGTCGTGTTGCTCTCCGGCGAGGCCGGCGCGGGCTCGCGGGAGTTCATGTACACGAGCGCGCTCATGAACGCGCTGGCGACGACCGGCGACGAGCTGTTCGACCTCTACTACGGCGATCCGGCGGCGGACGCCGCCCTGCCCGGCGCAGTCCACTACGTCTCCTTCACGGCCGACGAGAGCGAACTCGGCGCGGAAATGGCGCTGGCGATGGACGACGAGGTGGTCGACGCGGGGCTCTCCGGCGTCACCTTCCACGAGCTATCGGACCACTACTTCCACGTGAGTCCGGTGCCGCGGAACTGGTACGCCGACGAGGCGATGGACATCCGGGACCTGCGCGAGCGCCAGGAGCGCGAGGACCTGCTCACGGTGCTGGGCGAGACGATGAGCGCCGTCGCGCCGGGCAACCTCGTCGTCGTCGACTCCCTGTCGGACCTGGTCGGTGCCGTCGGCGACGCCGTCGACTGGTCGGACGTGGCCTACCTCGTCCAGGGCCTCCAGAAGGCCGCCCACCAGTGGAACGGGCTCGTCCTCCTGCACCTGAACCACGACACGGTGACCGACACGCAGTTCGGCCAGCTGACCGACGCCGTCAACGGGACCATCCGCTTCGAGTGGGAGTCCGGCGGCTCCACCCGGGCCCGAACCATGGTCGTCAGCCAGTTCCGGGGCGTCCTCTCGCGGATCGAGGACGAGAACATCGTCCGCTTCGAGACGGAGATCGGCGACGCCGGCTTCGACATCAGCGACGTCCGGAAGATCCGCTAGACGATACCACCCGTGGCGACCGCCGAAAGCCGACGTAGTCGGCTTTCGTGCTCTCACATTTTCGGAGGAAATGTGAGACCGCTATCGTCTGCTGAAATAGGCGAGGAACCCTTAACTGTCTGGTCGGGAAACGGTCCGCCGATGGCGAGCGAGTCGCGGGAGGACGCGGTGACCGTGGACCTGCCCGAGGACGTCGCGGACTGGCTCGACGCCCGGGCCGCGGAGCTGGGGGTCGACCGGGCGGAGGCGGTCAGGCAGGTTCTCGTCGCCCACCGAGCCGCCGCGTCCCTCGACGAGGGCGAGCCCGCGAGTCTCGTCGAACACGCGCCGGAGGAGGCGGTCGAGTCAGTCGCCGACGCCGCGGCCGAGCGGCTCGGGGACCGGTTCGCCGCGCGCGAGGATGTCGCCGCCCTCGACGAGGAGTACCAGGCGAAGATCGAGGACGTCCGCGAGCGCGTGATCCAGGTGAAGCGGGAGGCCGACGCGAAGGCCCCCGCCGACCACTCCCACGAGGGGCTCGACCGCGTCGAGTCGCTGGCGAGCGAGCTGGCGGCGCTGGAGGAGGAGTTCGAGTCGCTGCGCGAGTCGATCGAAGAGGAGCGCGACGACCGCTCGGCGGCCGACGACGGGGTCCGGGAGCGCCTCGACGACGTCGAGGACAAACTCGAGCGCGTGGCGTGGGCTGTCAGCGACCTCAAGCGGGACGACCGGAGCCGCGGCTCGCGAGAGCGGGCGCTCGACCGGATCAAGCGCGCCGCCGCCCAGGAGGGCGTCGAGTCGGCCACCTGCGAGAACTGCGGCGAGCGCGTCAGCGTGGCCCTGCTGACCGATCCGGAGTGTCCCCACTGCAAGGCGGCCGTGTCCGACGTCCGCCCCGAAGGCGGGATCATCCGCACGCGGGCGCGGCTGGTCACGGCCTCGCAGCTGGAAGCCGGCGACGAGGAGACGCCATGACCGAGGAGGACCGCGAGGACCGCGAAGAGCGGGACCCGGCCGACCCGCGCGGTGACCCCTTCGAGCGCCTGGACGGCGACCGCGACGGCAATCCCTTCGCGCACCTGGACGGTCCGGGAACTGCGGACGGCCCCGTCGGCCGAGCCGGCGAGGCGACCGATCCGGTCGACGACGCGGCCCATCCCGGCAGCGGCGCACTCGACCTGTTCGACGACGGGGCGGGCGCGATCGACGGTCGATCCGGTGCGGATGGCGACCGCGCCGAGTCGACGCGAGCGGATCCCGCGGGCGACCCGGCTGCGACGGACCCGTTCGGGGAGTTCGAGGCCCGCGACGGCGACCCCTTCGAGGCGGCCGGCGGCGCCTTCGAGCGGGTCGACGTCGGCGACGTGGATCCGGACGAGGTGTGGGACTCCATCGCAAGCGACGGCGACGCGACTGACGGCGTAGCGGCGACCGACGACGCGCACGTCGCCGAGTCGCGCTACGCCGACGTGTCCAAACACGAGTTCTGCGAGCGCTGCGAGTACTTCTCGTCGCCGCCCGATGTCGGCTGCGCCCACGGGAGCGCCGAGATCGTCGAGTTCCTCGACAGCGAGACGATCCGGCTGCTGAACTGTCCGGTCGTCGCGGAGCGGCGTCGGATCGAAGACGGAGAATAGCGGGTCGACGCCGAACCGGCGAGGCGACGGGCGCTACCCGACTAGTCGTCGAACCCGAACGCGCGGTGATACTGGACGGGCTCGCTGGTCTGGTCGGTCGCGCCCAGCGCCTGCGCGGCGTGCAGCGGGAAGTAGGGGTCGCGGAGGAACTCCCGGCCGACGATGGCCATGTCGGCCCGGCCGTTGGCGACGATCCCCTCGGCCTGCTCGGGCGTCGTGATGCCGCCGACGGTGCCGACCGCGACGTCGCTCTCCGTCTCCTCGCGGACCTGCTCGGCCAGCGCGAGCTGGTAGTTCGGACCGGCGTAGTCGGGGTAGGACTCGGGCACGATGCCGCCGCTGGAGACGTCGATCAGGTCCGCGCCGGTCTCCGCCAGCCGGTCGGCCAGCCGGACGGAGTCGTCGACGGTCCAGGACTCGCGGTCGTCGAGCCACTCCGTCCCCGAGATGCGGACGAAGACGGGCCTGTCGTCGGGCCAGACCTCGCGGACGGCGGCGGTGACCTCGCGGGCGAGGCGGGTGCGGCCCTCGAAGTCGCCGCCGTAGTCGTCCTCGCGGCGGTTGGTCACCGGCGAGAGGAACTCGTGGATCAGGTAGCCGTGGGCGGCGTGGACCTCGGCGACCTCGAAGCCCGCGTCCAGCGCGCGCTCGGCGCCCGCGCGGAACGCGTCGATCACGTCCTCGACGTCCTCCTGGTCCATCTCGCGCGTGGCCGGCGGCTCGTCCTCGTACGGCCAGGGATCGCCGTTCGGGCCGATCACCTCCCAGCCGCCGTCCTCGGGGTACTCGGGCACGCTGCCCTCCCAGGGCCGGGTCTTGGAGGCCTTCCGGCCGGCGTGGGCCAGCTGGATGCCGGGGACGCCGCCCTGCTGTCTGACGAACTCGGTCGTCCGCCGCAGGGCGTCGGCGTGCTCGTCGCTCCAGATGCCCAGGTCCTCCGGCGAGATGCGGCCGCGGGGCTCGACGGCCGTCGCCTCGCTCATCACGAGACCGGCGCCGCCGACGGCGCGCGAGCCGAGGTGGACGTGGTGCCACTCCGTCGCGAGGCCGTCGCGGTCCTCGCAGGAGTACTGGCACATCGGCGAGACCATCACGCGGTTCGGAATCGTCGTCTCCCGCAGCGTCAACTCCGAGAACAGCTCTGCCATGTGCGAAGCGAGGGACTCGACGGAAAAGCACCTGGCGGCGCGTGCGGGAATTTCCGATACCGAACTGTCACGTTCGCGGCGCCGCGGCGCGCGGAGAACCGGGAGACGGCGACGGGATCGTAACGTTCACCTCCGGGCTGAATCGACCAGCGTCCGTGTACTGGCTGGCTCGCGTCGCAGGGTACGTGCTCCTGCTGGCCGCCCCGGCCGCGCTGCTGGCCGCGACGGTGCTCTCGCCCGCCGACGTGCCCGTCCGCCGGATCGGCGTCGGGAGCGGGGTCGTCCTGGCGGGCGGCGTCGCGGCCGCGCTGGAGGGGAACCGCGCGTTCGATCGGTCTGCCAGCACGGGATCCGATCGGTCAGCGGTGCCGACGCTCGCCGTTCGCGACGCCCTCACGGTCCTGTCCGTCGCCGCCGGGGCGCTGGTCACCTACGGGCTGAGCGTCCACGCCGGCCTCGGTCCGGTGCTCGCCTCCGCGCTGGTCGGCCTGGTCGTCGGCGCGGCCGCGCCCGCGGTCGCGGTGCCGGTCTACTGCGGGTCGTTCGTCGGCATGGTCTCGCCGTCGCTGTTCCGGCCCGCGGCGCTGCCCGCGTCGGCCTACGTCGGCGTCGCGGGGACCGTCGCCGGCGTCGCGTTCGTCGCGTCGAGCGGCGTCTTCGACGGCTTCGGCGGCAAGCTCGGGACGCTCGCGTTCGCCGGCATCGCGACGACGCTGCTCCTGCCCGGCGGAGCCTACGCGACCGGGAGTGGCGTCGGCTGGGCGGCCGCTGTGACTATCGTGCCCGTAGCGACCGTCGCGGCGGTCGCGACCCTCGTCCTGCACGTCAGGCTCGACCTCGGCGCCGTGGTGGGGTCGGCGCTCGTCGGCGTCGCGGCCGGTGCCGGGTTGCCCGCTCTCGCCCCCGACCTCGGCGGGACGCTGGCGACCGTCGCCTTCTGCGCCTCCTTCGTCGGGATGTCGACGACGCGGCGACTGGCGAGCGCCCGGGAGTTCGCCGCCGCCGGCGCGGTGAGCGGCCTCGTCTTCGTCGCGGTCGCTCCCGCGTTCGCCGGCGCCGGCGGGAAACTCGGCACGGTCGCCTTCCTCTCCTGTCTCACCACGGCCGGCGCTCGAGCGCTGTCCGAGCGTCTCTAGACGGGGTGGCCGACGCTACCGCTCGCCGCGAGTCCGCACCCGTCGCGCCACGTCGAAGTCGAACCGGTCGATCCGGACCAACCCGCCGAGAAACAGGGCGGCGACGCCGACGGCGAGCCAGTTGCCGAACCAGGCGTTGACCGCGCCCCACAGGAGGACGAAGCTCACCAGGTCGTCCAGCGCGAACTCGCAGGTGGCGACCCGCTGCAGGAGCGCTCGCCGGTCGAACCCGAGGTCGAAGGCGACGACGGCGACGGCCGCCGAGAGCACCCAGCCGCGGTAGTTCGAGAGGGGCACGCCGTAGTACGCGCCGCCGCCCTCGTAGGACCAGAACCCGAGCGACACCGCCGCCGGGTCGAGCACGAGGTCGACCGCGAGGACCGTCCCGATCACGGCGGGGAGCCTGACGGCCCGGCTCGCCGCGCGCTCGCCCAGCAGGAGGACGACGAGCAGGTAGGCGTTGACCACGAGCGGGAGGAAGAATATCGGGAGGGCCAGCGGCACGCCGGAAAGCATCGGCCCGAGCGAGACACCGTAGGCGAACTCGCCGTAGGGCTGGCCCGTCGCGATTCCGACGGCCTCGATGCCGTAGCTGTACAGCGTGACGGCACCGAGCGCCAGGGCGGCCCGGCGGTCGACCAGCGGCGCGAGACCGGCGACCAGCGGCAGGCGCATCACGAGCGTCCCGAGCAGGATCAGCAGGGGGTGGAAGGCCAGCGGGTCCGGGACCAGCCCCTCCGCGCTGGCGGTCAGGAGGACGGCACCGGTCACCGGGAAGACGACGGCGATGGTGAAGCGGTTCTCGCGGACGAGGTCGTCGAGACCAGTGAGGACGCCCTCGCTCGTCCGGTCGACGGTCCGGCCGTCAGCCACGCAGCATCACCCACAGGCCGAGGAGGGTGAAGGCGGTTCCGACGGCGGTGTTGATCGCCGGGTACCACCAGTACGCGCGGTCGACGTCGACGCCGGCGGCGAGGAGGCCGAACACGAGGAGGGGGTAGAGGGCGAGCAGCGCGCCGAAGGCCCAGTGGACCGCGGCGAAGACGACGGCCGCGGCCAGCCAGCAGGCCGCGCAGTAGTAGTAGGCGCGCCGCTCGCCCAGGGCCGTCGCCGTCGTCCGGATGCCGGCCTCGCGGTCGGGCTCGACGTCGGGGATCGCGGAGAAGGTGTGCATCCCCATCGTCCAGAGCCACCCGCCGGCGACGGCCGCGAGCGGTGGGAGGCCGCCCGCGACGGCGGCGTACGCGACGACGCCCGGGAGGACGTACAGGCCGTTGGACAGCGAATCGAGGAGGGGCGTCGTCTTGAACCGCGCCGGCGGGGCGCTGTACTCGACGGAGAGGACGAGCCACGCGGCGAGGGCGAGGACGCCGGCGGCGGGCAGCGCCGGGGCGAAGGCGAGGGCGAGGACGCCCGACGAGATGACCGCGGCGAGAACCGCCCGATCGCCCCGGAAACTGACCTCCTTCCCGCTCTCGTCCTTCTTGGGGTTGTGCTCGTCGACCTCCGCGTCGAAGACGTCGTTGACGCCGTAGAGGAAGACGTTCGCCGGGACGAGGAAGTACGCGAACAGCGCGACGGCGACCGGCGAGAACAGGTCCGCCGGCCCGTCGGCGGCGTAGGTGACGCCGACGATGACGGGACCGGCGAGGTAGAGCCAGAACCGCGGCCGGGAGAGCCACAGGAGGTAGCCGACGCGGCTCTCCGCGGAGGGCAGGAGGGCCGCGAGTCGATCGGTGGGGACCTCGGGCATGGGTCAGATGGTGCTCGCGTCGTCAGGACTGGTCCTCTATGACCTTGTTCGCCGCGTGCTCGCCGCTGATCACGCACATCGGCACGCCGATGCCGGGCCGGGTGAACGACCCCGTGAAGTACAGACCGTCGACAGCCGACGAGCGGTTCGGCGGGCGCAGGAGCGCGGTCTGTCGGAGCGTGTGTGCCAGGCCAAGCGCCGTCCCCCGCGTCGCGTTGTACCGGTCGGCGAAGTCCGAGACGGCGAAGCTCTCCTCGACGACGATCCGATCGCGCAGGTCGACGCCGGTGTTCTCGGCGAGGTCGGCCAGTATCTTCTCGCGGTACTCCTCGCGGATCCCGTCGCCGTCGTGCAGTCCGGGCGCGATGGGGACGAGCAGGAACAGGTTGCTGTGGCCCTCGGGCGCGACGGTCTCGTCGGTCTCGGACGGGACGCAGCAGTAGTAGGCCGGGTTCTCCGGCCAGCGCGGGTCCTCGAAGACGGCGTCGAAGTGCGGGTCCCAGTCCTCGGGGAGCACGAGCGTGTGATGAGCCAGCGGGTCGACGTCGCCCTCGACGCCGAGGTAGAGCAGGAAGGCCGAGGGGGCGTAGGTGCGCTCGTCCCAGTAGTCGTCGTCGTACTGGCGCTCGTGGGCGGGTAGCAGGTCTCGCTCCACGTGGGCGTAGTCGGCGTTGACGACGACCTCGTCCGGGCGGTAGCTCTCGCCGCCGGTCGTCTCGACCTGGAACCCCTCACGCCGTCTGGCGATCTCGTCGACCTCGCGACCCGTCTCGTAGGTCGCCCCCAGTTCCTCGCCCAGCTCCACGAGGGCGTCGACGACGCTCCCCATACCGCCCTCGGGGTAGTACACGCCGAGGTTGAAGTCGACGTGGCTCATGATGTTGTACAGCGCCGGGGTGGTCCGGGGGGAGCCGCCGAGGAAGACCAGCGTGTACTGGACCACCTGCTGGAGCTTCGGGTGCTCGAAGTAGTCCTCGACGTGGCCCTGCATGGATCCCAGTAGCGAGAGGCCGACCGGCGCCGCCCGCAGGACGTCGAGGTCGACCCAGTCCCGCAGGCGCGAGCGGTCCTCGTAGACGAAGTTCTCCATCGACGTCTCGTAGTGGCGCTCGCTGGTCGCGACGTACTCCCGGAAGGCGTCGCCGGCCCCTGGCTCGTAGGACTCGAAGGTCTCGGCCATCTCCCCGACGTCACCGGTCACGTCCATCCGATCACCGGGGGACTCACTTCGCTCGTCCCCCGAGCCTCCGCTCGCGGAGACCCCGTCCTTGAAGAAGATCCGGTAGTGGGGGTCGAGGTGCTCCAGGTCGTAGTAGTCGCCGGGCTCCCGGTCGAAGTGCGCGAAGAAGCGCTCGAAGACGTCGGGCATCATGTACCACGACGGTCCCATGTCGAATCGGAACCCGTCGGTCTCGAGGCGGCTGGCCCGGCCGCCGAGCTGATCGTTCTTCTCGAGGACGTACACGTCCGCCCCTTCGTCGGCGAGGAAGCAGGCCGCCGAGAGCCCGCCGACCCCGCCGCCGACCACCGCCACCGACTCGTCTGCGAGTCGCTCCATCGACTGGACGACCGGCCGCGACGCCAATAAAGACGCACCCAAACGGGGTTCGCTTCGCCGGTCTATTCGACTCCCGACCTCGCCCACGACCGCCCTCGACCGGTGGGTTAATAACTACTTAGACGGAGTTAACAACTATGGGCATCACAGAACGCAGCGATATTAACGGCGGCCTCGGCCGGTGGTCGGCGATCGGGGTCGCGTCGGCGGTCGCTCTCGTCGCGCTGTCCGCGCTGGCCGTCGCGACGGGCGTCGAGAAGGTAGTGGTCATCTCGTGGGTCGCCTTCGCCGCGATGGCCGCGGGCGCGTGGCTCGGCGCGAACGCCGAGCAGACGGACCCCCACGGCCTCGTCTGGGGCTACGGGCTGGCCAGCGGCGCGATGATCGCCAGCGCGGCGATGTTCCTCCTGCCGCAGGCAATCGGCCTCGGCGGCGAGGCCGGCGCGCCGCAGCTCGGCGGCGTCGGCGTCGCCGCCGGCATCGTCGTCGGCTACAGCGCCCACACCGTCGGCCACCGGCTGACCCACGTCGACCTCGGATTCGACGTGGCCACCGCCGAGATCGCCGCCCACGCGCTCACCGCCGGGCTGATCATCGGCGTCGTCTACGGCGCGATGCCCACCCTCGGCCTCCTGCTCGGTCTGTCGATCGTCTCGCACAAGGGCCCCGCCGGCTACGCCGCCGCCCGCCGTCTCTCGCGGGAAAGCAAGCCCGCGACCACGCTGCTCCTGCCGGCCGCCGGGGTGGGCATCACCGCCCTTCCCGTCGCCATCGTCGGCCTCTCGCCGCCGCCTGCGCTCAACGCCGTCGTCTTCGGCTTCGCCGCCGGCATCTTCCTCCACGTCGCCATGGACTTCCTCCCCAACTGCGAGACCGGCAGCGAGATCGACGAGGTCTGCTCGCTCCACGAGCACTCCCACGACCTGCTCGACGAACTCCGCACTCACGCCGTCGGCTCTACTGTGATCGGCGGCCTCGTAGTCGTCGTGGCGTGGACACTGCTCTGAGGGGCGAAGTCTCTCCTTCTCACTACGAGAGTTCACCTCGCGACCACATCTATTCAGAACGGCCCGAAAGCCCCGGCAGGCTGCGGTCCCGCAGCCTGCCGCCCCTTTTTCCCACACTGTTTCGGCTGGCCGGTCGCCCACTCGCGGGCGGGAATGAAAGGGGTGGGGCTTTCAGGCCGTTCTTGATAATCCTCTCTCCGACGAAAACAGCTACAGCTCCCGATACGTCTCGGGGTCGTCAAGCTCCCACAGCAGTTCGGGGAGGAAGGCGTCGAGGTGGTCCACGACGCGCCGCTCGGAGACGTTCAGGCCCTCGCAGTGCTCTTCGGCCTCCTCGCGGATCGAGACGTGCAGCTCCCGGTCCTCACCGTCGGGGGCCTCCTCGACGGTGACGTGCAGGGGGAACACGGAACAGCGCGCGGGCTTCCAGTCGTGCTCGTCGTGGAGGGCGCAGAGGCCGTCCTCGCGCAGGAAGAAGCAGGCGCCGCCGTCCTCGGCGACGTGCTCGTCGCGCTCTTTCTCCTCCCGGCGGACGAAGTCCTGGCCGCGGAACTGCGTGGTCGACTCGGCGAGGCTCTCCCGGGCGGCCAGCTCCAGCAGGTCCTTCTCGTAGAGCAGGACGCCGTGCTGACAGCACCAGGTGCACTCCTCGACGCACTCGAAGGTCAGGTCGGGGTCGAAGTCGACCACGACCTCCCTGTCGGGGTAGACCTCCACGCGGCGGGCTTCGGTCGACACTGGCGACCCTTCGCGGCGGACGGGCAAAAGGCCGACGAGTCGGGGCCGGACCCGTATCGCTATGCCGCTGGCGCGCCAACCCGTTGACACATGAAGGACGAACTGAGTTACGCCCCGTCGCCGGAGGCCGTCGAAGGCGAAGCGGGCGAACCGCGAGCCGAGAGCGCCGATGGCGTCCTCTCGACGCTGGGACCGTACGTCCGGCGCGGAGCCGAGTCGGGAGCGCTCGCCGGGATCGCCGGCGTCGCCGGGCTCGCCCGGAGCCGCCGGGCCATGCGCCGAGGCGCGCGGTCGACGGCGGTCCGGCACGCGCTGGGAGCGGCGATCTGGTTCGCCGTGGCGGCGGTTCAGCGACGGTCCGCCGGAGAGCGTTCCGGGAGCGGCGGGCACGGCGACGCGGAGACCCCGGAGTCGGCGGCCGTCGACGCGGGTGCGGGCGGCGAACTCGTCGGCGGCGGCGAGGCGACGGGCACGGTCCGGAACACGGACGCGTTGCTCGAGGACGAGAGCGACGGAGACGAGACGGACAGCGGCGCAGACGGTGGTGGCGCCAGGGAGTGACCGTCAGTTGTAGTCCCGCCAGCGGTGGCCACACTCCTGGCACTTGAAGAAGCGCGTCGGCGGTTCGTCGGCGGAGCCGGTCTGCTTGATCGTGTACCAGGCCTCGGTGTGGCCGCACTCGTCGCAGTGGACGTCGTCGGCCGTGGGCTTGCCCTCGAAGTTCGCGCCCTCCTCGGTCTCGATGACGTCGTCGTCGCTCTGTTCGGCGGTGCTGACGAACTCGGCGGCCCGTTCCTCGTCCCTGGCGTCCTCGGCGCCGCAGGACGAGCAGACCATCACGTCGCCGTCCGAATGCATCATCGAACCGCAATCGTCGCAGAACTGCATGGTGTCCAGGCCGTAGTCGCCGCGCCCTCAAATACCTCCGGTATCGGCGCCCTGCCATCAGAATCGTTTAGGGCGAGTTGGGAGTAGCACCGAACATGACGAGAGAGCAACTCGAAGCGGCGAGCGACCTGCTGGCGTCGGTCGCCGACTCGGCCGAAGCGGCTGACAACGAGCGACTGGAGACCCTCGCGGGCAAACTGGAGCGCTTCGCGGAGGCCGACCGCGGGCCCGACCACGGCTCACTGGCCCGCGTCGAGAACGCGCTGGACGAACTGGAGGCGGCGGCCGACGACGACGTCACCGCGGACATCCGCGAGGCCCACGAGTACGTCACGGAGTACCGATCGGGCGTCGAGGGCGTCTAGACGGTCGCTCTTTGACGACTCAGTCCGGAGCCTACCGGAGCCGCCGGAAGACCCGGAGCGCGATCGATACGAGCGTGCCCAGGCCGGGGACCCGACTGGACAGCGCCGCCGCCCCGAGCAAGAGTGCGCCGCTCTTCGGCCGTCCCCGGGCGAAGGCGATCGCCGCGTCGACGAGCGTCGCGAGGGTGCTGAGGTTCCTGGCCGACCCGCCGAGACCGCGCGCTGCGGCTGTATGCGGTGCTGACATCGTTCCCCGTAGGCGCTGTCCGCAGATACGCTGTCCCCTTGCACTCGCCGGGATCGACCCGCGGCGCGACGGACCGTCTGGGCATCAAAGTAATACGTCAGCGGCAACTAATCTGTGGCATGTCGACCGATATCGAGGGCGGAAACGAGGCCGAGGAAGGGGCGGTCGAGGACCGGAGCGAGGCCACTGACGCGGACATGGACCCGGCCGAGCGCCGGTGTGCTATCTCGCTGAACGACCACCCCGACGAGTAGGCCGGCGCGGAGCGGTTTCTCACCTAACAGTCGGACTCGTCGACCAACTGCTCGGCCAGCAGCGGGACGAAGGTGCCGATGTCGGTGACCATCCCGACCGCCTGCGCGGAGCCGCGGTCCAGTAGCTGGGTCACGGTGGCGGGGTTGATGTCGACGCAGACGACCCGCGTCGTGGAGGGGAGGCAGTTCCCCACCGCGACGGAGTGCAGCAGCGTCGAGAGCATCAGCACCATGTCGGCCTCGTGGGCCTGCTCGCGGATGGCGTTCTGGGCCTCGACGGCGTCGGTGATGGTGTCCGGGAGGGGCCCGTCGTCGCGGATCGACCCCGCGAGGACGTACGGGCGGTCGTTGGTGACGCACTCGTACATCACGCCGGACTCCAGCGTGCCGGACTCGACGGCCGCCTCGATGCCGCCCTCGCGGATGATCTCGCTGATGGCGTAGATGTGGTGCTTGTGCCCGTGGCGGGCGTGGTCGAGGCTCTCGGTGTCCATGCCCAGCGAGGTGCCGTACAGGTCCCGCTCGATGTCGTGGACGGCGAAGCCGTTGCCGGCCGAGAGCATGTCGACGTAGCCCTCGCGGACGAGGCGGGCGAGGTCCTCGCGGGCGCCGGAGTGGATCAGCGCGGGACCGCAGACGGCCAGCACCGTGCCGCCCTCCGCTTTCGTCTCGGCGATGGCCTCGGCGATCTCCCGGATCGTCGATTCGGAGGGCCGCTCGGAGGAGATGCCGCCCTGCATGAAGCCGAACGCGCCCTGCTCGCCGCGGGGGCGCTCGGGGGGCTCGACCTTGATGCCGGTCTCTCCGGTGACGATCAGGTCGCCCTCCTCGACGGCGTTGAGGACCTTGGTGTACGCTCGCGGTTCGTCTCGCGGCTCCTCGTCGTCCCCGCTCGACCTGTCCGAGGCGCTACGCGCCTCGTGCTCACCGTCCTCCACGACCACGGCGCAGTCCATCTCGATGTTCTCCACCTCCAGCCACTCGCCCTCGTAGCGGACGTAGGTCGGGTGGTTCGTCGTCGAGTAGAAGCCGTTCGGGACGACCTGGTCGGCGGGGGCGGGATCGAGCGTCGCGTCCTTCGGGTCGATCGGGTTGACGCCGTTCTGGTGCAGTTCGTGGATGATCGACTCCAGGTGGTCGACGTCGTCTGCCTCCACGATCAGGCGGGCGTAGGACTCGTCGTTCTCGTGGCGCCCGACCTCGAACTCTTCGACGGAGAAGGACCCACCCATGTCCATGGTGGTCACCATACAGGTCTGCATCATCCCGGAGTCGATGATGTGCCCCTCCAGTTCCACCTCGCGCGAGACGGTCATGGAGGAGCGAACGAGAGGCGGCGACAAGACGGTTTTGGACCCGCGCGCTACCGTCGCACGGACCGGCCGGCGGCCGCGGTCGCTAGCCGTCGGCCGGGACCGTCAGTCGGCGTCCGTCCGGCACTCGACGGTCCACTCGTAGCCGCTGCGCTCGGCGAGTCGCTCGTAAAACCGCCGGAGGCCGTCGGATTCGGTGGCGGGCAGCACGTGCAGGCGGACGGCGCCGTCGCGGACCGAGACGCGGAACACGTCGCCGCAACCGTCGTCCCGAACCAGCCACAGCGCCATCGGCAGTTCGAGGAAGTCGCCGGCGCGGTACGGGCCCGCCGCCAGTACCGACTCGACGAGGCGCTCCAGCCCGTCGTCGTCACGGTCGACCGCGGGTTCGAGGTGGAACACGGTCGACCCGTCGTACTCGAGGCCGCCGCCGGCGGGGTAGCGGCGGTCGGGCCGGGCCGGGATGGTGAACGACGGCTCGGTCATCCACTCGCGAGTACGTCGCGATCCGATTTAAGTCCGCGGGCGTTCACGCCGTCGCGGACCCTCGACGTGGGTACGTGCGGCCGCTACGGCCTGTTCGCCCCGTCCGGGGAGAGCGGTGTCGTCGAGTCGTTCGCCGTCGTGACCACCGAGCCCAGCGGCGACGTCGCCGACCTCCACCACCGGATGGCCGTGACCCTCGAACCGGGAGAAGATGAGACCTGGCTGCGTGGCGATCCG